>CP001624.1 GCA_000023185.1 Rhizobium leguminosarum bv. trifolii WSM1325 | reverse complement strand
CTATTCCCGCCGCGCCGCGCGCGGAGCGATGCCGTAGACGGCACGGAACATCCGGGAAAAATGGCTCAGACTGGAAAAACCGGTGGCCACCGCGATTTCCGAGACGGAAAGCGGGCTCTGCTTCAGCAGGCGATGGGCATGCTGCAGCCTGATCCTGCGGTACTGATCGAGGAAGGTGGTGCCGAGATGGGCCGAAAAGAGCCGGTCGAGATGGCGGGTGGTGACGCCGGCGATGCGCGCCATGGCGGCACGCTCGAGCGGCATCTCGATCGTCTCTTCCATCCGTTCGAGAACGTTGAGCAGGCCGGAATGATGGACGCCGTAACGCTGCGCCAGCGAGGCGCGCTGGGGTGCAGCGGGCTCGTTGACCTCGGTGTGCAGATACCAGTCGCTGACCCGGCGGGCGAAATCCGGCCCCATGCGCTCGGCGATCAGCACATGCATCATGTCGAGCGGTGCGATGCCGCCGCCGCAGGTGATCCGGTTGCCGTCGATCACGAAGCGCGCCTGGCGCGGCGTCAGGTCCGGGAAGGCTTCGAGAAGGGCGGCCGCATGCTCCCAGTGGATGGTGAAGTCGCGGCCGCCAAGCAGTCCGGCGGCGGCCATCAGATAGGGGCCACCCGAGATGCCGCCGATCCTCACCCCTTCGCGCGACAGCTGCCGCAAGCAGGCAAGTACGCCGGGGTACCGCCAGTCGCGGGGCAAGCCGCCGGCGCAGACGAAGGCCGTTCCGAGCCCCGAGCCCCTGACCGGGAGAGGCTCGGCGGGGACGCTTGTGCCCGAGGAGGAGAGCGCCGGCGTGCCATCGGGCGAGAAGATCTGCAGTCGATAGATCTCGCGTCCGGCCAAAAGATTTGCCGCCCTGAGCGGTTCGGTCGCCGAAGCATAGGACATCAGCGCAAATCCCGGGATAAGGATGAAGCCGATTTTCTGGACATTTCTACTATCAATAGAGGACATGTCTCTTTCTTAGCGATTTGTGTCCCTTCTGTGCAAGTCAGCCCTTCTCTTTCTGGCATCATGCAGCTGTTCTTTCCGGAGTGACCATGCGCTATTCCGCTCTTTCGATTTTCTTGAACGGCCTTCGCGGCAACAAAGGCTGGGCGCCGGCCTGGCGCGACCCGGCGCCGAAGCCGCATTACGACGTCATCATCGTCGGCGGCGGCGGGCATGGTCTTGCCACCGCCTACTACCTTGCCAAGGAATTCGGCGTCACCAATGTCGCTGTCCTCGAAAAGGGCTATCTCGGCTCCGGCAATATCGGCAGGAACACGACGATCATCCGCTCGAACTATCTGCTGCCGGGTAATAATCCGTTCTACGAGCTGTCGATGAAACTTTGGGAGGGGCTGGAGCAGGACTTCAACTTCAACGCCATGGTCTCGCAGCGCGGCGTTCTCAACCTCTTCCATTCCGACGCGCAGCGCGACGCCTATACGCGCCGCGGCAACGCCATGCGGCTGCATGGCGTCGACGCCGAGCTTCTCGACCGGCAGGCGGTACGCAGGAAATTGCCCTTCCTCGATTTCGACAATGCCCGTTTCCCCATTATGGGCGGCCTGTTCCAGCCGCGCGGCGGCACGGTGCGCCACGATGCGGTCGCCTGGGGTTATGCGCGAGGCGCCGATCAGCGCGGCGTCGACATCATCACCCAGTGCGAGGTGACCGGCATCCGCAGCGAAAACGGTCGGATTACCGGCGTCGAGACCAACAAGGGCTTCATCGGCTGCGGCAAGCTGGCGCTTGCTGCCGCCGGCAACTCCACCGTCGTCGCCGATATGGCCGGCCTTCGCCTGCCGATCGAAAGCCATGTGCTGCAGGCCTTCGTCTCCGAAGGGCTGAAACCGTTCATCGACACGGTCGTCACCTTCGGCGCCGGGCATTTCTACGCGTCCCAGTCGGACAAGGGCGGCCTGGTCTTCGGCGGTGACATCGACGGCTACAATTCCTATGCCCAGCGCGGCAATCTCGCCTCGGTCGAGCATGTCGCCGAAGCCGGGCTGGCGCTGATTCCGTCGCTGTCGCGCGTGCGTTATCTGCGCTCCTGGGGTGGCGTCATGGATATGAGCATGGACGGCTCGCCGATCATCGACCGCACCCATATCGACAATCTCTATCTCAACACCGGCTGGTGTTACGGCGGCTTCAAGGCCACACCCGCCTCCGGCTTCTGCTACGCCCATCTGATCGCCCGCAACGCGCCGCATCAGACCGCCCGCGCCTTCCGGCTCGACCGCTTCGCGCGGGGCTATCCGATCGACGAAAAGGGCGTCGGCGCCCAGCCCAATCTGCACTGAGGACGTTTAAGATGGCGAGCTTGATTTCCTGTCCCCATTGCGGCGCCCGACCGAAGGAGGAGTTCTCGATCCGCGGCGATGCCGGCCTTATCAGGCCGGCGCCGGATGCCGGTGCGGCGGCCTGGTTCGATTATGTCTATCTGCGCGACAATCCGAGAGGCCGGCACAGCGAATATTGGCACCACTCTTCCGGATGCCGCCGCTGGCTGATCGTCGAACGCGATACCGTCACCCATGTGGTCCACGGCGTCAGGGATGCCGCTCTTTCCAAGCTAAGCGGAGAACCGGCATGACGAGCTTCCGTCTTTCCTCCGGCGGCCGCATCGACCGCGCCACGACGCTCGGTTTTACTTTCGACGGCAGGCCACTCGAAGGCCATCCGGGCGATACACTCGCCTCGGCGCTGCTTGCCAACGGCGTCCAGCTCGTCGGCCGCAGCTTCAAATATCACCGCCCGCGCGGCATCCTGACGGCGGGCGCTGCCGAACCGAACGCGCTGGTAACGACGGGCAGCGGCGGGCGCACCGAGCCGAATACGCGCGCCACGATGATCGAGCTCTACCAGGGGCTGACGGCAAAGAGCCAGAACCGCTGGCCTTCGCTCGGCTTCGATGTCGGCGCGGTCAACGGGCTGCTGTCGCCCTTCCTCAGTGCCGGCTTCTACTACAAGACCTTCATGTGGCCGGCGGCCCTCTGGGAAAAGCTCTACGAGCCGGTGATCCGCAAGGCGGCGGGCCTCGGCAGGGCTTCCTACGAGGCCGATCCCGATAGCTACGAGAAATGCTGGGCGCATTGCGATCTGCTGGTGATCGGTGCCGGCCCGACCGGTCTTGCCGCAGCGCTGACCGCCGGCCGCGCCGGTGCGCGCGTCATCCTCGCCGACGAGGGGTCCGAACTTGGCGGCAGCCTGCTTTCCGACAGCGGCACTATTGACGGCAAGCCGGCGGATGCGCTTCTCGGCGAGCTGCTTGCCGAACTGGCGAGCCTGGAGAACGTGCGCCGCCTGCCGCGCATGACGGTGTTCGGCTGGTATGACGACAATGTCTTTGGCGCCGTCGAACGGGTGCAGAAGCATGTGGCGATGCCGGATCCGGAACGCCCCGTGGAACGGTTGTGGCGCATCGTCGCCCGCCAGGCGATCCTTGCAACCGGCGTCGAGGAGCGTCCGCTGGTCTTCGGCGGCAACGATATTCCCGGTGTGATGATGGCAGGCGCGATGCGCAGCTATCTCAATCGGCAGGCGGTCGCGCCCGGCAGAAGCACGGTCATCTTCACCACCAACGATGCCGGATATCGAACCGCAGCCGATCTGGAGGCCGCCGGCCTCACCGTCGCGGCGATCGTCGACAGCCGCGCGGATGCGGCCGCGAGCTGGCAGGGCCGCGCCGAAGTGCTGAAGGGCGCCAGGGTCATCGATGCGCTTGGCGGCAAGCGCCTGCGCGGCGTCAGCGTCGAAACCGCAACCGGCACCCGCCGGATCGAAGCCGATGCGCTAGCCATGTCGGGCGGCTGGAGCCCGATCATTCATCTTGCCTGCCATCGCGGTGCGAAACCGCAATGGTCGGACGAAGCCTCGGCGTTTCTGGCGCCTGTCCAGCAGGAAGGTCTGACCGTTGCCGGCTCGGCTGCCGGCCTTGCGCAAACCGCGACCTGCCTCGGCGATGGCGCCGCAAAGGCAGTTGCCGCGTTGAAGGCGATCGGTTTCGCGGCGGCGGAACCGGCCTTTGCCTTGGCGTCCGAGGCGGCTGCACAGGCAAAGCCGCTCTGGTCGGTCAAGGGCTCGAAGGGCAAGGCCTTCGTCGATTACCAGAACGACGTGCATCTCAAGGATCTCGGCCTCGCCGTCCGCGAAGGCTACGGTCATGTCGAGCTTGCCAAGCGCTACACCACATCAGGCATGGCGACCGATCAGGGCAAGCTTTCCAACATCAACGCCATCGGCATCCTTGCCGAGGCGCGCGGCGTGTCGCCCGCCGATGTGGGAACGACGACTTTCCGGCCCTTCTATACGCCGGTTTCCTTCGGCGCCTTGACTGGGGCGTCGCGCGGCAAACATTTCCAGCCGGCGCGCAAATCGCCGCTGCATGGCTGGGCTAAGAAGAATGGCGCGATCTTCGTCGAAACCGGCCTCTGGTACCGGTCCGCCTGGTTTCCGCGCGCCGGAGAGACGACATGGCGTGAAAGCGTCGACCGCGAGGTGCTGAACATCCGGAAGAATGCCGGCCTCTGCGACGTCTCGACCCTCGGCAAGATCGAAATATCAGGGAGGGATGCCGCGACCTTCCTCGATCGCATCTATTGCAACGGCTTCGCCAAGCTCGCTGTCGGCAAGGCGCGTTACGGCATCATGCTGCGTGAGGACGGCTTCATCTATGATGACGGCACCACCAGCCGGTTCAGTGACGAGCATTTCTTCATGACGACGACGACCGCACTTGCCGCCGGCGTGTTGACCCATCTCGAATTCTGCGCCCAGACGCTCTGGCCGGAACTCGACGTCTGCTTCGCCTCCTCGACCGATCAATGGGCGCAGATGGCCGTTGCCGGGCCGAAGTCGCGCGCCATTCTTCAGGAGATCGTCGACGAGGATTTGTCGGATGCAGCCTTCCCCTTCATGAGCGCGCGCAAGGTCTCCCTGTTCGGCGGCCAACTTGAAGGGCGGCTCTTCCGGATTTCCTTCTCGGGCGAACTCGCCTACGAGCTGGCGGTGCCCGCCGGCTACGGCGAAGGCGTTGCGGATGCGATCATGGCGGCGGGCGAGAAACATGGCATCTGCGCCTATGGCGCCGAAGCGCTCGGCGTCATGCGCATCGAAAAGGGCCATGTCACCCATGCCGAAATCAACGGCACGGTGACGCCTGGCGACCTCGGTTTCGGCCGCATGGTTTCATCAACCAAGCCGGATTTCATCGGCAAGGCATTGCTTGCCCGCGAAGGGCTGCAAGATCCCGACCGGCAGCGCCTTGTCGGCGTCAAGCCGCTTAATCCGGCGACCGGTTTCCGCACCGGCTCGCATATTCTCGCCGACGGCGTTGCGGCGACCCTCGAAAACGACCAAGGCTACGTCACTTCAAGCGCCTTTTCGCCAGGGCTCGGCCATACGATCGGCCTGGCGCTCGTCAGGCGTGGGCCGGAGCGCATCGGTGAAAAGGTGACGGTCTGGAACGGCCTGCGCAACGAATTCACCGATGCGGTGCTCTGCCATCCCGTCTTCATCGATCCCGAAAACGAGAAGCTCCATGCGTGATCTTCCGCAACACAAGCCGGTTCTGGCCGGGGCAGCATATAAAGGCATCTCAGGGGCGGGCGTCCGGCTGGAAGCCTTGCCGGAGGGCCATCTCCTGCATGTGCTCGGCGCAATCGAGCCCACCGCGCTCGCCGCAGAATTGGTGAAAGCAGGCTTTGCGAAAAGTTCGATCCGTAAGGCAGGCTTCCGGCAATGGTTCGTCGCCGGCCACGAGCCGCTCGTGCCCGCCAGCCTCCATGCTCTCGCGGCAGCACTTGCGGGAAAGGCTTTCGTCATGGACCAGAGCCACGGGCGCGTGCGTATCGGCGTTTCCGGCCGTTCTTCGCGCGCACTTCTCTCAAGGGGGGCCGCCGTCGATCTCGATCCTTCCGTCTTTCCGGAAGGCCATTCGGCCATGACGATGGTCGGTCATCTCTCCGTGCAGATCGTCCGCACCGGCGATGACAGCTTCGAACTCACGGTCCTGCGCGGTTTTGCCGAAAGCCTCTGGGACGATCTCGTGCATATGGCGGCGAGCGCTGAAAAGGACGACGTCTGACAGAGCATTATGCCGAAAAGTGTGAGGTTTTCCGATGACATCATGCTCTCACTATATAACGTAGACCAGGATGATTTTAGGCCAATCCGGCCCAAAATCATCCTGGTCTAGAGGCGGGTTTCGATCGTTTTCAAGCTGTATGCAGCGAGGCGGCGCCGACCCATTCGGGGCGCGCCGCGCCTTGCAGCTCCTCCAGCGCATCGGCGGCAAAGCTCGGTACTACACCGGTCCACAGCAGTGCGCCGTCGGGATTGGAATGGCCGTCGCCCTCGAGCTTGTAGATGCTTTCGACGATATACTGGCCGTCATTGTTCAGGCCCTTGATCTCGGAAATCTCGACCACCCGGCGCCTTCCTGTGCGCTTGAAGCGGGCGATCTGCACGACGACGTCGACCGCCGAGGCGATCTGGGCGCGCAGCGGCCGAAGCGGCATGTCGATATCAGACATCAGCGCCAGCGTTTCCAGCCGGTGCAGGGAGTCATAGGGCGTATTCGCATGCACCGTCGAAAGGCTGCCGCTGTGACCTGATGTCATTGCCTGGATCATATCGAGCGCCTCGCCGCCGCGGCACTCGCCGACGATGACCCGGTCGGGCCGCATGCGCAGCGACGAGCGGAACAGGTCGCGGATGCTGGCGCCGCCGCGGCCGAACCGATCGGGCTTCGTCACTTCGAGATAGACCACGTGTTCCTTACGGATCTGCAGTTCGGACGTGTCTTCAATGACGATGATGCGCTCGTGGTCGGCAAAGGCTTCCGACAGCGCGTTCAGCATCGTCGTCTTGCCGGTGCCGGTGCCGCCGGAGATGATGACGTTCTTTTGCAGCCCAACGGCGGCCTGCAGCAGCGTCAGCGACTCGTCGGTCAGGCTGCCCTGGGTGACGAGATCGTGGATGCTGCGATGTTCTTTCAGAAAGCGGCGGATGGAGATGCAAAGCCCGGTGCGCGACGCGGGCGGCTGGATCATCTGCACGCGCGAACCATCCGGCAGACGGGCCTCGACGCTCGGTTCCTCCGGCGTCAGCCGCTTGCCTGAGAACTGCGCGATGCTGCGCGCGGCCGATTCCAGATCCTCACGACTGGCGAAACGCGTATCGGCGCGTTCGAGCTTGCCTCGCCTTTCGACGAAAATGTCGGATGTGCCGTTGATCAGGATTTCGGACACGCTCGGATCATCGAGGAGAAAACGGATCGGCCCAAGCAGCTTGTCCAGCGCCCGGGTCAGGACCTGGAAGGTGGCCTGTTCGGCAGCGTCGTCGGATACGGCCTTCATCAGAGCGGCATCCCGACCAGGACCGTGCTCATGCCGAACAGCGTCGCCATCATCTGAACCGCGGTCGGAAAGAACATCATCAATGGAATGAGGACCAATCCAAGTATTAAGATGCTGCTCATCGTTTCCATCGTTCTCTCTCCGGATCGACTGGCGGGCGATACCCACCATTTCAGGAAAGCTTAATCCAGATCATCAAACAACGCCATGGTCGGGTGGCGTGCGGGCGGTGATTCTGCCCGCGGTACGCCTTCTCTTCTATCGCTTTGAAAGAATTGGCCAATTATGGAGCAGTAGACGAAGCCGCGAAGGACCATCAAAAACTTCTTCTCCACAGGTAAAACTTCAGCCTGTTCAAAAGGTTAGTTAAAAAAACCGGGCGTCAACTGCGACTTTGCCGCCGATGCCTCCAAGACAATTGGAACCCTTCGTTTCGTTTGCTTGACGGAGGGCTGGCCTTGGGCGCACTCTTGGGTCTTAATGGTGTTGCTCAACAAACGTTGGCCGCCGGGGAAGATAAGCTGAAGCAGAAAATATCATTGGATCGAGCAACATGCTCGTTCGGATCGATAGCGTATGCTTGGTTCATCTTCACCAAGGCTTCGAACCGAAACAAACCTGGGAATGAGGAGTACTCACATGTTTGGTAAACTCAAGACTCTCGCAATTGCACTTCACAAGGACGAACGCGGCGACATGGCCCAGATCGTCCTGGCCGTCGCCCTGATCGTCATTCCGCTGATGCTGATCCTGCTCGCATTCGGCAAACAGATCGGCGAATGGTTCAACGAAAAGAACACGGCGCTCTCGGATGCCGAGAGAATTCCTGAGCCGGGTCAATAAGCGGGTCGGGATCATGGATACGACCTATGATCTGACCCTGGTGCCTGCGGCGGCGGCTCTTGCCGTCGCCTGTACCATGACCGCGGCGGTGCTCGACCATCGCCACGGTCATATCCCGAACGCCGTCACTTATCCTTGCCTGCTTGGCGGGTTCATGTTGGCGGCAGTCAGCGGCGGTCTCGCGGGGATAGGGCTTGCTTTCGCAGGCCTCTTTGCAGCCGGCCTGATCTTCATCATCGCCTTCGCAGCCGGAAGCTGCGGCGGCGGCGACGTCAAGCTGATGGCGGCGCTCGGCGCCATTCTTGGCCTCTGGCCCGCCATCGACGTCACACTTGCATCGCTGATGGTCGGCGGCGTGATTGCCGTTTTCTCCATGGCGCGGCGTGTTCAGTGGAGCGTGCTGGCCCGAACGGTCGGATTGTTTGCGCTTCTCCTGCCTGCCGGTTTCCGCGATGCCGCTTCCGTGCTGAAGCCGCGCGAAACCCATCATACCGTTCGCTTCGGCGTTGCCGCTGCTCTCGGACTTCTCTGGTGCCTTTTCATGCCCGATTTCACCCCTCTTTCATTCGTGAGGTAACGGCAATGCGCGCTGAACTCGAACGCCCCATCTTCGACGGTGCCTTCTGGAGTTCGATCCTGCACTCGCGGACCTTCTGGGTCCCTCAGGATCACGGCGCGCTCCTCGGTACCTTTGCGATCGCCATGCTGCTGCTTGCCTCTATGCTGCTGCTGCCGCGGCTTTCCGCCCGCCGGCGCCGGATATCGGAGTTGCACGGCGATACCTCCGGCAGCACGACAATGATGGATTTCGTGTTGGTGACACCGGTCTTCGTCTTCTTCATGTTCGTGGTCTTCCAGTTCACCATCCTGGCAAAAAACCACCTCTTCACCCACTATGCTGCCTATGCGGCGGCCCGCAGCGCCCGCGTCTATTTCTGCCCGGCCCTGCCGATCACGCTGCGAAGCCTAATCGACGTCAAGACCTGCGATGACGACGCTGCTGCCGGCAAAGCCGATCTTGCCGCCCGCCTGGCGCTGATCCCGGCCGCACCCTACGACCAGCTGAAATGCGTCGGCGCCTGCCAGCCGCCGGAAGATGCGCTGAAAAACCTTGCAGATGCCTCCGGGCTTTCGAAGAACTGGCGCGCGATGCGCAACCAGGCCCGCTACATGTTCGACCCGCAAAACGTCACCGTGACCGTCGACCGCGCGCCGATGGCGCTCTATGCGGCCATCAACCGCTCGCCGCATGTGCCGGTCACCGCCAAGGTGGAAGCGCGCTTCCTGCTGCTCGAATATGCCGGCTGGGTCTTTGCCCGCGGCCAGAGGAAGGACGGCCGCTACTACACGATCTCGACGGCGGAGGTGAACCTGCTATGACACCGACCCTCATCAAGCGCCTGCATCGCGACGAACGCGGCTTCCTGTCACCGATCATCCTCTACATGACGATCGCGCTCGCGCTGATGATCGTCTGGATCCTGAATACGGGACAGATGATCTACGACAAGCAGCGCACGCAGGACACGGCCGATGCCGCCGCACTCGTCCATGCCGACTGGGAAGCCCGCTATCTCAACATCATGGCGATGAACAACGTCGCCTCCTCGCAGGCAACCGTCGTCATGGCGACCTCGGTCGCCTTCCAGCTGACGACGGCGGAACTGGCCGTGCGCTCGGCCGCCATTCTGGCGAAACTCGCCGAATATTCGTTCACCGAAGGCTTCGGGCCGGCGTCGCTCCTGCCGCCGCTTCCGCCAATGCCCTATTGCCCCGGCTGGCAGAAGGTGCCGATCGTCGGTGGCATCATCTACGGCGCTTGCCTGGCTTTCCAGGGGTTCCGGGCGACGGAAGCCGGCCTGGCGATTGGATATACGGTAAAAGCACAGCTCGATTATGATCCCTTGGGCCTCATCGTGAAGTCCAGCGACATTATCGACGCCATGAACGACCTCAACGACTATCTCGTCGAAAGCTTCCCGCAACGCGTCGGCAACGAGGCCCTGCATTTGGTGCGCCTGAACAAGTCGGACCACGTCGTCTTCCATCCGCCCTGCGAGTCCTGCAACAACGCCGGAGAGGGTGCGGGCGGTAACCTGCCGGTCGATCGCGACGGCATCAATCCCGCCTCTGCCTATGCTGAAATGTGCATTGCCATGACCTATGGCACCCAAGGGCAGGACCCGTTCCTCATGCGCGGCGAGTTCGCCAACCGCGGCTTCCCCAACGGCAAGGGTCCGTTGACCGCAGGCGGCGTCGATGGCAGCCATATTCGCGACTGGGTGAACCACGAAAGCGGCATCGACGATGCGCTGGTGAACTTCTACATCTTCTATGAAGCCTTCGGCCCGGCTTACCTAAGCAAGGTACCGTTCAAGGCGATCGTCGAGCAATATGCCGGTGATCTGAGCTGGCTGGAAGAAGCAGCGCTCGACGTCAGCTTCTGGCTCGCGGACGAGGTCTTCGGCATCGGCGTCGGCATCACCAACCCCTTCCAACTGCCGATCGACGTACCGCCGCGTTATTCCGACGCGCAGACAAAGGACGAGAACGATTTCACCCGCAAGTTCGACACGATCTGGGATGGGGTCTGCAGCCCGGCGGGTGCTGCGATTTCGATGGCAGGCGCACTGCCTGTCGTTTCCTTCCCGAAGCCTTACTGGCTGAAGGGACGCACACCTTTCAACTTCACGCCTTTCGGCGGCGAGCAACTCGACGACTACCAGACGCTGGCGATCGTTTCGCGCGCCCCGCGCGCCAGGCTGCAGATCCGCATCTTCAAGGACAAGACACCGTCGGCCTATGCGCTCGCGCAGAGCTGGGTCCACAATTACACGGCCTTCGACCTCTACACACAGGACTGGCTGGCATCGCTTGCGCCCGCCACGCTAGCCGACGATATCGGCGAGGTTTCGAACACCATCAAGCAGAGCCCGGCGGCCGACAGTTTTACCGGTCTGACCCGCGTCTTCGACCGAGGAGGAGCCAATGCCTGGGCTGCCGTCAACACACACTGAGCCTACGGGCGGTCTTCCAGGCCGCGGGCTGCTGATGCGGCTGCACCGCGACAGGCGCGGTCTCGCCTCGATCGAATTCGTACTTGCCGCGCCAGTTATCCTGCTGATCGTGATTTTCGTCATCCACGCCAACAAGATTTCCACCAAGAAGGTGGGAACCATGCTTGCGATGCGCAACGCCGCCTTCGCCGAGGCGAATGGGCTGGACTGCACGTCGGATTTCTCGAACGTCTTCCCGATCCCGGCCTTGCCGGCACTGCCCGGGGGCGACGCCATGAGCTGCGCGCGCACGCCATCGCATGAAGGCGACGGCGACCCGCAACGCACCTTTGTCTGGGACGACGTGCAAAATACCTTGAAGAGCGACGGGCGCGATTTCGGCGACATGGTCGGCGACCTCGCCAATGAGAAGCCGCAGCTCGTCACCGCGACGGCCGACCGGGTCTACAAGTTCAGGGATTCCGACGATCTCGATACGATCAGAAGCCTCCGCTGGAAGGACGCGTTCACGGTGGACGATTCGACGCTGTTTGCCTCCCACAACAACGATACCACGCGCCGTGGCTACGATCCGACGCTGCGCCGGGAAATCCGCGATGTGGCCGACGATTCCGGCGATCTGTTCGACGGCGTCTTCCCGGGAGCGAAATAAGATGATGCAGGGCGCGCGCATCTCCTTTCGTCTCGCCGGTCACCTTGCCGGCCATCTCACTGGTTTGGTGCTGGTGATCGGGCTCGCCGCCGCCGTGGCCACACCGGTCCGTGCCGAAATCTACAAGGATTTCAAAGTGCCGCTGAATTCGATGCTGGCCGGCATCCTCGGCGCGCCGGAGCGGGCGCCGCGCGATCTCGTCATCAACGGCCAGCCGCTTGAATTCACGCCCTACCAGAGCGATCGCAGCATTTCCGATATCACCGACGAATGGCTGCGGGTGCTGGCCGCCAATACAAGGCCGGCCTTGCCCAGGAGCGATAACAAGGAAGAACTGACCGCGGTCATTGCCGCCAACATGCTGATCGTCCCGAAGACGAGCCGCATCCGCGACGATCTCGCCGTGGTGGTGCGGTTCTTCGACGGCGACGGCGAGGCGGCCCTCGACTATCTCCGCCGGCAGGATCCTAAAAATCCTTCGGCAAGAGCGCCGATCCCGGGCGTCTCGATCATGATCCGCCGTCCCGCCGATGCGCCGAGGACCGAGGTGCTGATGAGCCGCTTCGAGGATGTTGCCTCGACGCTGCCGGCCTTTGCGGCCCCCGCCGATGTCAGCAAGCTGCCGATGTCGCTGCGTCCGCCGGCCGGTGTCGAGGTGCTGAGCGATATCGGCGATCGCGACCAAAGCCACACGTCGCGCACGGTCGTGTCGAAAGGCACGCTGTCGGCCGTGCGCTGGTCCGATCAGCGCGCCGATCTGCTTGCCCGCGACGGTTTTACCATCGAGACGCCGCCGGCACAGCGCGGCGGGGTCACAGCACTTTATGGCCGGCGCGGCAGCGTCGAGGCCAATGTTTTGTACACTCGCAGCAAAACCGACGGCCGGACCGTCGAAGTCATTCAAATCAGGCAACCCTTCGTCGAAGGAATAACACCATGAACTGGAAGCTCATCGCGGCTGTCATCGTCGGGCTCATCACCGGCGTTCTGCTCTACTTCTGGACCGAGAGCGTCAAGAACGAGCAGGTGGCCTATGCCTTCATGCGGCTCCAGCCCGACAGGAAGGTCACGCGAGGACAGGCGATCACGCCCGACATGCTCGCCGAACCGGTGATGCTGCCGGAAAGCTTCGGGGCGCTGGCCAAACTCGCGGTTCCCGCCGCCAGCGCCTATCAGGAATGGCTGAAGGACAGGACGGCTGCGAGCGATATTCCGGCCGGCTCCGTGTTGCTCTTTCAGTATTTCGACGATACCGACGGCGGACGCCTGACGACGATGATCGCGCCCGGCAAGCGGGCGCTGACCCTCCCTGTCAACGCGGCCGCGGCCGTCGGCCATTTCGTCGAGCCGGGCAGCTATGTCGACATCCTCGGCACGGTCGACGAACCGGTCGAGCCCGTGGCGCCGGCCGCCGCGACCCAGCCGGGAGCTCCCGGCCAGCCCGCTGCCTTGCCAGGTCAGCCTGCCGTGCCGGGCCAGGCGCCGCCCGCAGCCGGACAGCCGCAGGCTCCAGCCCAGCCGCAGTCGCCGGTCGAACAGATGCTGAAGAACTATCTCACCCAGTATCCCGGCGCCGACGAGAACGACGTCAACGCCTACCGCAAGCAGGCGCAGGATTATAAACTCGGCATCAGCTCGCGTACCCGCGTCGTCACCCGCACCTTCCTGCAAAATGTCAAGGTTCTGGCTGTCGGCGCGGCGACGACGGCGGAGGGTGCGGTCACCAAGGCGAACAGCACCTACAACAATGTGACCGTCGAAGTGACACCGTCGGAAGCTGAAATGCTGATTTTTGCCATGGGCCAGTCGAACGGCAGCCTGAACCTCGTGCTGCGCAATCCGGCCGACAATATCGTCGAGGACCTGCCGAGCATCAACTGGACGCGCATGTGACCGTCGCGGGGGAATAAGCCATGCTGTTGAAGATTTCCTATGAGGACGGCAGCGGTCGAGAGGTCATCCCGCTCTCGGCGAACGAAACCTATTTCGTCGGCGAGAGCAGCACGCTGACGCTGCCCGCCGGCGCGGGGGTCGTGCGGTTGCGTGGCAGCCACGTCTCTTCGCCGCAATTCGTGCTGCGGAAGTCCGGCCAGGGATGGTCGGTGCAGCATCACGGACGCAACCCGACGCGGGTCGACGATCAGCCGCTTCGGGCCGGCACCCCGGTTGCAGTCTCGGCCGGCATGTCGATCTGGGTGCCGAATGTCACGATCGAGCTCGTCGAGCCGGCCGCGGCCGCCGAGGTGGTGACGCAATTTCCCGATCAGGAACGCGTGCTCGCCCTGCAGATGGAAATCCACGAACGTCTGCTGAAGGACACGCAATATGACCGGCTCGTCAAATCCGCCGATTTCGGCCGCGAGGACACGCGAAACCGCATCCGCGAACGCCTCGACATGTTCATCAAGGAGGCGCTCGACGCAGCACAGCAGGATCTCGTCATCCTTGTCATCAAGAACGCCGTCTATCGGTGGCTGGCCAAACGCATTGCCCGAACGGGGCGGCGCGACGCATCGTCGAATGCCGCAAGCCTGTCGCGCGAGGAGCAGGACAATCGCCGCCTCTTCGACGTCGGCAAGGCGCTGATTTCGGCGCTGCAGCTCAAGCTCAACTTCGAATCCACCCGCGCGGACTTTGCCCAGCTCGACACCCGTTTCAGCGCAGCTTTCCAGTCCAGGCAAGCGCTTTTTAACGCCGGTGACCGCTATGAGATCGCCCATATGCACCTGCGCTCCAGCATCGAGGAGCTGATGTATCGCTGGGGAACGATCTCCGAGCTGATGGATCTCGACGTGATCTCGGAAATCATGGTGACGCGCTACGACGAGATCTACGTCGAAAAATTCGGCCTGCTGGAGCGCTATCCCTTCGCCTTCGCCAATGAGCGGCAGCTGATGAAGGTGATCGAGCGCATCGCCGTCGATTCCAACCGCTCGATCAACGAGAGCGAGGCGATGGCCGACTTCCGCATGCCGGATGGCTCTCGCGTCAACGCCGTCATTCCGCCGCTGGCGGTCAAGGGCGCCTGCCTCACCATCCGCAAGTTCGGCGGCAAGTCGCGGCTCGATATCAGCAAACTGGTGACCGCCGGCGCGCTCAGCGAGCCGATGCGCGCCTTCCTCGAGGCGGCCGTCCGCTCCCGCAAGAACATCGTCGTCTCAGGCGGCACCGGCTCCGGCAAGACGACGCTCTTGAACAGCCTGTCGCAGTTCATTCCGGTGGGCGAGCGCGTCGTTGCCGTCGAAGACACGTCGGAACTGCAGCTCGACGGCATTCATGTCGTCTATCTTCAATCGCGGCCGAAGACGGCGGAGTCGGAGACCAGCGTCACCATCCGCGACCTCGTGCGCAACGCGCTGCGCATGCGTCCCGACCGCATCATCGTCGGCGAGTGCCGCGGCGCCGAGGCGATCGACATGCTGCAGGCGATGAACACCGGCCATGCCGGCTCGATGACGACGGCGCATGCCAATACGCCGCAGGACATGATGACCCGCCTGGAGGTGATGGTGCTGCAGGGGCAGAGCTCGCTGCCTGTCATGGCGATCCGCCAGCAGATCGTTGCCGCGGTCGAACTTGTCGTGCAGCTGAACCGCCTGGCAAACGGTCGGCGCGCCGTCACCGAAATATCGGAGGTGATCGGTATCGATCCGGATACCGGCCTCATCATCGTCGAGCCGATCTTCAATCTCGTCGGCCGTGCCGGCGGCCAGGCCGTGCATGCCTTCACCGGCTACCTGCCGAGCTTCGTCGCCGAGCTCGTCGAGTTCAACGACGACGGCGAGATCGAAAAACTGGACATGTTCGTCTAGAGCGGTTCAGGTTTCGCGGAAACGCAGAACCGCTCTAAGCTTTTGTTTTTACGCAATTCCGGACGGAAAAACCGCTTCGCACTTTTTCTGGAATTGCTCTGAGGGGGAAACGATGAATATCAGCATTCTGCAGATTTTTACGGTCGCCCTCGGCGCTGTGACGGCGGGGCTGCTCGTCTGGGGCGCGCCGGTGCGCTGGCCGGCGCCGCTGCTGCGCGCCACCGAACGCGACATTGCGCTGGCCAGCGAGGCGGCGCAGGTCTTCGGGCGCGATGCCGTTCCACCCTATACGATGATCCTTGCCTACGGCATCACGGCGATCGTCGTCTTCATCGTGATTTCGCTGATCTTCGGGCCGATCTTCGGCATCGTCATCGCCATCCCGGTCGCCATCTTCCTCCCCAAGGGCATGATCCGTTATTTTCTGCAGCGTCGCTGGCTGCAGATCGAATCGCAGCTTCCCTATGCCGTCGACCAGATCGTCTCGGCGGTGCGCACCGGCAAGCCGCTCGCCATCGCCGTCAATGCGGTGGCCGATACCGGCCAGATGCCGGCCTCGCGCGAGTTCGAGCGCATCGCCCGCGAACAGAAGCTCGGCATCGGCCTGGTCGAGGCGCTCGACCGCCACGGCCGCAACGTGCCGAGCCTGCACTTCAAGATGGTCGATGCAGCCCTCGGTCTCTTTGCCCGCCAGGGCGGTGACATCTCCGAGCCGCTGACCGAAATGTCGAAATCCTTCAAGGAAATCTGGAAGCTCGATCAGAAGATCACGACCTCGTCGTCGCAGGCGCGCATGAACTTTCGCGTCGTCAATGGCGGCGCGCTGTTCATGATGCTGATGATCTTCTTCGGCCAGCCGGAACTGATCGACAAGGTGTTCGGCAACGCCATCGGCATCGTCATCGCGATCGTCGGCGCCATTCTCTACGCGACCGGTTTCTTCTGGATGCGCTCGATGATGAAGGTGTCGGTCTGATGTCTCAGATACCCCTCGCCCCGATCGCCATCGTCTTTGCCGGGATCACCGCTGCGCTGTTCGTCTGGTGGATAGGCGATATGCTCGGCAGCATTCAGGTGGTGCGCCGGTCCGCAGGCGGCGATGGTCCGCCGCCGAATATCGTCGATAGCATCGGCATGCGCACGCCGGTCGAATTCGTGCTGACGCATTTCGAGACCCTCCTGGCTGATTACGGCGCGCAGCTGGAGCAGAAATTGATCTATGGCGGCCGGCCCTTCGGCGGCGTCACGGGGCGGGAATATATCGCGCTTCTCGTGGTCTTAAGTCTTTTCGGTTTCGTCGTGCTCGGCCTGCTGTTCGGTATTGCCAGCGGCAGCGTGATCGGCGGGCTCGTGGCCGGGCTGATCCTTGGCCTGATCCCCGCGATCTATTTCTGGGTCGTCGCCGACGACAAGGCGCAGGACCGCAAGGAACGCATTTCGCGCGAATTTCCCTATTTCCTCGATCTGGTCGTCATGACGCAGCAGGCGCAGGCGACGCTGCCGGAAAGCCTGAGGCTTTATGCCGAAGCCGCACCCGGCACTGTCATGAGCGAGGAGATCGAACAGACGCTGAAGGACGTGGCGCTCGGCACCGGCATGATCGAGGCGTTGCAACGTCTGGAGCGCCGCATGACCGCCGAGGAGGTCATCCGCGTCATCCGCGCCGTCATTCAGGGCGAAGTCGAGGGCAGCAACCGCGTCGAGCTGTTGCGCGAACATGCGCGCGACCTACGCTTCCGGCGCTGGGAAAAGGCCGACAGGGCCAGTGAAAAGCTGAAGGCCAAGATCGTCATGCCGGCGATGATGATCGTCGTGTCGATCCTGCTTCTGGTACTGGCGCCTGCAATTGTCGAGATGATGTCGAGTGGGATGTTCTGATCATGGCCTTTTTTTCCTTCTTTCGCGGAAACAAACCAAGCCTTCTGCAGACCGGTCCCGGTGGCCAGAGCCGCAGCCATGTGCTCGACCGGCCGGAAATGTCGATCGGCAGGGCTGGTAATGCCGATATCGTCGTCGACGATCCGTTCCTTGCGCCGATCCATGCGCGCATCGAGCGGCAGAGCGACGGCGGCTTCATCATTCGCCGCATGGGGCTGAACCCGATCATGCTGCGCGGCGAAGCCCTGCTGCAGACGGCCTCGCTGAAAGCCGGCGACAGCTTCCGCCTCGGCAAGGACGTCGAATTCCAGTTCGTCGTCAAGGCCGCCGCCAAGGAGGCGCCGAAGAAGGAGGCTTCCAAGGCAGGTGACGACAAGCCGAAAAAGTCGCTCCTCAAGCAGCCGGCCTTCCTCGCCGGCATGGGTGTCGCCTATCTCGCCATCGTCGGCATCATCGGTTACGTAATCCTCTCCGACAGCGGCAGCGCGGAGGGTGGCCCAACGGCAGAACGCATCAATGCGGAAGCCGGCCGCATTCCGACATGCATCAAGAATGCCCGACGCATGCGCCAGGTTTCGGAGGCGAGCTTCAACGGGGCAGTCGGCGGCCGT
The DNA here is from genome assembly GCA_000023185.1 of Rhizobium leguminosarum bv. trifolii WSM1325. Taxonomy (NCBI): domain Bacteria; kingdom Pseudomonadati; phylum Pseudomonadota; class Alphaproteobacteria; order Hyphomicrobiales; family Rhizobiaceae; genus Rhizobium; species Rhizobium leguminosarum. The sequence continues at coordinate 642,805 of CP001624.1, read as the reverse complement.
GTCGGCAGGGATGGCGACGCAACCTATGCCGCCCTTTCGCTTGCCGCCGAACCGTCTGATGACGCCGCGCTGGCGAAGGCCGCCGAGCCGATCGTCGAGGCCTACAAGCGCACGGCACTCGCAGCCCTTGCCTCGGAAAACCGCGGCAACAAAACGCTGGCGCTGACCCTCTACCAACAGACCTACGATCTCGTTCCCGATGTCAACTGCTCGGCAGCGCGCTTCGCGCTGCAGCGGCGGGCCGCGGTGAAGCCTCCGGCGCGCCGTTGACCGCCAGTCTTGCGGCTGCTCGCTGACATACAAATGTGGCTTGTTCATCATCGATGCCGCGCGAGCCGGGTAGCGATGTCAAGGACTTGCCGGAATACTGGCGATGACCTTTATCTCAAAGTCAGTTGCATCATGCGATATCATATTGAATTTATTTAGTTATTGCATAGAGATTCCCGGTGTGCGTGGACCTGTGCGTGCGTGTGAACGGATTTTAAGCCGCCTTTGAGGGTGTGCGACAGCCTCTATCCTCGTCCACCTCAAATTCCTAGAAAAGCGCCGCCAGATCGCGCCGGCCATCCACCACGCGGATGATCTCGACCGCATCAACCTCGCCCTCGTCCGTGTCGGGGTGCGTCTCGTACAGGATCACATACGGCGCTTCGACTAGCATCCGCGCGGTGCGGAAGATCTCGGCGTGGCGCTCGCCAAGACGCGGATGATCGATAAGCAAGCCGGCCTTGTAGCGGAACTGCTGGAAATACCGCTCGGCCGCCTGGGGCTGCTCTTTGCCTATGGCGACGAAGACTTGCTTGACGTCGACTCTCGCCTCGGCGTCCGAGAAGCTTAACCGCCATGTCCGCGGGCAGCCTTCAGTTCCTGCCGCGCTTCCGCAAGCGTCTCATCGAAATCGACTGGCGAGGCAGTTCCGCTCGCCTTGCCCTCGGCCCACATTTCGCGCAGCTTTTCGATATCGCCGCTGCGTTGCTGCCATTTGGCGGACCAATCGCGCATCGCTTCGCGGATGACCTCGCTGGCGCTGGCGTAGGCACCGCTTCCAACAGCGTCACGCAGCAAGTCGGCATGTTGCGGCGTCACTGAGACGCTGATCTTCTCAACATTGGCCATAACTCACCTCCATGCACTTATGGTAGGAATTATTACCACCGCCAGACACCCCTGCCAAGAAATTTCGAGGCGGGCAATAAAGCAACGAGGGTCGATCAAATCGTCGGAGACGCCACGATGTTTGCAACTGGCGCAAACGTGACGGCGAAAGGCGGTTGGCCCTCGAAGCTCGGACTATCTTTGCGCGCTTGAGGGAAGGTCCGGTCGTCGCTCTCCCACTCCCTGCCGCACGAGCGATAGGGCAGCGATACCGGCCTCATCGGCCGCACGCAGAAGCGCTTCCCGGAATTGTTCCGGGGCAATCTTGCCGCTCAATGCGTCGACGCAGGCTTTGACTGCAGCCACATATTCCTCGCCGTCATCGCAAGGCCAGTCGTTGATCAGGAGACGCGCCGCGTCGCCCAGCGTCCATACGATCTTGCGAGATGCCGGGCCTCGCAAAGCAAACCCTACCGGCGTGAATGCTGATGATGTGTTCCAGCACATTGTCCTCGACCCCTCAAGGCACGGATATTGCAGTCCCAATTTCAATATACGCGCGTATTCTGAAATGTGGAATTGAAAACTTGCGAGTGGCACCCCTTGAGCGCGAGCTGTCGAATGATGAAGAAAGGGCGCCTACGACCTTATGTTGATCCGCCCCGCGCTGCGTCGACAGGTGTCGCCTTGATGGACGCATTCTGGGTTTGCAACAGATTACCTTGCCCCGTGTCAGCGGCACACCGCTCCCCCTATCAGTCTCCACGCTTCCGACCGCTCACCGCAATTCGGCGGTGACGCGGAAAATGCCGCCGGCCGACGCATCGGAGCAGACGACGAAGGTCGAGCCTTCCTGCGCCATGAAGGCGACATTGCCGCCGGCTTCGCAGGGGGTGGCGCTCCACTGCAGGATGATATCACCATTATCGGGCAGCTTTTCCTGGGTGATCTTCGCCGCACTTGCCATCCACTCCGTCGCCGACGGCAGGTGGACGGGGGCGTTCAGCTGCTTCGACAGCCAGGCCGTATAGTTCTGCGCCACGGCAAGCGGCACGTCGTCGGCCGGCTGCTGCGGATTGTCGCCATAGGCCTGTGCGGCGGCGGGATCGGAATTGGCGGTGTAATATTCCGCCATCTCGGCACGGGTGACGGCCTTCGTCTGCATGCAGAAGGACTTGTCGATCTTCACGGCGTCGTTGGCAACGCCGAGCATGCCGCCGATTTCCTTCATCGACGAGGTCATCAGCCGGACATTCTCCAGCGAATAACTTCCGGCCGGGACGGTCTCGAAGGCAAGCGTCTGCGAAACCGGGCAGAAGCCGCGCGCCGACAGCGCCTCGAGATCGGCAAGGATCGGCTGATAGGCGACGACCGCGAGCTTATAGGCCTCGGCGGTGTAGCGGCCGTCGGCCTCGCCGATCTTCGGAGCGAGTGCGGCAAGCGCCGGATCGGCAGCACCTGCACGGGTCGCGATCGAGGCGCTGAGATCGGTCACTTTCTGCTTCAGCGCCGTCGCCTCGTCCTTTGCCGCCATGACATCGGCGATGACGGCATCGAAAAGCTTGGCAGCGTCGCCATAGCCAGATGTCGCGGCCGGCATCTGCCATTGCTCTGCCTTGGCCTTGGCATCGGTCATCAGCCCGGTCGCCTTGGCGACATCGGGACTATCGCCGGCGCCGATGCGATTGACGGTTTCGCGTTTGCCCGCCGCGTCCTTTTCGGCTGCCGTCAGCGCGCTTAGCGCCTTGGCGAGCTCGTCAAACGTCGTTTTCGACGCGTCATAAGCATCGACGGCGGCATGCATCTGCTTTGCGGTGGCGGCATCGGCGGCAGTCTTCATCTTGGCGTCAGCCTCGGCAAAACCTGGCGCCTTGTCGCCGCCGGCGGCCGAAGCGGCAGCTTTCGCCTTCTCGGCGTTCTCCTTCGAGATGCCGATCAGCGCATTGCCGAGATTGATGGCTGCCGTCTGGAAGCCCGGAAGCGCCTTTTCGTAATCTTCATCCTTGAGCAGGGCATCGGCCGATGTCAGCGCCGCGGCGCCGGTATCATAGGCGAGCTTTGCCTGATCGCCGGAAGGACGCTCCGGCGCCTTGGCGGCGATCGCCTTCTGCTTGCGGCTTTCTGCCTCCTTCTTCCAGGTGCCGACATCGGCGACGAGTTTCGGATCCGGGGCGAGCAGCTTCGGGATGGTGAAGACGCCGACGCCGATGCAGATCAAGAGCAGTGCGGCGATCATGGAGATCTTGAGAGGCGTCCATTTTTTCGGCTTCGGGGCGTCCTGCTGCTGTTGCATGCCGCCGCGCGGATCCCACGACATCGGCTGGATGCCTGTCGTCACCCGGGCAAATTCGCCCAGCGCATCGGCGCCCGTGCGCGGTCGCGCGCTTGGATCGCGGCTCAGCATCCTTTCCACCAGACTTGCAAGACCCTCGGGAAAGCCTGGGATCAGCACGTCGAGGCGGGGAAAGATATTGGAAGGGTCGAGATGGATGTTCTTCCAGCTCTGCTCGCGCTGATGCTCGTCTTCCCAGACCATGACGCTGTCGAAGACGCTGGCATAGGTCTGCCGCGGCAGGAAGAGCTTGTAGGCGATCATGCCCATTGCGTAGATATCGAGTGCCGATGAGGCGGAGAAGGTGCCGCTGGCATAGATTTCCGGCGCCCCGAATTCCGGCACATAGGGCGGGATGATGTGTTCGCCGATCTTCGAGATCAGGTGCAGGTTGCCGATCCGCACCGACAGGCCGGAATAATCCTCGGAGACGTAGATGCACTGGTCCGTCAGCGCATTGTGGGCGTAGCCGGCGCCGTGCAGCGTTGCCAGCCCCTCGAGGATGTGGCGGCCGATCTCCACGGCGCGCTCGTAAGCCACCATTTCCGTTTCGTCGAGATATTGGTGCAGCGTTTTCGACGGCCGCTTCTCGACGATGTAGAAATTGTCGTCTTCCGGCGACGGCGGGATGAGGTCCTCGATCTCGACGAAGCGCCGCGCCGTCAGCGATTTGGCCTCGTTGATCGAGGTCCAGACCCGCTCGAAACGAGCCTTGTCCAGTTTCAGCGCCATATCGGGCGCGACGATGAAGACCGCATGGTCCATCCGCTTGTCCTGGGCCGGATAAACGATGAACTCGTTCTCATAGACCGGCTCGCCGATCGTGTAGCGGGCGATCAGATCACTTCTCATGCACTTGTCCCCCTGCATTCATTACGTTCATGAAACCGAACTCTATTCGCCTGCCAGTAATGGATCGCCGATAAGGCCTGCGGCGAGCAGCAGGCCGGTCTTGGTATCGCGAAGCGCGAAGGCAAAACGGGCATCGGCCACGACGCGTACAAGCTTCGGATCGATGCTGCGTTCCGTGATAACAGCCGTGGCTGCTGCCGCCTCCGTACCGTTTTCGTCAACCTTGATCATCGTCTTCTGAAGGACGCGCGACAAGCGGATGTTTTCCTTGGTGAAACCCGGGAAACCCGCATCCTTGGCCTTCTCGGGCGCCACGCCCATCGCATTGAGTATCGGCATCAAATCACGGCCGTCGTTCAGGGAAAAGCGGGGCAGGAAGATTTCGCCCTTGGCGGCCTCGAATTTTTCCCCTTGCAGCCAGGAAGCAAGCGTCTTCAGATCCGCGCCGCCCACACCCTTGCCGGAGCGCGCCGCCACCACGACCATGCTGTAGCTCTCGCCGGCATAGGCAAGGTCGACGGCTGAGAATTTCTCGTCGGAGCGGAACCTCTGGCCATCGCCGGCAAGATGCATCATCGGCACCGAAATCGTCGACCCATCCGGCCGCTGAAAGGGGCTTGCCGGGCTTTCCTTCTCGAAAGACGTCTTCCAGCGCGCCTTGAAGGAGAGCGCGCCAAGACTGACGAAGCCGCCGCCGGGCGGAGAGTCCAGGATGACAGGAATGGCGCCTCGCGTTGCCTGGCTTACCCAGCCGTTGATGTGCTCGACCGATTTCGGTCCGTCGAGATCCTCGATCGAGGGCTTGATCCGGTGGCGGGCGAGCATGGAAAGCGCATCGGGGACGAGCACCAGCTTGTCGTCGAAGACGATCGCGACCGCCGCAGTCAACGGCGCATCCGCAGCCGCCGGCTTCACCTGATAGATCGCGTCGAGCACCGCCTCCGGTCCCTTGACCTCGCCGCCGAAGCCGAGACCTTTGGCGATCGAGGCTTTGCCCTCGTCGGAGGCGCCGAGGCTTGCCAGACCGAGTGCTGCGGCAAGGCTTGCCGGCGACACCATGATATTGGCAGCACCCTCCTTTGCCAGGGTGCGATCGATGAGTTCGGCGGCAAGCCCTGCTTGTGCTGCAAGCATCGCCTTGCTGTCACCGGAGTTGCCGGCATGGGCGGACGGGGCAAGTGTCATCAGAAAAGCGGCAAGACCCGCCAACAGAGTGGATTTCGGCATGGTTCGCTCCTGTTCAGCGGATGCGATAGAATTTGGAATCGAACGACCATTTGCCTTGGGCGCCGGTTTCGTCGTCGCCGACGATCCTGAGGCTTCGGGCGAGATCGTAGACATAGTTGAAGGCGGCGCGCTGGCCGACGAGCGGCGTCGGCACGTCGGGCAGGTCGAGCACTTCGATCGGCTTGTCGCTGAGGATGGCAACGACCATGCCGACGCCGGCCGGTCCCTCCACTACATATTCGAAGCCGGTATAGGGATTGCGCGCATCGGGCACGACGACCGGCCGGGCCGGATCGAGCCGGTTGTCGCCGCTTTTGGCTGATGGTTTCAGCCCCATCGAGCGCTTGTTAGGAAAAAGCTGTGTCAGCTTGCCGGAGGCATCGATATCGACCAGGATCAGGTAACCGGACTTTTTGGTGGACACACGCATCGCCACCTTGTCGCCGATGCTGACCGCAGTGCCGGGCAGCACGTCGACGGCGACGCCCGCCTCATTGTCGCTCTTCAGCGTATTCTCGACGGCGGCGACCGCCGTCTTCGCCTCGTCGCCGGTGATGACATCCCGGCCGAGCGCATCCGGCTGGCCATAAAATTGCGGCACCGGCGTGAAGCGGCAATCTCCCGCATGCGTCCGGCAATATTCGTCGGATTTACGCCGGACATAATCGAGCAAAGCGGCATTGCTGACATTCGGCTTGTCGGCTGCGCGCGCCACGCCATCCTGCACGCCTTCGATGAAGCGGCGGGTGAAGACGCCAAGCGGTGGCTTGGCCTCGCTATCGACCAGCGCCCACTGCCCTGCGTTGACAGCCGACCAGACCATGGCGTTTTCGCCGCCGAAGGAGAATTTCGCTTCCTTGCCTGATTTGTTCGGCGGTTCGAGCCCTGCCAGCGCCGGGCCGAGGCAACGCACGGTGCCGGATGGTGCGGCCACCGCGCTGCGGCTGCCGGGCCCGACATGGCAGGCATCGATCAGCAGCGTGACGCGGCGATCCTTGAGGCTGTTCAGCCTTGCGGCGATCTCGGTTTCGCGGATCTGGTTGGTGACCGTCACCTTGCCGCCCTCGCGCACCAGCTTGGCATCGACGGCCACCAGCGTCGGGCTCGTCGTTTCCTCGGCGCCCATTTCTTCAGAGCCCTGGCCGCTGAAATAGAGGAAGACGCGGCTTCCGGGCGTCGACTGGCGCACCAGCCAGTCGTCGATTTCGGCAAGGATCGCCTCGCGGGTCGCCTTGCGGTTGGTCAGCGTGTGGATCTGCTCCGGGCGGTAGGCGAGCGTCTTGGCGAGGAAGACCTGCATCGCCTTCACATCGGTGGCGGAACCGGTCAGCTTCGCCTCGCGCATCTCGTAGTCGTCGATGCCGATCAACAGCGCGCGGTCACCGGGCTTGCTTTCGATCACCGGCGTCTGGACGACTGCTGGCCGCACGGCGGGTTCGTCGGCGACGGGCTTGTCAACTGGCGCGGTATCGTTGGCCGGCGCGTCTGGCGTTTCGGTCGTCCCAGCCGGCGCGGTATCGCCGGCGGGTGGGGTGGTGATGGCGAGGTTGGCCTCTTCCTGTCCGGACTTCCTCTGCTTCATCCCGCTACTGGTGGTGGTGGACGCGACCTGATCATTGGCAGCGGGCCCTTCAACATCAGGCACGTCGCCGTCGGTCTTGGCGGCGATCCAGTCGCGGAACGCGGCAACACGGGTATAGACGCCGTAGTGCTCGGCCTCAGCGCAGCCGGCGCCCCAGCTGACGATGCCGAGCTGGATCCAGCGCTTGTCGGGACGCTGGGCGACCAGCGGCCCGCCGCTGTCGCCCTGGCAGGCGTCCTTGCCGCCTTCGGCATAACCGGCGCAGACATTGCGCTCGTCGATCGGGTTCATGCGCATCGAACTGTCGCGATAGGCGGCGCGGCAGTCCTCGCGCGGGACGATCGGCAGTTCCACTTCCTGCAGCTCGGTCGGCAGGTATTTGTCGTCCCAGCCGTGATCGGCCTTGGTGTAGCCCCAGCCGGTGACGACGGCGGGGTGGCCGGCTGCCTCCACTTCGTCGTCCGAGGCCGAGGCAAGGATCGCCGGCTTCGATTTGGCGGGCTCGCTCAGCTTGATGAGGGCGATGTCGTTGGCGAAGACCTTGCGGTCGAAGTCCTCGTGAATGATCACGTCTTCCACGGCCAGTCCCGGCTTATCGGGCCCATCGACGGCGATCACCTTGTCGATCTTCGATTTACCCTCGACGATCAGCAGGTCGCGGGCGAAGAGATCCTGCTTGCCGGAGCGGCCGCTGGTGACGCAATGGGCGGCCGTCAATATCCAGCGCGGCGAAATCAGCGAGCCGCCGCAATGGCCGCCGAAGCGGCCGCGCTGTTCGGGATCGGGCGCCAGGATCTTCACCTGCCAGGGCCATTCGCCCTTCTTGGCCGCCTGGCCGCCGATGACCCGCCCGCCATCCTCGCCGGCGAAATCAGTATCCTGCTGCGCCAGCACGGGAGTGGCCAGAAGCAGCATGACGGACGCAATATTGAGGACCCTGCTGATCGACGTGCTCATAGCTTGGCTCCGGCGGAGGTATAGAGGACCGTAAATCCGACGCGCGCGCCCTCGGGCAGGAATTCGCCGAGGCGCTTGGCGATATTGCCGGCGGTGCGGCGCCTGTCGTTCTGCTTCAGGAACTCCAGAAGTTCGGGCATCGGCGTTTTAGAGGTGACGGCGACGAGCAGGTCCGTGCCGAATGGGGCGACGACGGACAGGTCGAGATCGAAGGTGGCAGACATCTCGGCATCGACCTCCTTCTCGCCCGGATAGAGGAACTGTACGGTGCCATCGCCCGTGACGTCGAAGAGCACGAGCTTGCGGCCTGATAGATCCGAAACGGTGACGCCGACGCGCTCACCCTCACGATGGACGGTATCGGAAGGCGTCACGCGCACGGTCTGCGGGTTGGTCTCGGAGAGCCGCTTCAGCGCATCGAGCGCGGCCATCCGGTCGACGACGAAAGGCATGTCGCCGGCGCCGATGGCGGAGGCGACGACATCGCCGCCGGCAATCGCCTCGTGTTTTGCGGGATCGAAGACAAGTTCGGCATCGGCACCTTCCGTTAGCTTGAACGGCGTGACGGCGGCGTCGATCCCCTGCAGCACCGGATCGGAGCCGAGGGCGGCAACGCTGATCGGTGCGGGCTCGGCGGGCAGCGGAGTGTTTGATTTCTCCGCCGCCGCCTGGGGCCCCGCCCCTTCGTAATGATAGACGACCGCGCGATCGAGATCGGTTCCGGGCGGGCTTTCGGTAAAGATGTTCTGCCGCTGGTTGGTGAACTGGTAGACCGCCTGGCGCACATATTCGAACAGTTCGCGGCGGCTGACGGCGCCGTCGCCGTTGCGGTCGGCCGCCCCTTCGAAGGCGCGGGCGGTGGCATAGCTCAGCGCGCCGCGTTTTTGCGGAATGCCGGGAATTGATATCTCGGGCGACTTGGTGTTTTCGTCGACGGCGGCGAGAAAGGTCAGCCGCTTGAAATCGAAGCCGGTGGACAGGGCATCCGCCGTGGTCGAAATCGGCGCGAGATCGTCCTCCTCGATCGTATAGGAAGGCGCCTGACGCCAGGTGATCTCGGCGCCGCGCGGATCGACGTCGCGGGTCATCCCGCCGGCATGGCAGGTATCGGCGATGAAGACGACATCGGCGCCTTTGCTCTCTAGATTGCGGATCAGCGCCTTGAATTCGTCGCCGAAGATGCGCTCGCGCGAACCCGGTAGCCGGGTGTCGAAGCCGGCAAGCACATAGACCTCGTCGCGGCCGCTCGGTTTGGAACCCTTGACTCGTTCCGGCTCGCTCGACCCGTGACCGGCGATGCCGAGCACGACGAGATCGCCAGGCCCTGCCCTTTCGGTCACGGCCTCGATCGCGTGGAAGATGCCCTCGCGGTCGGCAGCACCATTCTTCAAGAGCGTCATGTCCTCGACGCCGACCGAACGCAGCGAAAGCGAAAGATCCTCGGCATCGGCGACGGCCCCGTGCAGCGGCGGAACGTTGCGGTAGAGGTCGATGCCGATCAGCACGGCCCTGACTGCACCACGCTCGGGCGCCTCGATGACCCTTGCCAGGCTATCGGTGGCCGCCATGGTGAGGAGGGCAAGTGCTGCGGCCATGGAAACGAATGCGGTCATGGCCAAGCTCCTCCCCGCCTCAGCTACTCGCGGCGCCATTCGACGCGGCGGTTCAGCGCATCGACATCGTCTTCGGTGAGGTTTGCGGTTGCGGTGACGTCCACCGGCTCGGATGCACCGCGGCCTTCGGCGTCGATTGTCGCGTCGAGGCCATTGCTCTTCAGGAAGTCGGCGACGGCCTGGGCGCGGCGTTCGGAAAGCTTCTGATTATAGTCGTCACCGCCGCGCCGGTCGGTATGGCCGATGAGGATGATGCGGCCGGGCTTCTGCTCTTTCAGCGCCTCCAGCAGCTCCTCGGCGGCTTCGGTGCCGATCGAGGTGAAGCTCGACTTGTTGAAGTCGAAGGTGATCGGAACCGGAATGGAGACCGGCACGATGCCGCGCACATTCTCGGAATAGATGCCGCCGAGCACGCCGCTGCGGTGATCCTTCTCGGCCGGCACGAAACTGCCTTCAGGATTGTCGCTCGTCGGGTTGGCGGCAAGGATGCGGGCCTGGGCGGCGCGCTGGATGAGATCGGAGATCGTCTCGGCCGGTGGCGCCTTCGGCGTGCGGGTCTCGTTCTTGATGATCTCGATCGCCTGCTGGTAATCGGCGGCGGCATCGGCGAAGCGGCGTGAGGAGAAATAGATTTCGCCGAGTGTGGCGGAGGCCTGCCAGAGCACCTGCGGGCTGTCGGCGGCGACAAGCAACGGCTCGTAATCGGCGACCGGCTGGTTGGCGGCCATCATCTCCTGGGCAGCCGAAAGCCTGAGGGCCGCGACGCGGCGCTGGGCATTCACCTGGAACTGGCCGCAATCGGCGCTGACGGCGATCGCATCAGCCTCAGACGCGGCAGCACTGATATCCTTGGCGGCAACGGCGGTGTTCAGCTTATCAAGAAGAGCCGTGCAAACAGGCGTATCGGCGTTTGCTACCTCGATCTCTTCCCCTGCCTGGCCAGGTTCGGCCGAACGGCCGAGGTTTAGCTGCGGCATCTTGATGCTGAAGCCGCCGGGAAGCTTGAATTGAGGCATCTTGATCTGTGGCATCGGCAGTTTCGGCATCTTCGTCTGGGACGTCTGGGCCGGCTGCTTATACTGCGTCGTCGGTTGCTTATATTGGGTCGGCTTGGTGGATGAAGTCGTATCGGCGGGCCCGATCAGCTCCAGTTCGTCGGCGGCAAGCTCCTGGCCGGGCGCCAGGTTGGTGACGATCTTGTATTTCTTCGGCGGCTGCTGTGCTGCCTGCTCGACGGGCTTCGGCGCGACCTTTTTCGGAGCTGCAGGCTTCGGTTTTTCCACCACCGTTTCCGGCTTCTTGGCGACTTCCTGTTTCGTCACCGGCTTCGGCTTCGGAGCGACTGCAGGTTTCGGCGCAACGGGCGGCTTTGCAGCCTGCTCGACTGGCGCGGGTTTTGCTGCGGGGGCGGCTGCGACGGGCGGGACAGCGGCCGGACTATCGACCGTCGTCAACATCAGCGTCTTGCTGCTGATCTTGGTGCCGAGGCTTCGGGCCTCTTCAAGGCTTCGGGAGACGGCATCCATGCCGCCGTCAACCGAGCGGAACATGCCGCCGCCGCTGCCGCCGAGATCGGCGAAGATGTTCAGCGGCTTGGAGGAATAGAAGACTTTGATCTGCTCCTGACCGACCGGGCCTGAAACCTGCAGCTTGGCGCCGCTTGCCGGATCCGGCACCTGCACGCGCTTGCCGGCGCCGACAAGGGCGTCGGTCTGGTACTTGTTCGGGAAAAGCTTCACGACTGCGCCATTCGGCGAGACATTCAGCACCGTGACATAGGCGTTCTCGGTCGACTGGATGAAGAGGCCGACAACTTCGCCGATGGCGTATTTGGCTTCAGCGCGATCGAAGGTGACGCTGACGGGCCCGGTCTGCGCCGGCGCTTCGGTCAATGTGCGTTCGTTCTGCGCCTCGACGGCGGGAACCACCGAGAAGAACGAAAGAAAGGTGGCTGCTGCCAAGATGGCTTTGCGGTTCGGCATTGGAAAACCTCCTCTTCGAACATCTCACACTGTGTTGAAGATGAGAATAGCACTGACTGGCGAAATTGGGATGGCTTTGCCTGTCTTGCTTGAGGGAGGGTTACAAATTATTTGGAGCCGCCAAGAATCCGACAAGGCAAAGACGTGAGCAAGACTCACGCTCTGGCATAACCGGGGCCTGTTATAGTCCGTTCAACTGCAGGGAGATGGTTAGTTCTTGGGTTTCTGCCCGGCTGATTTCAAAATCGAGATCAGGTCGCTCATTCCTTCGGGTGAGGAATTGTAGAGCCAAAGAATATCCGGATTGTCGACCGTGAATTCCTTGCCGGGGCCTGAGCCCATGTCGCGGCCGGGAGAGGTCGCATCGGGCAGCTTCGCCTCGCCGGGCGCCAGCCCCTTGGCGCGTTCTTGTTCGGCGATGATTGCAGCCGCCGCAGCAAAGGCCTTTTCGTCATGCTGGCGCAGCGCCGCAAGTGAGGGGTTCCGCGACGCAAGCGCGTCCTCGGCAGGGCCGGAATAGGCAAGCCGCGGCGTCTGCAGCGTCAGCAGAAGGCCGATCGACAAGGTTATGAGCCAGGATTTCGTCATCGTCGTCAAATCCGTCCTATTGGCGCCACTGCGCGACAAAAGCATGTCGCATTAAACTTGATTCATGCGACGTGCTTTCGCTCTTTGTTTTTTGCATGTCGTTCTCCCGGAACCGCTGCACCCTTGCGGGCGACATGCATAGGCGCCCCGAGAATAGGGAGAGGCCGAAAGGAAGGCAACGGCGCACAGTGCCAATCGATTGGGAGGGTTGAAATCGGCTGGCAGCGGCGCCTTTGCTCTTTGTTTTATGCATGTCGTTGACCTACCGCCGCACACTTCCGGGCGACATGCATCAGAGGATCTTCAATTGCTGCAAGCCGAGGCGCAGATCGCGCAGCATCTCGCCGAAGATCTCCTCGATCATTCCGGTCGACCAGACGACCATGGTGCCGTAGGGCGAGCGCTTGCGCTGCATGAAGCCTGCCGTTTCGAAATCGATCAACGTCTTGCGGCAGGTCTCGCTCGACATCACCGCAACAAGGAAACGGGCGAGATTGGACTGGTCGATCGCGCCTGATTTGTCAGCCCAGTTCTGGATCAGCCGCGGCTTGGTGTCGGCGGTGAACATCGAGGCGAGCGCACGATCCTGTGAAAGCCCCAGACGTTGCAGCTTGGCCGGATCGCGGGTCAGCGAAACCACGTAATCATTGTGCAGATCGGCGAAGCGCTCGATGTCCTCGGCGGTGCTGATGCCGAAGACCTTCATCGAATAGAGGAACTCGGCCATCAGGTAGGTCGGCTCCGAGCGCAGTTGCGCCAGATGCTTGTCGTCCTTGCTGGCTGAGGCAGCGCAGACGCGGTCTGAGAAATCTATCCTCGCCGCGCGAACCTGCTCCAGCAAGCTTATATCGAGCGCCAGTTCGTCACCGTTCCATTCCAGCATAAGCATTCCCTGCCGACAAATCTTCGAGACGATGATCTTGTACTATCGCCCGCGCAGATCTCCAAATCGTTTGGAAAGCAACGGCTTGCTGAGAAGTGATATCTAGCCTACCATTTTTGAAAAGCGTGACGGTAACAGTGCATGATGCCGAAAAGTGTGATCGGTTTTCGGACGACATCATGCACTAACCTTAATTGAGAACAGGATTCAGATTATTAGCCGGATCGGACTAAAATCATCCTGTTCTGGGGGTCGAGGCAATGCGTAGTTTTGGGTCGCATATTTTGTTTGCCGCGGCACTTGCGGTCGCCTCGCCGGTTTTTGCCAAAGACACGACGATCATCGAGCTTCGCGGCGGCGACGGCGCGCGTTCGGTCGGCATCATTTCTTCCAACGAGGAAGCGGAGGCATCCGGGCCGGCGGCGATCACCGTCGGCGACGACGGCACCATTTACATCCTCGACCAGAACAACGGCCGCGTGCTCGCCGTCGACGCCGAACGCTCGCAGGCCGAGCCTGCGGTCCTGCCGCTGCCGGAAAATGCCACGGCGGAGGATCTCGCCGTCGTTCACAACGAACTCTACCTCTGGTCCGACGGCGTCGTGCCGCTCGAGCGCTCCACCGATGCCGACGGCCGGTCGCAGACGCTGCGCGCCGTCGACGGCGGCGCTGATGCCGACGACTACACCCGCTCGGTCTTCGCCTCGATGGGCTCGGTATCACCGGGGCCACTGAACAGCATCATCGACGAGATCGGTCGCAGCACCAGCCGGCCCGAGGCCCGCCCGCCGGTCATTCAATACGTGCCGAGCCGCGGGCTCGGCGATATCGTCGCCGAGGTCTCGGCTGCTGCAAACGACAAGGCTGAGATCCTGCTGCGGCGCAGCAGCTCGGAGGAGAATTTCCTCTCGCTGCAACTCGCCTCGGAAGGGCGGATCGGCACCGTCGAACTTCTCGACATCGACACGACAGGCAGGCCTTATGCGCTGGTCGAGCTCGTACCCGCCGACCGGCCCGAGCGCACCGGCATGCTGGTGGTGCGATTCACGCCGAACGGCGCGATGGACCGGGTCTACGACCTGCCGATCGAACCGGGTACGGTATTCTCCAGACGCTTCGTGGCGATCGGTCCGCGCGGTGACGTGCTCTATCTCCGCTCGCAGGAAAGCCGGGCGCAGGTGCTGCGGCTCGACGGCCGGGAGCCCGGCCGCAAGCTTGCCGTCGCTCGGCCCACCAAGCAGCCGGCTGCCGGCAAGCCCGGCAAGACGCCGAAGGTGGCGATCGTGCCGAAATCGCGCAGCGACGTCATCGAGCGGGCAATCGGCTTCGAGACGATGAACTGGCTGGTGACACCAACCGCCTATGGCAGGGATCCGGGACCGGGCTGCGTCAACATGAACCGGCTGCGCCGCCCGATCTACCTGATCGGCAAGCGCGGCCAGACGGTCAAAGGTGTTCCCTACTGCTGGGGCTGCAAGACGCCGCTCGAGAATTTCATCGGCGGCGTGGAAAAGGGCCAGACCGCCGGCAACGTCTGCACCAAGAGCGCGCCGCAATCCAACATCCTCGGCGTCGATTGCTCCGGCTTCGTCAGCGACGCCTGGGGCCTGAAGATGCACGTCTCGACGCGCGCCATCCCCGGGATCACCAAGCGCCTCTCCGACCCCTGGTCGATGCGGCCGGGCGATGCACTGAACAAGCCGGGCTCGCATGTGCTGTTGTTCATGCGCTTCACGGCCGACAAGAAGGTAGAGGTGATGGAAGCCTCGCCGAATGCCTGCAAGGGCCGCGTCTGCCGCAATACCTATTCACTCGGCAGCCTGTTGATGCGCGGCTACCAGCCGGTCCGCTTCAAGGGGCTCGACGGCTGACGGTCGGGACCTCACGCCAGCCGGCTCGCTAGAAGTGCATGCGCCGCGACGCGCTCGGCATAGTCTCGATGGGCGGGATCCCGGCTCAGCATGCGTTCTTCCGCGCGCTCATGCCGCAGATAGATTATACTGACGATCGCCAGCATGCCGGCTCGGGCAAGCCCTTCCGCAAGGCCGCTGGCAGGGAAGCCTGGGATCGCAACCGGCCATCACGCGATGTTCGTCGAGAGATGAGCCAGACGGCTATGAGGGCGCAACCCGAACAACGCGGGGGCTTCAGATTGCTGGAATTCCGTTCTCCGGATTGTGCACTCAGCCGATTTCTTGGATCACATTGCCGTTTGCATGGCGCGTTGCGAAGAAAAAACGGCGGGTGGTTTCCGCTGGCGTTTGCTTGCTGCGTCAACAGCAAGTGCCACGGCTGTTGCACCTGCTTCGATAGTAGCGAACGAGATGCCTTCTGCCAGAGATATCATATCGATATCGAGCTTTTCGTAGCTCACCATGTAATAGCCTGAAGCAGTTTGAAGCACAGCATCAGGTCTGGTTAGCAGGAGGTCTTGAGCCATCGTGCCGATAAAGAGTGGTCCACCCCATATGTAGCGAAATGCGTAAACTGGAATTCCAGAGGGTGAAGTCCCTATGCGACGAACTTGTGTCTTCAAGCGACGATCTGAATTCCAACCGCCACCTGTGTTGCCTCCACCTGTATCGCCGCCGCTGGAGGAAGAACTACCGCTAGAAGAACCGCCCATGCCGCCACCAGAGCCAGAATTCCCACCGGAACCGTTCTCAGAGCGGGCGAAAGCTGGTTGATTGCTCGTTGCGGCCACTCTTCTGACGGTGGGCGTGGTTTTCCTGGCAGGCGTGACGTTCCTGGCAGGCTCTTCACTGGAGAACAGTGTTCTGGCGCCTGGGTCGAAGATGCAACCCTGTAGGATCGCGCCTGAGCCTGCGATGAATGTCGAGCACAATAGGCCACGGATGATTAGCTTGCTGTTCATGTGAGGCGCCCCCGGACCGCCGTTTCAGAAGAGATCGAATCGTGGATTTCGCTTGACCCATGTCGCTTTGGCGAGCTTAACGAGCCTGTCATCGAGCGACTTGGATTTGGGAATTGCTTTTTGTTCCTGAGCGCTTAGCTCGGTGGTGAAGCTTGCCTCTGCTTTCTTCTTCGCAGCGGTAGGAAGCGTCTTGAGTTCCGCCAGAGCTTGATTCTTGGGATCGCCTGTTCTTGGCAAGTTGACGGCAGTTGCGAGCGCAAAATACCGTGCGGCAATTGTCATGCCCTCCGGGTCTGCGACCTCATCCTTTGCTAATCTGGCGCGGTCGAGCGCGCCCCAGTAATCGCCGCGCTCCGCGCCCATCTCCAGCCACTTTATCGCGGCAGACTTGTCGGCGGCGACACCGATGCCGTCTCTGTACATGCGCCCGAGGTTGGTGGGAGCATAGGGTTGCCCGCCTTCAGCTGCTTTGGTGAAAAGCTCCAACGCTTTGCCGAAATCTTGAGGCACGGCTTTTCCAAACCGGTAAACCAACGCCAGATTGTTCATCGAATAAATATCATTGCGTGCGAGGCCGGCCTCATAGAAGCGAATACCGCGCTCGGGATCGGCGGGAACATTGACTCCATTAAGAAAGATGTAGCCGAGTTCGTTCATCGCAAAGGTATGGCCGAGGTCCGCCGATTGCAGCATGAGCTTGAGGCCCTGCTCGGTATCAGCCTTAACTCCTCGTCCGTAATAGAGACTCTTGCCGTAAGTGTATAAGGCGTAGGGATCGTTCTTCTTGGCCGCTGCTTGGACGATTTCATTCGCCTTCGCCGGGTTGGCTGGTACGGACGCGCCGACGATATAAAGGCTGGAAAGCTGGTCGATCGCCCGGACATGCCCGGCGTCCATCGCCTTCTTGATCGTCGCAAAAGCCGTCTTGGCGTCGCGGTTGGCAAGCTGGGCGCGGCCAAGTTGATAGACGAAGCGCGCCACCTCGGGATAGGCCTTTATCGCCTCCGTGCAGGCCGACAGTGCTTCATCGGCGTCGATCTCGTTCGGCAACTTGCCCGCTGTCACGCCCTGCAGGTCGAGCGGAGCTGCGGCTGATGTATCGCAGGCGTCGAGCGTCGGCTTGAAAGTGACGGTCGCCGGCGGCAAGTCGTCATTGGCGGCCTGCAGCGTCACGGCGAAAGGCTGGTTTTCAGTGCCGATCTGGGGCTCGTAGGAAAGCGCCGGGATATCGGCGGCTTCAAGCACGTGGCCGAGCCCGATCACCCGGTCTCCGGCACGCAGCGTGCCCTTGTCGGGCAGGGCCGCGACCTTGAAGGTCATCTCCGCGGCCGATGCCGGCACGACCGGCAGGCTGGCTTCTACAGGGCCGACGCCGATCGTCGTGTCGACGTCGCGCGGCAGCGTCTTCAGATAGGCGTCGGCATCGGCAAGCCGCACCTGTTTTTCCTGCTCGAGCTGGGCGAGCTTGGCGCCGGCGTCGGCCGAGACGGTGATTGCGACGACGCCCTGCGCCGCCTGACCGTAAGGATCGCTCACGGTATAGCCAATCAGGCCGACGGTTCCGGCAGCAACACCTGATGAATCATAGGTCAGCGCCGTCAGTGCCGCGGCAGGCATCTTTGCGCCCTGCTCGACCGGCTTGCCGTCGAAGCTGAGCTTGCCGGTCTTAGGCAGCTGGTTGACGGTGACGAGCAGCGCCGAGCCGGTCTCGTCATGCGGCGGAGCGATCGGCAATTTGGTCGTGGCCGCACCCTCCGGCACGCTCACCTGCTGCATCGATTCGACGCTCGGCGGCGGCGGCGCCGGAATGAAATAGAAGCTGTCCATCAGCGAGGAGTTTTCCCAGGGGACCTGCTTGCCGCCGGTCATGGCCATCACGTCGCGGCGCACATCGGTCAGGACCTGGCGGATTTCCTTGTTGGGTTCGCTCGCCCGCTTGATGAAGGATTCGGAATAGGGGCTGAGCGCGCCGGTGCCATCGAGCGCCACCTGGCCGGGTTCTGTGGAAAAGGCGATCAGGCTGCCGAGGTCGCTGTCGATGCGCGCAAGTCCGCGCGTGGCGCCGACCGGCTCCAGTTTCTCCGCCATCCAGAATTTCTGGGCATTGAAGGGATTGTTGCGGCAGGCGTCGAGGAAGATCAACTGCACCCGCGAATTCTGCTTGAGATGGTTGAGGATGAGGTCGAGCGGCATGGTCTGCGTCTCGACGTCATAGGGCGTCTCCAGCGTCGCATCGACTGGCACGATGAAATTCTGGCCGCCGACCTGGATGCCGTGGCCCGAATAATAGATCAGGCCGGCCTCGGCATTGCTGGTCGAACGCAGGAAGCGGCGCACCGTATCTTCCAGCCCGATGCGGTCGACATTGACGCCGATCGTCACATCGAAACCGGCCGCGCGCAACGTGGTCGCGACCTCTTCGACATCATTGGCAGGATTGGGAAGGGAGGGCAGCGTCTTATAGACCGAGTTGCCGATGACGAGAGCGACGCGGCGTCCGCGCTCTTCTGTAACGGCGGCAAATGCCGTGTTAATCGACAGCAGCATTCCTGCAACAATCAGCAGATAAGCGCACAGTCTCTTGGCGTGACGAAACTTGGGCATGGCTCGATCGCAAACATTCTATTGTCTAAGTTCAATAAAATTTGCTGGCCTGCTGGTGCTAGGCCCCCTCCGCATTCACACTGCAAAGCTATTCCTCGGCGCTCTAAAAAGCAAGCTTCGCCGCCTCCAAGTGAATTGGAGCAGTCCCGGCAGATTGGAAGCCCATCGGTAGTAGGAAAGACTATTGAAATCAGGAAAGTATCATGCGGCCGGAATTGGATACGTCATCCCCGGCGCAGTTTCCTTAACCTCCAAACGTATAGTTGCCGATCGAGGCCGGTTTCATCTCGATGGAGAAGCCCGGCAGGGTGGGCGGCATGTAGGCGGCGTTCTCGATCAGGCAGGGATCGAGGAAGTGTTCGTGCAGGTGATCGACATATTCGATGACGCGACCTTCCTTGGTGCCCGACACCGCGACGTAATCGATCATTGACAGATGCTGCACATATTCGCAGAGCCCGACGCCGCCGGCATGCGGCCAGACCGGCAGGTCGAACTTGGCGGCGATCAACAGCACGGAGAGAACTTCGTTCAGTCCGCCCATGCGGCAGGAATCGATCTGTACGATGTCGATCGCACCCTCGGCGATGAACTGCTTGAACATGATGCGGTTCTGGCACATCTCGCCGGTCGCGACCTTCACCGGGCTGATCGCCTGGCGGATCTTGCGGTGGCCGGCGACATCGTCCGGGCTTGTGGGTTCCTCGATGAAGAACGGCTTGGCGAAGGAAAGCGCTTTGACCCAGTCGATCGCCTGGCCGACATCCCACACCTGGTTGGCGTCTATCATCAGATAGCGGTCGGGACCGATCACCTCGCGGGCAATCCTGAGGCGGCGGATATCGTCTTCGAGATCGCGGCCGACCTTCATCTTGATATGGTTGAAGCCGGCATCGATCGCCTCCTGGCAGAGGCGGCGCAGCTTTTCGTCGCCGTAGCCAAGCCAGCCGGCCGAGGTCGTGTAGCAGGCGTAGCCCTCTTTTTCGAGGATGGCGATGCGTTCCGCCTTGCCCGCCTCGGCGCGCTTCAGGATCTCGACCGCCTCGTCGCGCGTCAGAACGTCGGTGAGATAGCGGTAATCGACGATATCGGCGATCTCTTCCGGCGACATCTCGGCGACGAGCCGCCAGACGGGCTTGCCGGCCTGTTTGGCGAGTAGATCCCAGACGGCATTGACGACCGCGCCGGTCGCCAGATGAATGGCGCCCTTCTCCGGCCCGATCCAGCGCAGCTGGCTATCGCTGGTCAGATGCCGCCAGAAAGTGCCGGGATGGGCGAGAACTTCGGCGAGGTCGGCGCCGACGACGAGGTGGCGCATCGCTTCGATCGCCATGCAGCAGATATCGTTGCCGCGGCCGATGGTAAAGGTCAGGCCATGGCCGGCAAGGCCGGGCGCATCCGTATCGAGAATGACGTAGGCCGCCGAATAATCCGGATCGGGATTCATCGCATCCGATCCATCCAGGCTTTGCGACGTGGGAAAGCGGAGATCGAAGACACGAAGGTCGGTGATGCGGGTCATGATGTTACTCCCGATTGGGCCGACCACATGGGGTCGATTGCTGGGGTCGGACCGGCCGACGGGACCGCCGGCCGCATCGTCGGCTGAAATCAGATCGTCCAGCCGCCGTCGATGGCGATCGCCTGGCCCGAGGTGTAGGTCGCGCCGGCGAGATAGACGGCGAGATCGGCAATCTCTTCCGGCGTGCCGAGCCGGCCCATCGGCTGGCGGGCGATGAAGGCGGCACGCGCCGCGTCGTAATCGCCCTGCGCCCGCATGCGGTCCTGCAGCGACGGGCTTTCCACCGTGCCGGGGCAGATGGCGTTGCAGCGGATGCCCTGACCGACATAATCGGCGGCAACGGCTTTGGTGAGCCCGATCACCGCCGCCTTGGTGACACCATAGGCGAAGCGGTTCGGCACGCCCTTGATGCTGGAGGCGACGGAGGCCATGTTGATGATTGCCCCGTCCTTGCGCTCGATCATGCCGGGCAGGACGGCGCGGATGGTGCGGATCATCGCCTTGACGTTGAGGTCGAAGGCGAATTCGAGATCGGAATCCTTCATTTCGAGGATCGAGCCGGCATGGACGAAGCCGGCGCAGTTGAAGAGCACGTCGACGGCTCCGATCTCGGCGACGAGAGCCTTGACCGCATCGGCATCGAGCACGTTCAGCTTATGGGTGGAAACCCCGGTCTCCGCGGCAAGCGTCGTTAAGGCCTCGGTGTTGATGTCGGTCGCGTGGACCTTGGCGCCGATCGCGGCAAAGGCTGCCGCCGTCGCCCGGCCGATGCCCTGGCCGGCGGCGGTGATGAGAACGGTCTTGCCGGAAAGTCTGTTTGTCATATCACGGGCCTTTTCTGAAATTGTCTAAGCTGGACGATGGAATGCGGTTCATGTCTTGGCGAAGCTCGGTCGTGATGGCGTCTTGTCCATCGTCGTCCACCATTCGCCCTCTTTGCGCGTTTCAAGCGGGTTCTAGCAAGGCATCCAGGCCGCCATTGCGTGGGCCTGCTTTCGGATGCGTTCGGCTCTCTGTATTAAATGGAGGACTTGCCACTGTTGAAAAGGCAGATCAGCGCCGGATCCCGCAAACCGGCTGAATGCGGAGGCTTGACTACGGCAACCGTCGCCGGCTCCAGGGCCGATGGCCATTCCCATGCGCTGCATGGTCGTTCCTCCCTGTCCTCGGCATGTTCTTCAGTGATGATTTGTCTGTTTATAGACAAACAAACGATTGGCCAAGGGTCAAGTGCGAAGTTTTGCTTTTCCGGCTGCGGTTCTGCGTATATGCAGGCTGATATTCACAGGAGGAAGCAATGGAGACTGACGAGTCCGACCGCTACCGCGCTCCTGCCCTCGACAAGGGCCTCGATATCCTGGAATTGCTCGCCGGCGTCGACAGCGGCCTCACCCAGGCCGACATCGCCAAGCGGCTCGACCGCAGCCCCAACGAATTCTACCGCATGCTCGATCGCTTGGTGCGCCGCGGTTACGTCACCCGGCTGGATGGCGACCGCTACTCGCTGACGCTGAAGCTCTTCGGCCTTGCGCAGCTGCACGCTCCGGTGCGCCGGCTCGCCTCCTATGCCACGCCGCTGATGCGCGATCTCGCCCAGCGCACGCGCCAGGCCAATCATCTCGCCGTCTTCGATCGGGGTGCTGCCGTCGTCATCGCCCAACAGGAGGCGCCGGACTATTGGGGGTTTTCGATCCGCATCGGCGCCCATATCAGCCTCTTCGACACCGGGTCGGGGCATGTGCTGCTCGCCTTCCGCAGCGAGGAGGAGCGGGAGATGATGATCTTAGAACATGTGCGCAGTCGTGCGGAGGTCGAACTCGGGCCAGAATTCTACGATCGTCTCGACCAGATCCGCGAGCGCGGCTACGAGATGATGGCGAGCGCCCAGACATCTGGCGTCTACAATCTTTCAGCTCCCGTTCTCGGACCGGACCACCGCTCCATCGCCGCCCTCACCTGCCCCTTCATCGCGCTCGTCAACGCGCCGTCGGCTCCCGATATCACCCAGGCGATCACGCTGGTGCAGAAGACCGCTGCCCAGCTTTCGCTGCTTGCCGGCGCCAGTGTCGTCAATTCCGGCTGACGGGTGGCATCGGCGCGAAGCGGGAATTTCTATTTGAACAATCCATTCACCAGGGATAGGTTGCGGCAAAGCCACGCCCTGAGGAGAGACGCGTGTTCATCGACACCCATCTGCATATCATCGATCGGTCGGCGCTGCCCTATCCCTGGCTCTCCGGCGCGCCTGATCTCGATCATGATTTCCTCTACGAGACCTATGCGACGGAGGCCAGGCGCTGCGGCATCACCACGGTGTTGCACATGGAGGTCGATGTCGATCCCACTGCGATGCAGACCGAGACCGATCACGTCGCCAAGATCGCCAAAAAGGAAGGCAGTCTGATTGCCGGCGCCATCGTCTCCTGCCGGCCGGAAGCGGAAGGCTTTGCCGCCTATCTCGAGCGGCAAAAGGCCGATCCCTTCGTCAAGGGGTTTCGCCGCGTGCTGCATGTCGTGCCCGATAATGTCTCCGAAGGCGCCCTGTTTCGCGAAAACATCAGGCGTATCGGCGGCAGCGGCCTGACTTTCGACCTCTGCACATTGCCGCATCAGGCGAGCCGTGTGACCGCCCTCGCCGATCTTGCGCCCGACCTACAGTTCGTTCTCGACCATTGCGGCGTGCCGGATATCCGCTCGGACGCCTTTGAGCCCTGGAAGGCCGGCATATCAGAGATTGCCCGGCGGCCGAATGTCGTCTGCAAGGTCTCCGGCGTCGTCGCCTATGCCGATGCGAAGACCTGGACGGCAGAAACGCTGCAGCCCTATATCGAACATGTGATCGCGAGTTTCGGCTGGGACCGCGTCGTCTGGGGCAGCGACTGGCCGGTCTGTACGCTCGGCGGCGGCCTCTCGACCTGGGTTGCGGCGACCCATGCCATGCTTTCCGGCGTGAGCGAGACGGAGCGCTCGAAGTTGCTTTTCGCCAATGCACAGCGCCTTTGGTCGCTCTGACGTCACAAAATAAAGCGACCGGTCTCCTGGGCGTGTCATTTTGGCATGTTTTTTGTACCATTCCGGGACAAAAAAGGCCAGATATTCGGGCTTAACGCTATCTACATGCAAGCAATTGCTAGCCTTAATTATCTCGGCTAAAAGTTGTTGACACGGATATGGCGAATAACCCCCTGTCCGCTGCCTTCAGAAGGGAAATAAGATGAAAGAAGAACCGCATTCCGTCGATGTTCACGTCGGAAAGACGATCCGCATCCAGCGTCTGTTGAGGAAAGTTTCTCAGACGGAACTGGGCGATCGTGTTGGCGTAACGTTCCAGCAGATCCAGAAATACGAAAAGGGCTCCAACCGCGTTTCCGCCAGCATGCTGGTCGAAATCGCCGGCGCGCTGAAGGTTGATGTCAGGACGTTCTTCGACGACCTGTCGACCCCTGATAATGCCAACGACAACCCCGCTCCCAGCGAGGAATTCGTTATTTCGCGCGAAGGCGTCCTTCTCAACGCGGCGTTCTTTTCGATCAAGAACGAAGCGCTTCGCAAGAAGATTCTGAAGCTCGTCCAGGCGATTGCCAACACCGAACAGCTGGACACCGAAGCGGCCGAATAGACCGGTTGTCCTTCACGCGAACCCAACGGACCGCATGAGGATCAACAAGGATCTATGAGGATCGATAGCGATTGATCGGGATCAATGGCGATCGATCAGGATTAGATTCTCGCTGGCATCCTTCATTGCGATCTTGGCCTTGCTGCCGACCAGCTTCTCGAGATTGACGTCAAGCTCCCTGTCGGGATCTATGCCGTCCCAATCGATGACGACCTGCAGCAGCGCCATGTTCGTCAGGTGCATCAGATTGCGCAGCTGAAGCTTTTCAGCCTCCTCCTTGGCTGCCGACAGCAGCCGGAAGATCCTTGCGTATTCGCTGCCGGTAGCTTCGTTGTGTTGTTCAAACATCGTTCCCGCCCTCTTTGGTCGTGGAACCCTACGATTCCATCATTACTGCATCTTCCGCCGCGACCGTTATTCAAGCGTTACAGGAACCGCATTGCGCGTGACTTCGGCGTGCAGGAGTTCCCAGTGCGAGGTCGCGGCAAAGCGCCAGTCACGGTTGATAGGGCGGAATTTGTCCAGGCACAGCCATTCCAGCACCAATAACGCGTCGCCCCGCTTGCGCTCGACGCGGTTCCCCCGGATGGCGGCGAGGATGTGGTCGCGGCGCGGCTTGCGGAAATGGCACTCGTCGGCCACCTTCGCATAGGTGCGCTCGGAGAAATGCAGGAAACGGCCGGCAAGCAGGAGTTTCTTGCGCTCGGCGAGCGAAATTTCGCCAACGGCGTGAAGCGCATCGATGGTCGGCTCGAAATCGACCCAGGGTACGGAAAGCGGCAGCCAGCCGAGCTCCTGCGGCGCATGCACAAGCGCGACGGCCTCGTCGTCGAGCAGCCGCCCTGACTCGTAATCTTCGAAGATCGAGCCGAGCCCGACCATGCCGAAGGGGGCGCATTCGGCTGCCCGCAGCGCGCCCATGCTGGCGCCGCCGGCAACGGCGACATCATGTTCGAGTGCGTAAAGTATTTCCTTGTGCCAGACCGAGGGCAGATCGCCGAAATAGCCGTCGACGAGACCGATCGCGGTGGCGCCGTCCTGAACGGCCTTCAGGATGTCGCCGGCAGCCGCCGGCGGCCGGAAATCGATGCGGGAGGACATGGCTCTTGCTGCGGCAAGATCGCTGCCAAGGCTCGGGCCGACGAACAGCACCTTCATGATTCGGCTCCTCTCATGGTGTTGACGGCGCGCAGGCCGAGCTGGATATATTGGCCTGAGATATCGACCTCCAGTCCCGGCACGATCACCCTGACGACGGAGATCGGCAGGGCCGGGTGCGGAAACGGCACGACGACGATCTGCTCGATGCCGGTTGCCGCCAGCCGGTCGGCAATATGGCCGATGGTGTCCTGGATCGTCGCCGGGCGGCGATCGCGGGCGTGGAACGAGCGCATCCGGCCGTCGCCCTCGCACAGTTCGACTACCTGCTGCATCGCCGCACTCCTGTCGAGCCGCTGATAGATGCGCGGCGAGAAATCGTCGCGGCTGCCGGCAATCGCGGTGAGCCGGCTCTGCGCCGCTTCGGTAATGGCGCGCAGCGCGGCGCGCACCGGATCGGGGTGGCAGCCGCAGCCACCGCAGACATGCGACCAGCGCGCGTCGACACGGTCTGAAATGTTGCCTGGCATGATGACGGCCAGAAAAGCGGGAACGCCGATATCCGTCGTCATGTCGAGCAGCAGCAGTTTCATGCCGGCACGGGTGATCCGGTCGGTCATGACATCTATGACCGCATCGCCGAAGGAGGCGGGGTTGATGCGGCTCTCCTTCAGGCGCTCGGGCGACTTCAGCTGGGTCAGGGCCCAGGCGTCGCGCTCCACCAGCTCGCAAAGCCCATGCAGGACCGCTTCGGACGGGGTGTTGCCGGAGGCGAGCCCATCGCTCGACTGCTCGAAGCCGGGCGGCCTCTCGCCGCGATGGTCGAGACCGACGAGCCACCAGGGCACGAAGACGCTGCTGCCGGAAAGAATGTCGAGCCCGGAGCACCAGGGGATGGGAGCTCGTCCGATTTCGTCGGGTGCGCAGCGTGCGACATTGTCGAGATCGATCATCGCGGCATGCTCCGCCCGCATGTTCTCGATCGTTGCCTGCGTCATGTCGTTGGGGGCAATTTCGGCGATCCGCGTCTCGACCGCCTCCATCGCCGCCGAGGCCATGGCGGCATCGTTGTCGATACCCTTGCCCTGAAAGACCGAGAGCGTATGGCTGTTCGGCCTCGTTGCGAAGGCGACGGGGATGTTCAAAACGTCGAGTGCAGTCAGGAGGCCGACGCGCGTAATGCCGAATTCGCGCAGATGCGGCCTGATGGCCGCCAAGGTCTGCGCCGGCGTGACGGCGCGGTCATGGTAGTCGCTGACACCGGCCGATGATCGTTTAAGGTCACCGGCAAGCGTTTCAAGGTCGGTGAAAGCAGACATACCGATCTGTTCCCTAGCGGAACCTCAGCGCATGCGTCAGGCTCTCGAGCGCATTGGCGGAAACGTTGAGCTCGTCCTGCTTCATGGCTGCCTTGGCGGCTGCAGAGAAGCGCAGTGACTGTGTCTGAGCTGCGGTGGTGTCAGCATTCGTCTTCATGTTTCATCTCCGATTGGTTAGACAGCGCCTTGCTGCCGTTAACCATCGGAGGGAAACATTGCCTGCGTCATTTAAGCGTTACAGGCTTCGTTAAAAGGCGGTGCATCAGGGAAGTCCGGCAAGTTGCAGGCCCTGTATGAGCGGTTCCGTATAGGCGGGATCGCGATCGGGGACGAAATGACGGATGTCCTCACTGCGGAAATCGGGGAAGTTTTCCAGCACCACCCTGGCGTAGTTCCTGGCCTTGCCCGTCTCGCCCGCCATGGCATGCGAGGCAGCGAGCAGGCGGGCTGTCGCCTGCTTCGTCTTCACCGGTTCCAGCGCCTCGATCGCCATTTCATACTCTTCGCGCATGAAGTGGATGCCGCCGAGGTTCCAGTAATAATAGTCCGGCGGCAGCGGATTGAGTTTGAAGGCAGCGCGGCTGAGCTCCAGCGCTCGATCGAAATCGCCATCATGGGAAAGCGCGTCGGCATAGTCGGCGAGGATGTCGGCATCGTTGGGATTCAGATCCTGGGCCTGCTGAAAATATTCCAGGCTTTCGTCGAAACGACGGCGATAAAGCGCCACGAAGCCGAGCTCGCGGTAAGCCCGGCCGCTGTTCGGGTCGGACTGCTGCGCCTGCCGGGCAGCGCCGTTCGCCTCGTCGAGCAGTTCCTTGTCGCGCATGCCGCGGATCAGCCATTCCATGCCGAGCGCGCGCGACATGCCGGCATGGGCGGCAGAGAAATGTTCATAACGATTGAGCGAGGATTTGAACCATTTGCGTGCCTGGCGCAGATGCTGCAGGTCGGTGTGGGCGATCAGCCGCTTGCCTTCCAGGTAGAGACGGTAGGCTGACGGCGGCGCGTCGCCGATCGGCATCGCCAGTTCGTGACGCTCGATCGTGTCGGCGAGCGAGGAGACGATCCGCCGCGTCAGATGCGCGAAGGATTCGCTGATCTTCTGCATGACCAGCGGCAGTTCGACGGCCCAGATCACCTCCGACGTCGTCGTCCGCGTCAGACGGCAAGTGGCATAAACATCCTCGTCGCGGCCCTGGATGGTGACGTAGACCGCATAGTCGAAGCGCAGGTCGAGCGGACCGGGCACAGCACGCGACGGATCGATCGAACGGCTGAGGATCTCCAGGCTGGTATGCGCCGCGATCACCTTGAAGCCCCGCTGCTGGCTGAGGCCGATGGTGACGTCTTCAAGAAGCGCCCTGCCGACGCGCTCCATCAGCGGATCGGTGAAGATGCTTTCCGGCGGCAGGATGATGATGCGCGGTTGGCCGACCGAATTGATGGACAGATCAGGCGCCGGCTGGGCTGACGTCGCCTGTGCCGCCGGCACCAGGTTGAGCTCGCGGGCAAGAGCGGTGGTGCTTTCTTCCGGCTCGGTGTCGAAGTCGTCCTTCAGCTGGCTTTTGCACTTCAGATAGGCCTGACGCGCCGCTGCCGGATCGTTCATCCGGACATAGGTGCGCATCAAGGCGCGATAGGCCGTCTCGCTGGCAGGGTCGAGTTCCAGCAGGCGCCTGGCGAGTGTGACCTGCTCGTCATCCGATCTGTCTTCCGATGTCTCGATCAGCCGGGTGAGATGGGCGGAGCGCAATTCGTCGACACGCTGGCGCTCAAAGGTCAGCCAGTCCTCGGCGCCCTGCGTCGGCGATTTGACGCCGTCGAGAAATTCGCCGTTCAGCAGGCCGCCGTCTTCGGGTGCGAGTGGCCCTTTCTGTTTCAGGATATGAACGTCGACCTCCCAGCCATCGGCAAGGCCGATATGGGTTCGGGTCGCGGCAAGCAGCGGTGGGAGGCCGGCGGGAATGCTCAGTTCGATGCGCGCCAGCAGCTGGCGCAGGCTGCCGGCCCGCTTTTCCGGCAGCTCCGATTGCCAGAGCTGCCGCCTGACGGTTTCGCGGTCGAGTTCGACATTGGGTTCGGCGGCGAGCATGGCAAGGAGAAAATACGACTTCTCCGGCAAGGGGAGCTCCCTCCCCGCCGCCAGCAATCGCGGTCTTCCGAGCAGGCATAGCCTGTTCGTCAGCATCTGCCGGATGTCCGTTGCATCTCGGTTCTCACCCCTGAAAGCCAAGGCGCGCAAGCGCACCGGCCAATCAAAAAACATGTTAGAGCCATAAGAGCCAGACGCATAGCGGTTTTGCTTTAAAAAGAAGAAGTTTCATCGAATATTTGCATATTCTCGCGCCACACGGGGAGGAAATGCTTTGCCAACACTTCCGTGAGGATGCGGGTTGCATCCTGTGGGGCAGGTTATTTGCGGCGTAAGCCTGAGTGCCCGTCCGAGTATGGGTTGAGTGATCGGGTCGATGGGGGTTCCAAGAAAGTGTCTTAGGCCTGATTGGAAGCGCCTTCTGCGGACGCCCGGGCCCGGCAACCAAGTGGCTTTTGGCGGTCTGGCTTTCTCTGTTCGTCCATCCCGACGCGTTAGGATCGGTCGCGAACAAGCTTGTCTATGTAGGCCTGCAGCGAGGTCGATCCTCGAATAGCATCCTCGGGATATTCGGGACCATCGACGGTGAGAGCCGTCATCCTCGCATATGAGTGAGCCGCCGCGTCGGAAAAGCCCAAACCGCGGTATGCGTCTTCCCAGTTTTCGCGCGGGATCACGTCGACGCGAACGGCCCGGCCAAGGGTGGCAGCGAAGGCTGCGGCGACATCGTTGGGGGAGTACCGTTGCGGCCCCTCGACGGGGTATATGCCGATCCGTTCGATCGGCTCCTGCAGGATCCGCGCCGCCACCTTTCCTAGATCCTCCGGCGCGACCATTGGGAGCTTGAGGTCTGCAGGGAGCATGGTCGCTAGCACCCCGTCCCTCGTGACGGCCCCCAGCATCGTACCCCAGTTACTGAAGTAGTAGGCTGCGCGGATGACACTGGCAGGAACCGGCTGGTTCCTCAGGCCGACTTCCAGTTCGTAAAGAACACTGAGATCGCCGCATTTCTCGCCTGGCTGCGCGCCCATGGTCGATTGCGCCACCACCTTCTCCAGCCCAGATCCTTCGATCGCCTCGAGCATGCAGCGCACGTTCTCGCGTTCCTCCCGATCCGTATCGCTCGATATGTCAGCGCTCGGGTTCAGGAGGAAGGCCCGCTTCCCACGACGGCAGCGACGTCACGTCGTGGACGTCGACGACGGCGACCTCCGCGCCCCGCTGTCGCCATGCACCGGCCTTGTCAGAATTTCGAGTAACGATCGTGACGGCTTCGCCTTCGTCGAGCAGCGTCTGCGCCACGGCGGAGCCGACGTGGCCCGTCCCGCCAACAACGATGTACATTTGCCATGTCTCCAGCAGTGATGTGGCGCATAACCCCTCGTCCTTTCAAAGGTTCCCTTTCGTTGCAGAGGCGGTTCAGCGACGCGCAGCGCTTCTTCGCCTGGATCAGCCGAAGCCGCCGGCTGAGGAAAGACCCGGAAGCGACCAACTCCGCCAAGGCCTTGGCTTTACGCCGCATCCATCGGACCCTCGTCATGCATTTGCCCGAGCTTCCTGAATTGTCGGACGGACACTGAGGGGTCACAGCACCTGTGCAATCCGTTTCGGGCTAACCTCCGTTGCCGTCGCGGCCTCGACGAAATCGAGCCCGATATCCAGCACCGGGGCGCTGTGCGTCAACCAGCCGACCGAAATGAGGTCGACACCGGAAGCCGCGATTGCGGCGGCCGTTGTCGGCGTGACGCGGCCGGATGCCTCGGTGATCGCCCGGCCGGCGACGATGGCGACGGCCTCGCGCAGCTCATTAAGCGTCATATTGTCGAGCAGCACGGCGTCGACGCCGGTCTCTATCGCTTCACGCAGCTGATCGAGCGTGTCCACTTCGACCTCGATTTTCACCATATGGCCGACGCCTGCCCGCGCCCGGCGGATCGCCTCCGTGACCCCACCGGCGATGGCGACGTGATTATCCTTGATCAGCACCGCGTCATAAAGCGCGAAACGATGGTTCATGCCACCGCCGGCCCGCACCGCATATTTCTCCAGTGCCCTCAGGCCGGGCGTCGTCTTGCGCGTGCAGGCGACGGAAGCCTTGGTGCCGCGGATGGCGGCGGCGATCCCTGCCGTCACTGTGGCGATGCCAGAGAGGTGACCGAGGAAATTCAGCGCGGTGCGCTCGGCGCTCAGCAGGCCACGCGAGGGGCCTTCGATGGTGGCGATCACATCGCCAGCCTTGACCGCGTCGCCATCTTGACGATGGCGGCGCATGACGATCTCGGGATCGACGAGGGAAAAGGCGAGTTCGGCGGCATCGAGACCGGCGATCACGCCCGGCTGACGGGCCGCCATCACCACCGTCGAACGGTGATCGCGAGGGATGACCGAGGCCGAGGTGATGTCACCGGCAAGACCCAAATCTTCGAGAAGGGCCGCCCGCACCAGCGGCTCGACGATCAGGCGCGGAAGGGGAACGAGGCTCATCTCAGGCACTCCTTGCAAGGGCATAGGGCGGCGTCGCGCGGGCGATCTCCAGAACGTCGGAGAGGCACATCCGGCGCCGGTTGGCATTGGCGAGCTTCAACGGAAAATCGGTGCGGGCATGGGCGCCGCGCGATTCCATCCGCAGGCTGGCAAAGACGGCGATGAGCAGCGCGACGATGGCCGGATCGGCGGCCGGGCCTTTGCCTTCGGCAAGCGGCAGCAGGGCGGCGATGGCGCCATGAATGGCGCCGGCATTGCGCAACACGCCGAGATGACGCGAGACGATCGGCCGCACGAATGACGCATCGGCAGCCGCCGGGAGACTCCCGGCGGAGATGGTGCCGGTACCACTTGCCGGCATGCCTGAAATGTCGCGTGCCGCCCGCATACCCATGACAGCCGCTTCCAGCAGCGAGTTGCTGGCAAGCCGGTTTGCCCCGTGCAGGCCGGTCGAGGCCGCCTCTCCGGCGACCCAGAGGCCGGGAACCGAGCTGCGGCCATTTGCATCCGTGGCAACCCCGCCCATGTGATAGTGAACGGCCGGGCGCACGGGAACGAGGTCTTTCGCCGGATCGATGCCGGCCTCGCCGCAAAGGGTCGAGATGACAGGAAAGCGCGTGGCAAAGCGGCTGCCGAGAGCATCGCGGGCATCGAGAAAGACCCGTCCGCCGCGGGCGATTTCGGCGCTGATCGCCCGCGCCACCACGTCGCGCGGCGCAAGTTCGGCGCCTGGAATGCGGGCCATGAACCGTTCGCCTCGTTCGTTGACGAGCAAAGCCCCCTCCCCGCGCACCGCCTCGCTGATCAGCGCTAACGGCCTGCGGCGCGAATCGAGTGCGGTTGGATGGAACTGGACGAACTCCATATCGGCGAGCGCGGCACCGGCCCTTGCTGCAAGCGCGATCCCCTGGCCGAAATTGCCGATCGGATTGGTGGTCGCGTCGTAAAGCCCGCCGATGCCGCCGGTGGCGAGCACCACCCTTGACGTCGGCAGAATGGCGGCCCCATTCGCGGTCGCGCAGAGCAGGCCGGCGACCTTTTCGCCGTCCATCAACATCCGCCGCGCCTCGAAACCTTCGAGCACTGATATAGCCGGTGTTTTCATCACTGCATTGATCAGCGCGGCGATGATCGCCGCACCCGAGCCGTCACCTTCGGCATGGACGATGCGGCGGCGATTATGGGCCGCCTCCAGCCCGAGCGAAAGTTCGCCGGCGGCATTCCGGTCGAAGCGGACGCCGGCTTTTTCCAGCGCGGCGATCGCCGCCGGCGCCTCGGCGATGATGCCGGCGGCGATCGCCGGATCGCAGAGCCCGTCGCCGGCCGCAAGCGTATCGGCAAGATGCAGTGCCGCGCTATCGTCGGCGCCCATGCTGGCGGCGATGCCGCCCTGCGCCCAGGCGCTCGACGTCTCCGCGCCAAGAGCCGCGCGAGTGACGATCACGGAAGGTTCTGGCGCCAGTGTCAGCGCGGTCACCAATCCCGCAAGCCCACTGCCGACGATCACCGTGCGTCCTGATAGCTGCTCGAGAAGCTCGGTCATATCGCCAGCATCCTCTCGACGGCGCGGCGCGCGGCCGCCGCAATTGCCGGATCAACGGTGACCTCGTGGCGGTTTTCCTCGAGTGCGGCGCGGATATTGGCCAGCGTGATGCGCTTCATATGCGGGCAGAGATTGCAGGGTCGAATGAATTCGACGTCGGGATGGTGCACGGCGACATTGTCGCTCATCGAGCATTCGGTGAGCAGCACGACGCGCGCCGGCTTCTGCCGGCCGACATAGTCCGACATCACGGCGGTGGAGCCGGCGAAATCGGCTTCGGCCACCACCTCGGGCGGGCATTCGGGATGGGCGAGCACAATGACGCCCGGATGGTTTTCTCGCAGCTGGCGCACGTCCTCGGCGGTGAAGAGTTCGTGCACCTCGCAATGGCCATGCCAGGCGATGATCTCGACATCGGTCTCGCGGGCGACGTTGCGCGCCAGATATTCGTCCGGGATCATCAGCACCTTCGGTACGCCGAGCGATTCCACCACCTGCTTGGCATTGCCCGAGGTGCAGCAGATGTCGGAGGCAGCCTTCACCGCGGCCGAGGTGTTGACATAGGTGACGATGGGCACGCCGGGATGGGCCTGGCGCAGCAGCGCGATATCTTCGGGCGTGATCGAATCCGCCAGCGAACAGCCGGCGCCGAGATCCGGGATCAGCACGGTTTTCCCGGGGTTCAGCAGCTTGGCGGTCTCGGCCATGAAATGCACGCCGGCAAGCACGATGACATCGGCGTCGACCTCGATCGCCTTGCGGGCGAGCGCCAGGCTGTCGCCGACGATATCGGCCACGCCGTGGAAGATTTCCGGTGTCTGATAGTTGTGCGCGAGAATGACGGCGTTGCGGCGGCGCTTGAGCTCGAGGATCGCGTCGACGTCATTTTCAAACGTCATCCATTCGGCTTTGGGAATGACACGGCTGACGCGCTCGTAGAGCGAAGATGCGGAAACAGGATAATTCATGACCGGCTCCTATTTATGCTCTCTTTGAGCATATCTTAGGTCAAGAGATATTCTCATAGTGAGCATATGTCAATTGCGAGAGAGCGGTAATTTCGTTCCAGCCAATGCCCGTTCTTCGAGCACGGTGTGGCGAAAGCGGAAGAGCTTGGCCGGCCGGCCGCCGGTTTCGCTTTCGGTTCCGCCGGTTTCCTCGACCAGTTCCTGCTGTTCGATGAGGCGGCGAAAATTCTGCTTGTGCAGCGTCAGCCCCGCCAAGGCTTCGATGGTGCGCTGCAGTCTCAGCAGCGTGAAGCTCTCCGGCATCAGCTCGAAGACGACGGGGCGGTATTTGATCTTGGCGCGCAACCGGGCGATTCCGGTTGCGAGAATACGGCGGTGATCGGCAAACATCGCGCCGCCGAGATTGGTCTCCGCCCCGCATCCGGCTTCCGAGACGAGCCGTGCTTCGTAAAGCAGTTCATAGCGCTGCAGGGCCAGATCCTCGTTCCAGCCGCCGCCGTCGAGGCCGAAGGTGAAATCGGCCCGGCGATGGCGATGGTCACGCCTTGCCGGATCGGCATCTGCCCAGCTCCTCAGACGCGCCATAATCTCGTCAAGCACGGCTGGCCGGCCCTGCCGGTGGTCTTCCCAGGGGAAATATTCGTACCAGCCGTGCCATCCCGGCCGGCCGGCGCCCGACTGCTCGTTGACGAGGCCGAGATAGCTGATCGAGATCGTCCGTCCGCCTGGGATGTCGTTGTTCCGGTCACGGTCGGCGAAGGTATAGAGCTGTTCGAGGTAGCCGACGGGATGTTCCGTCTGCTCCTGCACCCATTCGCGCAGGCCCGATTGCAGGGTTCGATGCCCCATTTCGAAAGGTCCCGACGGCAGCGCGTTGCCAGAGCGGATGGTCATCACGCGCGGTTCGTCCCCCGTCACCGCGACGAGCACCGCAATCAATTCCGCATGCGCAAAGCCGATCGTCACAGGGGACCGAATACTCCGTTCCGAATGAATCGAACGGATAATTCCTGACACAGGCCGGGACGGAAGCCAATGGAGAGGAAGCACCTTTGCGGCGCTTCCCACATCATCGAGGCAAGAGAGCTCGTTTGCCCTCAGCTCTTGCCCGTCTCGCTTTTCAGCCGCTGCAGGAAGATCTCCAGTTCAGCGTCGTCGATACCGACGAGATGGCGCTTTTCCGGATAGGCGCCGGTTCTGACGTCTTCGGCAAATTCCGTGAAGGCGGCGATGCGCTCGCGCTGCAACCGGTCGTGTTCGGCGGCGAAGTCGCGATAGATCTTGGCATGACGCGGATAGTGGTCGCGATTGGCGCCGAGCACGTCGTCGGCGAAGAGATATTGGGCGTCGCAACCGCTGCCTGCCCCCATGGAGATCATCAGCATCGAGGTGTTGGGGCTGATGGCGGCAGCGACATCCCCTGGGACGACTTCGATTTCGGCGGCGAAGGCGCCGGCCTCTTCCAGCGCCTTGGTCTGCCGCCAGATCTCGGCCGCACTCGCTGCCGTCTTGCCGACGGCGCGGAAGCCGCCGGTCCAGGTGGCCTTCGAAGGGATCAGCCCGAGATGGCCGCAGACGGGGATACCTTCATCGCGCATGCGCCGGATCGTCTGCAGGCTTGCGGCGCAATAGACCGCATCACCACCTGCCTTCAGCGCCGCGAAGGCCGCACGCAGATAGTCCTCGGCCGAAACATGGTCGCCATATTCGAGCCCCGGAATGGCAAAGAGAGTGGGGGCGGCTTCGCGAAAGACCGGCCCGAGCAGCGAGGGCGGCACCGAGACGATGTCGATCCCCGCTTTTTCGGCGGCGTCCGCCTCCTCCAGCGAGGTGACGCGCAGCATGGTGAGCTGGCGCTTGCCTTTTTCGGCAAGCAGATCGGCGACGGTCGCGCGTCTATGTTTTTTCATCATCAATTCCTTTGAAAATATCGGGTGAAAATATCGGGCGGCTCAGGCGGCCAGCAGGGATTTCAGCTTGATGTCGCTGGCTGCGAGTGCTGCCGGGTTCGGATGGGCGTGCGCTGCGATCAGCATTTCGGCGAGCCGGATGTCGCGTGCCACCGCATTGCCCGGTCCGATGCCGCTTGCGGCGATCAATCGTCCGTCGGCGTCGAGATGGAAAAGAATGAAGGCGCCTGCGCCGAGCTCGCGGCGCTGATGCGTGGCAGCCCCTTCGGCAAGGCCTGATATTTGCAGCGTCATGTCGTACTGATCCGACCAGAACCACGGCACCGCCGAAACGGCCTCGTTAAGGCCGAGCATGTTGGCCGCGGCCAATGTGCCCTGCTCCTGGGCATTGCGCCAGGATTCGAGCCGCACCCGCCGGCCGCCATAGATCGACAGCGGAAAGGAGCAGCAGTCGCCGGCCGCAAAGACATCGGGTGCGGAGGTCTGGAGATGGATATCGACGGCAATACCATTGTCGATTGCGAGGCCTGCCTTTTCGGCGATCTCGACATTCGGCCGTGCACCGATGCCGACAAGGACGAGATCGGCTTCGATCGCCTCGCCGGTCGACAATCTAATCAGGGCTTGTCCGTTGTCCGCAGTCAGCGCCTCGATGGAGACGCCGCAGCGGATATCGACGCCCTCGGCGCGGTGGCGCTCGGTGAGGAGATGGGCGATCTCCTCCGGCACGCCACGCTTCAGCACGCGCTCCAGCCCCTCGATGACGGTGACCTCGGCGCCAAGCAGCCGCGCCGTTGCCGCAAGTTCCAGTCCGATGAACCCGCCCCCGATGATGGCGATATGCCGTCCCGGTTTCATGGCATCGCGCAATGCCGCCGCATCGTGATGCGTCCGCAGCGAACGAATCTGTCGGCTGCCTACCGGTGCGCCGGGGAACGACCGCGCGGCGGCACCCGTCGCAAGCAGAAGCTTGTCGTAGGAAAGCACGCTACCGTCCGAAAGCCTAACGGTCCTGGATGGGGTATCGAGATCCCTTGCCTCGAGGCCGGTCAGCAACCGGATACCGTTTTCGACGTATTTTTCCGCCGCGGCGATAAATTTCGGATCACTTGCATCGGTGGAGCCGGCCTTCGAAAGTGGCGGCCGTTCATAGGGCGGAAGCGGCTCGGCCCCAACCAGCGTTATCTCGCCGGCAAAACCCTTTTCCCGCAAGGCGAAGGCGGCGCGCGCACCGCATTCGCCGGCGCCCAGGATGACGTAATGAACCACGCCAACCTCCCTCAGAGCGAGATGAAGACGGCACCGTCTTCGATCTTGACAGGATAAGTCTTCAGATTGACGCAGACCGGCGCGCCCTTGGCTTCGCCCGTCTTGTAGTTGAAGCGGCCGTTATGCTTTGGACATTCGATGATCTCATCCATGACAAGCCCGTCGGCGAGATGGATATGTTCATGCGTACAGAGCCCGTCGGTGGCGAAGAATTCGTCGTCCGGGCTGCGGTAGACCGCGAAGGTGCGCCCGTCGTGATCGAAGCGGATGACATCTTCTTCGTCGATCTCGTCCTTGTCGCAGACCTGAATCCAGTTTCCGCTCATCTTGTCCTCCCTGAATTGTAATTATTGCGCGGCCGGGGCCAGCTCGTTGTGGAATTCCTCGCGATAGGGCCGCGCGGTGGCCGGCAGTTCGCGCTTCAAGAAATAATCCTCATTGCGCAGCTGGCGCAGGAAAGCCGGGATCATCTCGATATAGCCGGACCAGATCGATGGGTTCGGCGCCGGCAGGTCGTGCTTGATCATTGCGTGCAGCTTCGGCAGCGCGTGATAGGGCACCATCGGAAACATGTGGTGTTCGACGTGGTAGTTCATGTTCCAGTAGATGAAGCGGCTGATCGGGTTCATATGGACCGTGCGGCTGTTCAGGCGATGGTCGGTCACATTGTCGGCAAGGCC
Source organism: Rhizobium leguminosarum bv. trifolii WSM1325 (assembly GCA_000023185.1). Taxonomy (NCBI): domain Bacteria; kingdom Pseudomonadati; phylum Pseudomonadota; class Alphaproteobacteria; order Hyphomicrobiales; family Rhizobiaceae; genus Rhizobium; species Rhizobium leguminosarum. The sequence continues at coordinate 605,708 of CP001624.1, read as the reverse complement.
GCCATGCTGGAGCAGTCCGGTCAGCACATGGTGCCAGGCGCCGTAGAGGCGAGGCAGGCCGATCAGCATCAGCGGCAGGATCGAACCCACGGCGATCGCGGCTGCGGTCGTGACGAGATAGATCGCCAGCCAGATGCGGGCGATGCGGATTGCCTTTGGCTGCTCCATCTCCGGGATGAAGGTCTTTTCCGCCGCGCTGACGCCGCCGAAGGCATTGCGCAGCATATCGACGATCGCATGCCAGGCGTCGAGGATGCCGAAGAAATTAAGCACCAGCCGGAAGAGATCAGGCGGCCGCATCACGGCGATCTCGGGATCGCGGCCGACGATCACCGTATCGGTATGATGGCGCGCATGGCTCCAGCGCCAGGTCACCGGGTTGCGCATGATCATGAAGCAGGCGATCTGGTAGACGACATCGTTCATCCAGCGCGTCTTGAAGGCAGTGCCATGGCCGCATTCGTGCCAGCGGCTGTCGGAGGCCGAGCCGTAGAGCACGCCGTAGGCGAGGAAGAAGGGCAGCGCGATCCACGAGCCCCAGAAATAGATGCCGAGCCCGGCAAAGGTTGCCATGGCGCCGAGCCAGATGATCGTGTCGCGGATCGCCGGCGCATCGGAGCGCTGCATCAGCGCCTTCATCTCCTTGCGCGCAATGTCGGTGTGATACCATTCGGCTGCCGCCAGCCCCGTTTCCACCGCGGTGCGGCCGCTTTCGCCGAGAAGGTCGTAGTCGCGCTTCTTTGTCTGGGTCGCCATTATCCGCCTCCCGTTGCCGTTGCCTGAGAGAATAGGTTGACTTTGGAAAGCGCTCAATGCAGGCTTGATATAATCTATCAAAAGCTATCATGAATGACTTGCATTCATGATTGAATCCATCAGGAACGCAGATGCGCCGTCCCACCATATCCGATCTTGCCCGCGCCTCCGGCGTCAGCGTCGCCACCGTCGACCGGGTTCTCAACGCCCGCCACCGGGTGCGTGAGGAAACGGCGCGACGGGTCTATGATGCGGCACAGTCGATCGGCTATCACGCTGTCGGGCTGATCAAGCAGCGCGTCTTCGAGGATCTGCCGCAATACAAGCTCGCCTTCCTGCTGCAGAAGCCGATGCAGCCCTTCTATCAGAGCTTCGTGCGTGAGATCGAAACCGCAGCGCGCGCTCTGACGTCCGCGCGCATCCAGACGCAGATCGACTTTCCGTCGGCCGCGACACCGGCAGCGATCGTCGAAAAGATCAAGACGCTCGGCGCTCGCAACCAGGCCGTTGCTCTGGTCGGCCCGGATTATCCCGCGGTGACGACGGCGGTCGAGGAGCTGAAGGAGCGTGGCATTCCGGTGTTCTCGTTACTCTCCGACCTCGCCACCGGCGTGCGCGACGCCTATGTCGGCGTCAACAACCGCAAGGTCGGGCGCACCGCCGCCTGGACGATTGCGCGCACGGCACACAAGCCCGGCAAGGTCGCCTGTTTCGTCGGCAGCCACCGCTTTCACGGCCATGAGCTCAGAGAAATCGGCTTCCGTTCCTATTTTCGCGAGAATGCGCCGGAGTTCGATGTCGTCGATACGCTGATCAATCTCGAGACGGCCGAGATCACCCATGAGGCGACGCTGACGCTGCTGCAGAAATATCCCGATCTCGTTGGCCTCTATGTCTGTGGCGGCGGTATGGAGGGGGCAATTTCGGCATTCCGCGAAGAAAGTGTCGGCGGCAGGATCGTCTTGGTGGTGAACGAGCTGACGCCCGACAGCAAGGCCGGCCTTGCCGATGATGTCGTCGCCATGGCGATCGGCACTCCCCTGCCCGCCCTCTGCAAGGAGTTGTTGGTGCTGATGACGGGCGCCATCGAAAACGGAGAAACGGCTGTTCCCGGACAGCTCTTCCTACCGTTCGAGATTCATATTTCCGAGAACATCTGACGCGTGATGGAATTCCATCATTCCGGTCGATATTCTCTCAGCAATGAAAGCGGGTGCTGGGGATGACGGATGGATTGCGACGCGAATTCCGATAGAGATTCGCTGACCCATTCACGAGGACTGCTCCGCCTAGATGCGGAGATCAGGAGGAGATACCGATCATGACGTCGATCCGTTTTGCGCTCAACCATATGGCCGCGCCGTCGCTTGCCATCGACGATTTCTTTGCGCTGGCCCGATCGCTCGGCATCGATGCCGTCGAAATCCGCAACGACCTTTCCGGCAATGCCATCCTCGACGGCACCAAACCCGAGGTGATCAGGCAAGCGGCTGCCCGCCATGGCGTGACGATCATTTCGATCAACGCCCTGCAGCGCTTCAACGAGTGGAACGCGGCCCGGGCCGCCGAAGCGCAGGAGCTGATCGATTATGCCGGCGCTTCCGGCGCCAAGGCGCTTGTCCTCGTTCCGAAGAACGACGGCACCGGCTGCGCCGATGGCGAACGGCAGGTCAATCTGCGTCAGTCTCTGGTTGCATTGAAGCCGATGCTGGAGAAAGCCGGCATTATCGGTCTCGTCGAGCCGCTCGGTTTCGAGATTTGCTCGCTACGCTCGAAGACCGAGGCGGCCGAGGCGATCAGGGAACTCGGTGCGCAATCGACCTTCAGGCTCGTCCACGACACCTTCCACCATCATCTTGCCGGCGAAGCGGCGACCTTCCCCGAGCTTGCTGGCCTCGTACACATCTCCGGCGTCGACGATCCTTCCGTTGCTGTTGCCGATATGCGCGATTCCCACCGTGTCCTGGTCGACGCCGACGACCTACTCGACAATGCCGGGCAGGTCAGGGCCCTGTTGCAGGCGGGCTATAACGGCCCGTTCTCCTTCGAGCCCTTCGCGGCGGAGGTGCATGCGCTGAAGGACCCGGCCGGCGCGCTGCGCGCCAGCATGGATTATCTCAGCGCGCGGGTTTGAGATCTGGCCAAAGCGTCGGCTGATACCGCCATTGGTGTTGGGGCGGCGCGCAGGACGATTGCCACGAGAGGCCGCGCTGGCCGCGGCCTCTCGCTCGAAACTACTGCCTGCCTCTGAACCGGCGCTGATAGGCCGGATCATAAAGTGAGCTCTCGCGAAAATCCTCGGCCGCAAGCGAAGGGCCGACGAAGATGATCGCCGTGCGTTCGATCGGCTCGGCCGCAATCTTTACCTCGATATCGCCGAGTGTGCCGCGCAGGATGCGCTCGTCCGGCCAGGAGGCCTTGACGACGATCGCGACCGGGCAGTCGACGCCGTAAAGCGGCGTCAACTCTTCGACCACTTGCTTCAGTGCATGGATGGCCAGATGGATCGCCAGCGTGGCGCCCGTCGCGCCGAACTTTGCCAGTGTCTCGTCGTTCGGCATCGGTGACGCACGGCCGGAAACGCGGGTCAGCACCAGGCTTTGGGCCACGGCCGGGATCGTCAGTTCGCGGCCGAGCGACGAGGCTGCGGCGGCAAAGGCCGGAACGCCTGGCGTCATGGTATAGTCGATGCCGTGCTTTTGCAGCCGGCGCACCTGCTCGGCGACCGCGCTCCAGACCGAGAGATCGCCGGAATGCAGCCGGGCGACATCCTGGCCGGCTCCGGCGGCGCGAAGATATTCTGCCTCGATTTCGTCGAGCGACATCGGCGCCGTATCGACGATGCGGGCGTCCGGCGAACAATATTGCAGCAGTTCGGGCGAGACGATCGAGCCGGCATAAAGGCAGACCGGGCATCGGGCGATGAGATCGCGGCCACGCACCGTGATCAGATCCGCAGCACCTGGTCCCGCGCCGATGAAATGCACCGTCATCTCGTCATCCTTTCGTCCAGCGCCACTGCGTCACCGGCATCGCCGGCCGCCAGCCGCTCATGCCGCCGATCGGCTGGGCGCGCGATATTTCGATCCGCGTGAGGAAACCGCCGCGCTTGCCATGTTCGGCCAGCAGGACCGCCTCCATCTCCAGCGTCACGGCATTGGCAACGAGCCGCCCTCCCCGCTTCAGTGCGGCAATCGCAGTATCGACAACACCCGGCTCGCTACCGCCGCCGCCGAGGAAGATCACATCCGGCGCCGCGAGGCCCCTAAGCGCATCGGGCGCAGCACCTTCGACGACGGCAAGATGCGGCACGCCGAAAGCGGATGCGTTGCGTGCGATACGTGCAGCCCGTTCCGGCGACTGCTCGACGGCGATCGCCTTCAGTGACGGATCGGCCAGCATCCATTCGATACCGATTGATCCCGAGCCCGCGCCGATATCCCAGAGCCGTTCGCCATGACGCGGCGCGAGCGCCGAAAGCGTCATCGCCCGGATTTCGCGTTTGGTGATCTGTCCGTCATGCTCGAACAGCTCATCTTCGAGCCCGGCGGCAAACGGCAGGATGCGAGCCCCCTCCCCTGCCGCGATATCGACGGCGCAGACATTCAGAGGATCGACGTCCAGCAGGTCGAAATCCGCGGCCAGGACGCTTCTCTGCCGTTCCCGAGCGCCGCCAAGCGCCTCGAGCACGGTAAGTTGCGACTGACCGAAGCCAGCAGCAGTCAGCAGCGCAGCCAGATCGCCGGGCCCCTTCTCGTCCGAGGTCAGCGCGACGATGCGCCGTCCGGAGTGCAGGTGCGGCCGGATCAGATCGATCGGCCGTCCATGCAGCGAGATCGTTGCAACCTCCTGTAGCGGCCAGCCAAGGCGGGAGGCGGCAAGGCTGAAGGCCGAGGGTGCGGGAATGCTGCGCATCTCTTCCGCCGCCACATGGCGGGAGAGCGTTGCGCCGACACCATAGAGGAAGGGATCGCCAGAGGCGAGCACGACAACAGGCGTGCCACGCCTTTCGAGGATGGCGTCGACCGAGCGCTCGAACGGGCTCTGCCAGGAAAGCCTTTCGCCTGTGATCAGCGAGGCAGCAAGTGCGTGGTGGCGCACGCCACCGAAGACGGCGGGCGCGGTGGCGATCAGCCTCTTCGCCTCCTCGCCCAGCCCTTCTGGACCATCTTCGCCGATGCCGATAATAGTCAGCCAGCGCTGGCCGGACGCAGGAGCAACATCAGACATGGGAAGACCCCGCATCTTGATCCTTGGCGGCACCAGCGAGGCGCGGCTGCTGGCCGAGGCGCTGGCGGCGCGTGATGATTGCGATGTTTTGTTGTCGCTTGCCGGCCGCACCGAAAAACCGGCCGTGCAGCCTGTTCCGGTCCGCATCGGCGGTTTCGGCGGCGCTGTCGCACTTGCCGATTTCCTGAAGGCCGGCGGATATGACCTGTTGATCGACGCCACGCACCCCTTCGCCGAGCGCATTTCGGCCAATGCCGCTTTTGCGGCCGAGACCACTGGCGTTGCTGCCATCGCTCTGCGCCGTCCCGAATGGCAACGCGTGGCCGGCGATCGCTGGCGGGACGTGCAGAGCATTCCGGCTGCCATCGAAGCGCTCGGCCCCTCCCCCCGCCATGTCTTTCTGGCGACGGGCCGGCAGGGTGCCCATCACGCGGAAGCCGCACCGCAACATCACTATCTCGTCCGCAGTGTCGATCCCGTCGAACCGGCGCTTGCGCTTGATAATGTCCAGTACATCCTCGATCGTGGTCCGTTCGCGCTGGACGGTGAGCGCGCTCTGCTGAGACAGCACGACATCGACGTCATCATTGCCAAGAATAGCGGCGGTGCCGCGACCTATGCGAAGATCGAGGCAGCCCGCCTGCTCGGTATCGAGGTGATGATGGTGGCGCGCGACCCGGCCTCGATCGTCAAGGCGGTCGACACTGTCGAGGCGGCGCTGGCAGCGATCGATCACCTGTTTCCCCCCGCCATGAACCGCGGCGTATAGACGAGGTCCAGCCGGCCTGGCCGTGTGACAATGCGCGTCTCGGCCGAGCCGATGATGATGCAGGTCGCCATATCGGCAATCGACGCATCTGCCTGCGCCAGCTGCTGGACGGCGATGCGTTCGTCCGGCCGCCCGGCCGCGCGCCCGAAAATAACCGGTGTTGCTGCAGGCAGATGGTCACGCAACAGCTTGAAGGCTTCGCCGAGCTGCCAGGGCCGTGCCCGGCTGATCGGATTGTAGAGCGCGATGACAAAACCTGCCTTTGCCGCCAACGCAAGACGGTTTTCTATTATACTCCAAGGCTTTAGGTTGTCAGACAGGGAGATGGCGCAGAAATCGTGGCCAAGCGGTGCGCCTGCTCTTGCCGCCACTGCCAGCATCGCCGTGATGCCGGGCAGGATGACGAGATCGACCGCGCGCCAGGCGGCCGGCCCGTTCTCGATCGCCTCGCAGACCGCGGCAGCCATGGCGAAGACGCCAGGGTCGCCGCCGGAGACGACGCAGACCTTGGCGCCATCGGCTGCCATGGCGAGGGCCGCCCCTGCCCTGTCGAGCTCCTCGCGATTGTCCGAGGCATGCCGCAGCTGATCGTGGCGGAGCTGCAGCCTGTCGAGATAAGGTCCGTAACCGAAGAAATCCGTCGCCGCATCGACAGCAGCCAGCGCTTCCGGCGTCATCTGCTCGGGGTTGCCGGGACCGGTGCCGATCACGAAAAGCCTGCCGCTCATCGGCTGCCCTCCCAGCCCGGCACCAGCACCAGCGAAAAATACGGCGCGTCGACGTCGGTCCTGTCGGCAAGCTTTTCCATCGCCGCATTCGCCATGGTGCCGCGCTCGACATAGACGGCCTCCGCAAGCCGCCCGGCCGCCGCCAGCGCCCGGCGGATCTTCGGCAGGTTGCGGCCGACCTTCATGATGACGGCGGCCTGCGTATCGGCAAGGCGGCGCGTCAGCTCGGTCTCGGCCATCGTACCGGGCAGTACGGAAAGCACATCGTCGCCCTGAACGATCGGCATGCCGGCCAGCGACCAGCAGCCCGACATGGCGCTGATACCCGGGATCACTTCCGTCGGGTAGCGTGTGGAAAGTCTGACATGCAGGTGCATATAGGAGCCGTAGAAGAGCGGATCGCCTTCGCTGAGAACGGCGACGGTCAGCCCGGCATCGAGATGCCCGGCAACGGCTTTGGCAGACTGGTTGTAGAATTGGGTGATCAGGCTCTGATAGCGTTCGTCGTTCTTGTCGATCTCGGTCGTCACCGGATAAAAGAGCGGCAGCAGCGTCACCCCGGATTTCAGCAGCGGTTCGACGATCGCCTTGCCGTTGCCTCCCCTGCCCTGCTTGGCGAAATAGGCGATGACATCAGCGCCTTCGATGGCGCGCACGGCCTTGAGGGTGAGGAGCTCCGGATCGCCGGGGCCCGTGCCGACGCCGATCAGACGGCCGCTTGTCGTCATAGACCTGGCCTCGCCAATGCATTGATGGCGGCTGCCGTCATGGCGCTGCCGCCGAGCCGGCCGCCGACGATGGCAAAGGGGACGCCGTAGGAATTTTCCGCCAATGCATCCTTCGATTCCGCCGCGCCGACGAAGCCGACAGGCATGCCGAGGATCGCTGCGGGTTTCGGGGCGCCGTCGCGCAGGAGTTCGAGCAGATGGAAGAGCGCCGTCGGTGCATTGCCGATCGCAACAACGCTGCCGCCCAGCCGATCGAGCCAGAGATGCATGGCGGCAGCCGAGCGCGTATTGCCGGTCTCGCGTGCAAGCTCAGGTGTCGCCGGATCGCGCAGCGTGCAGATCACCTCGTTCTGCGCCGGCAGCCGCGCCCGGGTCACACCCTGGGATACCATTTCGGCGTCGCAGAAGATCGGCGCACCACCCTTCAGCGCATCGCGTGCCGCGCTGACGAAATCGGCCGAGAACAGAAAATGATCCGCCGCCTCGACCAGCCCGCAGGCATGGATCATGCGCACGGCGATTTCGGCTTGATCGTCAGTGAAGCGCGAAAGATCGGCCTCGGCACGGATAATGGCAAAGGAACGCTCGTAGATCGCATCGCCGCTGCGGATATAATCGTAGTCTGGCATTCCTATTCCTGTCGCAGCGCCTTCGAAACGCCGGTTGCGCCAAGCCGTGTAAGGCAGGCGGCGGTCGATTCGCCAGCGTCTTTGTTGTCTTCGATGGACCGGGCGAGCCTCTCTATAGCGAAATCGATCCGACCGCCAGCGATCCGTTCGACCGGCTGATCGGCGGCAAGGCCATTGAGGATGAGGCCATAACCTTCCGCCGAGCCCGTCAGCGTCAGCGCCGGCCGGGCATGAGCGCAGCCCTTGGCGCAGCCGGACAGATGCAGCGTCAGCGAACCGTCGAAAAGGGCAGGTGCTGCGCCAATGAGCCGGCGCGCCAGAGCTCGCGTCTCGTAGAAAGCGGAGCCGCAGGCGCCGGCGCCGGCACAGGCGGCAATATGCTCGGTATTGTCGCCAGGCTGGGTGCTGAAGCCAAGTCCGGCGGCGGCCATCTGCATAGCCGGCACTGTATCGGCGGAAAGCCCGATGAGGAAGAAACCGCGACCGGGCGCAAGCCGGATGGCTGTTGCGCCGCGGTCCGTTGCCAGATCCAGCAAAGCGATCAGATCAGACGCTCTCATCTGCCCGAATGCCGGCCTGACCCCGAGTATGGTCTTGCCGTCCTCGAGCCTGTGCGAGCCGGCAAGCGGCATCCCTGCCGCGCGTGAAGGAAAGAATTTAACGCCATCCATCGCCGGAAAACGCGCCCGCAGAAGCGCCGGATCGATATCCCTTGTCCTACTGCCCTGCCCGAGGATCGCCAACAGGCTCAAAATTTCGCCGACGGCCGATATCGCCGCCTCCGCAGGACCGATCGCGACCGGCATTGCGGTTTCACCGTCGCCATTGATCGCGACCAGCCATTCTGCGGGGGATTGCGCGACAATACGGATATCGGCGGACAGTGCCGACAAGCCGAAGGCCCCACCGCCGTCGACGACGAGCGAGAGTTTTGGCGCGAGCCGCGGCGACGCTAGCTGATCACGGAGCATGCTGCGCAAGGCCATTTCCATTGCCGCTGGATCGCATATTTCTTCCGGGTCGATGCCGTGCAGTGGCGATGTCTCGATCGCCGGCCCGTCCGGCACGGTGATGCCGGCGGCATCGATATCGGCAGCGAGCTGTCCGACGGTCTCAGTCCGAAGGCCTCGGATCTGCAGATTGCCGCGGGCGGTGATTTCGAGAATGCCGTTTCCATGGTCCGCGGCGGAGCGGGCAAGGCTGGCGAACTGCGACAGCGTCAACGCGCCGCCGACCGGCCGCAACCGGACCAGCAAACCGTCGCCGGTCGGCATGGGCGCGGCAAGGGCGGGGCAGGCGCCGCGCCTGCGCATCGTCACCGCTGGGCGACCATGCAGATCCGCCTCGCCCGTCCTGTCGCTCGCCTTTGCGGCCTTAATGCTCATTCTCGATCCTCTGATCATTTCTTACATGATCGCGGCCGACCCGGCAAAGCGTGATGGAAACGGCTCGAACCGCTATACCTCGAAATCACGTCCCTTGCGCAGGAGATAGATGTCCATGATCCAGCCGTGCCGCTGCCTGGCCTCGGCCCTCAGCGTCTGAATGTCGGTGGCGATGTCGCCAAGTCGCCCTGATCTGACGATCTCGTCCTTGGTGCCGAGATAGGCGCCCCAGAAGATCTCGGCGTCGGGATCGTCGATCTTCGCAAAAGCCTGTTCGCCGTCAAGCATGACGACGGTGCTGTCGGTCAAAAGTCCGTCCTGCGCCAGCCTGCGCCCTGTGGTGATCTCGATCGGTTTGCCGACGAGGTTGAGAGGGATTCTGTGGCTGGCCGCCAGCGCCTGGATGCTGGTGATGCCGGGAATGACGCTGTAATCGAAATCCAGGCTGCTTTCCCGGCGCACGCGTTCGATGATGCGGATCGTGCTGTCGTAGAGACTGGGATCACCCCAGACGAGAAAGGCGCCGCTGCCATCGTCCGGGAGACCGGAGATCAGCTCTCCATAGATGCGGGCGATCTCACCGTGCCAGGCGTCGACGCTCTGCACATAGGTCTTGTCTGCCGTCTGCCTTTGCGGCACCGCAAATTCTGAAATTCTGGCTGCCGGCCGGGTGATATAACATTCGCAGATTTCCCGCCGGATCTCGGCGAGTTCTTCCTTGCCGGCGCCCTTGACCGGCAGGAAGACCACGTCGGCAGCGTTCATCGCGTTGATCGCCTGTATGGTGAGGTGCTCAGGGTTGCCCGTGCCGATGCCGATGATATGAATGTGCTTCAAGCGGATACTCCCCTTCGAGTCCTGGCGGTCTTGCCGAAAAAGCCGGGTCGTCGCAAGGGCTGAACGGGAGTTGGCCGCGGCCAACCGAGCCTTGTGGGTAGCATCGGAGCCCTGTTGTTGCTGCAAATCCCGAATCGTGTCACTTTCGATACGCTTTTTGACGCTATGTTGACAGAAAAGCGCATCGAAAAGGATTGGGTGTTTTGGACAACATTAGCGTATCGACGACAGATGTACGGATCGAGCGGCATGCCAACCAGCTGTCGCGGCAACTGAAGCTGCTTCGCGACAAGCTGTTTCCGCCGCTCTCGCAAAAGACGCTACGAACATTCTCCTCCGGCGAGGCGGCCCAGATGATCGGCGTCTCGGACGGCTATCTTCGCCAGCTTTCACTGGATGGCAAGGGACCGCAGCCGGATCTTGCCCAGAATGGCCGGCGTTCCTACACGCTCGGCCAGATCAACGAATTGCGCCAGTATATGGCCAAGCTCAAGCCGAAGGACGCGCTTTCCTATCAGCCGTGGCGTCGCCCTGGCGAAAAGCTGCAGACGGTTGCCGTCACCAATTTCAAGGGCGGCTCGGCCAAGACCACGACGACGCTTTATCTGGCACAGTATCTGGCGCTGGCGGGTTACCGGGTGCTTGCGATCGATCTCGATCCGCAGGCCTCGCTCTCCTCCATGCTCGGCGTTCAGCCGGAATTCGATCTTTCCGAAGGCGATACGCTCTATGGCGCAATTCGCTATGATGCAGACCGCAAGCCGCTGAAGGAGATCGTCCGCAAGACCTATTTCGACGGTTTGGATCTGGTGCCGGGCAATCTCGAACTGATGGAGTTCGAGCATGAGACGCCACGGGCACTGAACGACCGGCAGCGACCTGGCGAGCTGTTCTTCCGTCGGGTCGGCATCGCCATTGCAGAGGTCGAGGCCGATTACGACATCGTGGTGATCGACTGTCCGCCGCAGCTCGGTTACCTCACGCTTGGCGCCGTTTGTGCCGCCACATCGCTGCTCATCACCATCCATCCGCAGATGGTCGACGTCGCGTCCATGTCGCAGTTCCTGCTGATGACTTCGGATCTGCTTTCGGTCGTCCGCAAGGCCGGCGGCGACCTGCAGCATGATTTCATCAAATATGTCGTCACGCGTCACGAACCCTTCGATGCGCCGCAGTCGCAGATCGTTGCGCTGCTGCGCAGCCTTTTCAGTGACGACGTGTTGACGGCTACCATTCTCAAGTCGACGGCGATCGCCGATGTCGGCCTGACCAAGCAGACGCTCTATGAGATCGAGAAGGGGCAGGTGCGCCGCTCGACCTATGACCGCGCGCTGGAATCGGTCAATGCTGCCAATGGCGAGGTGCTCGCCGGTATTCACAAAGCCTGGGGTCGAGCATGAGCAGACGCGATCGCCTCAAAGGTCTATTCGACGATACAGCGCAGGAGTTGGCCGCGGCCAACTACGAGGAGCAATCTTCGCGCGGATCGGCCGGGCCGGTTCGGACGATGGCGCTGACCCTTGGCCGCATGGAGGAAGAGAGCAGGGCGATGCAGGAGGCTTTGCTCTCCGGTGAACGCATCATCGAGCTCGATCCTGATCTGATCGACTCCTCCTTCGTCCGCGACCGCCTTGCCGACCAGCCCCTCGATTTGGAAGATGAGTTGGTGCGGTCGATTGCCGAGAACGGCCAGGAAGTGCCAATCCTCGTTCGCCGCCATCCCAACGACGAGGACCGCTACCAGATCGCCTACGGCCATCGCCGTCTACAGGCAGTCAAGTTGCTCGGCCTCAAGGTACAGGCCATCGTCCGAAAGCTCGACGATACCGACGTCGTCATCGCGCAGGGCATTGAGAATTCGGCGCGTCGGAACCTTTCTTACATCGAGCGCGCGGTCTTTGCCCTCAATCTTGAGCTCAAGGGTTTTGAGCGCCCGGTCATCATGAAGGCGCTGTCGACGGACAAGACGGAGCTATCGAAGCTGATATCCGTCGCAAAAGCCATTCCCGCCGAGATCGTCAGGTCGGTCGGAGCCGCACCCGGCATCGGGCGACGCAGGTGGATGGCGCTTGCCCAGGACTGGAATGGAATGACGGCCGCTCGGCTTGCCAAGCTCATTGCTTCTGGAAGTTTCGTGGCAGAAGAGAGCGATCGCCGTTTTGAGCTTTTGGTTGCCGAGCTCGCCAAGAAAGAGGCCAAACCCGAGGCCACGGAATATGACTGGAAGCCGAAGAGCGGCGGCAAGGTTGCCGGCCGAATCAAGAGCGCCGGAAATTCCTTCACGATCGCGTTGAAGACCGGCGATGCGCCGGATTTCGGCGCTTACATTTCACGCCGTCTCGATGAGCTTTACGAAGCCTATCGGGCCGGCAGGTTGCAAGCAGGAGAATAGGCCGCAAAAGAAAAAAGCCTCCGAACGTTGCCGCCGCGGAAGCCTTTCTCATATCTGGACAATCTGAGAATCGCACTTCCTCGAATCACTGTCAAGCGTCTTCGGCATCCTTTTGGGTGGTAGCTTTCTTTTGCCTTGAGAAAAGGTGAGGGACATGGAGCCTCAATATGTATCGACGCCCTTTGGGCGGCGATCGATGACGCTTGGCATGCTGGCAAGCCAAGCAAGTGCCAGCAAGGTCGATCCGGACGCATCGGTCGACAAGTGGAAGATCTTTCGCGCGCTATGCGAAGCAAAGGACATGGTCGGCGTATCGGACCGTGCCCTGGCTGTTCTCAATGCGCTATTGACCTTCTACCCGAAGAACGAGATTGCCGAGGCCAACGGCTTCGTCGTCTTTCCCTCGAACGAGCAGCTGTCGCTGCGCACGCATGGCATGGCCGGCACGACGCTGCGGCGGAACCTGGCGATGCTGGTGGAAGCCGGCCTGATCATCCGGCGGGATAGTCCGAACGGCAAACGTTTTGCCCGCCGCAACGGCGAGGGCGGGTTTGGTGAAGCCTTTGGCTTCAGCTTGGCGCCATTGCTTGCGCGCGCCCACGAGATCGAGGCGCAGGCGGCCCAGGTGATGGCCGCCAAGCTCGAATGGAAGCGTCTGAGGGAGCGGCTGACACTTTGCCGGCGTGACATCACCAAGCTCATCGAGATCGCCCTGGAAGAGAAAATTGCCGGCGAATGGATCGAGATGCAGAAGCATTTCAATCTGCTTACCGCAAGCCTGCCGCGCCGCCCCTCAGCTGCGGAGATGGAAAGCCTGCTGGGCGATCTCGAAGCTTTCCGGGAGTTGATCGTCAAGACGCTGGAATTGAAGTCGAAAACAGAAAAAACAGCCGGCAATGATAACCAGAACGGTCGGCACATACATAATTCAAACCCAGACCACTTATCTGAACTTGAACCAAGCTTCGAACCGAAGCAGGGCGCAAAGCCGGAGGAAGAACCGCAGCCGTGGCGGGAGCCGCCGAAATCCTTCCCCCTTGCCATGGTGCTGCAGGCCTGCCCGGAGATCGTCGCTTACGGGCCGGGCGGCGGCATTGGCAGCTGGCGGGATCTGATGGCCGCGGCCGTCGTCGTCCGATCCACGCTCGGCGTCAGCCCCAGCGCCTATCAGCTGGCCTGCGATGTCATGGGGCCGGAAAACGCCGCCACTGTGATCGCCTGCATTCTCGAAAGGGGCGGACATATCAATTCGGCCGGCGGCTACTTGCGTGACCTGACCCGGCGAGCGGAGCGCGGCGAATTCTCGCTCGGACCGATGCTGATGGCGCTGATGCGGGCAAATGGGCCGACAGCGAGGAAAACCGGATGAGCGGCTATGAAAAAGTTTCGCACCAGCTGCGACGGTTAGAAGCATATGTGGCCGGTCGATCAGCGATCATAACGGCTTCCTTCCCCGCAGTTTTGTTGAAATACACCGTTAACCATGTCATACATGGCGGAAGAAAACATGCTTTTTGCTTCCCTTTGTGAAAAACCGTAAAGCTTAACAATGCGCTACGATATCGACAGTGTGATGCTTCAAACCTTGCTTTCAGCCGTTACCGCGGCGGAGGATGCCGTGGCGCGGCTGGACGAGCGGGTGTTGCGCTCGCCGGTCGGCGAGGGGTTTGCCGAACGCAGCCATTTCTTCGACGCCGCCGGCGCGCTCTGGGTGGCCGGCGAACTCGTGCATGTCGAGGATCTCGTTTTGCATGATGCGCACATGGATAGCCGCGCTCCCACCCATGAACTGACGATCGCCCATTCGGTGCTGCGGGCACGTCGGCGCATTTGGACCGGCGAACCCGCCTGGGCACTCGGCGTCTCGGGCCTTGCGACGCTGACTGCAACCGGCGGGGAAGGGGAGGGGAAGGTCCCGGACGCAAAGAGCGTTGCAGTTCCGCTCGAGAGCGACGGAGAGGCTGAGGCTGAGGATGAGGACCGGCCGCTCGCTGCCGAGATGGCGGAGATCGATGCGCTTCTTGCCCGCTCGCAAAAGCTGCTCGATATCCACACAGGGAAAACGCCGGCAAGCGAGACGACCGCCGTTACTCCGGCAAGACGTAACGAAGACCCTCTCGGCTTGCTCGGTGACGACGAGTGGGACGAGGAACAGCGGCTTGCGGAATGGCGGAGCGTCCAGCCATTGGCCGATAGCTTGCCGCCGGTTCTCGGTGCCATCATCCTCTTCGAAGCCTGGGAAAGGATCGAGCCGTTGCGGCGTCAGCACTGGCTCGGTGGCCTTCTGGTCGCAAGCCATCTACGCGCTCGCGGAAAGGTCGCCTCGCATCTCTTCTCTTTTTACGGCGGACTGAAGCTGGTGCGCCATGAGCGTCGTCGGGCGCGCGATCGGGCCACGCGGCTGCAAGCCTTCCTGGAGGCGATGCATCTGGGTGCCGTGGCCGGCCTCAAGGAAATCGATCGCTTGTCGCTGGCGCGCACGCAGATGGAGCTGCGCTTTCGCGGCCGCCGTTCAAACAGCAGCCTGCCGGAACTTGCCGACTTCATCCTGTCGCGGCCGATGGTCTCGGCGGCGATGATCGCCCGTCATCTGCGCATCACACCACGCGGCGCGCTGAACCTCGTCAACGAGATCGGCATTCGTGAAATTACCGGCCGGGGCCGTTATCGCGCCTGGGGTATCATCTAGCGCATTCTCCAAAAATTGTAATCGATTTTCGCGCAGCCCGACCGCGGGAGCGCCTTGTGACGACGAAACATTTCTTTTCCACCTTCCGTTTTGACGCGCCTGCATGACTTACCGGACGTCGGGTTGCTGGAGGATGTGGGATTGCAGAGCGGTCATGCTACGCGGGCGGAATCGGCCGCGCAGGAAGTGGACGGCGAGGACTAGGTCCGGTGCTTTACTGGGCGATGGGCTCCGGGCGCGCAGATCTCCAACTCCCATCGGTATCGAGTGCTTGCTCAATAAAAACGCCGGGCTGATCTGACGGCGATGTGACGGACGTGTTCCGCCATAGCGTCCTATGGGCACGCTCTCGGCCGCGGGGATTTAACTTGAACCTCTATGACTCTTGCAGGTGTCCTGCCGCTGGCTGATCGCGACATCTTTGCGAATATGATATGGACAGGCGGCTGATCACGGAGGAGAAAATGCCCCGAGTCCTTCTGTGTCCTGCGCGGCGGCCGACCGGGCTTGGTTCTAGTTCTGGATCCAGACGGTCTGTTTCGCCTATGTCGCCCTGTTCGCCGCCGCTCTCGGCGCGGCGACCGTGCTGCCGATGCAGGAGCCCGTACTGATGGGCACGCAAGATCGATCATCGTAGAAAAACGGCCCTGTTGACGGCTTCTTCTTACTGGCAAGTTCCCCGTCCTGGCTCTGCTCGCCGTCGCCCGCGTCGGAAACACGCTTGGAAGCATCGTCAACTGGTTTCTCGGCCGTGGTATCGAAAGGTTCCGGGATCGGCGCTGATTTCCCGTAGACGAACAGGCGCTCGAGCGTTTGTCCCCCTGGTACCGGAAATGTGGAAAACGGACGTTGCTCCTGTCCTGGATGCCGCTTTTTGGCGACGCCCTGACTGTTGTCGCCGGCGTGCTGAGGGAGCCGGTCCTCCCCTTCACGATCCTGGTGTTCGTCGCCAAGACCGGCCGCTACGTCGAGCTGACATTCGCCACGTTACAGATCATCGGCTGAGCGCGTCCGACGCGGGAACACCATCCGGTCGACCGTCGCGTCGCGGGCGACCACCGTGGGCCAAATCGCCGCTACGAAATGCAGCGCCACCATCGCCAGAATGATCCTCGATCCGACGACGTGGTAGGGGGGCGGTTCCAAACCAGAGATAGCTCGCGACGAAGCCCATGCAGGCCTGCGCGAGGATCGCTGCGTAGAAGGCATGGTGAAGAGCCGTGGCCGCGCGCCCGGCCCACGTGCCGGGCGCGCGGGTCTCGGCCGTCTGAAGGAGACGAAAAACTAGCCGCACGCCCATCAGCAGGCCGATCGCCATTCCTGAGTAGTTGTGAAGATGGTGCTGGACGACGTCCCAGTAAGCCGGGGTCATTCCCATGTGGACGGCGTGGTGGGTTCTCTCGATGCTGCCGCCCGTCAGATACTGGACCGGCACCAGGAGGGCGACCACAGCCAGTGAAGACCTATCTGGGCCAGCGAATAGCCACGTTTCATCAAATTTTTTCCGAGCGAGAGACCGCTAGACTAGCCGGCGACTGTTAACGCTTGCTCATCGCCCCGTTGCCAAAACGCGGCGCCGCCACAGATCTCTGATAGCTTGGAACATCGCTGCTGCCGCGCGGTTCAATGGTGGAAGGGAAATCCAGCCGAATGGGACCATGGAGCATATTCCGCTACGCTCAGCTTCTCGTCGTCGCGATCGTCATTGCGGCGAATCCTTTTGACGTGGCCGCAGCGCCGAGTACTCTTCAAAGCCAGCACTGCGCCGTTGTCGCGCACCGCGATCACCATCCGGGGCATGCCGACAACCCGCAGACCGGGTGCTGTTCGACGGTGCACTGCTGTCCGCTTCTTCCGCAACTTGCCAAGGTCGCGGCTCCGCGCTTCGAACCGGAGAGGCATGAACCGACGCCGTCCGTCGAGAGGCCGCTGCTGCTGATCCGTGCGATCGACCCGCCGCCCCGCTTTCCGGCAGTCTGAGACAGAACAACCAACCTCAAGCAGATTTGGAGATCGAGAAATGAAGACGTACACCAGCCTTACCCTGTGCGCGGCAGTCGCCGCCTCCTTCTCAATCCTCCCGTCGGTGGCCTCCGCCCAGTCGACGATGGCCTACCCGGAGAAATGCAAGTCCCAAGACATGGACATGTCGAAGGCGGTAATGCCTTCGGGCGGCATGCCAATGGGCTACATGAGCGACTACCAAAAGGCGTCGATGGACGGCATGAAGGATATGCACATGAACATGATGCAGGGGATGATGAAGAAGGACGCCGACGTCTCCTTCGTCTGCGGCATGATCGCCCACCACATGGGCGCGATCAGCATGTCGGAGGTAGAGCTTAAGTACGGCGACAATGATGAGGCTAAGCAGATGGCCCAGAAGGTCATCGAAGCCCAGAAAAAGGAGATCGAAGAGATGTCAAAGTGGGTGGACAAGGAAGCCAAGTAGGAGATTGAGCCATGCATCACATGTCGACTGAAATGAAGACCTGCATCGACAACTGCCTCGCCTGCTACAGCGAATGCCTGTCGATGGCGATGGGCCACTGCTTGGAACTGGGCGGCGAACATACCAAGCCTTCGCACTTCAAGCTGATGATGGCCTGCGCGGAGATCTGCCGGACCTCCGCGCATTTTATGCTGATCGGCTCGGAGCACCACAAGCATGTCTGCCTGGAATGCGCCGAAATCTGCGGCCAGTGCGCCGAAGACTGCGAGCGGGTGGGCGACATGCAAAGCTGCGTCGACGCCTGCCGCCGTTGCGCCGATAGCTGCCGCAAGATGGCGGCGTGATCGGGGAGGGCGACGTCCGCCCCTCTTCCTGCCTAGCTGAGAACGGATATCCGGTGAAGCGACGGATATCCGCAGCAGGTGGCACCGGCCGGTTTGGAACGCAGCATTGATGAAACGGACCAGTTACATGAAGAAGGTCGGGCTGCTCTACGGCGTGGGAGCAGTCCTGATGGCGTCGGTTCCATCGCCGGGCGCGGAGGACCTGGTCACCCTCAGACAAGCGGACATGAAGGCCATGGCCGCCGCAGCGAAGACGATCTCCGGCATGTTCAAGGATCCGGCGAGTTACAAGGCCGACGAGTTCAAATGGGCGGCCAACACGATCCGCGACAAATCCGGGAGCGTTCTCTCCGCACATTTCGCCTCCGAGGCCGCCAGTCCGCAGTCGAAGGCGAGGCCGAACATCCTCGAAGAGCGCGAGCGATTCGACCGCCTCGCCAACGGACTACGCGACTACGCCGTCGCGCTGGATGCCGCCGCGGAGAACAACCCCGGAGGGATGCCCGCCAGCATGCGCATCAAGCCTGGAGAGGCGACGGGCGGCGGGCCCCTCGGCACCCACGTTCGCAACGAGCACGAGTTGTCGGCGCTGCCGGCGGAACACGCGTTCCACCTCATGCTACAGACCTGCACGACCTGCCACGTCAGGTTCAGGATGGAATGACGTCGCCCTCGGGACCGGAGGTGCGGCTAGCGCCCCCCGTGTTCTGTCTTCAATCCGTTGAGACCGAAGCGGGAGTGGATCGCAGGCGGCGGCGCTTTTTCGCTCTGATTGGCGAACTCGTCGATGATCGGGCAGTCGTGCCGATCATCGCGATGGCAGTGCTTGCCCAGATGCTTCAGATTTGCCGTCTGGGCGTGGATCGCGACTTGCCGGTTTGAAAGCACCAAATAACAGCCACAGCGCGTCTGAAAAGATACGCGGCGCTCTAAAGCATGTCGCCCAAAAGTGTGCAGCGGTTTTGGGACAAGGTCAAGGATTAGACAAAGACTTAAAGCGCGTCGCATGAGTCCGGTTTGACGCGAAGTGCTTGAAGAACGAAAACGGCCGGGCTTTGACCCGGCCGTTTCTTTTGGGTGAGCACCCGACCTGCCATCCTGTCACAGACTGCAGACCAGGCGCTCTTGCGCTTCCTTTGCCCCCAGAAGCGCAGTCCTATTCCCGCTCGCCCGTGAAGTTGAGCAGAAGCTGGAAGATGTTGACGAAGTTCAGGTAGAGCGAGAGCGCACCGAAGACGGCGAGCTTCTGGTTCGATTCCTGATCAAAGTTTTCCGAATACTGTTCCTTGATGTTCTGCGTGTCGTAGGCGGTCAGTCCGACGAAGACGACGATGCCGATCACCGAGATCGCAAACTGCAGCGCGCTCGAACCCAGGAAGATGTTGACGACAGAGGCGATGATGACGCCGAAGAGGCCCATCATCAGGAACGAGCCCATGCGCGAGAGATCACGCTTTGTCGCATAGCCGTAGAGGCTGGTGGCGCCGAACATCGTCGCGGTGATGAAGAAGGTCCGCGCGATGCTCGCCCCGGTGAAGACCAGGAAGACGGACGCGAGCGATAGCCCCATCACGGCGCAGAAGGCCCAGAAGGTGATCTGGGCGGTGCCGGCCGACATCGTCTGGATCTTGAACGAGAAGAAGAAGACGAAGGCGAGCGGAGCAAGCATCACCACCCACTTCAGCGGCGAGCCGAAGATCGGGACGTAGAGTGCCGGCGTCGAGCCGACGACAAAGGCGACGAGTCCTGTGATGACGAGGCCGAGAGCCATATAGTTGTAGACGCGCAGCATATGCTGGCGAAGGCCTTCGTCGAAGAGGGCCTGGGAGCCGGCGACGGCACCGTAGCGGGGATTGATCGGGTTCATGCTGATCTCCTCGGTTTGAATTAATAGAGCGAGCGGGCGAGCCGTTCGGCCGCCTGGTCGAGATTGAGACCGCTATCGTCGGCGATCAGCGCATAAGCGACCTCGCCGATTTGCCAATAGGCGGCTTCTGCTTTTTCCAGCGTCAGATGGCTGACAGGCTTGACCTCGAAGGCGCCCGGACGGACGGCGAAAAGCGACAGTTGCTTTCCATCCGATTGTTCGATCGCCATCTCGACGCTGGGCCCGAATTCAGACGGGAAGATCTGCACGTCGGCGACCTTCCAATCCCTAGGCAGTTCGGGCATCACGATCGCGGTGGCGGCGCGAATATCGTCGGCGTTATAAGTGGCCGGCGTCTGCGGAGGCATAGATTGGCGCAGCGCCGCCGTCTGATAGGCGCGGATGGCATCCTCGACATAGGCGGGTGCCGGAACCGATGCCACCACCTCGGTCGCCGAGAAGGCGCCGAAGGAATTGTGCGCCACCCAGCCGGCGGCGATCAGAATGCCGACAGCGACAATGCGCTGCATCGAATGGAAGATGCGGCCATAGGAAAGGCCACGTTCCAGCCGGCGGGCGGCATCGCGGGTCTCGGGGCGGCCAAAGGCACTTTCGCCGGCCAGCGCCAGACGCAGTTCGCCCTTGACGCTGAGGTCGGCCATGACCTTGGCGGCAATCGACGGATTCTCGGAAAGATAGGATTCCACCTGGATGCGACGGGCGACATCGAGCTCGCCATCCACATAGGCGTCGAGATCGGCATCGAGGATCGGATCAATTGCTTTCATTGCCGTTCCCTCCGATGATTCTCAGATGCGAAACCCGCGGCGTCTTCTCCTCGAATTCGCGCAGTTGAGCCCGCGCGCGGGAGATGCGCGACATCAGCGTCCCCACAGGAATGCCAAGCGCCTGGGCGGCTTCCTGGTAGGAAAGATCTTCGATCGCGACGAGATGCAACGCCTCACGCTGTTCCTCCGGCAGGTCGAAGAAGGCGTCGCGCACCTGCTGCAGGCGCACGGCATGTTCCTGGCCGGCTGGAAGGGACTGCTCGGCTTCGACAGCTGCTTCATCGTGGCGTCGCGTCAGCGACCGGTTCCGGCGAAGACGATCGATATGAGCATTGTGCAGAATCGAGAGCAGCCAGGTGCGCAGGTTGCCGCCGCTGCGGAAGCTCTTTCGCTTCTCGAAGGCGCGCACCAGCGCATCATGCACCAGATCCTCCGCCTCGTCCGAATTGCGCACCAGCGAGCGAGCGTAGCGCCTCAGCGCTGCAAGCTGTCCGATGACGTCGAAGGGGCGGTCTTTGCGTTCCATGATTGAGTATACGGATATGCGGCGGGTTTTATTCCCGCGGACGTGAAAAAATCATGCAGGCCGCAGATCATCGTCGGATCATCATCAAAATAGTCTTCTCAAGCGGACCGACGCCTCAAATCCCCAATTGTTTATGACAATTACATGACGGATCATGACGCCGCTGATTTGCAGGGGAAAATCAAGAATGAAGGAAAAGAAGCGGGTCTACGAAGCTCTCGTGGACGGCGCCATGGAAGGGCTGACGGATGAGGCGCTCTATGATTTCGTCAAGGCGCGCTGTCCGAAGGCCACCAGCAAGAAGATCGTCCGGGCCTCGCTTCTCGCCCTGATGGATCCTCATCTCAGAGACCGCAATATTCTCGACGTGATCTATGCGCTGGCGATCAAGCATCGGCTGGATGACGGGGTGCTGGACGACGGCGAAGACGACGAGCCCGACGAGCGGGCTCAAACCTCGCGGGCAGCCAACCAGAACATGCCCCAGCTTTCCTGATGCAATTCGCCTGAAATGGTCAGCCGCCGTCCGAAAGCTCTTCGAGGATCGGACAGTCCGGCCTGTCGTTGCCGTGGCAGGCATGCACCAGGTGCTCCAGCGTCCGGCGCAGTTCCGTCAGCTCGCGGATCTTGCGGTCGATCTCGGCAAGCTTTGTCTCGGCAATATCCTTGACGTCGGCGCTTGCCCGCTCCTTGTCCTCATAGAGCGCCAGCAATTGCCGGCATTCCTCGACGGAAAAGCCGAGGCCGCGCGAGCGCTGCAGGAAGCGCAGCTTGTGGACGTCGGTTGCGGCATAGTCGCGATAGCCGTTTCCGCCCCTTTCGGGGCGGATGAGGCCGATATCCTCGTAGTAGCGGATGGTCTTGGAAGGCAGGCCGGAGCGTTCCGATGCTTCGCCGATATTCATTGCCATCTCCTATAGTTTTGCAAAACGCAGTCTCAGCGCATTGGCAATGACCGAAACGGACGACAGGCTCATTGCCGCCGCGGCGATCATCGGCGAAAGCAGCAGCCCGAAGATCGGATAGAGCAGGCCGGCCGCGATCGGCACGCCGAGCGCGTTATAGCCGAAGGCGAAGCCGAGATTCTGGCGGATGTTTTGCATCGTCGCCTCCGCCAGCCGCCGTGCCCTGACGATGCCGTTCAGATCGCCCTTCACCAAGGTGATGCCGGCGCTTTCCATCGCGACGTCGGCGCCGGTCCCCATGGCGATGCCGACATCGGCGGCGGCAAGGGCCGGCGCATCGTTGACGCCGTCGCCGGCCATGGCGATGATGGCGCCCTTGGCACGCAATTCGTCGATCAGCGCCTTCTTGCCTTCCGGAAGCACATCGGCGCGCACCTCGTCGATGCCGAGGCTTTTTGCCACCGCACGCGCCGTGGCCTCGTTGTCGCCGGTCGCCATGATGATCTTCAGCCCGCTGTCGTGCAGCGCGTTGATGGCGGCGGCTGTCGTCGGCTTGATCCTGTCGGCAACGGCGACAAGACCGGCAAGCGCGCCGTCGAATACCACGAACATCACCGTCTTGCCGTCGCCGCGCAGGGCTTCGGTCTTCTCGGCAAGTGCGTGGGGATCGATGCCGAGATCGCTAAGCATCGCCGCATTGCCAAGCGCCACCGATGTGCCGCCGGCAAGGCCCTGAACGCCCTTGCCGGTCCTTGCCTCGAAGGCGCTGACCTCGACGAAGGGGACGCCGCGCTCCTCGGCGCCGGAAACGATCGCCTCGGCCAGCGGATGTTCGGAGCCGCGCTCCAGGCTTGCTGCCAGCGACAGCAGCCGCTCTTCTCCGACCCCGTCGAAGGCGACGATATCGGTAAGCTTCGGCTTGCCTTCGGTCAGCGTGCCGGTCTTATCGACGATCAGCGTGTCGACCTTGGAAAAACGCTCGAGCGCTTCGGCGTCCTTGATCAGCACGCCTTCCTGTGCGCCCCGCCCCGTCGCGATCATGATCGACATCGGCGTCGCAAGCCCGAGCGCGCAGGGGCAGGCGATGATGAGAACGGCGACGGCGGCAAGCAGGCCATTCGCCATGCGCGGCTCCGGCCCGATCGCGACCCAGACGAGGAAGGCAAGGACGGCAGCGGCGACCACCGCCGGCACGAAGACGGCCGAGACCCGGTCGACCGCGCCCTGGATCGGCGCCCGCGAGCGTTGCGCCTTGGCGACCATGTCGACGATGCGCGACAGCACCGTGTCTGCACCCACCTTTTCGGCGGTCATGACGAAGGTGCCGTTCTTGTTGATCGTGCCGCCGGTCAGCGGGTCGCCCTTCGACTTTTCCAGGGGCAGAGGCTCGCCTGATATCATCGATTCATCGACCGTCGACTGGCCTTCGAGGATGGAGCCGTCCACCGGCACCCGCTCGCCGGGGCGCACGCGCAGCCGGTCCCCAGTCTGGATATCGTCCACCGGCACGTCACGCTCGCTGCCGTCGGCATCGAGGCGCCGCGCCGTCTTCGGCGCAAGGTCGAGAAGAGCGCGGATTGCCGAGCCGGTGCGTTCGCGCGCCTTCAATTCCAGCACCTGGCCGACGAAGACGAGCGCGACGATGACGGCTGCTGCCTCGAAATAGACGGGCACGGCCGCGCCATGGCCATAAAAGCCCATGGGGAAGATGCCGGGCACAAGCGTGGCAACGACGCTGTAGAGATAGGCGGTGCCGACGCCGAGACCGATCAGCGTCCACATATTTGGGCTGCGGTTGACGACAGACGCCCATGCGCGGCGGAAGAAGGGCAGGGCCGCCCAGAGCACCACCGGCGTTGCCAACAGCAGTTCGATGAACGACGCCAGGGGTTCGCCGATCGCGTCGCGGAGCGGCAGGCCGAACATCGGCCCCATGCTGAGCGCCAGCAACGGTAGGGCGAGAATGGCGCTGACCGAGAGCCGCCTGATGAAATCGACGAGTTCAGGGTTCGGACCTTCGTCATCAGGCGGAATGCCCATCGGCTCCAGCGCCATGCCGCATTTCGGGCAGTCGCCGGGACGATCGCTGACGACTTCGGGATGCATCGGGCAGGTATAGAGCGTGCCCTTTTGTGCCGGCTTTGCCGGCGGGTGCTTGCCGTCGCGATAGGCTGCGGGGTCGGCTTCGAATTTCGCTTGGCAGGCGGGCGAGCAGAAATAGAATTTCTCACCGTCGGCTTTCAGGAAGTGCTTCGCTGTCGAGCGATCGACGGTCATGCCGCAGACGGGGTCCTTCGCGCTCAGATAATCCTCAGGTACTGCCGCAAACTTGGTCCGGCAGCCCTCGGAGCAGAAATGATAGGTGCGGCCCTCATGCTCGAGCGAGGGTTTGCCGGCCTGCGGATCGACGGTCATGCCGCAGACAGGATCACGGATCATGGCATCGGCAGCCTTCTCCTGATCATGGCCGCAATGGCCATGATCATCGCCATCGGCGTTGCTATGGTGGTGGTCGTGCTCGTGCTTGATATCCATGACTATCTCCTATGCCCGAAGGGCCGTTGGATAGGCTTATCCACCTTCCAGCGACTGGAAGGTCAAGCACTATTTTCATGGATATGATTTTTGCGCCGACTAGTCCTCAGATCGGGGTGATCAGCCCGACGGGCTGGCTCCCGAGCAGGGCGGCGACCGAAATGCTGCCGCCGGGCTCGATCGTCTTTCCGGTCAGCATGTCGGCCTTCAACCCGTGAAGCGGGGAGGGGACGGCAATCGTCGTATCCTCCCAGAATTCCGGGCCGGCAAAGAGCACGCCCGGATCGAGCCAGCCGAACATCAGCCGCGGCGCCGCGATGATGGCGAAATCACTCTTGTGCACTCGGGCAAAAGCAAGCACATGGTCGCGCCGGTTGCCCGTCACCTTCAGCGGCAGATAGTCGCCTCCAGCAAAGAGGTCCGCGTGCCGTTGGCGCAGCTGCAGGCCGATCCCGACGAGGCGCTGTTTCAACGCTGCCGCCTGCAGCTTGGCGATCGGACCGGGTTCGGCTAGCCAGGCCGTCAGTTGCTGATGATCGACCGGCCGGCGATTGTCGGGATCGACGAGACTGAAATCGAAGCCTTCGGCACCCTGGTAGATATCGGGAATGCCGGGGGCCGTCAGCTTGAGCAGCGTCTGCGACAGGCTGTTGAGGTAACCCGCCGCGATGAAGGGCTGCAGCACCCTTTCGAAATCCTCGAGGAAGACGTCATTATCGGGCGAGACCAGCGCCGCGGCATAGGTGGTGACCGCTTCCTCGTAGTCGGCATCCTGTTTTGTCCAGCCGCTGCGCAGTTTTGCCTCGCGCACCGCCTTGACGGCGTAATCGGTGAAGCGTTCGCGGAGTTCTTCCGTCTGTGCTCTGTCGAAATCCTCCGGCCAGATGCCGGCCAGAGCCTGATAAAGCATCCATTCGACATTGGGTTCCGGCGCGGTGCCATCCGCCAGATCCTTCAGCCAGGGACGGTTCATCTCGCGCCAACGCGCGACCGCCTGGGCAAAAACATCCGCGCCTTCGCTCAACGCATAAAGCCTTGCACGCGCATCCTCGCCGCGTTTGGTGTCGTGGGTGGCGCTGGCCGAAAGCCCATGCGGCTGCAGCCGCGCCCGCTCGGCCATGCGGCGGTGAAATTCGTCCGGGCCGCCAGGCGCCTTGCCAGGTTCGCCGCCGACTTCGTTGGCGGCAAGCAGCCTATTGTAACGGTAAAACAGCGTATCTTCCGTCGCCTTCGCCATTACCGGCCCGCTCAATTGCTGGAAGCGGATACGGAAGTCGTGGGCCGCGTCGCCTTCGACCTTGCCTTCGAGGAGCTTCAGCACATGGTCGCAAGCACGCCGGTCATCGAGCCGCGTCATGGCTTGCGAGGCGGTGGCGGCAAGCACTGCTGAATCCTGCCAGGAAAGTGGGCCGCCGTCGCCATAGGTGCGGTAGACCGGAAAGGCGATCAGCAACTCGCTGAGCGCAGTGGCGATGTCGTCTCTTTTCACCTCGGGAAAGATGCCTGATGCGATCGACACCAGCCTGTCGGTCTCGCCGGCGAAATTGCGTTCGACCATCAGTCGCTTGGCAATTCTCCGGCCCTCCTCGAGATCAGCCGTCTCACCGGCAACGCTGCGATAGGCAACGTCCATTATGCGCAGACCGCCGCCGTCGATGAACAGCTCGCTCAGCGCGGCGATGAATTCATATCCGGTGGTGCCGGCAACCGGCCAGTTCTCCGGCAGGACCTCACCGGTTCCCAGGATCTTTTCCACGACGATATAGCTGTCCGGTCCGGCGGCCTCCCGCAGCCTGTCCAGATAGGCCGTGGGTTCGGCGAGCCCATCGACATGATCGATGCGCAGGCCCTGGACTTTGCCATGGCGCACCAGCTCGATCACCAGCCGGTGCATGTCCTCGAACACGGCTGGATCTTCGACGCGGGTGCCGACCAATCCGGTCACCTCGAAAAAGCGGCGATAGCTCAGATGTCGTGCCGCCTCCTTCCAATGGGTGAGCCGCCAATGCTGTGCCTCATGCAGGCTTTGCATGAAATCGCGATCGGCCGAGAGGTCATCGAGCTTCTGCCGGAGGACTGCCCGATCGCCGCCTTCGAAGAGAATGTCACGCATCGCGCGGTTGAAGTTCTCGCCGGAGGTCGCGGCCGCGGTCTCCGCCATTCTGTCGGCAACCGGATCGCCGAGCCGGTTTGCGATCGCTCCGTAACTGCCGGGGTTCAGCGGCAACAGCGTTTCGAAATAACCGAAGGCGAAATTGCCATGCGTTTCGTCGAGCGCGACGCGCAGTTCGCCACTGGCCAGTGCTCCCTCGAAATCCTGGCCGAGCTGCGGCAGCGTCAGCGGTTCGCTCCAGTCGATGTCGAAGTGGCTAAAATAGGCGCTTTGCCGGCCAAATGTCAGCACGTCGCGCCACCAGCCGTTTTCCGGCGAGGCTGCCATGTGGTTCGGCACGATGTCGAGGACCAGCCCCATGCCCGCCGAGGCGAGGCTGTCCGTCAGCCGTTCGAATCCTGCCCGACCGCCGAGCACCGGGTCGATCTCGTTGGCGTCGGTGACGTCGTAGCCGTGGGTCGAGCCGCTGACGGCGGTGAAGATCGGAGAGGCGTAGAGGTGGCTGATGCCGAGTGTCTTGAGGTAGGGAACGAGGTCGCAGGCGCGATCGAAGGTCATGCCGTTGCGGAATTGTATCCGGTAGGTCGCTGTCGGGAGAGTCATGAGGCCGCTGACGTTGAAGGGAGATTGTTCCAAACGGTTGCAGCTGGGTTTTGTTCCCTCAATCGATGAAGACGCCGACGCTTGCGGCGCGTCCGGCCGAGTCGATGACGGTCAGTTTCGAGTAGCCGCCGCCATCAGGCAGCCATTGCTGGATGCGCCGGCGGGAGAGATCAGGCAGCGGCTTGCCGTTGGCAAGCCAGCGGAAGGGGGCGCGGCCGCCCTGGAGCTTCAGCATCAGCGGTGACAGGTTGCCTTGCCCAGCGCCGAGATCGACATGCGCGCCCTCGGGCGGATAGATGATCTGAGGTGCGGCCTCGCGGCCGGAGGCGAGCAGGCCGCTGGCATTGAGGGCGAAACGCCGCTGGCTGATCGGCAGCTCGGACTGGGCGATGCGCACGGCGCCTGCGGGCGGGCGGGGCAGCGGCGTCGTCGCGATGCCTGACTTGGCGAACCCCTCGAACAGGATCGGCGCGGCGGTGCCATAGCCGGTCAATCCCGGCACGGCGCTATTGTCAGGCCGTCCGACCCAGACGCCGAGCACATAGCGCCCATCATAGCCGACCGACCAGGCGTCGCGATAGCCATAGCTCGTGCCGGTCTTGTAGGCGATGCCGCGCTGCGGCGCGCCGGCGGGCGGAATAACCCCGGAGAGAATATCGGCGACGTTCCAGACCGCGACCGGTTCCAGCAGCGGTTCGCCGTCGAGCTTGGCCGGTGCACCGGTGACGCCGTCGCCGAGCCTGACCGGCTGACCGCGATTGGCGAGCGCCGTATAGAGCTGCACCAGATCCTTCAGGGTGATGCCGACGCCGCCAAGACCGATCGCAAGCCCCGGCGTCTCGTTCGGCGGAAGGACCGGGCGAACCTCGGCGCGGCGAAAGCGGACCATCAGCCGCGACGGCCCGACGGCATCGAGCAGCTTTACGGCCGGCACGTTCAGCGAAAGCTGCAGCGCCTCGCGCACGGTGACGTCGCCCTGATAGCTCATGTCGAAATTGCGCGGCCGATAACCGAAGAAATCGGCGGGCCGGTCTTCGATAATCGTCTCCTGGGACACCAAGCCCTGCTCGAAGGCCAACCCGTAGATGAAGGGCTTCAACGTCGAGCCCGGCGAGCGGTTGACGCGCGTCATGTCGATCCAGCCGGAGCGGCTGGCATCGAAATAATCGGCCGAGCCGACCTCGCCGACGATCGCGCCCGTCTGCGCATCCGCCATCACCATGGCAAGCGAGAGCTTCGGCCCGAGCTTGAATGCCGCTGCCCGCGCAACTGCCTCCAGCCCTTGCTGCACCTGTTTCTTCAGCGTCGTCTGATGCTTGAGAACCGTCGGCTCCTTGCGAAGTGCTGATTCGGCGACATGGGCGGCAAGTGCGGGCAATTGCATGCGCCGCGCAGGAACCGCGACGCCTTCAGCCCGCTCCGCTTCGCCGTCGCCAACGGCTCTAGCGACCGCGACGCGGTCGAGCACGCGCTTGCGCGCGGTCTCGGCGGCCTTGAGGTTGCGGTCCGGCCGGCGCCGTTCCGGCAATTGCGGCAGGGCGACGAGCAACGCTGCCTCGGCGATCGTCAGGCGCCGCGGTTCCTTGCCGAAATAGGCAAGGCTTGCGGCGCGCACGCCTTCCAGATTGCCGCCATAGGGCGCGTGTGTGAGATAGAGGTCGAGAATCTGTTGCTTCGACAGCCGCCGCTCGATCTGCATGGCGCGCACCAATTGCAGGAGTTTTGCCGAAAGCGAGCGCCCTTCGCGCGGCTCGATCAACCGCGCCACCTGCATCGACAGCGTCGAGGCGCCGGAGACGATGCGGCCGTTGCTGATCAGTTGCACGCCAGCGCGTCCGAGCGCCCAGGGGTCGACGCCGCCGTGGTCGTAGAAACGCTGGTCCTCATAGGCGATCAGCATGCGCAGGAATTGCGGGTCGACGTCGGAGACCGCCGTCTTCAGCCGCCAGCGGCCTTCCGACGTCGCGAAGGCACGCAGCAATTGCCCGTCGGCATCCAGCACTTCGGCGGATACGGCATTTGCCCTGTCCAGCGGCGGCGGAAAGGCCTTGTCGGCGGCATCGAGCGCAAAGAGAGCCGCACCGGCAACAACGATGCCGGCAGCCGACCCGATCGCAAACTTGTGCCACCGCCTCATTGTTGCGCCGTCACGACCTCCATCTTGCCGGTTGCCGTGCGGGCCGAAAGATCCGGCCGGTACATGTCCTCGACGTTTGCGGCCGGATGGTCGTAGGTGCCGGGGGTAACCGCGCGCACGACATAGGCGACGTTGAATTCGCGGTTGTCGCCCGCCGCGCGGTTGAAGGCGGCGACGAAGCGGTCGTAGCGGAATTCGGTATGGGCGGCGGAGATCTCGCCGATCCAGTCGAAATTCGTCATCTGGGCGCTATCGACGAGGTTAGGATTGTCGATCTCGAAGCCGGCCGGCATAAGGTCGGTGATAACGATGCGCGACGGCCAGTCGTTGGTTTCGCGCACATGGATGACGACGACGTAGCGTTCGTTCTGCTTCGCCTCGCTGACATTCGCCTGCTCGCCGTCCAGCGTGTAATAGGTCCGCTCGATGGTGAAGCCGTCGCCGCCGGCCGGCAGCGGCACCGTCGGGGCGGCAACGGTGGTGACAACCGCCGAAACCGTGTCGTTTGTCTGGTTGGTCAGCGTCAGCGGATGGTCAGCCAAGGCATCGCCGGTCATGCGTGCCATGTAGGCACCGGTGTGCGCAGCGCCATTGACATCGACCTTCAGGCCATCGTCACCGCCCTGGATGGCGCGCGCGGCAAGCAGCATCCAGGCTTCTTCCTGCGTGCTCTTATATCTGCTGCGCTCCCATTCCTTGCCGACCGCCTTGGCAAGTTCCGGGATGACAGGCGGGACCGGCCGGCTTTCGGCGGCGAGCGCCAGGATCGCCGCGCCGTCGCGCAGGATCGTACCGTAGTCGGTACGCGACAGGTTCACGCGTGACACCATCGACTGCTCCGACATCTGCAGCGCGTCGAGGAAAATATTCTTCGAACGTTGCGCGTCGCCGTAGAGCGCCAGCGCGGCGGCGATATGCGCCTTGGCGAGCGGCGTCGGGAAGTCGTTGATCATCGTATCGGCATAGTAGCGCAGATCGCTGATCGCGGCCTTCTTGTTGCGGGCAAGCACATAGATCGCATAGGCGATCTGGTCGCCCTGGCCTTTGATGTCGGTGGTGTAGGACAACGTGTTCTGCAGGTTTTCGAGCGCCTGGACGAAAGCTCTTTCCGGCACGTCGTATTTCATTTCACGGGCCCGCGTCAGGAAATCGGTGACGTAGGAATCAAGCCAGACATCGCCCGAATCCGGTCCCCAGAGACCGAAGCTGCCGGCCGAGGCCTGATAGGAGAGCACGCGGTAGATCGCATCCTGCACGCGCTTCTTCACATCGTCGTCGTCTGCCATGCCCGCCTGCTTGGCCACTTCGGCGAGATAGAGCAGCGGCAGCGCCCGGCTGGTGGTCTGCTCGGCGCAGCCGAAGGGATAGCGGTCGAGCGTCATCAGCAGCGCTGGGATATCGAAGGCTGCCGAACGGGTGACGTTGACGCTGATCGAGGCGCCGGGCAGCACGCTGTCGGCCAGCAGGTTCTTGTCGACGGTGAGCTTTGCCCCCGGCTTCAGCGCCAGCACCCTGCGTTCGGTGATCGGCAAGGAGGCCGGGCGCACCGGCACGTCGAGCGTCTGGTCGAGCGAAAGGCCGGAAGCGCCGGAGAGGTTGATCGAGACGTTGCCGGCGCCTGGCTGTTTGCCGATGAGCGAAAGCGTCAACTCGGATTTCGCACCGGCCTCGAGGCGGATCGTCTGCGAGGCGGATGCTTCTTCGATGCCGACTGCGTCATTGCCGGTCAGTTGCAGCTTGTAGTCGCCGGCCGGCGCATCGGTGTTGGCGATGTCGAGGCGCAGATTGGCCTTGTCGCCGGGAGAGAGGAACTTCGGCAGGCTTGCGGTCACCACGACAGGATCGCGGATGATGACATCCTTGACGCCGTGGCCGACCCCTGATTTCGACCAGGCGACCGCCATGACTCGCGCCGTGCCGTTGAATTGCGGGATGTCGAAGGAGACATTGGCCTTGCCTTCGGCGTCGAGCTTCACCGGCCCGGAGAAGAAGGCGACGAGCTTTTGCGTCGGCGGACTTGCCTGCAGCGCGATGGCGCCGCCATCGCCGCCGGTCCTAAGCTTGCCGGTCGCACCCAGCGAGCCGTCGATCAGGCGGCCATAGAGGTCGCGGATTTCAAGGCCGAGCTGGCGCTGGCCGAAATACCAGTCCTCCGGGTTCGGCGGTTCGTAGCGCGTCAGGTTGAGAATGCCGACATCGACGGCGGCAACCGTCACATAGGCATCCTCGTTGGCGCCGGCGCCCGCCACCTGCAGGCCAATGTTCAGTGGTCCGCGCGGCAGCATCTTTTCGGGCGTGTCGATCGTTACCTGCAGCGCGCGCTGTTCGGGATCGACCTTCAGCCATTTGATGCCGATCGAGCGCATCGGCATATGGCTGTCCTGGGCGTCGCCGGGGCGAAAGAGCGTGGCGGTCACATAGGCGCCGGCACCCCAGTCAGCCGTGACCGGGATGTCGACCTCGCCGCCGGTTTCGCCGATCGTGGCGTTCTGTACGGCAACCAGCTTTTCGGTTCCCGCCGTCACCATCAGCTCGCCGCCATAGCGCGAGGTGACTTTCAGCTTGGCGGTTTCGCCGATCTTGTAGCTGTCCTTGTCGAGGGCGATTTCCAGCCCGTCGGGCGTTTCGGTCGAGGTCGAACTCACGAACCAGCCGGCGTCGAATTCGACGCTGGAGGTCGGGCCGTCGGCATCGGGGCTTTCCACTTCGAGGCGATAGCGGCCCCACGTCACCGGCACGGAAATCTTGCCGCCGTCCATCGTCGCGTCAACGCTGCCGTTGGAGACCTGCTCGGCGGTGTAGACAGGCTCGTATTTCCAAGCCGTTCCCTCGCGGTACCACTGGTATTGCCGGTTGAGGCTGTAGAATTTCCAACGCAGGCCCTTTGTCTCCTGCTTCTGTCCGTTGGCATCAACGCCGATCACCGTGAAGTTGGCGATCGAATTCTCCGGTAGATCGTCGGAAAATTCCGGCTTGATGCCGATCGACGCGCGCTCGTTCTTCACCGGGATGGTCAAGGAGCGCTCGATGGCGCGGCCGCCCGCCTCCTGCATGCGCATATAGACGGTGGCGTTGAGCAGCTGTGTCGTGGCCGGCAGTTCGCTGATGGTGAGATCCGTCGAAGCTTCGCCGTTCTCGTCGAGTTCCGGCAGCCCGTCGATCGGCAGGCGCGAATCCTCGCTCGCCTCTTCGTCGGCGAGCCCGAAGAGGAAGCCCTTATAGGCCGCACTCTCACGCGTCGGCTTGACGACGACGTCGCCTTCGAGCGTCAGGCCGGCGGCCGGGGCGCCGTAGAGATATTTGCCCGAAACGGTGATCGTCGCCGGCGTGTCCGGACCGACTTCCTTGGCCTCGGTCTTGATCTCCATGTCGGTGCGATCTGGGACGAAATCGTCGACAAGGAAGCTCTTGGTGGCGATCGCGCTGCCCTTGGGATCGGTATAGATGTTCATCGTCCAGGTGCCCCGCATGGCGGTTTCCTGGGTGGGGAAATCGACGGTATAGCCGCCGAGATTGCTGGTCTGGCTGACGATCCGCCGGTCTTCGACACCGTCGGGGCGGCTGAAGATGAAGGTGAGCGGCAGGTTCTCGATGGCGTTGCCATCGGTGTCGCGGGCGAGCGCCTGCGCATGCACCGTCTCGCCGGCGCGGTAGATGCCGCGTTCGGTAAACGTCAGCACGTCGATCGCGCCGGGTGCTGCGCGGCCCGTCACGCCGCGGTCGGAAAGGTCGAAGCCGGCGCGCGTCATGTCGAGGAAGACGTAGTCCGAGGTGCCGTTTTTGGCGGTAATGACGGCGGGCGTCAGTGCCGCCGTGCCGCGGATCAGGCCGGCGGTGAAGGTGGCGCGGCCGTTTTCGTCGGTCGTCGCGGTGCCAAGCACTTCATTGTTCTTGGCCAGCAGCTGCAGCTCGACGCCTGATATCGGCTTGGCCGAAGCGAGCGAGCGGGTGAAGACGTTGAGCCCGTCGGTGCCGGCATAGGTGGTGACGCCGATATCGGAGACCAGGAACCATTGCGTCGCCTGCGAATCCCACTCCTGCGCCGGGCCGTTTGCCGCCGTTGCGGTCATCACGTAAATGCCGGGCTTGCGCTCGGGCAGCGCCTCGTCGACCGGGAAGCTGGTGACGATGTCCTTGTTGAGTTCGTTGGCGATGTCGATCGAGCCCTGCCAGACGAGCTCGCCGTTCTGGTCCTGGATATTTTGAGCGCTGTAGCCGTCGAGCTGGGACAGGAACTGCGAATTGGCCAGCAGCGGCGCGATGGCACGATCGCCGATGCGGTAAAGCTTGAGGTTGGCCGAGGTCATGTTGACCGAAACGATCGGGATGCCGCGGCGCGCCGTCGAGGGCAGCACGAAGCTGTCACCGGTGAAACGCACAATCTGGCTGCGGTCCTTGATGTAGACGTCGACGCTGACAGGTGCTTCCAGCACCTCGTCGACTGATGACGGCAGGCCGGTGCGCAAGGCGATCTTATAGGTCTGGCCATGCGTCAGCCCCTCGACGCAGATCTGCTTGTCCTTGGTTTCGAGTGCCTTCGGTGCTTCGCCGTTCAGCGTCACGAAGGGTGTGTAATCGGTGGTTTTGACCAGCGCCTCGGAGAAGGTGACGCAGGCACGCGGCGTGGCGCTGTCGGCATCGACAGTGTGTTCGGTGACGCGGAAACCCTGCGTCGATTTCAGCTGCAGGTAGGCCGCCTGCACATCCTTGGCGCCGACAAGCGCCAGGCTCGCCTTATAGGCGTCGAGCGCCGGGCGGTAGTTGGCATTCCGCTCCAGCGCAGTGGCGAGCACGGCCAGCGCCTCGGCGCGTTTGGCGGCGGTGCGCGTCAGCTCGTAGCCGTTCAGCGCATCGACCACGGCCTGTCCCGTCGTGTTGCTCTCGGCGCTGCCGAGCGAGGCTGCGGCGCGCGCGGTTTCGAGCCAGAGATCGGCGTCGTCAGGCGTGATCGACAGCGCCCCATGGAAGGACTTCAGCGCGTCGGCCAGGTTGTTGGCGGTGAGGTCGAGGCGGGCATTGGCTGTCAGGCTGTCGACGCCCTGACCCTGCTGGTCGTCGGTAAGGGTCAGATTATCCTTGAAGTCGTGAGCCTGCTGGATGAGATCGTTCGTCAGGAAGGTCAGGCGCGGCGCAGCGCCGATATCCCTCTCCTGTTGGGCGGCCGTTTCGACGATCTTGCCGGCGATGGCGCCGGGGAAGGCGTTCATCGTCTTGAAATCGGATTTGAGGAAGCACCATTTCACCTTGGGATTGTAGGTGAAGGCCTTGCAGCTCTTGTCGCCGATGCAGGAGGTCTTGCACTGATCGAGCGAGATGTTCTGTTCGGTGCGAAGATCGAAGCCGAAGAAATCGGCGTCCTTGATCGTCTGGATGTCGCGCTTGGTCTCCGCAGCGACGGCGGGAAAGCTGACGGCGATCATGGAAAATGCGATTGTCGCGAAAGCGAAAAACGAGCGCACGGACATAGGTTCCCCCCGGAAATGCTGGCTCTGACCGGCGGGCACTCTCCCCACTCCTCGCGACATTGTCAACTCAAGTTGAGCGCTGTTTCATGTTCGCACAGGCGCTTTCGTCTGGCTGTCACATCGGCGTGAGTGACCGCCTTGTGATTTGCGCCTTTTGCGAGGATGAGCAAGGATTTGGGCCATCGCAGGAGGTAGCGCCATGTCCATGTCTTCCCACCGCAGGAGCCTTGCCGCGCTCCTTGCCGCCACTCTATTCTCGCTCGGGACCGGTGCCGCAGGCGCGGCCGAAGATGCCGTCGTCGTTCCGCCGCCAGCCGTCGACGAGGCGGCCGGCTCAGGCACCGAGACCGCCATTTTCGCCGGCGGTTGTTTCTGGGGTGTCCAGGGCGTCTTCCAACACGTGAAGGGTGTCGAGAGCGCCGTCTCCGGTTATGCCGGCGGCGACGCCGTAACGGCGCAGTACGAAACCGTCAGCACCGGCTCGACGGGCCATGCCGAAGCCGTCCAGGTGAAGTTCGATCCGAAACAGGTGACCTACGGCAAGTTGCTGCAGATCTTCTTCTCGGTGGCGCACAACCCGACGCAGCTGAATTTTCAGGGTCCGGACCGGGGAACGCAGTACCGTTCGGCGCTGTTCGTTGCCGATCCCGAGCAGCGCAAGGTCGCCGAGAGCTATATCAGCCAGTTGGACAAGGCGCATGTCTTCCCCCAGCCGATCGTGACCAAGGTGTCCGAACCGACAGGCTTCTATCCGGCCGAAGCCTATCATCAGGATTTCCTGACGCTCAATCCGACCTATCCCTATATCGTCTACAACGACCTACCGAAGATCGAAAACCTGAAATCGCTGTTTCCCGCCGACTACCGCGGCAAACCGGTCCTGGTGATGAAGGTCAAGGGCTGATCGGTCCTGGTTATGGGCTTTGAACGCAGGGATGCAGTGAGTTCGTCACAACCTTCAGGGCATAATGTCTATGGGGGTGTGGTTGGGGACACGAGCCCAAATCTCACGCATCTCGGCGTTGGTGACCGCAATACATCCATCCGTCCAATCCCACAGTTGATGGGCATTTCCGAATAGGCCCCAGCCATTGGGAAGTCCGTGGATCATGATATTGCCGCCGGGAGGAAAGCCACCGGCTTCAGCGTTGCGCCGATCATCAGGGTCTGGATATGAAATGTGCAGGCTCAGATGCGCCATCGACTTCGGATTGCGCCAGTCTATCTCATAACGCCCTTCAGGCGTTTTCTCGTCACCTTCTCGTTGCTTGGGACCCTCATCGGCCGCCTGCCCAAGAGAAATCCGGTATGTTGAGATGGGGGTATCTCCTTTGAGAAGGACCATGCGACGTTCGGTTTTATAAACGCGAATGCGGTCAGCCTGTTGCTCCAACGGCGCATCTGGAGGTGGTGAGCCGGCGCCGATCCTGGCCATCAATTTCGTGTAGGCGAACAAGCTGACGACCACGGCGGCTAAAATGACAAATTTGTTTCTCAACCTGGTCCTCGTCTTCAAGCTCACCGAATGGCTAATACTGCCTTATCGCGTCCCCATTCAGAAGGTGCGCGGTTGAAACTGAGCACGATTGGGCGCCACCTTTTTTCTTAAGCTTCTTTATTCTTAAGAATTTGTCAACGTTAACAATATCTTAAATACAAGAAACGGCGTTTCACCGCGGAACATATCGCCAAGTTGCCCGTTACCGCCGTGAGTTTCGCGTCGGATAGGCTGCCGGAGCGGATCCCTCTTTCGGAGTATAGGCGTAACCAAGGGGACGTATCATGGCCACCAATGTCGTGCGGCGCTGGCAACGAGATGATCTGATGAAACAGAGAGTATTGATCGTCGAAGATGAATTCCTGATCGCCCTCGATCTCGAGGCGACGGTGGAAGGTATGGGCATGCAGGTGGCGGGCCTTGCCAATGATTGCGAACAGGCGCTGCGGCTGGCGCCGCTTGCCGATATCGCTTTGGTCGACGTCAATCTCGCCGACGGCCCGACCGGGCCCGAAATCGGCCGGCGGCTGGCGCAGGAGCATGGCATTGCCGTCGTCTTCATGACCGGCAATCCCGAAGTGGTTGCTGACGGCGTCAAGGGCGCGGTCGGCGTGGTCCAGAAGCCGGTCCTGCCTTCGGTTGTCGAACAGCTGGTGAAATATCTTGCCGCGCGCCGCGTCGGCATGTTCGCGGTCGTGCCCTCACAAATGACGGTCTTTGCCTGATCGCATGGGCTTGATCGGGTGGGAATGATGGGCCTGATCGGTAGGACCCGATCGTACAAGGGCCTGATCAGCCGGATATGGCTGCGAGCTGCGGCGGTTGGCCGGCCTTTTCCGCCTCCGGCTTGCCATAGGCTTTGAGAAAGGTATGGACGGCGTTGCGCGCCGCCTTTTCCAGTTCTTCGTCGGTGGGTGTGCCGCCGAGAAGGATCATCATCTGCAGATCGGCATTGCCGAGCGCCACGAACTGCCGCGCGGCGACATCGAAATCGTCGATGGCGAGCGTCCCCTTATGGGCAAGCCGCCCGAAAAGTGCTGACAGCGCGGTGGTCAGCTTGCCCGGCCCCTGCTGGCGCCAGCTTTCGAAGAGGTGCGGATATCGCTCGCCTTCGGTCTGCACCAGCTTGCGCAGGAATTTTCCGTCGTGGTTGCAGATGCAGTTCTTGTTGAGGCGCACGGCGAAGGCCGTCAGCTCGTCTTCGAGATTGTCGGCGCGCTCAGGAAAGGTCGACAGCACCGAGAAGAGCATGGCGTTGGCGCGGTTCATGACGTCTTCGACGACGGCGACGAACAGCGTTTCCTTCTCGCGATAGTGATTGTAGATCGTCTGGCGGGATACGCAGGCGACGGCGGCGATCTCGTCAATGCTGGCGCCGGCAAAACCCTGGCGACAAAATACGTCTGCCGCGGCATCGAGGATCGACATGCGCTTGGCGCATTGTCCGCGCTGCGTATGCCCCGTCATTCGGACTGCCGGTGTCATGCGTTCTTTCATGAGAGCGAAGATAAGACGTCTTGACGTTTTAGACAATGGCGTCTAATTTTACATCCGTGTCCAAATTTATTGACACTCCTGGTTTCGCGCTGAGATATGAGCTCCCAACTTCGTCTTCGCGCGAACGATCATCATTGAACCCGCGCATCGGCCCGAAAATCGGAACCGATTTTAGGAAAGCACGATGCGTAGACTTAAAGTGTCAGAGCGTCCTTGTGCGTCCGAGAGGACGCACGCCGCTTTTAAGAGCCAATGCCGCGAAGCGACGATCCGGTATCTCCGCTGCGCTTTTATGAAAGATCACCATTATGACGGCTCCCTTCTTTCGCATTGCCCTCATTCTCGGCCTTCTGTCGGCCATCGGGCCTTTTGCCATCGATATGTATCTGCCTGCGCTGCCGTCCATCGGCCAGGACCTGCATGCCGATAACAACGTCACCCAGCTCACTCTTCTCGCCTTCTTCATCTCCTTTGCGCTCGCCCAGTTGGTCTATGGTCCGCTGTCGGACATGTGGGGCCGCAAGCTACCACTCTATCTCGGCATCGGCCTCTTTTCCGTCGCCTCGATCGGCTGCGCGCTGGCGACCGATATCGAAACGCTGATCGCCTTCCGTTTCGTTCAGGGTATCGGCGGTGCCGCCGGCATGGTCATCCCGCGCGCCATTGTCCGCGACATGCATACCGGCGTCCAGGCCGCCCGCCTGATGTCGCTGCTGATGCTGGTCTTTTCGATTTCGCCGATCCTGGCGCCGCTGACGGGCAGCGCCGTCATCGAGTTTTACGGTTGGCGCGGCGTATTCTGGGCCGTGACCATCGCCGCCTTCATCGGCCTCGTCCTGCTCGCCACCCAGCTTGACGAAACCCGTTCGCCGGCCGAACGCAGCGGCAGCGGGCTGAAGAGCGCTATGGCTGCCTACCGCCTGCTGCTTGGCGACCGCAACTTCCTGACGCTGACCTTCATCGGCGGCCTCGGCATTTCGAGCTTCCTGGTCTACCTCGCCAACTCGCCCTTCGTGCTGATCCAGCATTACGGGCTGACGCCGACGCAATACAGTTTCGCCTTCTCAATCAATGCCGTCTCCTTCTTCGCGGTATCGCAGGCGACGGGCTGGCTCGGCGAGCGTTTTGGCCTCGTCCGCGTCATGCGCATTGCGGTCAGCGTTTTTGCCCTTGCCATGGTCGTCATGGCGGTGGTGATGGCCGCCGGCTTCAACCAGTTGCCTGTCCTGGCGACCTTCCTGTTCATCGGCTACGGCTTCCTCGGCCTCGTCATCCCGACGAGCGCGGTGCTCGCCCTTGAGGATCACGGCGAGATCGCCGGCACCGCCTCGTCGCTGATGGGCACGCTGCATTTCGTGATCGCCGCCGTCGCCATGGTCATATCGAGCGTCTTCTTCGACGGCACAGCCGTTCCGATGGCCGCCGGCATCGCGCTCTGCGCCTTCGCAGCCTTCGTGCTGACCCAGGCAACGATCGGCCGCCGCACCGCCGTCGCCCCAGCTGAATGATCTGAAGCCAGGCCGCACCCGGTGTCCGGGTGCGGCCATATGATCCGGTCGCGGCCCCCGAGAAAATGCAACGCGCAATTGATTATCGGCTGGCCGCTCTATCTACGCCGTGACGAAGCATGGTCATAC
The DNA here is from genome assembly GCA_000023185.1 of Rhizobium leguminosarum bv. trifolii WSM1325. Lineage (NCBI taxonomy): Bacteria > Pseudomonadati > Pseudomonadota > Alphaproteobacteria > Hyphomicrobiales > Rhizobiaceae > Rhizobium > Rhizobium leguminosarum. The sequence continues at coordinate 566,198 of CP001624.1, read as the reverse complement.
CGGAGGATACTTATGGTCGACGAGAAGCGGCTGATCTCGAAAATCACCTGGAAGCTGATGCCGTTTCTCGGCATTCTCTATCTCATCGCCTATATCGATCGGCAGAACGTCAGTTTCGCCAAGCTGCAGATGGTCGATGCTCTCGGAATGAGCGAATATGCCTATGGTCTCGGCGCTTCGCTGTTCTTCATCGGCTACTTTCTCTTCGAGGTGCCGAGCAACCTCTTCCTCGACAAGCTCGGCGCCCGTGTCTGGTTCGCGCGCATTCTGGTCTCGTGGGGCATCGTTACTATCGCGCTCGCCTTCACGCAGAATGCGACGATGTTCTATATCCTGCGCTTTCTGCTTGGTGTCTGCGAAGCCGGCTTCTTTCCGGGCGTCCTCTATCTGCTGACGCTGTGGTTTCCCTCGGCCTATCGCGGCAGGATGGTCGGGCTGTTCATGATCTTCAGTGCCATCGCCAATGCCGTCGGTGCGCCGCTCGGCGGCGTGCTGCTTGATCTCGACGGTCTCTACGGTTTTGCCGGCTGGGAGTGGGTCTTCCTGGCCACGGGCGTTCCGGCTGTGATCGCCGGCATCGTCACCTTCTTCTATCTTCCCGGCCGGCCTGAAAACGCAAGCTTCCTGAGCGGCGAGGAGAAGGATTGGCTCGAACGAAGGCTCACTTCCGAAAATGCCGGCATGGGCGAGCACGCCGGAAACGGCTTCAAGGCGCTCATCGACCCGCGTGTCCTGCTGATGGCGCTCTGCTATATCGCCTTTCCGCTTTCGGCCTATGGCCTCAGCTATTGGCTGCCGACCATCGTCAAGGCTTTCGGCGTCAGCAACACGGTGAACGGCTTCCTCAACATCATTCCCTGGGTGCTGGTCGCGATCGCGCTCTATGTCGTTCCCACCATGGCCGACAAGGCGCAATCGAAGACGCCCTATATCGTCATTCCGGCTTTCATCGGCGCCGCCTGCCTGCTGCTTTCGGCGCTGATCCCGAACCACACTTTGCAATTCGCCTTCCTCTGCGTTGCCGCAGCCGGGATCTTCGCGCCCCAGCCGGTGTTCTGGAGCCTGCCTTCACGCTTCCTCAAGGGCGCGGGGGCTGCGGCGGGCCTTGCCGCCATCAATTCGGTTGGAAATCTTGGCGGTTTCGTCGCCCAGAACGTCGTGCCCTGGATCAAGGAAGCAAGCGGCAGCACGATCGCGCCGATGTTCTTCCTGGCCGCCTGCCTGGCTGCCGGAGCCCTCTTGGTTTTCGTCGTCACGCGTCAGCTGTCGCACAGGGAGCATTCGGCAGCTGCGAGCGGGGTTTGAGGCCGCTTCAGGCCGTCAACATGAAAGCGTCGCTTTCGCCTGGAACGAGTTCCAGCGGCCAGATCCTGTTGCGGGCGCCCTGCGGATAATGATCGGCATAGGCCGGCATGGTGGCGAGCAGGGTTTCGCCGAGCTGCGCACCGAGATCGCGCAGCGACATGCGAAAGGATGTCAGCGTCGGCTGCAGGAAAAGCGTGCGCGGCTCCTCGCGGAAACCGACCACGGCGAGGTCACGGCCGGGCACGACGCCGGCCTCGGCAAGCCGGCGGTAAAGCCCGATCGCCATCAGTTCGTGGATCAGGATGATCGCGGTTGGCCGCTCTCCGATCATCAGCAATTCATGGCCGGCCTGATAACCGCCCTGTTCGCTCGACTTGACCCGGATGACGAGGGTCGGGTCGAAGGGGATGCCGTGCCGTTGCAGTGCCTGGCGGTAGGCGTCGAGGAAGAGGTAGCCGAGATTGATGTCGGAGGAGGGGACAGCCACGGCGATCCGCCGGTGCCCCTTGGCGACCAGCCGGTCGACACCGCGCGTCGCCACGCCCTCGAAATCGAGATCCATCCAGGTGTAGCTGCCGCCCGACGCGCTGCGGCCAAGCGCCACGAAGGGGATGCGGGCCTTTTCCAGAAGCTCGATGCGCCGGTCGGTGCGTCGTGTCGCAGAGATGATCAGCGCGTCGACAAGCCGGCGCGCCACCATGCGCTTCAGATATTCATGCGGGTCCTCGTCATCGGGGCAGGGCAGCATGACGAGATCGAGCTTGTGGCGGGAAAACACCCTCTGCAGGCCGTCAGTGACGCCAAGGAAGAAGTCGTCGCTGTTTTCGACCGTCTCGCGGCTCACTTCGAGCATCAGCCCGATGACGTTGGTCGTGCCCTGGCGAAGGCTGCGGCCCGATTGGTTGGCGACGTAACCAAGTTCCTCGGCGGCGGCGAGCACGCGCCGGCGCGTTTCGTCGTTGACGTCGGGCTTGCCGTTCAGCGCACGGGACACCGTTCCGATCGAAATGTCGAGATGCTCGGCGAGCTGGCGGATACCCTTCATCTGCGTCGATCTTCCTCCCGGGTCACGCGTCAACCCTTCTTGCCACAGGATGGCGCCTGCGAAAAGCCGTGGGAGGGTCAGGTCTGAAGCTCTGGCGGATGACGAGCTGCGGAAATGACGCGTTCGCAGCCCGGAGGCAAGCCCCGGGTTTTCAAGCCGCCGCTCCATCAGCTCGAAGGCGCGCTGCGCCATGGTCAGCGGATCCTGGGTGGGCAGCGGATAGCTCACCCAGGAGGATTCCGGCACGTCGTCGAAGCGGATCAGGAGGACAACAGACCGCATGCCGGCCGTAAATTTTTGCAGAAAAAAGCCGAGGCTGCGGCAGGCAACCTCGGCCGAGAGATCAAATCAACGTTCCCGTGTTTACTCGCAGACCCGCACGGTTTCGGCGTGATAGCCGCCGTCGTAGCGGTTGCGGACGTCGCGGTCCTCATACCAGCATCTCGGCTGGGGTTCGACATAGCGGGGGCTCTCCAAATAACGAGGGCCTTCGTCAACGTAGCGAGGGCCGCCATTGGCGATTGCGCCGCCGATCAGGCCGCCGACGACGCCCGCGGCAACGCCGCCGGCGATGATTCGGCCAGTATTGTCGTGATGACGGTGATCGCGTGCGGCAGCAGGCTGAATAGCCGATCCAACAAGGGCCGTCGCGATCAACAGGCTGCTAATAACTCTTTTCATGACATTCTCCTCAGTGGCACTCGCCCCAGATAAGAGAGAAATGCGGCAGCAACGCGTTGGTTCGTTCAAACTTTGCGACAGGCATTAATGCACGCCCTAAACGAGAGCGCCGTGCGTCTTTACGGCATCACAAACGACGCTCTAACACTTTCAATCCTCGCATCGTGCTTTCCGAAAATCAGCTCCGATTGTCGGAAACCACGATCGCTAGGTCGCCGATTCCGCTGCCGTCGTCTCTTCCAGCACGTCTTCGGGAATGTCGTCGAAGGAGGAGTAGTTCAGATTGTAGAGCTTGGAATAGAGTTTGCCGTTCTTCATCAGCTGGCGGTGGTTGCCGCTTTCGATGACTTCGCCGTTCTGCAGCACGATGATGCGGTCCGCCTCGCGGATCGTCGCAAGCCGATGGGCGATGACGAGGCCGGTGCGGTTTTCGAGCAGCTTCACCAGCGCCTTCTGGATCAGCATTTCGGTATAGCTGTCGATATTGGCCGTCGCCTCGTCGAGCACGAGGATCTTTGCGTCCGCCACCAATGCGCGGGCAAAGCTCAACAGCTGGCGCTGGCCGAGCGAAAGGTTGCCGCCGCGCTCGCCGAGAACGCTGTCGTAACCATCGGGCAGGCGCATCACGAAGTCATGCGCGCCGACGGCCCTTGCCGCCTCGATCACCTGCTCGCGCGTCGCCTCCAGCTTGTGGTAGCGGATGTTTTCGAAAACGGTGCCGGTGAAGAGGAAGGGTTCCTGCAGCACCATGGCGATCTGCGCTCCGAGCGAATCCTGCGTCAGATGACGCACATCGTCGCCGCCGACCAGCACCTGGCCCTGCTGCACGTCGTAAAAGCGATGGATCAGCGACATGCAGCTCGACTTGCCGGACCCTGTCGGGCCGACCAGCGCCACCGTCTCGCCGGGATTGACCTTGAAGCTGACATGCTTCAGCACCGGATGTTTCGGATTGTAGCCGAAGACGACGTCCTTGAATTCCACCGAGCCGTCCATGTCGCGCGACAAGGCCTTGGCATCGGGCGCGTCCTTGATGTCGACAGGCACGTCGAGCACTTCGGTCAGCCGCTGGCCAGACGCCATGGCGCGCTGCATCACTGAATATTGCAGGGTCAGCGAGCGGATCGGGTCGAAGAAGCGCTGGATGTAGAACAGGAAGGCGACGAGCACGCCGACATCGAGCGCCTGATTGAGGACGCGGGCGCCGCCGACGACGATGACGAGCGCCATCGCCACGCCGGTCAGGCTGTCGACGATCGGCACCATCACCTGCGCATAGCGCGCCGCCGTCAGATGCGTCTGCAAGTTGGCATGCGCCTTGTCGTCGTAAAGCGTGAAGTTGACGCCCTGCCTGTCCATGCTTTGGACCGCACGCACACCGTGGATCGCTTCGGCGAGGGCGCCGGCGGCAATCGAATTGGTCTCGTGCGCGGCCATGAAGGATTTGCGCGCCAGCGGCAGCCAGAACAGCCGGACGATGAACAGTACCGGCAGCACCGAGAGCGTCAGCAGCCCCAATTTGAAATCGAGATAGAGCATGACGAAGACGATGCCGAAGAGCAGCACGATGTCTCCGACCGACAGCACCGAGGTTTCGAGGAATTCCTGCATCGAGTTGACGTCGCCCTGCAGCCGCGACATCAGCCGGCCCACTTCGGTCTTGTCCATGAAGGAGAGCGAGACGTGCTGAAGATGCGAAAACATCGCCTTGCGGATATCGAAGAGCACGTCCTCCGCCACGCCGCCGACCAGCGTCTCCTGCGCGTAGCTCGCTGCATAATTGATGAGGATGGCGATGGAAAAGGCGACGATCGACCAGGCCAGCGCCGAGTGGTTGCCGCCCGGGGACATGCCGTGGTCGATGGCATAGCGGATGATCAGCGGGATGGTGAGCTGCATCATCGTGAAGGTCAAAACAGCAACGACCGACCACACGACCTGGCGGCGATAGGGGTGAACGAAACCCCAGATGCGTTTGACGATATTGCCGTCGAAGGCCTTGCCGAACATCTCCTCCTCGACGCGATGCGAACCGACCACCGCCCGCGGCGGGCGGCGTCCATCCTCGCGAACGTCGGGACGCTCGGTTTCCAGTTCCTCGGCCATGCCATTCCTCCCGCGGCCATCACGTCCGGTGGCCTGCATAGTCATTGCTTGTCCGCTCTTCTCCCCGGTGGGCAGAAGAAGGGAATTCCTGCTAGGCGCTCAAGACCTCGTCGCCCGGCCGCACCTGTAGCTCGTAAAGCGCCTTGTAGCGCCCGCCGAGCGACAGCAGCGCCTCATGCGTGCCGCGCTCGACGATCCGGCCGTCTTCGACGAACAGGATCTGGTCGGCATGCATCAGCGAACTCAGGCGGTGAGCGACGATGATCGTCACGCGGTCGGCGGCGTAGCGGCGCATGGCGCCGCGAATGCGCTGCTCGGTGGCCGCATCGATTGCCGCCGTCGAATCGTCGAATATCATCACTGCCGGTTTCAGCATCAGCGCGCGGGCGATCGAAAGACGCTGCCGCTGGCCGCCCGACAGCGAAACGCCGCGCTCGCCGACGACGGTGCCGTAACCTGTCGGAAGGCCGAGCACGTAATTGTGCAGCTGGGCGCTTTCGCTGGCGCGTTCGATCCGGCCTTCCTTCGCCCACGGGTCGCCATAGGCGATATTGTTTTCGATCGTCGTGGTGAACAGGAAGGAATCCTGCTGCACGACGGCAACCGCCCGGCGCAGCGATTGCAGCGTCGCCTTGCGGATGTCCTGGCCGTCGATGGTGATCTTGCCGCCGCTGACGTCGTAAAAGCGGGGGATAAGATGGGCAATGGTCGACTTGCCGCTGCCGGGAGGCCCGACGATGCCGATCGTCTGGCCGCGCCTGGCTTCGAAGGAGACATCGTCAAGAACGGTGCGCTGTTCAGAACCCGGATAGGCGAAGCTGACGTTTTCGAAGCGCAGCACGCCGTCGGTAAGGTTCAGCTCCTTGGCATCCGGCGCATCCTTGATCGCGACGTCGAGGTCGAGCAGGGCAAAGAGGCGCGAGCCGCAGGTGGAGGCGCGGGCAAAAGCATTGACCATCAGGCCGAGCTGGCGCACCGGCATCTGCAGGATGGTCATGAAGGTCAGGAACGAGGCCAGCGTGCCGACGGTGATTTCGCCCGACATCACCTTGCCGCCGCCGACCCACAGCACCAGGCCCATCGCCGCGAAGAAGGAGAGGGTCATGGCGCTGGTGTTGGTGACGCGGATGCCGACGCGCTGATGGGCAAGTGCCAGCGCGCGCTTCGACGCGGCCTCGAACTTCGAAATCTCGTGTTGGTGGGCGGCAAAGGCGCGCACGACGCGGATGCCGCCGAGATTTTCCTCCATGATGCGGGTCAGCACCGAAAGCCGCTCCTGCAGGTCGAGCCAGGTGGCGCGCAGCTTGAGCTGCGTCACCGACGAGCGCCAGCCGACAAAGGGCACGAAACTCATCGCCAGCAGGCCGAGCAGGATATCGGTCGACAAGAGCATATAGGCGCCGATGCCGATCAGGATCGACAGCAGGATCATCCGGACGAGTGCGGTGGAAAAGTACATGCGCACGCCTTCGAGATCGAGCAGGCCGACGGTGATCAGGTCGCCGGAATGCACGGTGTCATGAAAGCTGAAAGAAAGTCGCTGGATCTTCTCGTAGCAGGCCAGCCGCAATTCGTAGCCGATGTGATGGCCGACGGCTTCGCTGTAATAGTTCTGGATCATGGTGAAGAGGCCGCGCAGCACGCTGGCGCCAAGCAGCAGCAGCGCCGTGGTCAAAAGCGCGTCCTGTGCCGCCTGGCCAGCGGCACCGCCGGTCATCGCCATCTGCGTGTGGTCGACGGCGTGGCCGAGAAGGCGCGGGATCATCAGCTGGAAGGTCGAGGCGACAAGCGTGGCGCCGATCGCGAAGCCGGATTGCCAGGGGTGGCGGAAGGCCATCATGGTGATACGCACCAATGTGAAGAGGCCTCGGCCCCAGCCTGCCGCAGTTGCAAGCGCCATCGAAGCCGAAGGCTTCGTCGCGCGTGTTAACGCATCGCTGCTCACGGTATTTTTTCCAATAGATGTGTGGTCGGACGCTGGCCCGAAAAGACGGCAAATCCATGAAGGGATTGATAGCATCTTCACTTTTGCCGATTCCATTTGGGGGTTCAAGTAAAGAATTCACCAGTTGGTTATTTTTACGTGAGGTCGCCTCGCATCCGGGCGGGAACAATCTGCGCGCGAGCGGGTTGCAGCAGGCGAACGCCAACCGCCGACCGCTACCGGAGAGAGCCATGCCGCTCAAAGCCCTCGCCCTCAACGCCACGCTGAAGACCAGCGACGCCAAGGACGCGTCCTCGACCGACCGGATGATCGGTCTGATCGACAAGGCGATGTCCGCTCACGGCGTCGTGACCGAAGTGCTTCGCCTCGCCGATTTCAACGTCAAGCCGGGCGTCACCTCCGACGAGGGCGCCGGCGATGACTGGCCTGATATTCGCGCCAAGGTGCTCTCCGCCGATATCCTGCTGATGGCGACGCCGATCTGGCTCGGTCAGCCATCCAGTGTCTGCAAGCGGGCGCTGGAGCGCATGGACGCCTTCCTCGAGGAGAGCGACGATGAGGGCCGCATGGTCTCCTATGGCAAGGTCGCGACGGTTGCCGTCGTCGGCAATGAGGACGGCGCCCATCATGTGTCGGCCGAGCTCTTCCAGGCGCTGAACGACGTCGGTTTCACCATTCCGGCCAATGCGGTCGCCTATTGGGTTGGCGAGGCGATGGGGTCCACCAATTTCGTCGATCTCGACAAGGTGCCGAAGGTCGTGACCAATGCCGTCGACATGCTGGCCCGCAACACGGCGTATCTGGCGGGCCTGCTGAAGGCAAGACAATATCCGGGCGAGGGCAGTTGAGGCCGCTGCGGAGCTGACATTTTTAAGTTCAATTCCCGGCTCGGGGAGCACAGGTCGACCGAGCTTCCACGGAATACGTCTAAATTATGTTTTATTTCAATATCTTGCAGATAAGTGGCAACAAACCTCTTGCCACCCGCGCCATTTAGCGCTTTCATACACTACCAGTTTGATAGACTATGGCCGAGCGTGCTTGCTCCCCTAGTTTCGTCGCGGGGCCGCTGGTTCGGAGCCCGATGCCGCGGCAGGTGTTGTGAATGGCCGCGTGAACCTCATCAACGCGTGAACCACTGTTTTATGCGTTGAAACCTTGATCGACCCAGGGTGCGGATGAAGCCGCAAAGGAGTTGCGATGACGGTTCAGGGACTTTTTTCCGCCAGAGCCAATGCGGCGGCGCAGATATCAGCCGTGCCGCGCATTGCGATCGTCGGGCGCGGCTTTTCCGGGATGATGACGGCCATCGCATTGATGAAGACAGTGCGCGCCCCCTTCCACCTCCAGCTGTTCGATCCGAATTCGTCGGTCAGCGGTGGGCAGGCGCTGGCCTCGGTGCGTTCCTCGACGATCCTCAACACCCGTGTCCGGGATCTCTCGGTCTCGGTCGGCGACAATGACGATTTCAACGACTGGCTCTGCAGCAACGCCGCTTTCCGCGCCGCCGTGCCGGCCGCCATCCCCGGATTCCGGCAGATCTTCGTGCCGAAGGAGATCTTCAGCGATTATGTCTACCAGCGCTTTTCGGAAGCACTGGCCGCGCGCAGGGACATCACCGTCCAGGTCTGCAACGATCCGGTCGTGGCGATCCGCAGGAGCCACGGCAACCGCTTCCTGCTCGAAAGCGCCAATCCCGCCAATCCCCTGTTCGATACCGTCATCCTCGCCACCGGCTACGGGCTGACGGCGCCCGATGCCGGCGGTGAGGACGCTTCGCCGGTCAGGGCCCAGCGCCTCGTCGCGCGGCCGCATGCGGTGCTGCTCGGCAGCGGCATCCGCGTCGTCGACCAGCTGCTGCAGCTGCGCGATTCCGGTTATGCCGGCCAGGTGACGATCGTTTCGCGGCGCGGCTTCCTGCCGCAGAGCCATACGCCGAATTCCGCCGATCCGGTCTTCCCGGCCGAAGCGCTGCCGCAGAGCCTGCCCGAGATCGTCCGCTTCATCCGTGAAGCCTGTCGCGAGGCGGAGGAAGCCGGGCGAAGCTGGCAATCGGTGATGAACGGCCTCAGAAAACATGCCCGCTCGCTTTGGCGCTCGCTGCCGGCCCGCGACAAGCATCAATTCAACCGCCACCTCAGGGCAATCTACGACAGCCATCGCAACCGCCTGCCGGAGGCCATGCACCTGCGCCTGAAACGCGAGCTCGCCGAAGGCCGCACGGTGCTGCGCCGCGGCCGGGCAGGCCGCCGGGGCCTGAGCGGCCTGTTCTTCACGCCGGCCGGTTCCGCCGGCGAAGAGGTCATCCATGCCGAGCGCATCATCGATTGCCGCTGCCAGGCGCCTGACCTTTCAGCGCCGTTGATGCAGAGCCTGCTTTCCGCCGGCCTCGCCATGCCGGACGAGCTATCGCTCGGGCTCGCGGTCAATGCGCGCGGCGAACCCTTCCTTGGGGACGGTTCGACGGTCGCCGGGCTCTTTGCCGTCGGGCCGCTCGGCCTCGGCAGCCTGCCCGATATCGATCTTGTGCCGGAGATCGTCTCGCAGGCCTATGCCGCTGCCGAGCGGATTAGTGAACGGTTCTACCCGCAGGTCAAGGCCGTTTGAAATTACGGCTGCTTTGGAACTATCCGCTCCCTGCTGCGTTATTAAGCGCTGGTGACTCAGAGGGGCAGATGGAAGTGCTAGATCGACATGACACGTCTCTCGACGAAGAGGGACGCTTTCGCCTTTTGGTCGATGCCATCACCGACTACGCTATTTATATGCTGAGCCCCGAAGGCATCGTCACCAGCTGGAACGCCGGCGCCCAGCGCTTCAAAGGTTACAAGCCTTCCGAAATTCTCGGCGAGCATTTTTCCCGTTTCTATCTGGAAGAGGACCGTGCCGCGGGGCTACCGCAGCGCGCGCTGGCCACGGCCGAGGAGCACGGCCGGTTCGAGGGAGAAGGCTGGCGCCGGCGCAAGGATGGCAGCCGCTTCTGGGCGCATGTGGTCATCGATCCGATCCGCCGTCCATCCGGCGAGCTCATCGGCTATGCCAAGATCACCCGCGACCTGACCGAACGCCGGGCCGCCGAAAACGCGATCCGCCAGAGCGAGGAACAGTTCCGCCGGTTGGTCCAGGGCGTCTCGGACTATGCGATCTACATGCTCGATCCCGTGGGCAAGGTCAGCAGTTGGAACTTCGGCGCCGAGCGGATCAAGGGCTATCGGCCGCAAGAAATCATCGGTCAGCATTTCTCGACCTTCTATACTCCCGAAGACCGCGAAGCCGGTCTGCCGGAGACCGCGCTCGGCATCGCGCGCGCCGAGGGCCGGTTCGAGAGGGAGGGCTGGCGCGTGCGCAAGGACGGCACCCGTTTCTGGGCCAGCATCGTCATCGACGCCATCCGCGACGAGGAAGGCGATGTGCTGGGTTTTGCGAAGATCACCCGCGATATCACCGAGAAGATGGAGACCCAGCGGGCACTGGAGCAGGCGCGCGAAGAGCTCTTCCAGTCGCAGAAGATGGAGGCGATCGGTCAGTTGACCGGTGGTATCGCCCATGATTTCAACAATCTGCTGATGGCTGTCCTCGGCAGCCTCGAAATCCTCAAGAAACGCATGCCGCAGGATCTCGCGCTGACATCGCTTGTTGATAACGCCATGCAGGGCGCCCAGCGCGGTGCCGCGCTGACGCAGCGCATGCTGGCCTTTTCCCGCCGCCAGGAACTGCACATGGAGCCGATCGACGTCTCCGGTCTGGTCCGCGGGATGATGGATATGCTGAGCCGTTCGCTCGGTCCCCTCACCATGATCGAGACTTCTTTCCCCGTCAGGCTGCCGACGATCGTGACCGATCCGAACCAGCTGGAGATGGCGATCCTGAACCTTGTCGTCAACGCCCGCGACGCCATGCCGTCCGGCGGCCGGATTGTGCTTCGCGCATCCGAGGAATCGCTGCCATCAGGCAAGGGACCGTTGTCGCCTGGCCGCTACGTCCGTATCGCGGTGATCGACGAAGGCGAGGGCATGGACGCCAAGACGCTGGAGCAGGCAATCACGCCGTTCTTCACCACCAAGGGGGTCGGCAAGGGCACTGGGCTCGGCCTTTCCATGGTGCAGGGGCTTGCGTCCCAGTCCGGTGGCCGCCTGATGATGAAGAGCAGCCTTGGCGAAGGCACGACGGCCGAATTGTGGTTCCCGGTCGCGCTTGCCGAACAGGTGACCGAGGCCGCTGCCGAACGGCCGCAGCAGGTGGAAAATGGGCCGCGCCGGCTGCGCATCGTCGCCGTCGACGACGATGGTCTGGTCTTGATGAATACGACGCTGATGCTGGAGGATCTCGGCCATACCGTGTTCGAGGCGATGGCGGGTCCCGAAGCGCTCGACATCCTGCGCGAGCAGCAGGTGGACCTGGTGATTTGCGACCATGCCATGCCGCGCATGACCGGTGCGCAGCTCGCTGAGGCGATCCGCAAGGATTGGCCCGACATGCCGATCATCCTCGCAACCGGTTACGCCGAAATCCCCGAAGGCGCCGGCATCGCCAATCTGCCACGCCTCGGCAAGCCGTTCTCGCAGGCGCAGCTCGCCGAGGCGATCAGCCGGGTCGCTTCATAAGGACGATCACTGCTGCCTTATGCGAGTGGCCCTCTCGCCGCGAAGAATGAACACCAGCAATGCCAGCACCATCGCCGCCAGCCCATACCAGGTGATCGCGTAGAGGAGATGGTTGTTGGGGAAAGCGATGACGGTCAGGCCGCCGACAGGCAGGCCTCCCGGGTTGGCGGTGGCATCAGCGTCGATGAAATAGGGCGCGACCGTACCGACGCCGCGCTTTTGCGCGATCGCCGCGACGTCGCGCGAATACCAGCGGTCAGCGGCGACGTCATTGGATTTGAGCAGCGATCCCTTCGGCTCCGTCATCCGCATCAGCCCGGTAATCTCGACCGGGCCTGACACTTCGCCCTCGCGGCGCGAGCCCGGGTCGCGCCTCTCGGTCGGCACGAAGCCGCGATTGACGAGGATCGATGTGCCATCGGTCAGCATCAGCGGCGTCATCACCCAATAGCCCGGCCCAAGCACCGTCGAGGCATAGACCAGTGTTTCCTTGTCGTTCGCCAACGTCCCGGCCGCGGTCACCCGCCGGTATTCGTCATCAGTGGCATTGATCTTGTTCCAGTCGGCGCGTGCCGGTGCCTTCACGGGTGGTGCATGCACACGCTGGTCGACGCGGGCGACGAGGTCGCGTTTCCAGGCCAGCCGCTCGACCTGCCAGGTGCCGAGTGCCGCGAGTGCCGCAGCAAGCAGTATCAGGCAGACGGCGAAGATCGCGCGTTTTGCCCGATGAAGCCGTCGATCCGATTTTTCCGAGGACGCCTGCGGGTGGCGCTGCCGCCGCCCCTTCGTCGTCGTCACGGCATGTTCTTCATCATCTCGGGGCTCATCGGCATCATGTTGGTGTTGAGATGATGCATGACCCAGAGCGAACCGGAGAGCGCGATGGCAACGATGATGAGGGTGAAAATCAGCGCCATGATCGTCCAGCCGCCCTCGCTCCTGGTATTCATATGCAGGAAGAAGACCATATGGACGACGATCTGGATCGCGCCGAGGCCCATCACCAGCACCGCCGTCACCGCCGGGCTTTCGAAGACGCCTGACATGACAAGCCAGAAGGGAATGGCGGTCAGGATGATGGAGAGCACGAAGCCCGTCATGTAGCTGCGGAATGTGCCATGGCCGGCCTGATGGCCGTGGCTGTGGCCGTGATGAGCCTCGTGGGCATCCTCATGGGCAGGTGCTTGCGAACTCATCCGAGAACTCCCAGCAGATAGACGAAGGAAAAGACGCCGATCCAGACGACGTCGAGGAAGTGCCAGAACATCGAAAGGCACATCAGGCGGCGGCGGTTGGCCTCGATCAACCCGTGCATCGACACCTGCACCATCAGCGTGATCAGCCAGATGATGCCGAAGGTGACGTGCAGTCCGTGCGTGCCGACCAGAGTGAAGAAGGAGGAGAGGAAGGCGCTGCGCGTCGGCCCGGCGCCTTCGTGGATCAGGTGGATGAACTCGTAGAGTTCGAGCCCGATGAAAGCCGCGCCGAACAGGCCGGTCACACCAAGCCAGAACAGTGTTTCCGCCTTGGCGTTGCGCTCCATCTGCAGCATCGCGAAGCCGTAGGTGATCGAGGAAAACAGCAGCATCGAGGTGTTGAGGGCAACGATCGGCAGGTCGAAGAGATCGGCGGGCGACGGGCCGGCGGCATAGTTGCGGCCGAGCACGCCGTGCGTTGCAAACAGCACCGCGAAAATCAGGCAGTCGCTCATCAGGTAGAGCCAGAAGCCGAGATTGGTGCTGTTCTCAGGATGATGGTCTTCCGTCAGGTAGAATTCAGGCTTTTCGGCCGTGTCGATAGTCTGATCGCTCATGGTCATCACACCTGCTCGGCAAGCAACGCGGTGCGCTTGCCTTCCGTTTCGGTCACCTCTTCGGCGGGAATGTGGAAATCGCGTCCATAGTTGAAGGTATGACCGATCGCGACCACCAGCATGGCGACGAAGGAGACGACCACCAGCCACCACATATACCAGATCAGCCCGAAGGCGAGGGCGACGCTGATGGCCGACAGAATCGCGCCGGTGCCGGTATTCCTCGGCATGTGGATCGGCCGGAAGCCTTCCAGCGGACGCGCATAACCACGGTTCTTCATGTCGTACCAGCTGTCATGATCGTGCACGACAGGCGTGAAGGCGAAGTTGTAATCCGGCGGCGGCGAGGATGTCGACCATTCCAGCGTGCGGCCGTCCCAGGGATCGCCGCTATCGTCACGCAATTCCTCGCGTTTCATGAAGCTGACGACGATCTGGATGAGAAAGGCGGCGATGCCAAGCGCGATCAGGCCGACGCCGAAGGCGGCGATTATGAACCAGATCTGCAGCGACGGGTCCTCGAATTGGCTGACGCGGCGGGTGACACCCATCAGGCCGAGCACGTAGAGCGGCATGAAGGCGAACCAGAAGCCGATCTGCCAGAACCAGAAGCTCATCTTGCCCCAGAAGGGATCGAGCTTGAAGCCGAAGGCCTTCGGGAACCAGTAGTTCACGCCGGCGAACATGCCGAAGAGAACGCCGCCGATGATGACGTTGTGGAAGTGGGCGATGAGGAACAGCGAATTGTGCAGCACGAAGTCGGCCGGCGGCACGGCAAGCATGACGCCGGTCATGCCGCCGATGACGAAGGTCACCATGAAGCCGACCGTCCACAGCATCGGCACCTCAAATCGGATGCGGCCGCGATACATGGTGAAGAGCCAGTTGAAAATCTTCGCCCCCGTCGGGATCGAGATGATCATCGTGGTGATGCCGAAGAAGGAGTTGACGCTGGCGCCCGAGCCCATGGTGAAGAAGTGGTGCAGCCAGACGATGTAGGACAGAATCATGATCACGCAGGTCGCGTAGACCATCGAGGCGTAGCCGAAGAGGCGCTTGCCGGAGAAGGTGGCGACGACTTCCGAGAAGATGCCGAAGGCCGGCAGCACGAGGATATAGACCTCCGGATGGCCCCAGATCCAGATGAGGTTGATGTACATCATCGGATTGCCGCCAAGGTCGTTGGTGAAGAAGTTCGTCCCGGCATAGCGGTCGAGTGACAGGAGGGCCAGCGTTGCCGTCAGGATCGGGAAGGAGGCGACGATGAGCACGTTGGTGCAAAGCGCCGTCCAGGTGAAGACCGGCATCTTCATGAAGGTCATGCCCGGAGCACGCATCTTGACGATGGTGGCGATCAGGTTGATTCCCGAAAGCGTCGTTCCCACACCGGCCACCTGCAGGCCCCAGATATAGTAGTCGACGCCGACGCCCGGACTGTAGGCCGCGCCCGATAGCGGCGGGTAGGCGAGCCAGCCGGTCTGGGCGAATTCGCCGATGAACAGCGACAGCATGATGATGATCGCGCCGGCGGTGGTCATCCAGAACGAGAAGTTGTTGAGGAAGGGGAAGGAGACGTCGCGCGCGCCGATTTGCAGCGGCACCACGAAGTTCATCAAACCGGTGACGAAGGGCATCGCCACGAAGAAGATCATGATGACGCCGTGGGCGGTGAAGACCTGGTCGTAATGGTGCGGCGGCAGATAGCCCTCCGAACCGTTGAAGGCGATCGCCTGCTGGATGCGCATCAAGATCGCGTCGGAGAAGCCGCGCAACAGCATGATGACGGCGAGGATCACATACATGATGCCGATCTTCTTGTGATCGACGCTGCAGATCCAGTCGCGCCAGAGCGGACCCCAGAACTTGAAATAGGTGATGATGCCGAGCACCGCGAGGGCGCCGATGACGACGCCGATGAAGGTCACGACCAGGATCGGCTCGTGATAGGGGATGGCATCGAGGGTCAACCGGCCGAAGACGAACTTCAGGAGGTCAGGATTGGAAAACATGGAACAACCCGTTCATTATGTCTCGCGACGCAAAGCGCCAGGTTAATTGTTGTTGTTGAGCTGCGCCGGCGCCGGATCGGCGCCATTGCTCATGCCGGGCATGGAATGACCCTCGTGCTGCATGTCCATTCCGGGCGTGCTAGGCATGCCGGGCATGTCGTGCTGCATGTTGTTGCCGTCGGTCCGCTCGGCGGGCTCGCTGCGTGCCGGAGCCCCGGTCGCCGGCACGGTGGCGGCGGGCGCCACGATGCCTTCGTCGGCATGACGGTCGTCGTATCGCAGCTTCTCGCGGTTCTCGGCACTTTCCTTGCCGCCGCCGCCCATCATGTCGATATGCATCATCTCGTTCATGCACATCTTGCCCGGAGCGGCGCACATGTTGAGGATGGCGTTGTAGAGGTCGGCATCGGCGCCGGCATAATAACGCACCGGCTCCTTTTCGCTCGGCTTCTCGAGCTTCAGATAGGCGTCGCGGTTGAGCATCGTGCCCTGCTGCTTGACCTGCGCCACCCAGGCGTCAAAGCCCTCTTGGGTAAGGCCGTGGAACTTGAAGCGCATGTGCGAGAAGCCGCTTCCGCTGTAATTGGCGGAGAAGCCCTCATATTCGCCTTGCTTGTTGATGACGGCGTGCAGCTTCGTCTCCATGCCGGGCATCGCATAGATCTGGCCGGCCAGGGCAGGGATATAGAAGGAATTCATCACCGAGGAGGCGGTGATCTTGAAATTGATCGGCATGTCGACCGGGGCGGCGAGTTCGTTGACGGTGGCGATGCCGAGATCGGGATAGAAGAACAGCCACTTCCAGTCGAGCGCCACGACCTCGACGTTCAACGGCTTGGCATCGGCCGGAATGGCGCGCTCCGCATCGAGGCGGTCGAGCGGGCGGTAGGGATCGAGCTTATGGGTGGAAATCCAGGTCACGGCGCCGAGCGCGATGATGATCGCGAGCGGCGCCGCCCAGATCACGATTTCGAGGCGGGTCGAATGGTGCCATTCCGGCGCGTAGGTGGCGGCCGTATTGGAGCGGCGGTAGCGCCAGGCGAAGAACAGCGTCAGGAAGATCACCGGGATGATGATCAAAAGCATCAGCACCGTCGAGATGACGATGAGATCGCGCTGTTGCGCGGCGATGTCGCCTGATGGCGCCATGACCACCATGTTGCATCCTGCCAGGAAAAGCAGCGGCAAGACGGATAGAAGGCGGGAAAACTTCACGAGTTTTAGCACGTCTCTAAGCTCTTGTTGTTTCGTTCGTTCCGCGACTAACGCACTGGACCTGATAGCGACATGAGGTGTTTGGTCGCAGTGCAGCAAGCATGCCGCATCGCGGCATAAATCGTGTTGCACTACAGCTTTGAAATCCTGATGAAATCAAGAAGGATTCTTTGGCGAGCGCATGTTTCAATCAATATATCCGCCAGAGCCGGCCATGCCAGCGTTCCCATCCGAAAATCGCCGGTCGGATCACGCTATTTTTTCCGCCCACGCCTCATTTTGAGCCGCCATGATGAACTATTTACGTCTTACGGACTTGATAAGCCTGCGGGTTTGATCAAGATCAGGCTGAGGCGCCTTGCCGAAAGCGCTTCAACGAGGGAGGCGTTTTATGGCTACAACATCGAATTATGGACCATCGTCGTCGTCGCTGGAACGCGACGCGCGGCGCATTCACGACGACAAACCGGTTTCGCCTGGTAGTATCGCCATCGGCGTGGTGATCGGCCGCATGTCGGAATTCTTCGATTTCTTCGTTTACGGCCTCGCTTCGGTCCTGGTCTTTCCACAGCTGATCTTTCCCTTCGCGCCGGACAGGCTGACGGGTACGCTCTATTCCTTCGCCATCTTCTCGCTGGCCTTCCTGGCCCGCCCCGTCGGCTCCGTCGTCTTCATGACGATCGACCGGCTGTACGGCCGTGGCACCAAGCTGACGATCGCGCTCTTCCTGCTCGGCGGCTCCACCGCCTCGATCGCCTTCCTGCCGGGTTACGAGGAGATCGGCGCCTGGTCGATCGCATTGCTGGCGCTTTTCCGTCTCGGCCAGGGCTTCGCGCTCGGCGGCGCCTGGGACGGCCTTGCCTCGCTGCTTGCGCTCAACGCGCCGGCCAAGCACCGCGGCTGGTATGCGATGATCCCGCAGCTCGGCGCGCCGATCGGCTTTGCGCTGGCCAGCACCCTGTTCGGTTATTTCGTCGCCAATCTTTCCAGTGAGGATTTCCTCTCCTGGGGCTGGCGGTATCCCTTCTTCGTCGCCTTCGCGATCAACGTCGTGGCACTGTTTGCGCGGTTGCGCCTCGTCATGACCAAGGAATTCGGCACGCTGCTGGAACAGCACGAGCTGGAAGCAGCCCCTATCCTCGATGTGCTACGCGTTCACGGCCGCGACATCCTGATCGGCGCCTTCGTGCCGCTCGCGAGTTTTGCCATGTTCCACCTCGTCACCATCTTCCCGCTCGGCTGGATGAGCCTTTACGGCAACCAGCCGATCGGCGCCTTCATGGTGGTGCAGGTGGTCGGCGCCGCGGTCGGCATCATCACCATCATCGCCTCGGGCCTGATCGCCGACCGTATCGGCCGGCGCGCCCAGCTTGCAATCTGCGCCGTCATCATCGCCGTCTTCAGCTTTATCGGGCCGAGCCTGATTGCATCCGGCAATAGCGGCCATGACGCTTTCGTCATCATCGGCTTCGGCGTGCTCGGCCTTTCCTTCGGCCAGGCGACGGGCTCGATCTCGTCCCGCTTTGGCCGCGGCTATCGCTATACGGGTGCAGCCTTCACCTCGGATCTTGCCTGGTTGATCGGCGCCGGTTTTGCGCCGCTGGTGGCGCTCAGCCTTTCCAGCCGCTTCGGCCTGACCTTCGTCGGCTACTACCTGCTGTCCGGCGCCATCTGCACGCTTGCAGCCCTCGCCTTCAGCAGGGCACTGGAACAGCGCGAATAGACGGACTTGCACATACCGGCCTGCATGGAAAACCATGCAGGCTTTCGTTTTCGGGCAGCGCGGTTCTAATTATTGAATGCATTGCAATCTATAATTAAATGCATATCCTAATCGGCCTGAACGAGGATATGCCATGACCGCGGAAACCATCGATCATACGACCCTTTCGCGCCTTGTCGAAGCAGGATCGGTCGATGCCGCGCATGTCGTTGGCAAGACCGGCGGCTGGTCCGTCGTCATCCGATACGGCAAGGTCGAGCGCCCGCTTGCCGCCCAACGCAGCCGGCAGGTGCGCGTGTTCAAGCGCATGGATACCTTGGTTACTTATCTCAAGGATGTCGGCATCTCGCGGTTCGAAGTCGATGCGGCCGGTTACGCTCCGGAGACGGCATCGCGGCCGGATCGGGCCGCAGCTCTGCGTCGTACTCATGAGGCGGCGGAATACGACAAGTGGTTCCGCAAACAGGTCGAGGAGGCGATCCGGGAAGCCGATGATCCGAACGCTGTCTGGATAAGTGCGCAGGAGGCCGAAGAGCGAATGGACAAGCTTCGGGCCGAACTGTTCGCGCAGTTGGAATCCGGAGATAAGGCTTCTTGATCGTCAAATGGCTGCAGCAGGCTCTCCTGGATCGGGAAGGTCAGATCCGGCACATCTTTGCTGAAAATCCAAAGGCTGCAATCGCATTGGATGATGTCATCCGACATCAAGCCCAAATACTTGGCGATCACCCCGAAGCAGGACGCGGTGGCCGTCTCGACGGAACGCGGGAATTGGTCATTCCGCGCACTGCATTTCTGCTGATCTATCGCATCGACAGAAACGCACAGGTAGAAATTTTGCGCCTTCTCCATGGTGCCCAGCAATGGCCGCCGAAACGCTGAACGCGTTTTTACTGCGCCATTTGCGGCTGTTTCGCCGCCCGGGCCGCGGTCAGTTCCGCCGTGGTGTGGTTCAGGCGGTCGGCCAGCACCCGCATGATTTCCACGGCCATCTCCGGAAAATCGCTGAGCAGCTTCAGAAAGTGCTCCTTGCTGATGCGCAGCACTTCGAGCGGCGAGGTGGCGCGCACCGTTGCCGTGCGCGAGACATCGCAGAGAATGGCGATTTCGCCGACGATGGAATTGGGTTCGACGTCAGCGACCTTGATCTCGCCCGCCGGCGAGGCGACGACGATATCGGCCGTACCCGTGAGGATGACATAGGCGGCATCACCGACATCGCCCTGATGGAAGAGGTCCTGCCCGGCCTTATAGGTCATGCGATCGGAGGTAAAGGCCAAAAGCTTGAGCTTTGCTGGCGCGATCCTTGAAAAGATCGGCACCCTTCGCAGCATTTCGACTTCGTCTCTCAACAGCATGAGCGTTTCAATCCCCTGATGCAGGGTCCCACGGGACCAGGCATCTTCAAACTCCGAGGCGTTCCCATCGGGAACACCCACCATCGCCGCCCCTATAGAATATTACGATAACAGTTCCTTGAACATCCCGTTTTTCTCGGAAAGTTCCGGAAAGTTTCCGGCTTCCGCCAATCCGCCGCGGTCGAAGAGCAGGATCCGGTCGAACATCTCCGCCAGCCGGGCATTGGAAAGCACCCAGATGATCGCCGGCCGATGGCCTTCCTCGTGCAGGTTCTCGATGATGTTGCGGGTGATCTGATCCTGAACGCGCTGGTCGAGCGCCGACAGCGGCCGGTTGAAGATGAAATAATCCGAGCGCTTCAACAGCGCGCGGGCCAGGTTCAGCTTCTGCCGCTGCACCATGGTCAGCCGTTTGCCGCCGGAGCCGACGTCGAATTCGAGGCCGATCGACAGCACGTCGTCATAAAGATCGAGCGCGTCGAAGAGTTCGCCCATGATGCCGCGGAGGCGGTCGGAGGCGTCGGCCTGCTGATAGGCGATACGGCCAAAAAGCACATTGTCCATCAGGCTTGCCGACGGGGTGAAACGCTCGGCGTCGTAGCGCTCGATCAGCTCGGCGAGATCGGCCGGAATATGCTCGTGGAACTGCTTGCGGGCGCTGACGATCTTGTCCATCAGCTCGTTCGTCAGCAAGCCGAAGCGGTGGCGCGGCTCGATATAGGCAAAACTCAGCCGGATGATGGCCGAACGCTCCTCGGGCGTGGCGTCCTCGAAGCGGCGGCTTTGCAGCTTCTGCAGCAGCGCCTGGTAGGTCGGAATGTCGTCGGCCGTCATGAAGGTCAGCTGCTGGAAGAAAGGATGGTCCGGCGGCAGGTCGTGGAAGAGTTCCACCGCGTTCTCGGCGATCTCGAGGCCCATGTCGTAGAGATCGGTGCTGAGCCCGGTCTCACGGAAGAGCTGCTGGAAATAGGGATGCGCGGCAAGCCTGCGGTTGGTCATCAAAGGCCGCTTCATCGTGCCGAAGAGCAGGTTCTCGCCGACCGTCGCCTGGGCGTTATAGGCATCGAAATCGAAAGGCACGACGATGGTGTCGAGCCCCTCGTCGCGCAGCCGGTCCCTGAGCGAGGCGCGTAGCGCCACGACGTGGTCGCCGAGCGCCACATGCACGTCGGTGTTGACGGTCGAGCGCAGCGCCAGGTCGAGGATGTCCTGCGAGATCAGGACGGCGTCGAGCACCGGGCGGATCGCTTTTAGAATGTCCTCGGGCCCGCTGGCGCCGGCGGCCTTGTAGTCCACCCAGTCGCTGTTGAGGTCGAGCGTCGGGTTGCCGGCCTTCTCCGCCTCGGCGGAATGCCATTTATACTCCAGCGCTTCCCGCTCGTCGTACACGGGATCGGTCATCGGCGCATGTTTCAGGCCGTAGAGCAGATTGCTGGCGAGCGTGCCGTGGAAGAAGAAGGTGTCGGACGAGGCATAGGAGATGCGCCGGCCGGTGATCGATTCCGGCATCTCGAGGAGATCGCGGCCGTCGATGGTGATGCGGCCGGAGTCTGGCCAGACCATGCGGCCGAGCGCTTCGGCGAAGGCTTCCGCGCCGCTGCCGTTCGGCCCGACGATCGCCACCGTCTCGTTCGGCTTGATCTCGACGGAAACGTGGTCGACGAGGCGGGCGCCGCTGTCGTCTGAGAGCGACAGGTTGGTGACCACGAACGCGCCCGTCAGCGCGCCGACCGGGGCGGTTGCGAGTTCCTGGATGCGGCTGTCGATCAGCGGCTCGACATTGAACTGCTCGTAGACCTGCTGGTACTTCACCTGCACGTCCTGGCGCATCTGGTCCCAGTCGATCAGTTCCTTCAGCGGACCGGGCAGGTCCTTGTAGGCTGATATGACGGCGACCAGCTGGCCGATGTCGAGCCGGCCCTGCAGCGCCAGATAGCCGCCGATCGCGTAAAACAGGAAAGGCGTGACCTGGGCGAGGAAATTGTTGATGAACTTCACCAGGAACTTCCACTGGTAAAGGTCGTAGCGGATCGAGAAGATCCGGCCGAGCCGCGAGGCGATGTCGGCGCGTTCGAGGTTGGATGTGTCGTTGCCGTGGATCGTGCCGATGCCCTCGACGATTTCGCCGACGCGGCCGGAGAGCTCGCGCGCCGTCAGCTGCCGCTGGCGGCCGAGTTCGAGCAGGCGCTTGCGCATGCGCGGAATGACGATCGCCTGCACGCCGACAATGCCGGCGGCGATCATGCCGAGCCAGAAATTCTGGACGATGATGAAGGCGAGCGCCGTGATCGCCTGGCCGCCGAGAAGGGCAGGGGAGACGAAGGCATCGCCGGTGAAGCCGCCCATCGGCTCCACCTCGTCCTTGATCATGGTGGCGATTTCGGCCGATTTTACCCGCTTGAAGTGAATGGGCGGAAAGCGCAGCACCCGGTCGATCAGCTCGAAGCGGATACGGCGCAGCATGCGCTCGCCGAGCCGGCCCTTATAGGTGTTGATGTAGAATTTGAAGAGGCCGTTCAGCACCACCAGCGCCAGAAACACCAGGCTGAGGGCCATCAACATCTGGAAGCGGTTGAGCTGCAACCCTTGAAAGAATTCGACATGGCCGATCAGAGGCAGGTCGTAGGCAATGTGCATGAAGGTCTGCGTCGCGCCCGGGCCCTCGAAGCCGTCACCCTGGATCGGTCCGTTGACGATCTGCTTCGGCAGGTCGAAGGACAGGAAGTAGGGCACCATCGAGGCGGCGACGACAGCCAGAATCCACAGCTGCTGCAGCCGCGTGTTCTTCCAGATGTAGCGGGCGAGGCTTTTTTCCATGGCTAACCGTCAGCTTGCTGGGAAATTCCGGGGGCGCGGTCCGGGCGCCGGGACGGGGAGGAATTCTAAGGACAGGATCATGCAGCCGGACCGCCGATATCGCAATGAAAACAAGGCGAAAGGACCGGCTGCAAAAGTGCCGATTCTCGCCGGAACATTGCTTATACCACAGGAATTTTGGATTAGGCGAGGGATTCGGCAATCATGGAGCGAATGATGGAGGCGGTTTTCTCCGCCCCGTCGAGGTCGAGCGAGACCGGCCCCCGTGGCTGAGCGGCGAGCGCCTTTTCGACCGCCTCTTTCACATGGCCCGCCGACAGGCCCGTTTCCGGCAGGATATCGGCAAGGCCGAGCGCCTGCAGCCGTTCGGCGCGCACCGTCTGCTCGGTCTCGCCGCCGGCGACGAAAGGGATGAGGATCGCCCGGCATTGGGTGCGCAGGAGATCGCCGACCGTGTTGTAGCCTGCCTGTGAGATCGACACCTTGGCGCCGCGAAGCAGCGAGGGAAAATCCTTGCGGAAGCGCACCAGCGTCACATTCGGGGCCGCGCCCTCCAGCAGCGCGGCGAAATCGGCCTCAGGCAGGTTCGGGCCCGCGACCAGCAGCCAGCGAAGATCGTCGGGCAGCAGCGCTGCCGCCTGCTTTGCCGCGCCGATCAGCGCGGCGCCGACGGCGCCGCCGCCCGCCGATGCGATGATGTCGAATGTCTCGGTCGGTTCGGGCGCCGGCGGGGCTGCGACGAGGCCGGTATAACGCAGCCTGTCGGCGATCTCTGACGTCAGCGGGAAGGTGTCCTCAAGCCTGACGAAATCCGGATCGCCGTGGACGAGCACGGCATCGAAATGATCCTTGACCAGCGTGGCGGTCTCCGCGTCGCGGCCGGCCTTGCGGTTTTCCTGCAGGATGTCGCGCACCGAGCTTAGAAGTTTCGGCCGCGGTTCTGCCTTGTCGATCGCCTCGAGCAGCGGCAGCAGTTCGAAGCGCATCTGTCGCCGGCCAAACGGGAAGGCTTCGATGATGACGACATCGGGCCTTGCGGCATGAAAGGCATCGAGTAGCAGCTGGCGGCGGGCATGGAGGAAATCCTCGTCGGCCGGCCGGCCATCGGCATCGGCGAGACCGGAAAAACCGGCATTGCTGGCAACGACAGCCGGCAGGGCCGCGGTCTTTACGCCTTCGCCCGGAAAGCCCGGCACCGGCAGGCCGCCGGTCACGACCGTGACGTCGAAACCGTCCTTGATCAGCGCGTTGGCGATGCGGCTGGCGCGGGCGATGTGACCGATGCCGAGCAGGTGCTGGACGTAGAAGAAGATGCGCGGTGCCGTCATGACGCCTTCTGCCATTCGGCCTCGAACAGGCCGGTGAGCTGTCTGATGCTGGAGTGATAGTCGAAATATTGGCGCACCTGGCGTTCGGCGGCATCGCCGAGCCGCTTGCGCAGTGCCGGGTCGCGGATCGCCGCCTCCAGCGCTGCGGCGAGCTTCGCCGGGTCGTCTGGCGGTACGACGAGGCCGTTTTCACTGTTCTTCAGCAGTTCCGGCACACCGGATACTTCGGTCGACAGGCAGACCAGCCGCTGGCTCGAGGCCTCGACCAGGACGTTCGGCAGGCCGTCGCGGTCGCCGTTGGCGGCGATCCGGCAGGCAAGCGCGAAGACGTCGGCGCGGCGGTAATGATCGAGCACGTCTTCCTGGGCCATGGCGCCCTTCCAGACGATGCGGCCGGAGATCCCGAGTTCGGTGGCCAGCGCCTTCAGTTTCGCAAGCTCCTCGCCGCCGCCGATATGGTCCATGCGCCAGTGAAGCTCGGCGGGCAGCAGCGCCAGTGCGCGCAGCAGCACGTCGTAACCCTTCTTTTCGACGGCGCGGCCGACGCTGAGGATGAAGGCCGGATCGTCGGGTTCGCTGCCGGTCCGGTCCGAACGCTCGCCGGCAAAGTGGCCGAAGCGGGCGAGATCGAGACCGTGGTAACTCAAGTGCACGGCGTCCTTGCGTGACGTCAGCGCGCGCATATGGTCGTAGCCCGTCCTGGTGCAGGTGACGGTCCAGCGGGCGCTGCCGAGTTTCTCGTTCAGCTCCCAGTCGGGCGACGTCCATATGTCCTTGGCATGCGCCGAACAGGTCCAGGGCGTGCCCGTGAGGATGCTGGCATATTCCGTCACCGAGGCCGGCGTGTGGATGAAATGGGCATGCAGCCATTCGCCCCTATCCGGCCATTCGCGCCCCAGCACCAGCGCCTGGCCGAGGCGGCGGAAGCGGTTGCGGGAGATGTCGCGCTTGAGGTCGGCGAGGAAGCGTTTCATCAGTGCCTGGAAGCCGGGTTTGGAGAGGCCGGCGATGAGGCCCTTCAGCACGCGGATCGGCTCCTCGTGCAGATATTCCGGCAGATAGACGACACGCGCCCGGATCTCCTCATGCACGGGATGGCGCTTCTTGTCGGTCGGCCGGCGCATGGAAATCAGCGTCAGGTCGAAGCCGGCCTTTTCGAGGCCGAGCAGCTCCTGGGCAATGAAGGTTTCCGAAAGGCGGGGATAGCCCTTCAGCACGACGAGGATCTTGCGGCGTGGCGGCAAGGCCGTGCCCTATTCCGCGCCGACGAGGGAAAGGTGGCTGCCGCGGCCGTCGATCCAACGGCCGACGGTCTGCGAGATATGGTCCAGCCCTTCGAGACGCATATTGCCGCCGCTCTTCGACGGCGGCTGGCGCGAAGGCAGACGCTTCAGCGCTTCGGCCATGATCGTGGGGTCGACCGACTGATCCGGCAGCAGCATGTCGACGAGGCCGAGCTCGCTTGCCCGCAGGGCGCGCAGCAGCTGCTCTTCGCGGGGCTTGACGCGCGGCACGATGAGGGCTGGCTTGTCGAAGGAGAGGATCTCGCAATAGGTGTTATAACCGCCCATGGCAACGACGCCGGTCGCGCCGTCGATCAGCTCTTCCATGTGGTTGTCGAACTCGATCACCTCGATATAGGAGATGGCTTCGCCCTTCTGCACCAGCTTGGCGCGCTCGGCGGCCGGCATATAGGGCCCGAGCACGACGAGCGCCTTTTGCGTCAGCGTCGGATCGGCCTCGTAGGCGTTCATGACGTCATGGACGAGATCGGAGCCGTCGCCGCCGCCGCCCGTGGTGACGAGGATGTAATTGTCCTTGCGGGCGTTGATCGAGGTCTTGCCCTTGGAGACGCTGCGCTGCAGGAAGCCGACGAAATCCATCTTCCGGCGCAGGCTGGCCGGGACGTCGAGGCCGATCAGCGGATCGTAGAAATCCGGCGGACCATAGACCCAGACGCTGTCGTAATACTGGTCGATCTTCTGCATGACGCTGTTCTTCTTCCACTCGGCCTCGAGCAGATGCGGCGCGTCCATGATCTCGCGCAGCCCCAGCACCAGGACGGTGCCGCGGGCCTTGAGATAGGCGAGCGTATCCTCGACCTCACCCTTCAATCCCATCGGTTCCTTGTCGACGATGAAGATATCGGGCTGGAAGGTCTCGGCCGTGTGGCGAATGCTCGATTCGCGCATCTTCAGCGTCTCGTGCAGGTCGATATGGCTGGCGAGCGAGGTATATTCGCCGTTGCGGAGCTTGATGACGCTCGGGATCTTCACGAAGTCGACACGGGCCCGGTAGTCGAAGGCGCCGGCGATGGTGGCACCCGAAATGATCAGAATATTGAGGCCGCGATAATCCTCGACCAGCGCATGGGCAATGGCGCGACAGCGGCGCAGATGGCCGAGACCGAAGGTGTCGTGGCTGTACATGAGGATGCGCGCATCTTCGAGACGTCTGGACATGGGCATCCCTTCTGGGGTCAGCAACATAGTTAGTAACCCCACCGTCCGGAGGCCAAGAGGTGGGGGCGGTGCGGTGATGCGCCGCCGCGTTTCCTGCTATTTGTAGGGATCTGCCGCGTCACGCAAGCCGTCTCCCAGAAAGTTGAACGCCAAAATGACAAGAACAACAGGAATGATCGGATAGAGCAGCCAGGGATAGAAGGCGATGACGCTGACGCTTTTTGCCTCGGTCAGCAGAATGCCCCAGCTGGTGATCGGCGGACGAAGGCCGAGGCCGAGGAAGGAGAGCGCGGTCTCCCCAAGGATCATGCCGGGGATTGAAATCGTCGCCGAAGCAATGAGATGCGACATGAAGCCCGGCACCAGATGCCGGCCGATGATGCGCGGCGTGCTGGCGCCCATCAGCTGTGCGGCCTGGACATAATCCTCCTCGCGCAGCGCCAGGAGTTTGGAGCGCACGGCACGCGCGAGCCCCGTCCAGTCGATGATGCCGAGGATGACGGTGATGCCGAAATAGATGACGATCGGGCTCCAGGTCACCGGCATGATGGCAGCCAGCGCCATCCACAGCGGCAGGCTCGGCAGCGATTGCAGCACTTCGATCAGGCGCTGGACGATGAGATCGAAAATGCCGCCGCGATAACCGGCAAGGCCGCCGATGACGATACCGAGCACGAAGCTGATCGAAATGCCGATCAGGCCGATCGTCAACGATATGCGCGCGCCGTAGAGGATGCGTGAGAGCACGTCACGGCCGAGCCGGTCGGTGCCGAGCAGGAACATCTGGCCGCCGATCGCCGGGCAGACGAGATGATAGTTCGAGGCCACAACGCCCCAGAATTTATAGGCATCGCCGCGGCAGAAGAAACGGATCGGCTGCACGTCGTTCGGCCGGTCGGTATAGACACGGTGCAGCGTGTCGAGATCGAGCGTCATGCCGCGGCCGTAGACGAAGGGACCGACGAAGCTGCCCTTGTCGAAGAAATGGACGGCCTGCGGCGGCGCGTGGATGAAATCGACATTGCGCGTGTGCAGGCCGTAGGGCGCCAGGAACTCGACGATCAGGATCATCAGGTAGACGGCGGCGAGAAAGATGCCGGAGATCAAGGCGAGCTTGTGCTGCTTGAATTTCCACCACATCAGCTGCTTTTGCGAGGCGAGATGGATGCGCGATTGCGCCGACGTCATCGATTCGGTCGCAAGCGGATCGAAAGGAGCGGTCGAGACGTAGTGCGGAAGCGGCGCGCCGGGTGCGGGAAGGGGCGACATTATTTGGTGCTCCTGCCTTGCAGACGGATGCGGGGATCAAGGAAGCCGAGCGCGATGTCGGAGATCAGCACGCCGATGACGTTGAGGAAGGCCAGGAACATCAGGAAGGAGCCGGCCAGATACATGTCCTGGCTCTGCAGCGCCTTGATGAGCATCGGCCCCGTCGTTTCCAGCGACAGCACGATCGCGACGATCTCGGCGCCCGAGATGATCGACGGCAGGATCGAGCCGATATCGGCGACGAAGAAGTTGAGCGCCATGCGCAGCGGGTATTTGACCAGCGCCTTCAGCGGCGGCAGGCCCTTGGCGCGGGCGGTGACGACATACTGCTTCTGCATCTCGTCGAGCAGGTTGGCGCGCAGCCGCCGGATCATGCCGGCCGTGCCGGCCGTGCCGACGATGATCACGGGGATCCACAGGTGAGAGAGGATCGACCGCGCCTTCTCCCAGCTCATCGGCGCCGAGATATATTGCTGATCCATCAGATGGCCGATCGAGATGCCGAACCAGATATTGGCGAAATACATCAGGATCAGCGCCAGCATGAAGTTCGGAACGGCGATGCCGAGCAGGCCGAGGAAGGTCAGCCCGTAATCACCCCAGCTGTACTGGTGCGTGGCCGAATAGATGCCGATCGGAAAGGCGATCAGCCAGGTGAGCAGGATCGTCGTGAAGGAGACGAGCATCGTCAGCCAGAGACGATCGCCGACCACGTCGGAGACCGGCAGCTGGTATTCGAAGGAATAGCCGAAATCGCCGTGCAGCATGCCGCCGACCCAGTAGAAATAGCGCACGATCTCCGGCTTGTCGAAGCCGTATTGCTGGCGCATCTCCTCGATTTCCTGGAGGTTGGCGGTCTCGCCGGAGGCACGCAGCTCGGCGATCTGGCTCTCGAAGAAGTCGCCGGGCGGCAATTCGATGATGGTGAAGACCAGCGCCGAAATGACGAAGAGTGTCGGCACCATGGCGGCGATGCGCCAGAGAATGTATCTGAGCACGCCTCAGGCCTCCTTGTACCAGAATGCATCCGGCATGTAGACGCCGAGATAGGAGGTGGGATCGAAGCCGTAGAGCGCTTTCTCCGGCAGGTTCTGCAGTTTGGCGGCGCAAAGAACGGGCTGCAGCGTGCTGTTGATGAGGCCGATCGAGAACACCTGCTGCGTATAGAGCGCCAGCATCTTGTGCCAGATCAGCTGGCGCTCCTCGAATTTCGCCGTCGAGCCCCATTGGCTGAGCAGGTCGACGAGTTCGGCTGCCTCCGGCAGATCCGGTGCGACGCCCTCCTGGCCGGCGGAAAGGTAATGCATGCCCCAGAGCGGCCATTGCAGCTGATCGTCGAGCGTCGGCGCAAGGCCTGCCGGCGACATGTCGGCCGTCGGCACGCCATTGTCGAGGCCGTACCAGATCGACATCATGATCGAACCGCTCATGGCGCGGTTGCGGAAGACGTCGCGCTGCGAGGTCCGGGTATAGAGCGCCAGGCCGATATTGGCCCAGTGGTCGTGCACCAGCTCCAGCACGTCGGTGTCGAGATTGCTCTCGCCGGCGGTCTCGACGGTGATCTCGGCGCGCCGCCCGTCGGGCAGCAGCCGCATGCCGTCGTCGCCGCGTTTGGTCAAGCCGAGCTCGTCGAGCAGACGGTTGGCCTCGTCGGGATCGAACTTCACGAAGGCGTCGGCATATTCCTGCTTGAAGAGCGGGCTGTCGGGCAGGACGGTATCGGCGCTTGGCGTGCCGAGGCCGTAAAAGGCGACCATGTTGACCTCGTGCCGGTCGATCGCCAGCGACAGAGCGCGGCGCAGGCGCACGTCGCGGAAGAGGCCGCGCCATACCTCGTCGGCGCAGTTGAGGTTCGGCAGCAGCGTGATGCGCGAGCCGCGCGCGAGCTTCCAGAGATTGACCTTCACCGGGAAGCGCTTCTCGGCCTCCTTCAGGAAGGTATAGTCGTTGAAATCGATGCCGGTTACCTGCAGGTCGGCTTCGCCCGCACCGGCCTTGGCGGCGATGATCGACGAGGAGGAGACGTTGAGGATGAAACGGTCGAGATAGGGAAGCTGCCTGCCGGTCTCGTCGACGCGGTGGAAGAACGGGTTACGCTCGAAGACGAACTGCTCGGACGGCAGCGGCGTCGTATTGCGCCAGGGATCGAGCGTCGGCAGGTTCGGATTTTCCGGACGGTAGGAACGCGCCATCTTGATGTGCAGATCCTGCCACTTCTTGACGCGGTAGGTCTTCATCATCTCGTCCATCTTCGCCTGGTCGGGCTGGAATTTCTTGTGGAACTGCTTGAGATAATGACCGGGGCCGAAGATGACGAGCGGCTGCGGGCCGGCCAGCGTCGGCAGGAACATCGGGTTGGGTTTTTCCCAGGTGTAGCGCACGGTCAGCGGATCGAGCATTTCGAAGCGCGGCAGGCTGCCGTGCGGACGAAGCTCCAGCGCGCCGCCGCCGGGCGTCAGCTTGTCGTTCAGGATGACGTCTTCCCACCAGTAGCGGAAATCGTCGGCCGTGAACGGCTGGCCGTCGGACCATTTATGGCCCTCGCGCAGCGTGAAGGTGAAGACCGTGTCGTCCTCGGACTGGAAGGAAGCCAGGATGTCCGGCTGGAACTGCAGGTGCTTGTTGTAGCCGACCAGGCGGGCATAGCCGTAGATCGTCATGAAGCGGATGTCGCGCTGGCTGCCGATGATGGTGCGCACCGTGCCGCCGTAGGCACCGGGTTCGAGCCCCATCTCCTTGAGATTGACGATACGCGGGCGGGCGGGAATGCGCTCGGCCATCGGCGGCAGGCTGCCTGATGTCAGCCGCTCCTTGAGGAATTCCGGCTCGCTGGCCTGTCCGGCGCGAAGCACCGCGGGCGCGATCGCAGCACCGACGAGGCCGCCGAGAAAGACGCGACGCGTCACCATCAGCGCAACTCCCTGATATCGGCGCCCTTGCGGGCGCGCACCAGATGGCCGTCGCCGAGGTCGGCATAGGCAAGCTCGGAAGCGTCGTCGTGCTCGGCGGTGAAGGTCACGCCCCAGTTCTGCTTGTCGGCGGCGCCGTTTTCCCTGAGCGCCTTGAAATCGAGCGGCCGGTCGAGATCGGGGAAGGGGACGGCGGCGAGCAGCGATTTCGTATAGGGGTGCACCGGATCGCGCAGGATGATCTCGCGCGGCGCGATCTCGACGATGCGGCCCTTGCACATCACCGCGATGCGGTCAGCCATGTAATCGACGACGGCGAGATTGTGCGAAATGAACAGATAGGTAAGCCCCAGTTCCTTCTGCAGGTCCTTCAACAGATTGAGGATCTGCGCCTGCACGGAGACGTCGAGCGCCGAGACCGGCTCGTCGAGAATGACGAGCTTCGGGCCGAGCGCGAGTGCGCGCGCGATACCGATGCGCTGGCGCTGGCCGCCCGAAAAACTGTGCGGGTAACGGCTGAGATAACGCTTGTCGAGGCCGATTGCCGCCATCAGCCCCTCGACCTTGCGCTTGCGCTCGTCGCTGTCGCCGCGGTCATGGATCTCGAGCGGTTCGCTTAAGATGTTGCGCACCGTCATGCGCGGCGAGAGCGAGGAGACCGGATCCTGGAACACCATCTGGATCTTGGTGCGCATGTCCTGCAGTTCGGAGCCCTTGACGGAGAGGACGTCGACGACCTCCTTGCCGTCGTTGAACACCACCGCGCCGCTGTCCGGCGTGATGGCGCGCATCAGGATCTTGCTGAGCGTCGTCTTTCCGCAGCCGGACTCGCCGACCAGACCAAGACATTCGCCGCGGCGGATGTCGAAGCTGACGTCGTCGACGGCCCGCAGGACGGTGGCTTCATGCTTGCCGAAGAAACCGCGCTTGCGCGTCTTGTATGTCTTCGAGAGGTTGGCGACGGATAGCAGGATGCCCGGCGCCTCCGCCTGCAGCGGCTTCTTCTTGCCGACCAGGGCTTCGAGATTGACCGTTACATCGCGCAGCGCTTTCAGTCGCTCGCCGGGTTTCATGTCGAAATGCGGAACGGCGGCCATCAGGCCCTTGAGATAAGGATGCTGCGGATTGCGGAAGATCGCTTCGACCGGTCCTGCTTCCATGATCTCGCCGTGATAGATGACGACCACCTCGTCTGCCATGTTGGCGACGATGCCGAGATCGTGGGTGATGAGCAGCATCGCCATGCCGAGCTTGGCCTGCAGCTCGCGGAGCAATTCCAGGATCTGCGCCTGGATCGTCACGTCGAGCGCCGTCGTCGGCTCGTCGGCGATCAACAGCGCCGGCTTGCAGATCAGCGCCATGGCGATCATCGCGCGCTGGCGCATGCCGCCGGACAGTTCGAACGGATACATGTCGTAGGTGCGATGGGGGTTGGAGAAGCCGACCAGGCCGAGCATCTCCTCGGTCTTTTCACGGGCTTCCCGCTTGTCGGCTTCGGTATGGATCAGCAGCACTTCGCTGATCTGGTTGCCGATCGTATGCAGCGGCGAGAGCGAGGTCATCGGCTCCTGGAAGATCGTCGCCATGCGCCGGCCACGCAGGTCGCGCATTTCCTCGCTGTCGCGCGGAAAGGACAGGATATCGGTCGTGGAGCCGTCGAGCGGATCGGTGAACAGGATGCTGCCCGTGGCCTTGGCCGGATTGGGCAGGATCCCCATGATCGACTGGCTGATCACCGATTTTCCCGAGCCGGATTCACCGACGAGAGCGGTGACCTTACCCGGAAGAATGCGAAGATTGGCTTGTTTTACGACCCGTAACCGGTCACCGAAAACCGAGAAGGAGACGTCGAGATTTTCAATACGCAACAGATCCGCTGCAGACGCCATGCCAATGAAATTCCCCAGTCTTCTATGTTCCCGTTAAGTCACACTATCGTACCGCAAACGGGGTGTCTAGCTGATGACAATCATAGAAAAACCCCCACGTCCCGCCGAAGTTCCCAAGGCGAGGCGCGCGGATTATGACAAGGGTTCTAGGCCGTTACTGGATGAATTTCTCCATGCTGGTGCGCTCGACATGTTTCTTGGCGTCGCGATGCAAGAGAATGACCTGCTCGGCTTCCGAAAGCCCGTTCTGCACGGCCTCGCGGAAGCTCTCGTCGACGTTGATCGCCGGCGCCGGCGCGCGCGGCTGCAGCACCGTCACCTTCTGGCGGATGCCGCGCAGCTTCTCTTCGCCGAGCGTCGTCCACTCGCCGCCGCAATAGCCGGCGAAGGCCTGGCTGGCGACGACCTCGCGGCCATATTTCTTGGTCAGGATCTGCAGACGTTGGACCTCGTTGACCGCCGAGCCGAAGGCCGAGAAGGTCAGGCGGTCCTTGAGGCCGACATTGCCGAACATGACGTTGCCGACATGCAGGCCGATGCCGTAGCCGACCCTGGTCAGGCCCTTCTGCTCGCGGTCCCTGTTGAGTTCGGCGACCCGCGCCTGCGCCTGATGCACGGCCGAAAGCGCCGCCTCGCAGGCAATTTTCGATGGGTCCTTATGGCGTCCGCAAGGATAGACGGCGAGAAAGCCGTCGCCGAGGAAACTCAGGATCTCGCCGCCATTGCGGTTGAAGGGGGCTGCGATCGCGTCGAAGAACTGGTTCAGCGTGTCGATATAGGCCTGCCGGCCTTCCTTTTCGGCATAGACGGTGGATTCGCGCATGTCGCCCATGACGAGGGCGGCGCGGATCGTCTCACCGTCGCCGCGGCGGATTTGGCCGTTCAGCACCCGCTTGCCGGCGTCGCCGCCGAGATAGGTGGTCAGCATGTTGTTGGCGAGCTTGCCGAGCACCGCCATCTTGGCGGCGACCGCCAGATGGTTCTGCATCCTGAGCAGCGCATCGATCATGTCGTCGGAAAAGCCGGTGTTGTGGTCCGTCGACCAGGAACCCATCATGCCCTGCACCGAGCCGTCGCCGAAGGGCTGCACGAAGGCGAGGTAATCGGTGATGCCGTCCTTGCGCAGGTCCTCGAAAATCGGAAATTCGTTCGGCCCATCCTGGATCAGCCGGCGGCGGATGTGCTGCAGATTGTTGTCGAGCAGGTAATAATACGGGCTCTGCAGGAAGCGGTCCGGCTTTTGCCCCGCGGGCATGCGAAAGCCCTCGATGGTGACGCCGCTGGCGCGCCGCCAGGTGAAGCTCAGCGCATCGTAGAGCGGGTGCAGCATCGAAAAGGAAAGATGCACGCGCGCGAGCGGCAGGCCCGCGGCAGTCAGCCTTTCGCAAAAACCGCGGACAATGTTTTCAAGCTCGTCTCCGGCCAGCGAAGAGTTCGTCAGCCATTCAGCGACCCGGTCCAACAGGATGGACGACACGCTGGATTCGATCGTGCTCATTCTCGGTATGATCCTCATAAGGCACGCCATCCCCAAGAGCCAAAAGTCCCCCCGGCCGGCCCATTTTCATGCGCAGGTCACAAGGAAATCAGGATGTACGAGCGGTATTATTGTGTCAACGGATCCGCCGAAAGCCCGGCGGCGGCGCCCCTCGACTCCCCATGTCGGGGATCGGACGGGTAATCCTTTCCAGGTGGTTCAATATCGAAAGTCAAAATAGGGATGCTGCAAGTGCGAAACAATGGGATCTATATTTTTTTGTGCGCTGAAGTTGCAGCAAACAGCATGGCCTGAGTCATTTCCGCAACACCCGACCAAGGGTGTTGTGCTGTTAGGAGATCGGTTGACGAGGGGCAGTCATCGACGCGAACAGGACAGCAGCACCGCCAGCGTGAGAGGAAGATCCGCGCCTGGGTTTAATTTGCCTGGATCATGCATTAGATCAACCTTCTCTTCCCCGTTTGAAAGATCCCGCCTTGGCCAGCTCCTCCTTCGATACGCTTTTGCAGAAGATCGAAACTCGCACGGCTCGCGCCGGCATCATCGGGCTTGGCTATGTCGGCCTGCCGCTGGCGATGGCGGTGGCGCGCAGCGGCTTTGCTGTCACCGGCTTCGACATCGACCCGGGCAAGATGGTGGCGCTCGATGCCCGCCGCTCCTATATCGACTCGGTGACCGACGCAGCACTTTCGGCCGAGATCGATGCCGGCCGCTTCAAGGCGACGAACGATTTCGCCGGACTTGCCGAGTGCGACGTTGTCATCATCTGCGTGCCGACGCCGCTCACCAAGCATCGCGATCCCGACCTTTCCTTCGTCGAGGCGACGTCGCGCTCGATCGCCGCGCATTTGCGCCCCGGTCAGCTCGTCGTGCTGGAATCGACCACCTATCCCGGCACGACCGATGACGTGGTGAAGGTCATTCTCGAAGGCACCGGGCTGAAATCCGGCTCGGACTTCTTCGTCGGCTTCTCGCCGGAGCGCGAGGATCCCGGCAACCAGCATTATCATACCGCCACGATCCCGAAGGTCGTCGCCGGCGACGGGCCCGAGGCGCTGGCGCTGATGAAGGCATTCTATGGTGCGGCGGTATCCTCGGTCGTTCCCGTCTCTTCGAATGCGACGGCCGAGGCCGTGAAGCTCACCGAAAACATCTTCCGCTCGGTCAATATCGCTCTCGTCAACGAACTGAAGACCGTCTACGCGGCCATGGGCATCGACGTCTGGGAAGTCATCGACGCCGCCAAGACCAAGCCCTTCGGCTACATGCCGTTTTATCCCGGCCCCGGCCTTGGCGGTCATTGCATCCCGATCGATCCCTTCTACCTCACCTGGAAATCGCGGGAATACGAGCTGCCGACCCGCTTCATCGAGCTCGCCGGCGAGATCAATTCGGCAATGCCGCGTTATATCGTCGGCAAACTCGCCGAAGCACTCGACATCCGCGCCGGCAAGGCGCTGAGCCGCAGCAGGGTGCTGGTGCTCGGGCTCGCCTATAAGAAGAACGTCGCCGATATCCGCGAGAGCCCGTCGCTGCGGCTGATCGAGATCATCGAGGAGCGTGGCGGACACGCGGACTACCATGATCCCTTCGTCGCCGAGATACCGCCGACGCGCGAATACCAGGCGCTGAAAGGCCGCAAGTCGGTGACGCTGACGCCTGATACCATTGCCGGCTATGATGCGGTGCTGGTCTCGACCGATCACGACAGGGTGGATTATACGGCGCTCGCAAATAGCGCCCCGCTGATCATCGACACGCGCAACGTCTTCAACCGGCTCGGACTTTCGGCCGATCACGTCATCAAGGCATGATGGAAACGCCTTTGCTCGGAATCGATTCAAGGGCGAAAGATCCGAGCCAACAAGCGAGCAGAGCGGAAAGGGCGAACCGGAAGTCTTTCCGTTGTCGATGGTTTGCGGGCCTGCCCCGAGATAACCGCATATGGGCCATGCGGCTCGATCAGTAGCAGGCGGGACATGATGGCGGCTGCCGTCACCATCCGGCAAATGTTGAGGTCAGCCCATCGGCCTACGAGGAGGCCTGTGAAGCCACCGGGCAAGTCGGGGCGGCGAACGCAATCGCCTGCATCCACGAACGGGCGGGCCACAGCAATTCGGCTGGCGGCCACCTTCGGGATTTGACAGCGAAGGCGCGGCGAGTTTTCGCAAGAGCCGATGTGTTTACGCAGCCAAGGCATCGCAATTCAAAACGTCTCCCGTTAGCAGGCGTCTGATCATCTCGGCGCCAGCCTCTGTCCTGAGGTTCCGTTCCGCCTTCTCTGGCCATCCGCGGCCGACGGCCGTCTCATTCAACGCTTCGCCACTGCCCATGGCGACCCAGCGCAATCGATCCGGGAACATTTCGGACAGGGTTGCGATCAGGTGAGCCAGCACCAGCTTCCCGGTATGGCGAGGCTCCCCAACGGGACTGTTGTTTTCGCCATGACTGCGCCGAGCGGGGCCCAGTTATTCCCGGAATTCCCCGGCCTAGAGCTCCACGGCGCAAGGTGATCCGAGGTTATCACAGCCTGAAATCCGGCCCCCTCCGCTGCCTGGACGCGCTCCAGGCTGCCTAGGAGAGAATTGCTCGTGCGAAGCGTGGTAGCCGATCAGCATAGCTTGACCAAGAAAAAGCCCCCGCCATACTAGCGGGGGCGGGTACACGATTACTTGTTCAGCTCCGTTGCCATCTGAAGATGATGCTCCAAAGCCGGCCGGGTTTTTGCCGCCCAAGCCTTCAGCTCGGCATTTTCACCCTCGTCGCCGTAACGCTTGAATAGATCGACCGCGTCCTCATGCACGTCTTCCTGGTCAGAATGATACTGCTTGGTGAAGTCATCGCCCTGAAGTTTCGCCAGATCGTCTAGCATTCCCTGATGAGAAGAGGACATGGCTGCGGGGATCGTCCCCTTCACCTTTCCGGATGTGACCATAGCCTTCAACTCGTCCGACGTCTTCTGGTGGTCGGTCAGCATCTGCTGTGCAAATGCCTTGGTCTTGTCGTCCGACCGTTCCAGGGCGAGCTTGCTGGATTCAATCTCGAACATGTCGCTGCTGGCCGCCTCGACGACGAAATCTTCGGTCTTCGGTGCGACACCCATCACGGAGTTGACGCCGGTTTTCTCGGCCGTGGACTGGGCGAAGGTAGCGGATCCGGCGGTTGCCATGAGGATAGATGCCAGAATGAGGGTTTTTTTCATGCAGGATACTCCCGTTGTCGATCGCCCCATAAACTTTCGCGACGCAATCGAGTTCCGAGAGAAGGAACAATTTCATATCCCCATGGTTTGCAGCGCAAGCAGGGAGAGCAGTAATGGTAGCCAATGACATTTTGAACGAGGACGTTTCGGATTTCGCGACCCGGCTTGAGGCGATGACGAGCGATGAGGTTTTTGCTGCCATGAGCTCGCTGGAAAAGCATAGCGAGCATGACATCAGGGATAGGGAGGAAACCCTGTCACGGATTACGCTCGTGGAAGAAGAGATCGAGCGGCGCTTTCCTGGGCAAATGCTGACCCCTTACCGGGACTGGAAGAAAGAGCAGCCTCTGCTGTCCTGAGTTACCTCGGCAGATAACGATAAGCCAAACAGGCTACGGATCAAATGGACCAAGACCAGCTGTCAATATCTCGGACACTCGGGGTCACCGCCGATTTCGATGCGGCGCTTGAGGTTCGGCGTCGCATCGATTTCCTGGGCCGTTATCTGCGCCAGGCTTCCTGCCGAACTTTCGTTCTTGGGATAAGCGGTGGCGTCGACTCGCTTGTCGCCGGTCTACTCGCGCAAGCCGCAGTCTCGGAAGTTCGAGCGGATGGATGCGATGCGCAGTTCATTGCAGTTCGACTGCCGTATGGTGTCCAGGCCGACGAGACAGACGCGCAAAAGTCGCTAGACGTCATTGGCCCGGATCGTGTCGTCACGGTCGATATACAGCCAGCAGCAGACGCCATGCTCGACGCGGTCATGGCCGAGGGAGAAGATCTGGTGGAGCCGGCTCGCAAACATTTCCATCTCGGCAACATCAAAGCACGCCAGCGAATGGTCGCGCAGTACGCGCTGGCTGGGTCAACCAGAGGATTGGTGATCGGGACTGATCAAGCGGCCGAAGCTCTCATGGGGTTCTTCACAAAGTTCGGCGATGGAGCAGCTGACATATTGCCGCTTGCCGGCCTGACCAAGCGACGGGTGAGGGCCATGGCCGAGCATATGGGCGCTCCGCGGGAACTGGTATTCAAGGTGCCGACTGCGGACCTTGAATCTGACGCGCCTCTTCGTCCCGATGAAGATGTCTATGGCGTCACCTACGACAACATTGATGATTTTCTCGAGGGGAAGGCGATCGCCGAGCCAGCAAGGAAGCGTATTCTCAAAACTTACTGGGCAAGTGCGCACAAACGCGCGCTGCCCGTGGCGCCGATCGACGAAAGAGCGGGGTGAAAAGCGTCGGCCGCCGTTGGGAACCGCAGTCTGTGATGTTGGTTCGTGTTGGAGGGAGGAGACGATGAACGACAGCCACTGGATTCACTTGTGCATCGATATGCAGCGGATGTTCGCGGAAAACACGCCCTGGCATGTGCCGTGGATGAAGGAGGTCTCGCCTCGGATCCAGGAAATTTCGCAGCGCTATCCGCAGCGCACGGTGTTCACGCGCTTCGTGCCGCCCAAGCGGGCAGAGGACATGCATGGCATGTGGCGGAGCTACTACCAGAAATGGGACACCATGACCCTCGAACGACTGGGACCAGACATGGTCGATCTCGTCCCGTCACTCAAGGCGTTGGTTCCACCCGCCCGGATCTTCGACAAGATGACCTATTCTCCGTGGACCACCGGCGAGCTTCACCGCGTCCTGGCAGGGGAAGGGGTTCAGACCCTCGCGATCTCGGGCGGGGAGACGGACGTATGTGTGCTGGCCGCAGCCCTTGGAGCTATTGACCTTGGCTATCGTGTCATCCTTCTGAAGGACGCCGTTTGTAGCGGTGCCGATGATACTCATGACGCCTCGCTCGAATTGTTGGGGGATAGGTTCTCGGTGCAGTTGGAAATCTCGTCGACGGAGGACGTTCTCCGCCAGTTATGAACAAGCGCTGGAATCTTCCGGCGCGCAGCTACCTTCTCTTGCCGGACAGCGAAGTCAGATCTCCCATCCCTACAAGGACCGTAGATTCGCGGCGCGTCGCGGACTTTTTGACACGGGAACTCACCATGTTCAGTCACATCATGATCGGCGCTCGCGACCTTGAGACAATGGTTTCATTTTTCGACGATGTTTTGGCACCACTCGATCCGCGGCGAGTCGTCGAGTTAGAAGACGTGGCAGGTGTCATCCGGCGTAAACGCGAAAGGCGTTGGCCGCGGTTCGCTCTTCGGCGCCCGATCAATGGTTTGCGGGCGACATGCTACCTTGACAACACGCACGACCCCCGTCTGTCCGGTATCGTCAACACCGGCCTTTCGACCAGCCACCACCTTAATCAAATCAAGAAGCTTTCTGGCAAGCCTATAGCTACGACGCCAACCGCAATCTTCTCCGATGGTGAGCGGACTTACTCCCTTTCTGTTGTTAAGGCAGATTTCATCACCGCGCTTTAAGCTGCTGATCTTGCCACAACCATTTCGGGGGCGGATTGGATGAGTTCCGAGGGAGGACTATCTTGAAGAGTTTTGTTGCCGCGGCTATCGCAATCGGTGTCATGTGCTCCTGCGCTTCTGTCGCATCCGCGCAGACCAAAGGCGACTGGGTTCTCGGAAACTACAAGGGGGCCGGTTATTGGTTCCCTGGCGTTATCGACAGCGCCTCGGGCGGGAAGGTCACGATCCGATATGATGACGGCGATAAGGAAACTGTTTCCTTGAGCGATGTGCGTCCTTACGACTGGGTCATCGGGATGAAGGTAGAGTGCAACTACAAGGGTGCTGGCGATTGGTATGCGGGCAAGATCACCTCGCTTGGCGGCGAGAAGATCGGTATTGCCTATGATGACGGCGACAAGGAAACCACGCGGACCGGTCGCTGCCGTTCACGATAAAGTCTTTGCTTGAACCAATGCGAGATCAGCCCGTCGCCGTCAAAGCGATGGGTTTATTTTTCTTCGGGCGATCACGTTTGATGCGGCGCCGTCGCAAGCACCTTGCCGGTCATCCGGCTTGCGGCCACCGCGTAACCGCCGGCCGCGCCGTCGATGAAATGCATGTGGTCGCGCGAGATCGGCGTCGGCACGAAGCAGGTCATCAGCGCCGAGGCCTGACGATGCAGGCCGTAGCGGGCAATGCCCTTGGCGCGTGCCGCTTCCAGCAGCGTCTCGATCCGTTTCAGATGTTCGGCGTCGACGTCGATCGTCATCTTCAGCCCGTCATCGAACTTGCGGAAATCGGAATTGCCGGCGACGTCGCGCTTGTAGCGGCGGGCGTCGAAGCGGCCGAGTGGAATGCCGAGCCTGTAGAACACGACCGTGATGGCGAGCTGCAGGAAGATGATGAGCTTCTGCCGCAATCGCCGACCAGCCGGCGCGGTGGCCTTGGCCTCGCGGTTGATGCCGTGCAGCGAGAAGGCAAGGTCCGGACCATCCGCCGGCACCGGGTGGCTGTCCCGGTTCTGCTCGGTAGTGATGGCGACGATGCCGTTGACGAGGTCCCGAAATTCCTGTCCCGGCCGGCCTTCGCCGGGCACCGCGATGATCGAGACGATCTCGCCGTGCCTGGCGTCGATCGGGCTCCAACGGCAGGAAAGGCCGGTCAGATCCGGGCGTGTTCCCGGGGCCGCGCGATCGATACCGTAGCGGTCGAGCTTCATCTGTCTTTCGGCCCAGCTGGTGCCGCCGCCCCAGAACATCGCATAGGTGACATGAGGGCTTACGGAGTAACGGGCGACGCGGACGTCGAGGCCCTCGGCGCGGGTATCGGCGACCGGCACGATGGCGATGCGCAGCGTCAGGCCCAGATCCTCCTCGACCCAGACCTGCACGGCGGCAAGGGCGTCGCGCGCCGGCTTTTCCAACGATCCCGGAAGCGCAATCAGCGCGCCGTCGCCGCCGAAGACGAAGGGATAATCGCCCTTGCCGACGGAATTCAACACCGCTGAAATCACACTGGCGCCCGCCATGTTGACGTCCTTGTAACGGCCGGCGGCGATCGCCGGCGTCGAGCCGACGATGTCGGCCAGCGCCAGCACCCAACCATCCGGCAGCGGCCGGTAGTTGGCGGCGTCGGTCACGCCCTCGAATTTGTTGAAGAGCGGCACTTCGGCAAAGAAATCTTCGTCGGTCACGGTTTTCATATCGTCCAGCTTAGCACAGACCCATGTCGCCACTGCAACGCCAATTCCCATTTACGACAATCGACGTGGCAAGGTTTCATGTGCTAGAGCATTTCGTGCTTTTTCGGACCCACGGAAACGCTCTATCTTTTTGTTTTTACGCAATTCCGGACGCAAAACCGCTCTCGCACTTTTGCTGGAATTCCACCAGGACCGCCGACGATTTCATGACGGATATAGATTAGATGAGCCGCCTAGACAGCTTCATTCGCCGGTTGACGGCCCAGCGAGACATTTTGAACTCGATCATCGATCTGGTGGGGGAAACGCCAGGCCCGGTGCTGGAGTTCGGACTTGGCAACGGCCGCACCTATGATCATCTGCGCGAGAACTTTCCTGGCCGGCGCATCGTCGCTTTCGACTGGGAAGTCCGTTCCTATTCGGCCTCGACACCAGCGGCAGAAGACATGGTGACCGGCAATATCCGCGAGTCCGGCCAGGCCTTCGTCGGCATCGGCGCGGCCCTTGCCCATGCCGATATCGGCACCGGCCATGACGAGATCGACGCGGTGACGCTGACCTGGCTGCCGCAACTGATGGCCGGCGTGCTTGCCCATAACGGCATCGCCGTCAGCGGGCTGCCGCTGGAGCATCCGGAGCTGGTGGGGCTGCCGCTGCCTGACGGCATCAAGGAAGGCCGTTATTTCCTTTACCGGAAGACGTAAAGGACAGCATCGGCCTGACTTGCATGATCCCT
Source organism: Rhizobium leguminosarum bv. trifolii WSM1325 (assembly GCA_000023185.1). Taxonomy (NCBI): domain Bacteria; kingdom Pseudomonadati; phylum Pseudomonadota; class Alphaproteobacteria; order Hyphomicrobiales; family Rhizobiaceae; genus Rhizobium; species Rhizobium leguminosarum. Next base: position 524,208 of record CP001624.1, on the reverse strand, counting down.
GAAATCGCCATCGATTGAGGGATAAAATCATGCAGCCATTCAAAGTGCTACAGCGCCGCGGCTCTCGAAAAGACGCGGCGCTGTCGCGTTTTGGTTCACGCCACCAGACCCTTGGTCAGTTCCAGCGCCTGGCGCTCGAACAGCCGGCGATAGATACCGTTATTGAGCCTGATCAGCGCCTGGTGGTCGCCTTCCTCGACAATCTTTCCCTTGTCGAAGACCAGCAGCCGGTCGAGCGCCCGCACCGTGGACAGCCGATGGGCGATCACCAGCGTCGTGCGGCCGTTCATCAGGCGTTCCATGGCCTGCTGGATCTGCACTTCGCTTTCGCTGTCGAGGCTAGATGTCGCCTCGTCCAGGATCAGCACCGGTGCATCGGCCAGGAAGGCACGGGCAATGGCGACACGCTGCCGCTCGCCGCCCGACAGCTTGACGCCGCGTTCGCCCACCATCGTCTCATAGCCCTTGGGAAGGTCCATGATGAAGTCGTGGGCGCTCGCCTGTTTCGCCGCCTGTTCGATCTCGCGCCGCGAGGCGTTCGGCCTGGAATAGGCGATGTTTTCCGCCAGCGTACGGTGAAACAGGATGGGCTCCTGCTGCACGATCGCGATCTGGCCGCGCAGGCTTGATTGCCTGACCGCTGCGATATCCTGTCCGTCGATGCGGATTTGGCCCGAGTTGACGTCATAGAGGCGCTGGATGAGCTTGACGAAGGTCGTCTTGCCGGAACCCGAATGTCCCACCAGGCCGACGCGCTCACCCGGCTTGATGGTGACCGAAAAGTCGTCATAAAGCGGCGTGGGATGGGCGCCATACTGGAAGGTGATGCGATCGAAGACGATCTCGCCCTCGCCAATCCTGATCGGCGTGGCGTTGGGCTTGTCCTCGATGCCGAGCGGCATCTTGTCGAGCAGCACCAGTTCTTCCATGTCGTTGACGGCACGCTGCAGATTGCGGATGTCCTGGCCGACATTGCGCAGATAGCCCTGCAGAACGAAGAACATCGCCAGCACGAAGGTGATGTCGCCAGGCGTCGCCAGCCCCTGCCGCCACATGACCAGGCCCGTTCCCAGAATACCTGCCTGCATCGCAACCATCAGGAAGCCCTGGATCGTGCCGCTCAGCGTGCCGCGCTTCCATGTCCGACGCGTCCGGCTGTCCCATCTGGCCATCACCTGGCGCAGGCGTGCCTCTTCGCGGGTCTCGGCGCCGAAGGCCTTGACCACCGAATTGCAGCTGATCGCATCCGCCAGCGCGCCGCCAAGCTTGGTGTCCCAGGCATTGGCAAGCCGCGCCGCCGGCGACACGAAGCCCATGGAAAGCGCCACGGTCACGCCGATATAGATCAGCGAGCCCGCAGCCACGATCAGGCCCATGATCGGCCAGTAGCTGCCGAGCACGATACTGGCGCCAACCAGCATGACGATGGAGGGCAGCAGTGCGACCAGCAGCAGGTCGTTGAGCTGGTCGAGTGCCCACATGCCGCGGGTGATCTTGCGCACTGTCGAACCGGCAAAGCTGTTGGCGTGCCAGTCGGTCGAAAACCGCTGCACCTTGTGGAAACCGTTATTCGTCACATCCGCCATGGTGCGCAGCGTCAGCCGGATGATGCCATTGAAGATGAACCAGCGCAGTGTCACGCTGGTCAGGCCAAGCGCCACGACAACGACGAAGGCGCGCAGTGCCCGCTCAGCCGCATTGCCGCCGGCGATGGCATCGACGATCTGGCCGGAAAACACCGGCACCATGACTTCGGCCAGGGTGCTGGCAATGACCAGCACGACAATAATGCCCACCAGTACAGGCCGATGGCGCCAATGATGGAAAACAAAGCCGAGCACATGGCGATAGGCATCGGCGCGGAAATCGAGCTTCTTGCGAGTCATTTTAATCGCTCGGCGCCGTGTCGGCAGCCGGTCCTCAGGATAGAGAGTTGGATGGCACAGCCCAAGCGGGAGACGAAATAACCCCGTCAGATCAATCGGGCTATGAATTAAGGGAAAACCGCATGTCGGGCGCGCTTGCGGCGGGCCGCGAATGGAAATGACCTAGTGTCGGGACATTCCGCAAGGGAAGGTTTCGATGATTGCTGGCATGCAACGCCTCCCTATGTTTGAACTAAAGCGGTGAGCGTTTTGTACCGAAGCATTTCGCCATTGCCAAGCGGATATTTGCAACCTTACAGAAAGTGATGCGGAAACGACACAGCTTGTGCGCTTGCAAGGTGACGGTTCGGCCGGCCCGTTTGCCAAAAGCGGCATCAAGAAAGGCCGTCATTCCACTACCGCAGGAGGGTAATCCCCGCTCAGGAAGCGCAGGAATAGGATGTGGCGGGGCGCGCGGACAGTTTTGCCTCGAAGTCGGCGGCGATTTTGTCCAGCGTGACGCTGTCCAATCGCTGCAGCAGCAGGGCCTCGGCCTCCTTCATCGCATCGCCGAGAACGACATTCACCGCCTGTTCCACCAGGCATTCCGGCTGGTCGTCGGCCGGGCCGATGGCGAAGAGGTGTGGTTCGCCGATGGCACGGTAGACGTCGAGCAGGGTGATCTCGGACAGCGGACGCACCAGCGTCCAGCCGCCGCCATGGCCCTTTTCGGAGCGGACGTAGCCCTTTTCGCGAAGGCCGGCCATGGTGCGGCGGACGACGACGGGATTGGTGTTCAGCATTTTCGCAATCATGTCGGAGGTCGCCGAATGCTGGTGCTTATCCATGTGGATCAGCACGTGCAGCATGCGTGAAAGGCGGCTGTCATTGCGCATGGTTCTCTTCCTGTCGATCGGGCGGGTCATTATCGCAAGCCGATCGTAACAACACAAGTAACATGATGCTTGACGGCACCAGTTCATGTAACTTATGTTGAGTCATGAGTTCAATATCCAAGGAGAGTCCCATGTCGCTCGACGCCATCATCATCGGCGGAAACTTCGCCGGCCTTTCGGCCGCCATGCAGCTCGCCCGGGCGCGGCGGCGGGTGCTGCTCGTTGACGCCGGCGCGCCGCGCAATCGGTTTTCTGAAGCCTCGCACGGGTTCCTCGGCCAGGACGGCCAGACGCCGGCGGCGATCATGCAGGAGGGAAAACGGCAGCTTTCGCTTTATCCGACCATCACCGTCCGCCAGGGGAAAGTCGTCCGGGCGCAGGGCGATGGTGACGCCTTCATTGTCGGCACCGAAGACGGCGGCGAAGAACGGGCCGCGCGCATCGTGCTTGCAACCGGCGTCAGCGACACGCTGCCCGAAATCCCCGGGCTGAAGGAGCGATGGGGTCGCTCCGCGCTGCACTGCCCCTATTGCCGCGGTTTTGAGGTCAGCGGCGGCAAGCTCGGCGTTCTCGCAAACCATCCGCATTCGGCCCATTCGGCCGTCATGATCCCGGACTGGGGTGCGACGACGTTTTTCACTCAAGGGCTGTTCGAGCCCGATGAAGAGCAGTTGGTGAAGTTGACTGGCCGTGGCGTCCGGATCGAGCGCAGCCCAATCGTGGAATTGTTGGGCGACGATCCGAAGCTTGAGGCCATTCGCCTCGCCGATGGCCGCATCCTGCCGCTCGATGCCGTCTTCGTCGCGCCGAAAACGACGATGGCGAGCCCGGTTGCCGAACAGCTAGGCTGCGCCTTCGACGACGGCCCGTTTGGACCCGTCATCCGCACCGGTGATAACCAGGAAACGACCACTAAGGGTGTCTTCGCCGCCGGTGATGCGGCAAGCGCCATGCACAATGCCACACTCGCCTCCGCCTCAGGCGTGCTCGCTGGCGTGCATTGCCATCAATCGCTTGTCATGCAGTCGGTCGCATAGGGCGCAAACATCACGTTCGGGCGGCTCGGGCAGTTGGCCGGTCGAGAGGCCATTCGTGCCAAGCGGGCAAGTTCGGGAGAGGGTGATAAACCGCAGCAATGCCGCAATGTGCGTACGCGAAAGACATGCTGGCCCGCCTTCCGCTCGCCGCGCTCTTAGGCGCGGTCTTTTATGCATTGACATGGCGAGGCGTTCGCCTGTTCCAGCAGCGAGGAAAGCGGCGGAGAAGGTGGGATCCAAAGAGGCGAGGCGCGCAGACCCCTGCGAAGATCTTGATGTCCACGAGTGCCGTCGCCGCGAACTCGTAGATGACTACGACCGGCTGCTTTTCCGCCGGCTCGCCATCAGAACCGCAGATCCGGCCACGCCAGAGATCGCCGAACCGAGCAGAATGCCGATCTTGACCTTGTCCTGTACGGCTGGGTCATCGAAAGCGAGAAGACCGATAAAGAGACTCATTGTGAAGCCGATGCCGCAAAGAAGCGCGACACCGGTCATCTGCGTCCAGTTCGCCATTGCCGGAAGCTGCGCAAAACGTAGCTTCACCAGGAGACCAACGACGGAGAGAACCCCAAGCAACTTGCCAGCAAACAGTCCGGCGGCGACGCCAATTGTATGAGGGTCTCCCAAACTCGAGATGGACGTGCCGCGAAGGGAAACGCCGGCGTTGGCCAAGCCAAAGAGTGGGACGATGATGAATGCCACTGGTCGATGAAGCAGGTGTTCGAGCCGGTGCAGCGGAGATTCTTCGTCGCTAGCCTCCGGAGCGCCGGGAGAAAGCTTAATCGGTATCGTCAAGGCCAGCAGCACGCCCGCAAGCGTGGCGTGGATCCCGGAGGTGAACATCAACACCCACAAGGCGACGCCAAGGCCGAGATAAAGCGTCAGCGTCTTCACGCCGGCTCGGTTCATGAAAAACAGCAGGGCAAGAACCGCGGCGGCTCCGGCAAGGGCCAGGAGGTTGAGACCGTTTGTATAGAAGAGTGCGATGACGAGGACGGCGCCGAGGTCGTCGATAATGGCAAGCGCCGCCAGAAAGATTTTCAGGGACGCCGGAACCCGGTTGCCAAAGAGCGACAGCACTCCGAGCGCGAAGGCAATGTCTGTGGCCGTCGGGATCGCCCAACCGCGGAGGCTAGCTGGCGTCCCGGCATTGAAAGCCAGATAGACGAGGGCTGGGGCGAGCATTCCTCCGGCCGCGGCGGCACCGGGAAGAATTCGCCTGCTCCAGGTCGAGAGCTGGCCATCGAGCATTTCGCGCTTGATCTCCAGACCGACGAGCAGGAAGAACACGGCCATCAGGGCGTCATTGATCCAGTGCTGCAAGCTCAGTGGCCCGAGGTAAAGATGGAGGGCATGAAAATATGCGCCCGCCAGCGGCGAGTTCGCCACCGCAAGGGCCATGGCCGCGGCTGCCATCAAGACGACGCCGCCGGAGGCCTCGTTGTCAAGATATCCGCGGAGAGTGGATTGAATGCGACCGGTCGTGATCGGCAAGGACATGGTTTCGCGCTCCCTTCTGGAAGGTTGATCTTCGTCTCCGTCGATTTCGGGGAAGCCCGCGGCGCACGCAGCACACGCCATCCGGAAAGGGATACCTAAAAGCAGCAGGGATTTCCAGGGGGCCCCCCGACATCGTTCCCGTGTCGCGACAATCGATGATGATGGACATCCAGTGTCGATCAGCGCTTGTCATAATAGGCGATGGAGCTTGGGATGCCGCGTCTATCACTGCCTTATATTGTCAGTTCTTCCGAGATGATCGGCAGAAAAAAACCCGCTCCAGCGGGGGAACCACGGAGCGAGCCAGGTGCCCTTGGCGTTCAAACGCCTCAGGAGAGCATCCTCAGATTACACCCACGGTCATGCGAAGTAAAATTATCGGCGGCTCTGATAGGTCCGAAAGCTTCCTCGAGAGATGAACCATGGCTCGCCGAGATCGTCATTGGATCCGTTGACGAAAATGTAGGCTGGCTGCCTGCTCTCATGCGACGAGGTCCGACCTAGGGAAGCCTGGACGGAACGGTTGAACGTGAGCCTCCGTGCTCGGCGCGCGTGCCCGCGATCGACATGCTGCAAATGGGGGTGATCTTCGGGCGCGATAGCGCTAGTAAAGGACAACCCCGCCCCGCATCGCCGAGCCCGACATGCCGCCATCCTATCGATATTCCAAGCTCTTTCGCCGCTCCCGCGTCTTATGGGGCTCTTTCTCAATTTGGCGGCCAAGACTGGTGTTTTGGTGCGGGGCCTTGGCAATCGGGGTGATCAGCGTCGGCTTTGCGAAGCTTGCGGATCTGGCGCAGAAGGGCTTCGGGTCTCTCACCTCCTCCGGTGAATGGGCCTTCCTGCTGCCACTTGCGCTGACCCCGCTTGGCTTCATGCTCTCGGCCTATCTGGCGGCGAGGCTGTTTCCGAACTCGCAGGGGAGCGGCATTCCGCAGGCGATTGCCGCCCGGCACCTGAGGGACGACGAAGACCGAACCCGGCTGCTGTCGCTGAAGATCGCCTGCGGCAAGATCGTACTGACGGTGCTCGGGCTCTTCTCCGGCGCCTCGATCGGCCGCGAGGGTCCGACTGTCCAGGTCGGCGCGTCGATCATGCTCGCTGTTGCCCGGTTCAGTGGCATGGCGCAGGCGCGCGGGCTGATCCTTGCCGGATCGGCGGCGGGCATTGCGGCCGCCTTCAACACGCCGCTCGCCGGCATCGTCTTCGCCATCGAGGAAATGAGTCGGACCTATGAATCTCGGGCGAACGGGCTGGTGCTCACGGCAGTCATCCTCTCCGGCCTTGCCGCGCTCGGGATTTCCGGAAGCTACAATTACTTCGGCATGGCATCGGTTGCGCCCTCGGAGCTTCGCGACTGGGGACTGGTTCTGATCTGCGGCGTCGGCGGCGGCGCGCTCGGGGCAGCCTTCAGCGGTTTCGCGCTGCACTTTGGCCAGAAGATCCGCCGCTGGGCGCAGCCACAGCCGCTGAAGCGCATGCTGGCTCTTTCAGGCGCCTGCGGACTAACGATCGCAGTTATCGGAGTGGCATCAGGTGGCACGACCTTCGGTACCGGCTATGAGCAGGCACGAACTGCGGTCGAAGGCAACGCCCTGCCTCTGCTCTTCTTCGTCGAGAAGTTCGCCGCAAGCTTCCTGTCGATGCTGTCAGGTATTCCGGGCGGCATCTTTGCGCCGTCGCTCGCCGTCGGCGCCGGTTTCGGCAGCACCGTCGGCTCCCTGCTCGGCACCAGCGTCGCGCTGGCGGCCATCCTCGGCATGGCCGGCTATTTCGCGGGCGTCGTGCAGGCCCCGATGACGGCCTTCGTCATCATCCTGGAAATGACCGGCGACCACCAGGCAGTCATCCCGATCATGGCGGTGTCCATGATCGGTTACGTGACTTCGCGCATTCTTTCGCGCGAACCGCTTTATCATGGCCTTTCGCGCGTCTTCATCGCCGCGGCTATCCGGGCGCGGCGTGCGGTCGAAAGGGAGTCGGAGTAACCTTTAGTTCTGCACGGACGACCCGGCGAATACGCGCGATCATCTGCCGAGTAGTTTGCTGCATGGACCTGACACCTGATGGCACTGTTCGATCTGTCCGGCGGCCTCGCGGCGGCATCCAAAACAGCTACCAGGTGCGTGCGGTTGCTTTCGCGGACATCATTTTAGTGGAGCACGGGAATGAAACGAGCAGCCAGTTGTTCATGCGGCCAGCTTTCGATCACCGCCGACGGAGAACCTGTCAAAATCTCCGCCTGCCATTGCCGGGCCTGCCAACGTCGCACCGGCAGCGCGTTCGGAGTAGCCGTCTTCTTCCACGCCGATCAAATGGAGACGTCCGGGGTGTCGACCAGCTACGTCCGATGGGGCGACAGCGGCAAATCGGTCGAATTCAGCTTCTGCCCGGCATGCGGGTCGACAGTTTTCTGGATTCCGGAATTCAGGAAAGAGCTGGTAGCCGTCGCATTGGGATGCTTCGCCGATCCCTCATCGCTCGCGCCAACGCAAAGCGTCTACGAGGAAAGTCGTCTGGAATGGGTGTCGTTCGATTTGACCTAGATGCCGAATACGGAATGACACGTTAACAGATACTGCCCCGAATGCCGGTAACAAGCAGCCTCTAAGGCAAAAACAGCACGTTGTACTGTCCGAAATTGCCCGGCAGGTCGCGGACGGTCATTTCCTCTTCGCGATCCTCGAAGATGACGAGGCAGTTCTCGTAGAACCCCGACAGCATCGATATGAAGGATTTCGTTCCTTCTGCTCCGTAAAAGAGCGGGGTGAATTCCATGTAGAGCGGCACGCGGCGGGCAAGCAGCGGCTGCATCGAGCGGCAGGCGACCGGCTCGTAGCCTTCGATATCCATCCAGACGAGGCCGATCGCTGCCGGGTCGATCGAAAGTCCGGCAAGGATCTCGGAAACCGGCTTCACCGGCACGCTTATCTTCCTGTCGCTCGGGCTTTGGCGAATGGCGCTGCTCTTGCCGTGATTGTTGAGGTTGAGAAAGAAATCGATCTCGCCTTCGTGCTCGCCGGCGGCGCAGTTGACGAGGCGGACCTTCGCCTCCAGCCGATTCTGGCGGATGTTGAGGGCAAGCAGCGGGAAATTGCGCGGATCGGGCTCGACGCTGACGATATGGGCGTAGGTGTCGCTGAGGGCGAAATAGACGGTCTGGGTGCCGATATTGCCGCCGATCTCGAGCAGCGTTGCGTCCTTTCTCACGAGGCCGCGCTCGCGCAGGATGACGATCAGTCGATCAACGGCCTCGCGTTCGAAATGGCCCTTCCGGAAGACCTTGCGGCCGATATAGTCCGAAGGCGAGAAAGTCATCAGATGGTCGCCGGCGTCGACCGTCATCGAGACCACGCGCGGGCCGATATTCTCGATCAGCAGCCGGCGGCCAAAGCGGGTGTCGAAGAAGCGCGAAGCGGCGGCGTTGCGCGCCTTGCGAAACAGGCGGCTCCAGTATTTGGCGGTCAGCCAGGGCTTGCCGGGCATCAGGTTTTTCCTTCGAGCGGCTCTGCCGCTTTCTCTCTTGGAATGACGTAGACTTTCAAGGGCAGGGCCCGGCCGCGCACGCTGATTTCACGGCTTTCGATGCCGGAAAGGTTAGCACCCGAAAGGCTCGCCACCGGTTCGGAGATGACGATCGCCGCTTCGAATTCCTTGGCGGCTGTTTCCAAACGGCTCGCGACATTGACGGTATCGCCGATCGCCGTCATGCTGCGCACCCGGCCGTATCCCATCGTGCCGACGACGGCCGGGCCGGTGTGAATGCCGATCGCGATACGCAGCGGCAGCGCCAGTTCGTCGGCGAGTTCCGCCGCGAGTTTCTCGATCTCGGCGACGATCGCTGCTGCAGCGTTGAGCGCCTGGCGGCAGGCTTCCTCCGGCGCGGTGTTGAGCCCGAAGAGCGCCATGGCGCCGTCGCCGATGAACTTGTCGAGCCGTCCGCCCGACTGCTCCACCGCCTTGCCGATGATGGCGAAATAGCGGTTCAGCAGGAAGACGACGTCGAAGGGCAGGCGGGTTTCCGTCAGTGTGGTGAAATGGCGAATATCGACGAAGAGCACGGCGATCTCGCGCTCGCGGCCCGGGCTCGTCTCCTGGCTGTTGGCGGGAAGGGCCGTCTCGATCGCCGGCACGAGAAGTGGCGCGACGGCAACGTCGCGGTTCGGACGAAGCTGGCAGGCGAGCCGGACATCCGGGCCGGCATTGATGCGCTTCAGCGTCGTCTGCTCCATCTTGTCGGGGATCGGCAGGCTGTCGTAATCGCCAAGGATCTGCACGCGGCAGGTGGAGCACTGGCCCTTGCCGCCGCAGACGGCATAATGCGGCAGGCCGCCGAGCCGGCTCGCTTCCAGCACCGAGAAGCCGCGCGGCACGCGGATCACCTCGCCGCCCGGATAGTTCACGGCGACTTGGTCAAGCCGCTCCTTCAGCTTGCGCCGGGCACGCGCGATGACGACGATGAGCAGCGAAGCCGAGAAGGCGCCGTAGAGCCCGGCGCGGATCATGGCGACCTCGCGGTGAACTTGCGGGTTCGAGGCGTAACGGGTGTTGACGCCCTCCTTGTAGGCGCTGACCGTCATTGACTGCTGGTAGGAAGGGTCGGCGAGTGTCCGGCCCATCTCGACGAAGCCGAGCAGCGAGAGCACCGGCACGAGGATCGCAATCGCCAGCAGCAGCGGCGCGAAGTCCGGATACCAGGAGCGGTAGCGCAGCCAGAAATGGATGCCGATACATCCGTGGATCCAGACGGCGACGACGGCGAGCGCCTGCCGCATGCCGTTCGCCGGGTTCTTGATCCAGAGCATGCCGACAACCGTCTCGTAGTCATCGATGTAGCCGTAGAATTCGTGGGCGATGCGTGTGCCGATGACATGATCCATAAGCAACAGCGGGATCATCAGGCCGAGCACGATCTGGGCCATTTCACCCTTCGGCATGACCAGGCTGCGGCGCATGTGGATGGCGCGCAGCACCAGCGCGATATGGATGAGCACCGATGAATAGAAGATGGCGGTCCCCAAAGGATTGCGCCAGATCGCCAGGAAGAGGTGGGCGGCTTTATCGGCGGCGGCGACTGAAATCAGGCCAATCGCATGGTTCGACAAATGCAAGAGGACGAAGATGAAAATGACGAGGCCGGAACCGAGCCTCGCCCTTCTGATCGTACGTTCCGAAAAAATCCCTGTGGCCGAGACCGTCGTCATTCATTCCCGTTCTTGTCGATGTAACCGCAGGCCCATAGAGATTGAGAAAGAGGCGGAATTGCTTCGATCGCGATCACATTCCATATGCTTATGCGCAAGTTTTCGGCAAAGGGACAATAGCGGAATTTTCCCGACAGGCGTGAAAGTTGTAAACAGTGTGTCTTACCTGAGGTGTCCCGATGCGGGTGGCTTTCTACGCGCCGATGAAATCGCCGAACCATCCGGTACCGTCGGGCGACCGGCTGATGGCGCGACTGCTGATCCGGGCACTGGAGCTTGGCGGGCATCAGGTCGACGTCGCCTCCGAATTCCGCGCCTATGCCTCGACACCGGACGCGGCACGGGCGCTCGAACCCGCCATCGGCGCCGAGCTGGAGCGGCTGCGGCTAAGATGGAAATCCGCGCCGCGGCCGGACCTCTGGTTCTGCTACCACCCCTATTATAAATCGCCCGATCCCTTCGGGCCGGCGATATCCGCCGAATTCGCCATTCCCTACGTCACCGCCGAAGCCTCCTACGCGGCAAAACGCGATCGAACCGGCTGGGCGGCTTCACAGAAGCTGGTGGGCGAGGCGATCATGCGGGCGGCGGTCAATATCAGCTTCACCGGGCGCGACCAGGACGGGCTTGCCGCCGCCTTCGCGCAGGCGCGCCTTGCCAGGCTTAACCCCTTCATCGACACGGCGCTCTTCGAGAAGGTGTCGCCGGCGCCTGATCCGCGCCGGCTGATGACGGTCGCGATGATGCGAGCCGGCGACAAGATGGACAGTTATGTCATGCTTGCAAATGCGTTGAGGCTGATCGAAGACCGGCCCTGGACGCTGGCCGTCATCGGCGATGGTCCGATGCGGCAAGAGGTGCGGGCGCTGTTTGCCGACTTTCCCGGCCGCATCGAATGGCTGGGCGAGCGCAATCCCGGCGAGATCGCCGAACTGCTCGGACGCGGCGGCCTCTATGTCTGGCCCGGCTGCGGCGAGGCCTACGGTCTTGCCTATCTGGAAGCCCAGGCCGCTGGCCTGCCTGTCGTCGCGCAGGAAACGGCAGGCGTGCCAGCGGTGGTCGAGGCTGGCGTGACCGGGCTGCTGACGCCAGAGGGCGATGTCGCCGCCTATGCCGAGGCCGTGGCCGCCCTGCTTGACGAGAGGCAAAGGCGCGACGCCATGGGGCAGGCGGCGCGGCGCTTGGTGCTTGGCGAGCGCTCGCTTGCGATGGCGGCGGAGGTATTGGACGGAATTTTGCGCGACAGCGCAGCAACAGGAGTGACGTGATGACCGACGGAATAGCCTGGGACCCCCTGCGCCGCGAGCTAGACCGCTGGCAGGCCGCCGGCCGCGTGGCGCGGTTCTGGCTGCGAGATGACGACGCCGTCGAGCCGACGCTGCAGCTGGAGACGCTGTTGGCGCTGACGGGCGAAAGCGGGGTTCCGCTGATGCTCGCGGTCATTCCCGGCCTGACCGGTGAGGCGTTGGCCGTGCGGCTGGGGGAGGAAACATCCGTCGCTGTCGCCGTGCATGGCTGGTCTCATACCAACCATGCGGGGCCGCAAGGCAAGAAGCAGGAACTCGCCGGCGATCGGCCGGCGGATGTCGTGCTCGGCGAGTTGGGTGAGGGGTTCCGGCTGCTGCAACGGCTGCATCCGGCCCGCTTCCTGCCGCTGCTGGTGCCGCCGTGGAACCGGATCGACGCCGCCCTCATCCCGGCGCTTCCGGCGCTCGGATTTGCAGCCCTTTCGGTCTATGGGCGAGCCAAGCAGGACGGCCCGATGCCGCTCCTCAACACCCATGTCGACATCATCGACTGGCATGGCACGCGCGGCGGACGGGGCGAGGCGGAATTGGTGGCCGAACTGGTGGCCGAGCTTGACGACCGGTTTGCCGGCGGCGACGAGCCTCTCGGCGTGCTCACCCACCATCTGGTGCATGACGTAGCGGCATGGGATTTCCTGTCGGCCTTGTTCGCGGTGACGACCCGACATCCGGCCGTCCGCTGGTCATCGGCGTCGGAACTGCTGGAGCATATCGCGTGAAACTGGGCCGCGGTGTTGCGATAGCGACATGCGCAAAACCAAGACCTGAAGCGCGAGGAGCGAATCTCAAAGATCGCGACACGATATAGGGCCTTAGACATTGTCGATCAGGTGGCATGAACGCGCCCGAGGAAGTCTCGCATGAGTGCGACGACCTCTTCGAGATGTGTCTCGAGCAGCCAGTGGCCGCCGCCGAGCAGATGCAGTTCGGCGTCCGGCAGATCCCGTAGGTAGGCTCGCGCCGATTTTTCCGGCATGTAGTGGTCGTTCGGACCCCAGACGATCAAGGTCGGAGGCTGGTATTCCCGCAGGTATTTCCGGTGTTGCGGGAACCAGGCCCGGTTCTCCTTCAGTCCGGCGATCAGGTCCATGGCGATGTCCTTGCGCCGTGGCGTGATCAGCGACCAATGCAGCTTCCATAGGTCTGGAGGGATCGCATCGGCCAGAGGGGGCGGCAAATCGTTGAGGAATTCCTCCTTGAAAGTCTCCTCGCTGACCGCCTCCGCCAGCACCTTCCTCATCTCCGATCTCGGAAGCGTCCAGGTCGCCTCGATATCCGCATATTTTGGTCCGAGGGCATCTTCATAGGGAATGTCGCCATTCTGGATGATCAGCGCCACGATGCGTTGAGGGGCCCTGATCGCCAACCGGGCACCGATCGGCGAGCCGAAGTCGTGGAGGTAAAGGACAAACCGGTCGACATTCATCGCGTCGACGAAGGCCTCAAGCCAGGCAGCGTATCCATCGAAACTGTAGTCGAAATCTTCAGGCGTGCCGCTATAGCCCGCGCCCGGGAAATCCGGCGCGATCAGGCGCCAATGGTCGGCAAGGCGCGGCATGAGATTGCGAAATTCATGGGATGAGCAGGGATATCCGTGCGGCAGCAACAAGACCGGCGCATCCGGTTGGCCGGCCTCGCGGTAAAAAGTCTCGACGCCTGCAACCGTCATCCAGCGATGTCGGACGAGAGTGGTCATCGACAAGCTCCTCGGAACCGTTCTTCACGTTCGGTCTTCGTCATACTGCTTTGCGCCTTCCACCGGTCGCAGCCAGGGCTCGCGGCGTTTGATCCAGAGTTCGTAGCTCGGCACCAGAGGCGTCGGGGCCTCGGAAAGGATGCCGAGCTTGATTTCCGCCTCCTGGTCATCGGCGGAAAACAGCCGCGAGCCGCAACCGGTGCAGAAATGCCGGCCCTGGAACTCGCCGGTTTTCCCTGAATGTTCGAACTGGCCGGCGGGCCAGATCCCATAGAAGGTAAAGGACGAACCGCTTTCTTGCCGGCAGTCGGTGCAATGACAGATTCCAACGCGCAAGGGTTCGCCCCGGACAGAAACATGCACCTGCCCGCAAAGACACTGTCCGGAAAGCACGGTCATGACGGATCCCTGTTTCGTTGATTTTTCGCTGCCGGGAAAACGGTCCGGCCCGGCATCTGTTCCGTCGTGACGTCGCAGGCCTGCTCGGCTCGACGAATAGGATACTCTGTCGAAGAGCGTCAGACTGGACAAGATGGAGGCGGCTTCAGCGGCCTGCTAGATCATCACGATCTGATTGTCGCGCGCGGCAAAGGATTCGGGGAAGGCCGCCTGCGCCTGCGTTTCCATCTGCGCCAGCTGTTCGTCGGTGCGGGAGGGAGCGTGGTGGAAGAGCGCGAAGCGCTTGGCGCCCGCGATCTTCGCGAGCTCGGTGCCGTGCTGCCAGGTCGAATGGCCGAAGCCCTTGAAACGCTGCATCTCGTCTTCGTTGTAGGTGCAGTCGTAGACGACGAGATCGGCGTCCTGCATCATTTCGAGCGAGACTGGATCGTAGTTGCCGGGATCATGTTCGATATCGTAGATAAGCGCGACCGAACGGCCCTGCCATTCGATGCGGTAGCCTATGGCGCCGCCCGGATGGTTCAGCATGAAGGTCTTGATCTTGACGCCCGGGCGCGGGTTCAGCACCTGGCCGGCATGGAAATCGCTGAAATTCATCGTCGCCTGACAGATGTCGGTCTTGACGGGAAACCAGGGCGGGCTGATGAACTGCTCGACCATTTCCCGCGTGCTCATCTTGCCATCGAGATGCCCGGACCAGATGTTGACGTTGATCGAGGGATAATAGATCGCCTTGAAGAACGGCAGGCCGATGATGTGGTCGTAATGGCAGTGGCTGAAGAACAGGTCGACGTCGCTGACGCTGTCGGCGAGCAACGACAGCCCCGCCTCGCGCAGGCCGGAGCCCGCGTCGAAGATCATCCGATGTTCTCCGCAGCGAATCTCGATGCAGGAAGTGTTACCGCCGTAGCGATCGAACTCGGGGCCAGACACGGGAATACTGCCGCGGACGCCCCAAAATTTTACCTGAAACAGTTCTGTCGTCATCGTTCTTCAAACCGGCCTTCCCGCATCGCCATCGTAGTCATAGTTCGTCCCGATGCGAAGCAGCAGAATTCCACGGGTTTGTCTGTTCCCCTTTGTATTCTCCCAACCGATAGCGGAAGAAGAAGTAGATTTTCCTAAGCAATCGGCTTTCGGTTCGGAAAGCAAGCCAGTATGGTTGGTTTTCGGTATACGCGCTGCTCAGGGCGGGGACATTTTCCCGTAAGTCATGCCTATTAGATGGTTGCGCGCGATTGAAAAAACAATTGCCGCCCTGTCGAGCCGAAAATCCAGTTCCGAAGGTTGGGGGGACCGCTATATCCGACGACGGCTGACTGGGCTCTGACAATCAGCCTTCTTTCATTTTGCATCTCGCGGCTTTGTCTGGAACGTCTGGTCTAAGTTCAACTATAGGGCGGGCCGCTCTGCGCTATCGTGGAATCCTTCGGGCGGTCGTTTAGGCCGGTGCTGACCTTCGACATCGTCACTCGCGGTTTGCCGTCTGCGGCGCGGGGATGCGCGTCTTCGCATCGGACCGACCAGTCTCTGGTTCGGCGTCGGCGACGCCGTCACCGGCCTCGCGGCTGTTGCCCATGTTCACGGGCGGGGCGCGCTGTTCGTCGACGTTGATCTCTGGAAGCTCGTCGTCCTGCGTGTCTTCGTTCAGCGACTTTGGAGGAAGCTTGGCGGAACTGGGGATTGAGTTCGTCGTCATGTTGGTTCTCCTTCTGGAGAAGGAACTCGCAGACGCCGACGCGGTTCCACCCGCCGCCGTCGTGATCCTGCCATCCTTTTTCGCGATCAACACCCGCCACGCCGAGGCGTGATTCTGCATGAAATGAGGAGTTTGATATGCTGAAGACCACATTGGTCGCGACGACAACGTTGCTTGCCCTTACCCAGTTCGCCAGCGCTTCCAGCGACAGCGCATGGAACGCACTGTTCGCGAAGGCGAACGGGACCTGCATCGGTCAGTCGCGAATGGTGTCACCGGAAGCGACCGCGCCGGTGGTCTTCGACGATGCGACTGGCAAGGTAGCAATTCTTCTCCGCGAGAAGAGCGGGAAGTCGAAGAAGTTCGTTAACCTGATCTGTCTGTACGACAAGAAGTCGGGCAAGGCGTCCATTGCCGAGTATCAGTGGCTCGGACAGTAGGGACCGGCTCAGGGCGATGTAAAATTGGCGATCGAACGTTCAGGTGGTCTGTCGAGGATAGCGGTGGCCGCTGTCGATCAAGCACGGAAAACGACGGCAGGACGGCGCCGGCCGCCGTCTCTTGTCAGCCGACTTTCGACTTCAGCATGTCGAGGTAGTCGATGTGTTCCTTGATCTGGCCCCGTGCCAGCTTCGCCACCCCGAGATGTTCGCGGTTCTGACCGACGTTGAGATAGTCCTCCGGGATCGTCAGAAGCTTCTTATGACCGTCAAGCTGGGCGGTGACGTAGGCCTTGTCGAACTCCTTGCCGGACGACGGCTATGCGCTGGTTAATCACGCAGGCACGGAACGCGCGGCGTCAGCCGATAGGTTTGGCAATCGTGCTAGACCACGTCGTCGGCAGAGATGTGCTGAACTTCGGTAATCCGCACCAGCGGGATCTCTGCGCGTTCGTTTGCCTCCATCACATCTTGTTCCGACGAAGCGTCGAACAGACAGAATGATCGTTCCTCGGACGGTACGAATGTCGAGCGAAGATAGCGCACTGGTTTGCCTTGGCTGGTCATCTCCGCGGTGACGTTCTTCGCGCGTGACGCCGCCGCACTGAGTTGATCGGGAGTGATTCCTGGCAGGTGTCTTTCGACCATGTACTGTGGCATGATGGTTGTCCTTCGGTTGAGCGACGGCAGCAAGCGCTGGTGCACGATCGCTTTGAACTTCTGGCCGTTGCGAATGGACATCTACTTTGCCGCCGTATTTACAGATCTCGTCCGACACTCAGCGGTTTGGAATAGGGTTGCGCGCGACACTATCACGAGCGCAATTGCGGAATATCGATATCTGTCTCAGACGCTTGCCAGCCAATACGGGCGACGGCACGAAAACTTTACAGGCGATGGGCATCTTTATCTATTCGAATCTGCTGATGTAGCCGTCCATTTCTCGTTGAAGCTAATCGCCTATTGGAAGCAACGGCGTCGTCATTTGACATCCGAACTGACGCATGACCTTCCAATCCGGGTGGGTTGCCACTTCGGCGAGTGCTCCCGAATGCACGGTGACGACGCCTGGATCGGCCGTGCCTTGAACATCGCGAAGCGAGTGGAAACATGTGCCGAGCCCGATACCCTCTTCGTCACGCAGACCGTACTCGATCTCATCGATCTGCCGGTCTATCTGTTCCACGAGGTCGACGTCTTCGAACTCAAAGGCGACTACCTGCCGAGGCGGCATCTCTATCGGGTCGTATCAGTGAACCACAGGGCACTTGCTGCACGGTCTGAAGAGCGGATGACGGCCGAGGACTGGTTCTTAAAAGGGGCCGGGATCGCTGGCACGGATGCGCGGGAGCTGGCAGAGGAACTGCTTTGCTATGAAAAAGCATTGGAGCTCCGAGCCGACTATCCGGAAGCGCACAACAACTTCGGTGTGATCTTGAAAGCCGCTGGTGACAGTACCGCCGCCGAAGCCCGCTACCTGGATGCCGTTCGCCTCTGGCCGCAATATCCGGAAGCTCACTACAACTTGGCGATACTTCTCGAGGAAACCGACCGCCCTGATGAAGCTGCAGCACATTATCGGCAGGCTCTGAAGTGCCGACCAGACTACGTGGACGCCCTTCTGCGTCTCGCTGGTGTTTTCGACAAATGGGGGGATCGGTTCGAAGCGCGTCATCACTTTCAGGAGGCGCTACGACTTCGGCCGGGCTTTGCCGAAGCCCACAACAATTTCGGAGTGTTCCTCGAGAAACACGGCGAGGCGGAAGAGGCCGAATCGCAGTACAGACAGGCGCTGCAGGTCAGGTCGGATTACTCTGAGGCTCACTACAACTATGCGATGCTTCTCGAAGGGCGAGACGTGGAGGCGGCAGAATTGCACTATCGCGCAGCCTTGAGGTCGGCGCCGGAATACGCGGAAGCCCACAATAATCTGGCGGTGCTTCTTCACGAAAAAGGCGCTTTGTCGGATGCAAAGTCACATTATCTCTCCGCCATAAGATTGCGTCCTGTTGACCCGCAGACGTATCGAAATCTTTCCTTTCTGTTGGCAGCGATGGGCGAGGAGGAGCAGGCTGATCGATATAGACAGAAAGCAGACGAGCTCTCCGCGATTTAAGTTTGCGGCTCAGATAGCCTTCGGTCAGCGCTATCTCGCCTACACCTTAACCACGATGTTTTGCCGTTTCGAAGACTGCAGGCTGTATACGATTAAAATGCGCCAACCATGTCACCAAACAATTATTCGGACAATATTGAGTGAAATGTCGCGGTATTATTATTGAAGTCGTCAAATGATTAGATTGGCAGGCCTATGTCGCGGAATGATTATTTCTCGGGGCGAAATGGCGTTTCGGAGCCTGCACAGAGCGGGCCACCTGTGAGGGCCGGGGCAGTTCAATTACCGAACTTGGATGCGAATCGCGGAGGACTCTGATGGGGTCCGCACGGGACAGCAGCCGCCGTTCCTGTCCTCTCTTTCGGCTGTCGTTGCTGACTGGGATAAGTGCCGTGGTCCAGGCGCTGGTGCCATTTGTTCTATCATCGCATCTTGCGCCGTAAATTTCGCCGAAAGCCCTGGCATTCAAAGCTTTCACCGCCAGTTCCCGGTAATTCCCAGATATTCCTGCTTAGTGCCATGTGATCTTGGGGTTACGCGATGAGCCTAGCCGAAACGACTTATGGCGCGTGTATTGCGTTTACCCCGTTCGCCTGGTTCTCCGGTTAAACCACCATCATATGAGAAAATTGTGCATCCGATTGTAGGAATGTCTCCTTGCTTTAGGGCGCCAGAAAGCGATATATCCGACGATACGGGAAATATAAGAGACTCGCGATGTTGCCGCCGGTTATCAACGAGACCATCGCCGAGAGCAGCTACAGGCGCATTCGGGCCGACATCATTTTTGGCCGGCTGCCTCCCGGACAAAAGCTGAAACTGGAAAGCCTGAAGGAAACCTACGAGACCAGCATCAGCACACTTCGGGAAGTGCTGAACCGGCTCTCCTCCGAGGGGCTTGTCCTCGCCGAGGGACAGAAAGGTTTCGAAGTGTCTCCGGTGTCGGTTTCAGACCTCAAGGAGACGGCGGCGCTGAGGCTTCTCTTGGAAACACATGCGCTGGAGCAGTCGTTCGTGCATGGCGACGTGGAGTGGGAAGCTCCGCTGGTATCGGCGCATTACAAATTGGCGCGGATGGAACAGGTGATGGCAACCGGCGACACCAGCAGGGCTGAGGACTGGAAGCGCTACGACTGGGAGTTCCACCAAGCCCTGATATCTGCCTGCGGGTCGAAACTGCTGATGGAGACGCATTCGGTGATCTTCGACAGATATCTCAGATATCAGATGGTTGCCTTGTCCTATCGAGGCGATGTCGCGGCCAATGAACATCAGCAGCTTTTGGATGCGGCATTGCGACGGGACGCGGAGACCGCCAAGCGGGTGCTTGCCCTGCATATTCAAGGCGGGGTCGAACATGCGCTGGCGAGAGGGACGCTGAGATAGAAATGGTCCGGACGTTCCTCTTCGAGCTTTAGGTCCACCACGTAAATTGCATTTCGGCGAAACCAGGAAAAGCCATGCTCAAGCAAGTCCACGACCCGGCTGAAACGATAAGCGATGTCGTCTTCCGGCAGATCCGCGAGGATATCATATCGGGGACCTTGCCGCCGGGGGCCAAGATCAAGCTGGAGCAGGCCAAGGAGCGTTACTCCATCGGCATTTCATCGCTGCGCGAAATCCTGAGCCGTCTGACCACGGAAAACCTCGTCGTTGCCGAGGGGCAGCGCGGTTTTGAAGTCAGCCCTGCTTCGCGCCGCGAACTTCTGGAGCTCGCCGACCTCAGGATTGTTCTGGAAACACATGCGATCGGCCTTGCCTTCGCCGCGGGAAATCTTGAATGGGAGGGGCGCATCGTCGCCGCCCATCACCGGCTGGCTGCCGCGGAACGCAAGCTCCTTGCCGGCGACGTCTCGCGGACGGTCGACTGGGTTCGATACGACTGGGAGTTCCATCAGGCGATCGTCTCGGCCTGCAACTCAGCGACGCTGATGGCGACATTGTCGTCCATCTTCGACCGCTTTCTCCGCTACCATATGCTGGCCGAAAGTTTTCGCGGAAAGCCCGTCGTCGATGACCACAGGGTTTTGTTTGAACTTTCCATTCGGCGCGACGTCGCTGGCGCGACCGACGTCGTCAGACGGCACGTTCAAAGCGGCGTGGACCATGTGCTCAAGAGCGGCCGGATTACATAGAGAAATTCCAGCAAAAAGTGCGACGCGGTTTTCCGTCCGGAATGCGCAAAAGAAAAGGTTAGAGCGCGGCTCTGCGCTTTCATGAAAAGCTGAGCCGCCCCTAACCCATGGCTCAAAAGGCGTCTTTCGGAATTCCTTCCGGACGCATCTGTTTCTTCAGGGCGGCGATCCGGAAAATCGCGTTCGGGGCGCCATAGCCGCGGTAGCCGCGGCGTTCGACGATCTCGAAGAAGAACCCCTCTCCATAGGTTCCGCTATAGAGCTGGAAATATTCGCCATGCTCGTCGCGGTCATAGAGGATGTTTTCCGCCTTCAACCGCTCGGTCCGGGCCGGATCGAGGCCGAAGCGTGCTTCGACGTCGTCGTAGTAGTTCGGCGAAATGTGCAGCGATCTGAAACCGCAAACACGAAGGCTTTCGGCGGTCGCGAAGATGTCGTCGGTCAAAAACGCCAGGTGCTGGATGCCGGCCCCGAATTTTTCGGCGATGAAATGTCCCGCCAGGGTGCGGCGATTCTCGGCGCCGTTCATGGTAATGCGCAGCGCCCCGGTGTCGTTCTCGACGACTTGGCTGCGCACCACTCCGGCCGGATCGATGATATCGACCATTGGGGTCTTCCGCGTCTCGAAAATCGACGTGTAGAACAGAAGCCAGGTGAGCATTTCATCGTAACCGACCGTCTGGGCGACGTGATCAACGCGCAACAGCCCCGCGGACGGCGCGTCGGTATCGTCCGTGACCGGCTGAAAGTCGATTTCGGAGAAGCGACCCAATGCGCTCTTGTCGTCGATGAGATAGACGATCCCGCCCCCGACACCCCGAATGGCGGGCAGCTCGAGTTCACCGTCCGCGACAGGCTGGGTGAATGGCTCGGCATCCAAGGCGAGCGCGCGCTCATAGGCCTTTGCGGCATCGTCGACGACCAGGGCCATGGCATAGGCAAAAGTGCCGTGAACGGCGTAAGCCGCGTTCGCGAATCCTGCCTCATCGACATTGACGAGGATCCGGATCTCGCCCTGCTCGAAAAGAGAGACTTTCTTCGTGCGGTGGATTGCCGTCCTTTTGAAACCGAGGGTGCGCAGCAATGCAACCAGCTCGACCTCGTCTTCCTCGTCCGTGGCGAACTCGACGAAACCGACGCCCTTGACGGAAGGCCTTTCCGGCATCGCCGCTCCGGTCATGCTGCCGATGCCGAGATGACGGCGCACCTGATCGCCAAGATAGATCAGCGAGCGGTGGCCATCGGCGGCAATCGCCCGCGACAGACCGCCTCGAAACTGGTCGTTGAAGATCTCCAGGGAGAAATAGCCATCATAACCTGTTGCCGCGACGGCTTCGGTAAACGCCGTGACGGGAAGATCGCCTTCCCCTGGCATGTTTCGGAAGTGGCGGCTCCAATAGAGCAGGTCCATGTCGATATCAGGGGCATCGGCAAGCTGGACGATGAAGATTTTCTCCTTGGGAATTGAGCGGATCGAATTGACGTCGATCTTGCGCGACAAAGTGTGGAAGCTGTCGAGGATAAGACCGATATTCGGATGATCGGCGCGACGGACGATCTCCCAGGCGTCGCGGTGGTCGCTGATATGGCGGCCCCAGGCAAGCGCCTCGTAGCCCACCCTCAGTCCCCGCCGGGCGGCACGCTCGCCGAGTTCGTGAAAGTCCGCCGCCGCCCGGTCGATGCCGCCGATGGCTGCCGGCGAGACGTTGGAGCAGACCAGCACCAGATCCGTTCCGAGCTGCTGCATCACGTCGAACTTCCGTTCCGCGCGATCAAACGTTCGGCTTCGCAGCTGCTCCGGCATGCCCTCGAAATCACGAAACGGCTGAAACAGGGTGATCTCCAGGCCATGATCGCGGACGAGTTTTCCGACATCGGCCGGGCTTCCGTCGAAGGCGAGGAAATCATTTTCGAAGATCTCGACGCCGTCGAAGCCCGCTCGGGCGATCGCCTCGAGCTTCTCGGGAAGTTCGCCGCTGATCGTTACAGTCGCAATCGAGGTCCTCATGTCAAAGCCCTTCCGATATCGGTGCGAGATAAAACGAGCGCCGAACACGATGATGCGTTCCAGAAAACCGCTCGCTACTATTATGGCAAATGTCGTGAGGAATTCAAATAGCGTGCCTTATTATAAATTCTCATATGATTTTGAAAAACTCTGTTGATTTGCGCGTCCGTCTCTGGCAATCATTCCTCTCACAGTCAAAAGGTGAGGTTGGCTGTCCGGTCCATGGACCGTTCCAAGGAGGAGAAATTACATGTTCAAGTCTATGCTAACGCGTCGAAACGCGATGCTCGGAGCCGCCGCCCTCGTGGCAGCCGTCACCCTGGCGCAGCCGGCCGCCGCCGTCACGCCCGACGAAATCAAGGCTCGTGGCAAGATCATCGTCGGAATTCAGGGCGACAATCCGCCTTGGGGCTTTGTGACCAGCGGCGGCAAGCAGGACGGCCTCGACGCCGACATCGCAACGCTGTTTGCCAAGGAACTCGGCGTTTCCGTCGAGTTCGTGCCGCTTGAAGTCAACAACCGCATTCCCGCACTGACGGCCGGCCGGGTCGACGTTCTGTTCGCAACGATGGCGATGCTGCCGGATCGCGCAAAAGCCGTGCAGTTCAGCAAGCCCTATGTTGCCAATGCCATCGTCCTGATCGGTCCGAAAAAGGCTGAGATCAAGACGAATGCCGACATGGCCAAGTTCACGGTCGGCGTCGCCAAGGGGGCTGCTCAGGACACGCAGGTCACCAAGAACGCGCCGCCCAGCACCACAATCCGCCGATATGACGGAGACGCCGCAAGCGTCCAGGCGCTGGTGTCCGGCCAGGTCGAAACGCTTGGTGGCAACATCTTCTACATGGACCGGCTGGAGAAGGCCCGTCCGGGCGAATTCGAAAACAAGCTTGAATTCCAGAAGCTCTACAACGGTGCTTGCACCCGTCTCGGCGAAAAGGAAATCAATGCGGCGCTGAACACCTTCATCGACAAGATCAAGGCCAACGGCGAACTCAAAACCGTCTACGACAAGTGGATGAAGGTTCCGGTACCGGAATTCCCGGAAACACTGGAAGGCATTCCGTTCGCGGCGAAGTGAAAGCTTATAAATCGAGCGTTTAGTCGAGGAGGTGGGCATCCCTGGTGATGCCCGCCAACGCTACCATCATGTTTCGAGACCGGCTTCGGCCCGCGTCCGGGAGCGCGATCATGAACAAGCCAATTTTTGTGCTCAATGGACCCAATCTCAATCTTCTCGGTCAGCGCGAGCCGGCAATCTACGGGACCACGACGCTGGCCGATATCAACAAACGATGCGTCGCCAAGGCAAGGTCTTTGGGGTTCGACGTCGAGTTTCGGCAGACCAATTTCGAGGGCGAACTGGTTGAGAGCGTGCACCAGGCCCGGACCGATGCTTGTGGCATCATCATCAATCCCGCCGGTTATACCTTCACATCGATCGCTCTTCTCGATGCCTTGAAAATGTTCGATCCGCCGAAGATCGAACTGCACATCTCCAATGTTCATGCGCGCGAGAGCATCTATCACAATTCGCTGATCTCGCGCGTTGCCACGGCCATCATGATCGGCTTTGGGGCCGATGGCTACGAACTGGCTATCCAGGCGATGGCTGGAATGGTCAAGCGGGACTGAATTTTCAGGAAGACGGACCGGAAGGATCGCCATGAATTATAAGTTGGATTTCACCCCGGTCATAGATGGCCTGCCGAACCTTCTGCTCGGCTGTCTCGGGACGTTCCTGCTTGCCATTTGTGGGATGCTGCTGGCGATCGTCATCGGAATTGGCGGCGTTGCGCTGCGCGACTCTGCTCTGAAGCCAGCACGATGGTTGGTCATCGCCTTCGTCGAATTGATCCGCAACACGCCGTTTCTGGTGCAGATCTTCTTCATCTACTTCGCGCTTCCGCTGACGGGCATCAGACTGGATCCGACGCCGACGGCGATTATCGCGCTTGGCATCAACGGCGGCGCCTACGCAATCGAGATCATTCGCGGCGGCGTCCAGTCGATCCCGAAGGGTCAGATGGAAGCGGGTCTCGCCCTTGGTCTGCACAAGGCTCAGGTTTTCCGGCTGATCATTCTCAAGCCGGCACTGCGGGCGATCTATCCGTCCTTGACCAGCCAGTTCGTCCTTTTGACGCTGACCACCAGCATTGCATCGGCGATTTCGGCCTACGAGCTGACGTCCGTTTCGCAGCGCATCGAATCGGAGAGCTTCCGCAGCTTCGAGGTCTACTTCACCGTCACGGTTTTCTATTTCGTGATCTCCTGGCTGATGATGCGCATCTTCGCGCTGTTTTCGGCGCGCTACTTCAAATATCCGGTCAAGTAGGAGGAATTCCATGGGTCAAGAAGAATTCGTCTTCCTCCTGATCGGCCTGAAATGGACCGTGCTCCTGTCGGCCGTCGGCTTTGTCTGCGGCGGCATCGCGGGGCTCGGCGTCGCCCTTGCGCGCGCCTCGGGCATACCGCTGCTGGAACGTCTGACGGCCGGCTACATCGCCGTCTTCCAGGGAACCCCGCTGCTGATGCAGCTTTTCGTCGTCTATTACGGCCTGGCGCTGGTGGGGCTGATGCTCGATTCCTGGGTGGCCGTCGCCATCGGACTGACGCTGCACGCCAGCGCCTATCTCGGCGAGATCTGGCGCGGATCGATCGAAGCGGTTCCGCGCGGCCAGACGGAAGCGGCAAAGGCTCTCAGCCTCAGATACATCTCGCGCATGAAGGATGTCATCCTGCCGCAGGCGCTGCGCGTTTCGCTGCCAGCCACGATCGGCTTCCTGGTGCAACTGATCAAGGGCACCTCGCTTGCGTCGATCGTCGGCTTCACCGAGCTGACGCGGGCCGGCAACATCATCTCCAACCAGATTTTCCAACCGCTGACGGTCTTCGGCGTCGTCGGCATTCTCTATTTCCTGATGTGCTGCCCACTGACGATTCTTGGTGCTCGCCTCGAACGAAGGTTCGCCGCCTCCGCGCGCTGATCCGCATCCCTCGTCCTCGACGCGGTCCAGCCCACCAATATGGAGTTCTACCGATGACCAGTCCCAGTCCCGCTCAAGGCGCGGAAACCATGATCACCATGGAGCGGGTGGAGAAGTGGTATGGCGCTTTTCAAGCCCTGCGCGACATCAACATATCGGTTCGCAGCGGCGAGAGGATCGTCTTGTGCGGGCCTTCCGGCAGCGGCAAGTCGACGCTCATTCGCTGCATCAACCATCTCGAGACCTACGAGAAAGGGGAAATCCGCGTCGGCGGGATTCTTCTCGGCAATCAGGCCAAGACCATCGACGCGATCCGTCGCGAAGTCGGCATGGTCTTCCAGCAGTTCAATCTGTTTCCGCATCTGACCGTGCTGCAGAACTGCATGCTGGCACCGATGAAGGCGGCCGGCGTCGGTAGGGCGGAGGCCGAGGAACGGGCACGCGGGCTGCTCGAGCGGGTCAAGATCCTGGAGCAGGCCGACAAATACCCGGTACAGCTTTCGGGCGGCCAGCAGCAGCGCGTCGCCATCGCCCGCGCGCTTTGCATGCGGCCGAAAGTGATGCTGTTCGACGAGCCGACCTCGGCGCTTGACCCGGAGATGGTCAAGGAGGTGCTGGATACGATGATCGGGCTGGCCGATGAGGGCATGACGATGATCTGCGTCACCCACGAAATGGGCTTTGCCCGCCAGGTCGCCGATCGCGTGATCTTCATGGCCAGCGGCGCGATCGTCGAGGAAGCCCCGCCTGCCGAGTTCTTCACGAACCCACAGCATGAGCGAACCAGGAAATTCCTCGGAGAAATACTGCGGAAATAAGGGGCTCAAGATCGATGCGTCTGACAAATATACCTCTGGCGGATTCCAGGAGCCGGCAATGAAGCCACTGGAGATTGCAGTCATGGGAGCCGGCCTGATCGGCAGGCGCCACGTCGAGCGTGTCATGTCCGAGCCCGGAACCGTTCTCTCGGCGGTGATCGATCCTTCCGCCGCCGGTCGCGACTTTGCCGAGACTGTCGGCGCGCGATGGTACCAAGGCTTCTTAGACATTCGAGGCGAGGACAGGCCCGACGGCGTGATCGTCGCAACGCCGAACCAGCTCCACGTCCAGCATGGAATGGAGATCGTCGCCGCCGGCATCCCTGTCCTGATCGAGAAACCGATCGCCGATGACGTCGATGCCGCCGCCGCACTGGTCGCAGCCGGCGAGAAGGCGGGCATACCGCTGCTGATTGGCCATCACAGGCGCCACAATCCGATGATCCAGGCGGTCAAGCAAATCGTCGACGGCGGAAGGCTTGGCCGGATCATCACGGTGCACGGCACGTTCTGGGTCGCCAAGCCCGACGACTATTTCGATATCCCCTGGCGGCGGGAAGCGGGCGCCGGCCCGGTCTTCGTCAACCTGATCCACGATGTCGATCTCTTCCGATATCTCTTCGGCGAGGTCGAAGCCGTCCATGCGATGGAATCCCGCGCCGTGCGGAACCATGCCGTCGAGGATACGGCCGTCGTCACGCTGCGTTTCGCAAACGGAGTGCTTGCCACCCTCAACGGTAGTGATGCCGTGGCCGCGCCCTGGAGCTGGGAGACGACCACCGGCGAAAACCCCGCTTTTCCCCGCTACGATCAATTCTGCTACCAGATCGGCGGCACCAAGGGTTCTCTCGGAATTCCATATCTGACGATGTGGACGAGCCCTTCGAGGCCCGATTGGCTGGAGCCGCTTGCCGAGGAGCGCGTGCCTTATCAAGTAGCCGATCCCCTTTGCGTTCAGCTCAGACATTTTTGCGACGTCATTCGTGGCGAGGCCACGCCTCTGGTGAGTGGCCGCGAGGGCCTTGCCACGCTCAGGGTCGTCGAAGCGATCAAGAGATCGGCGGGCGCGGGACAGATGATCCACCTCTCCAACGCCTCTTCCGATTCCCAGAAAGTCTGACCACATGATCACCGGGACGACCAAACTCATCGCGCACCTCGGCTATCCGACGGAGTCCTTCAAGGCGCCGCTGATCTACAATCCGTACTTCGAGAAGAACGGAATTGATGCCGTCGTCGTGCCGATGGGCTGCAGGCCGGCGGACTATCCGGTTTTTTTGAAACTTCTGTTCCGGTTGTCCAATATCCACGGTGCCCTGATCACCATGCCGCACAAGATTTCGACGATGGCGCTGCTCGACGAAACGTCGACCAACGCCAAAGTCGCCGGCTCGTGCAATGCGGTCCGTCTCGGTTCGGACGGTAGGCTGATCGGTGACATGTTCGATGGCGAGGGCTTCGTTCGGGGTGTATTGCGCAAGGGCAAACAGGTCGAAGGAGCGCGTGCGCTCATTGCCGGTGCCGGCGGCGTCGGCTCGGCGATCGCGGCGTCCTTGGCACAGGCCGGCGTGGAGCATCTGGCGATCTTCGACGCCAACGAGGCGACCGCGACCGCGCTGCTGGACAGGCTGAAGAAATACTATCCGCAGCTTGAGGTGACGGTCGGCTCCGCCGATCCTGAAGGTTTCGACATCGTCGTCAACGCGACACCTCTCGGCATGCGGCGCGGTGACCCGCTGCCGATCGATATCGACCGCATCTCGCCCTCGACCTTCGTCGGCGAAGTCGTGATGACCAAGGAGATAACCCCTTTTCTCGAGGCCGTGCGGGCGCGCGGCTGTGCATTTCAGGTTGGGACGGACATGTTGTTCGAACAGATCCCCGCCTATCTCGAATTCTTCGAATTCCCGACGACGACGGCCGACAATCTGCGGGCGATCGCCAAACTCGAATGATGCGAATTCAGCACGATGCCAGGTGTGAGCGGTTTTCGGACGACAGCCTGTTCTAAAGCGAGACGGTGATGCCGCCATCGACGGTCAGCATGTGTCCGTTGACGAAGGAGGAGGCATCCGAGGCCAGGAAGACGGCGGCGCCGACAAGCTCCTTGACCTCGCCCCAGCGGCCAGCCGGCGTGCGGGTTTCCAGCCAGCCAGAAAACTTGGGATCGTCGACAAGCGCCTGGTTGAGCGGCGTGCGGAAATAGCCGGGCGCGATCGCATTGACCTGGAGGCCGTGTTTCGCCCAGTCGGTCGCCATGCCGCGCGTCAGGTTCTTCACCGCGCCCTTTGTCGCGGTATAGGGCGCGATGCCGGGACGGGCGAGTTCGGCCTGGACGGAGGCGATGTTGATGATCTTGCCGCGGCCGCGCGATATCATCGCCTGGGCGACCGGCTGACTGACATAGAACAGGCTGGAGACGTTGGTCTTGAACATCTCGTCCCATTTGTCGACCGGGAAGTTCTCCAGCGGTGCGCGGAATTGCATGCCGGCATTGTTGACGAGGATATCGATCGGGCCGATCTCCGCCTCGATATAGGCGATGGCGGTGCGGCTGGCCTCCGCATCGGTGACGTCGAAGGCGGCGCTGACGGCATGGCGATGGCTGCGACGGATATCCTCGGCGGCGGCCTCCGCCTTCTGCGCGTTGCGGCCGTTGATGATGATCGAGGCGCCATGCTCGGCAAGCCCGACCGCCAATGCGCGGCCGATGCCCTGGCTGGAGCCGGTGACGAGGGCGCGGCGGCCGGAGAGGTCGAAGAGGGGGAAGGTCAAGAGGCTGCTCTCATCTTAGGAGTCAACTTGAGAAACATAGCACGGGGTGCTACTTAGAGGCATGGGGGAACGGCGTTTAAAAACCGGCTGGTTTGCCAAGGCGGCTCGCAAAGCACGGATATCCGATTCCGAATTGTGGAAAGCTATCAGGCAGGTTGCGGAAGGCAAGGCCGATGATCAGGGCGGCGGCATCTTCAAGAAGCGATTGAACGGCAACCAGCATCGGTCGTTCGCAAAACTCGCCAAATCCTATGCCGGTCTTTCCGACAGCCAGATTCAGGAGCTACTCGATATCGGTCATTTTGTGGAGATCGAACATGGCAAGAAGCACCAAGTACAAGAGCAGTGCGTTCGAGGCGATTCACGCCTCCGCGGAGGCTCTGCATAAGCTAGGAACGATCGACAAGGAAACGATGCGGTCCTTCGATGAAAGCTGTCTGGTTTCGCCGCACGCGCTTGGTCCCGAGGCCATCAAGGCACTGCGGGAAAGCAATCACGTCAGCCAGCCGGTTTTCGCCCGATATCTGAATACCAGCGAATCCACCGTGCAGAAGTGGGAAAGCGGCGCCAAGCGGCCGAGCGGGATGGCGTTGAAGCTGCTCTCGATCGTGCGGAAGCACGGACTTCAGGTTCTGAGCTAGGCCGTTCCAAGCCTCTTGATATTTCCCGTGAGCTCCTTGGCCAGACGCAGGCTGGCGGCGGTTGCCATCGCCATTTGCGGCAGCAGTAGCCATTCGAGCGTCCAGGCAGCACCCGAGCGTTCCTGTTCGTGGACGAGGGACTGGTGGATGCCCGATAGGAGAGTGGCGTTGAAGCGGGCGAGCGAGATAAGGACCTCGGCGGAAACGGGGTTTTGCTTGTGCGCCATCGCCGACGAAGTGCCGCCGCCTGAGATTTCGATTTCATCGCCGGCCTGGGCAAGCAGCGCGATATCCTGGCCCATCTTGCCGAGACTGCCCGATATCGATGCGAACAGCCCGGCGATATCGGCGATCGGCAGACGCCCGCTCTGCCATTGCGGCGCGTCTGTGAGGCCGAGTTCCTGGGCGAGCGAGGCACGGATGGCGGCAGCCTGCGATCCGACCTTGTCCAGCGTGCCGGCCGCACCACCGAACTGGACGGGAAAGCTCTGTTCGGTCAGACGGTCGCGGTAAGTCGTCAGCGGCTCCCGCCATGCATTGAGGCGATCGGAGACGGTGATCGGGATCGCCGCCTGCATGCGGGTGTGACCCATCAGCTGGTTCCGGCCGAACTGGCCGTCCAGCGCGTCGAGCCCTGCGGCAATGGTGGAAAGCCGGCCGGCAAACAGGAAGACGACGGCCTTTAGGCGGATCATCAGGCTGGTATCGATGACGTCCTGGCTGGTCGCGCCGAGATGCAGGCTCTTGGCCGCTTCCTCGCCGACGTCAGCGCGCAGCTGCTTGACGAGGTCGGGAACGACGACACCATCCCTTGCCGTTGCCGATCGAAGACTGGAGATCTCGGGTGAGAAGGCAGCGCAGGTGTCGGCGATGCGCCTTGCGGCTTCGGCGGGAATGAGGCCATGAGCCGCTTCAGCCTTGGCGAGGGCGGCCTCGAAGGAGAGCATGGCCCGTATATCGGCCTCGGCGGAGAAATAGGGCGCGATTTCGTCGTCGCCGAGCAGGCCGGAAAGGAAAGGATGGTCGAAGGGCGATGCGGTCATGATCGTCTCGGTTTGTGGTGGTGGCCACTTCATCCGGCTGCCGCCACCTCTCCCCACGGGGGAGAAGAGGCTCGAGGCGGCGTCCGCGCTTTATGGGCAGGTGATATCGTGGCACGTCCCCTCCCGCCGCGGGGAGAGGGTAGGGTGAGCTGGAGGCTACTTGCCCGGAGCCCTGCGAACAAGCGACTTGCGCGGCCCGCCCTCAGATATCGAGAAACACCGTCTCCTTCGGACCCTGCAGATGGATGTCGAAATGACAGGTCGCGCCGTCGCGGGTGGCGATCATCGTTGCGACGCGCTCGCGATGTTCGATACGGGAAAGCAATGGGTCGGCGGCGTTGGCCTCCGTCTCTTCCGGGAAATACATGCGCGTGTGCAGGCCGATATTGATGCCGCGGGCGACGATCCAGAAGGTGACGTGCGGGGCTTGTCCGCGGCCGTCCTTGAAGGGGACGCGGCCGGGCTTGACGGTCTCGAAGCTGTAGACGCCGTCCTCGGCGCGGGTCGGGCAGCGGCCCCAGCCGGTGAAATTGGGATCGGCGGCACCGCGCATCTCCGACGGGCTGTTGTAGAGGCCGGCGCTGTCGGCCTGCCAGATCTCGATGACCGCATCGCGCACCAATGCGCCTGCGCCATCGAAGATCCGGCCGGTGACGGTGATGCGTTCGCCGAGGGTCTTGTCGTTGACCATCGCGACGCCGAGATCGGTGTCGTAGACGCCCGAGATGTCGCAGAAATTCGGCGTCAGGCCGATATGGACATAGGGGCCCGCCGTCTGCGACGGGGTTTCCTTGAGATAGCCGAGCTGCTGCATGGTCAGTTGCCCTCCGGTCTGTTTTCGAACATCGTCGAGCGGCGGCCGCGCAGGACGATATCGAATTTATAGGCGCGTGAATCCATCGGGATGGTGTTGCCCCAGTCGAGCGGCGCGATTAGCTGCTCGATCGCCGCCTTGTCGGGGATGGTGCCGACGATCGGACATTTCCAGATCATCGGATCGCCTTCGAAATACATCTGGGTGATCAGGCGCTGGGCAAAGCCATGGCCGAAGATCGAGAAATGGATATGGGCGGGACGCCAGTCGTTGATGCCGTTCGGCCAGGGATAGGCGCCGGGGCGGACGGTGCGGAAGTGATAACGGCCATCCTCGTCGGTGATGGCGCGGCCGCAGCCGCCGAAATTCGGGTCGATCGCCGCCAGATAGGTTTCTTTCTTGTGGCGGTAGCGGCCGCCGGCATTGGCCTGCCAGAACTCGACCAAGGCGCCTGCAACCGGCTTTGCCCGCTCGTCGAGCACGCGGCCATGGACGATGATGCGCTCGCCGATCGCGCTTTCGCCGGGCTGCGCGTAGTTCAGGATCAGGTCGTTGTCGAGTTCGCCGATCATCGAATGGCCGAAGACCGGACCGGTCGTTTCTGAAATCGTGCCGTCGAGCGATAGCAGCGCGCGCTGCGGCGCGCGCAGCACCGAGGTCTTGTAGCCCGGCGTCAGCGCCGGCGCATGCCAGGCGCGGTCGCGGGCGAAGAAGCCGCCGGTCTCGGGCTTGCGGTTCGGTCGTTCGGACATGTTCCTCCCTCAGGCCGCCTTTTCGGCGTCCATCTGTTCAAAAGCCTGCTTCGCGATCTTGATCGCGTGATTGGCGGCGGGAACGCCGGCGTAGATCGCCACATGCAGCAGCGCCTCGCGGATATCCTCGCGGGTCGCCCCCGTATTGGCGGTGGCGCGCACATGCATGGCGACCTCGTCGTCCTGGCCAAGCGCGGCAAGCAGAGCGATCGTGATCATCGAGCGCTCGCGCTTCGTCAGCGCCGGGCGCGACCAGACATGGCCCCAGGCGGCTTCGGTGATCAGCTCCTGGAAGGGACGGTCGAACTCCGTCGCAGTCGTGGCGGCGCGATCGACATGGGCGTCGCCGAGCACGGCGCGGCGGGTCGCCATGCCCTGGCGATAGCGCTCGGAGGAGGACGCGGTCTCATTCATGGGCTGACTTCTCCAGGCGGAATGGATGTGAGGAAGGCGCGGATGATCGCCGTCAGTGCCTCCGGCTGCTCGACGCAGGGAATGTGCGCGCAATTGGGGATGACCTCGTAGCGGGCGTCGGAGATCAGCTTCGCGGTCGAAAGCACGAGATCGGGCGGCGTCGAGCCATCCTGGTCGCCGACGATGCAGATCGTCGGGACGGTGATCGTCTTCGTGACCTCGGTGAAGTCGGCATCGCGGATCGCGGCGCAGGCGGCGAGATAGCCTTCGACTGGCTGGCGCGTCAGCATGTTGCAATAGCCGGCATAGGCGGTACTCTCGGGCCGGCGGAAGGCGGGCGTGAACCAACGCTCCATGACCGCGTCGACGATGCTGGCGATGCCGTTTTTTTCGACGGCGGCGATGCGGGCGTTCCAGCTGTCGGCCGTGCCGATCTTGTGGGCGGTGTCGCAGAGGATGAGCGCGCGAACCAGGTCCGGCCGGCGGTGATAGAGCGACTGGGCGATGAGACCGCCAACGGAGAGGCCGCAGATGACGGCATCCTTGACCGATAGCAGATCGAGAAGTCCGGCGAGATCCGTCGCGTGGTCCTCGATCGACGAGGGAAGCTGGCCGACATCGGAAAGGCCGTGGCCGCGCTTGTCGTAAAGCACGATCGCGAATTCACCGGCAAGCCGCACCACGACATCACGCCAGATGCGGAAATCCGTGCCCAGCGAATTGGCGAAGACGATTACCGGCCTGTCGGCGGGGGCACCAATAATCTGATAATGGATCGTCACGTCGTTTATGCGGGCGAATTGCACGTCACTCTCCTCCTGTTGGTCAAATTGACTGGTTGATCCGGTTAAGTAAAATGATATTTATTGGGGTTTCGATAACCGTGGAGTTATGCGAGCGATGATCGACAGCCGGGTCAAGTTCCGCCATCTGCAAACCTTTGTCGAGGTGGCGCGGCAGAAGAGCGTCATGAAGGCCGCCGAATTGCTCCATGTCAGCCAGCCGGCGGTCACCAAGACGATCCGCGAACTGGAACAGGTCCTGGGTGTCGATGTCTTCGAGCGCGACGGCCGCGGCATCAAGATCACCCGCTACGGCGAGGTCTTCCTGCGCCACGCTGGCGCGGCACTGACGGCGCTGCGTCAGGGTCTCGATTCCGTCTCGCAGGAGCAGTTTTCCGATGCGCCGCCGATCCGGATCGGCGCCCTACCGACGGTGTCATCGCGCATCATGCCGCGGGCGATGGACCTCTTCCTCAAGGAAAAGACCTGGAGCCGGGTGAAGATCGTCACCGGCGAGAACGCGGTGCTCCTGGAGCAGCTTCGCGTCGGTGATCTCGACCTCGTCGTCGGACGTCTGGCCGGGGCCGAGAAGATGGCGGGCTTTTCCTTCGAGCATCTTTATTCCGAGCAGGTAGTGTTTGCCGTGCGCGCCGGCCATCCGCTGCTCGACGGCCGGCAATCGCCGTTTGCCAGCTTCGGCAACTATGCGGTGCTGATGCCGACGCGCGGTTCGATCATCCGGCCGGTGGTCGAAAATTTCCTCATCGCCAACGGCGTTTCCAGCCTGCCGAACCAGATCGAGACGGTGTCGGATTCCTTCGGCCGCGCATTCCTCAGGGCAAGTAACGCGATCTGGATCATTTCCAACGGCGTCGTGGCCGGCGATGTCGCCGACGGGCGGCTGGCGCTTCTGCCGATCGATACCGGCGAGACCAAGGGGCCGGTCGGCTTGACGATGCGCGCCGATGCCGTGCCGTCCCTGCCGCAATCGATCCTGATGCAGACGATCCGCGAGGCGGCAGGCGAGGTTGCCTGAAGCAGCGAAGGTCGGATCGAAGAAGGATCTGGGCCGGCGCGCAACGGACGCGACGGCGAAATTCGTCGTGACGCTTTCGGTCTGGGTGAATAAGCGCATGCTGCCAAAACAAGCTTCCGAGCCGTCATGGTGAATGACGCCGGAAGATCGTTCCACCGGGCGAGAAGATCACCAGGCTCCGGAAGGTCGGTTCGCGGCCGCAATTGGTACTCGTCCGCTTTCAGGCCAGCGTGCGATGAGGTCCGGCTCGATCGGGATGGCCTGCATGGTCATCAGCTCTCGAAAGCCCTGAGCGCGGGTTCCGCTCTTTTAGCCTTTGTCGGGGCGGCGCGCGGCAGGAAAATGCTCGCCATCAACTGCGGGCCGGCAACTACTCAGCTCGGGAAAAGCAGCTGTGCTTAGAACTTGTAGCCGACCTGCAAGCCGGCGCGCGTCATGCCGTCGTTTGACCCGCCGCAGAGATTGGCGTGCGATGAATGGGCGATCTGGGCCATCACATTCCAGTGCGGATTGAAACGATAGCCGGCGCCCAGATATTCGTGGAAAAGGACGCGACAGCCGAGTTCCGGGCCGTCGTCATCGCCGTCGAGCTCGCCGGTATGAATGACGCCGCCGAAGCCGGCTTCGGCAAAAAGCTTCTCGTTGAAATCGACCGTCCAGGTGAATCCGGTGAAGAACTGGGTGGCCTCGCCTGACGTGCCGATCGAGGTGCCGAGATGAACACGAGGATGCAGCAGCTGTTGCTGCCAGCCGACCGCAGTGTTGTAGCCGAAGGGATCGAAGAGAGCGGTAATCTCCGGAAAGACGCCGTCTTCCCTGGAATGGCCCGATTGTACGGAGGCCGAGACGCCGAAGCGTAGTTCATCAAATATCTGCTCGCCGGCAGTTGCCGAGCCCGCAACCGAGATGGCGGCTGCTGCCAATGATGCCATACCCAAAAAACGCAACGCGACCGTTCCGAAGTCGACCCTCATTTGTTGTCCTTTGATTCGCGTCGGGCGGGAATAAGGAAGAGGTAACATTGGCGCTACGGTTGGCAAAGACGTTTTGCGGAAAAGGCGTGGTGATTTCCAACTTATATTCCCCACGGGCTGCTGCTTGGACTATACGAGCCATCGGAGCCATCAGCAGGTGCGTTTGATCAGATGCGCTTGAAAAAAGACCAGATCTGGACTAAGTCTAGTTCAAGACGGGAGACTTATCATGCGGCATGCGCCAAGGGTGCAACGAGATGGCCGGGAAGAACAGCGGTTGGAACCCGAGCGGTTCGCTCCGGTCAACCGCAAGAGGCTGAGCGCCCCGGCACTGCGAACCTTTCTGGCGATCGCCGATCTCTGGGGGCTGACCGAGGAGCAGCGTCTGCTCGTGCTGGGTTACCCCTCGCGATCGACTTACCACAATTGGGCCAAGCAGGCGCGCGAGCACGGCTCCTTCACGCTCGATGTCGATACGCTGACCCGGATCTCGGCCGTGCTCGGCATCCATCAGGCGCTCGGCGTGCTGTTTTCCGATGAACGCGCCGGCGTCGCCTGGCTGCGCGCACCACATCATGCGCCGGTATTCGGCGGCCGCCCGCCGCTTGATATCGTGACCAACGGGACCCAGGACGGGTTGATGACCGTCCGTCGGTTTCTCGATGGCGCGCGAGGTGGTCTCTACATGCAGCCAAATATCCTCGACGACGCGTTCACGCCTTACGAAGATGCGGACATCGTCTTCCGGTGAGAGATCGTTTTGCCGAGGCGCCGCGTCCGTCGTTCCGGCTGATTCCGTCGCAATTTCCGCCGATCGGACTTTTTGAGACGGTGACGAGGGGGGCCGATCTCGAAGCCGTGATGGAGTTGGTCGGCTGGACCAACGACCGTCTTGTCGCCGACCGCATCCGGCGGCTTCCCGAGGCAGAGTGGGTTTATGGCGCACCCAACTCCAGTATAGTGATGGCGGCGTTCCTGCATGTCGCACCCGGCGGAATGCGCTTCAATGGCCCGGATCTCGGCGCCTGGTATGCCGCCGACAATCTGAAAACAGCCGCCGCGGAGGTCGGCCATCACCTGAGGCGCGAAGCCGTCGCTCGCGGGGTCGCGACGATGGCGCGCACCTATCGAAGCTATTCGGCCAATCTGGCTGGTGATTACCTCGATATTCGCGGAGAGCAGACGCTAAGGCCCGATGTCTATGACGGCACCAGCTATGCGGCCTCGCAAGTGCTGGGAGAAGAGGTGCGCTCGAGCGGCGGCGCCGGTATCCTCTATGACAGTGTCCGGCTGAGAGGCGGCGTCAACATTGTCGCTCACCGGCCGCGCAATATCCGCGACGTGGTGCAGGTCGACCATTTCGAAATCACGGTCTCCGCCACCGACCGGCGCATCGATGTGAGGAAGCTTGCAAGTAGGCGGCGACCAAGAGGCAACGCCTAGACTGGGAGACGCTCGGCCCATGCCTTCACCGCCTTCGCCATCGTGGCGAGGTGGTCGGCAGTGGAGAAGCCGGAGATCGTCTTGCGCGGCTTGAGATCGTGGTCGCCATCCTCGAGCCAGAGGATCTCGATCCTATCGGACAGATCGTAGCCCGGCACTTCATCCCGCGTACCGAATTCGTCGCGGGTTCCCTGGCAGATCAGCGCCGGCGTCGTCAGTCTCCTGAGATGGCCGGTGCGCAGCTTCCCAGGCTGGCCGGGCGGATGGAAGGGATAGCCGAGGCAGAGCAGGCCGGCGATCTTTCCTCGACGATGGAGATCGTCGGCCACCATGCTGGCGACCCGGCCACCCATCGACTTGCCGCCGATGATCAGCGGGCCGCTAGCGCCGAGCTCGGCAATCGCCCCCTCGTATTCGGGATTGAGTGTTTCGGCGCGCGGCGGTGGTTTACGACCTTCCGAGGTACGGCGGGCCGCCATGTAGGCGAATTCGAAACGGGCGACACGGAAGCCGACGCCGGCGAGCGCATTTGCCGCCGATGTCATCGATGCCGAATCCATCGGCGCGCCGGCGCCATGCGCGAGAAGGATCGTGAAGCGCGCATCCTCGGACCCCAGCAGCAAAAACCTGTCAAGCATCGGTAATCCTCCATCCCATCACCGGAACCATGTCGATGGTCATGACTTCCTCCTGGAAAGGAGACAGACAATGTCGACGAATGATCAAAACGTAAAGCCCGAGCAGCGGCGACCCAAGGATGTCGGGGCCGTTCCCGAGAAACCGGAGCCGGCCGACGCGGAATCGATGGCGCCGCCGGTGGTGCAGCCGGCTGGGGTCAGGGACAAAAGCGAACGACCCGTGGTCAATCCGATCACTGGTGTCGCCTCCTGATCGACCGCGGTCGATTATCGTGTGGAACCGCTGAACCGCCTCTTGAAACCTCGGAGGAAAGGGTCCATATACCCGTCCTGCCTGAAAAATGGATGCGCGTGGTATCGACGTCGTCGAACTGCTCGTTGTCCGACAGGATAAGGGCGCTCCCCGCAAGGGTCGAGCGCCCTTTTTGCTCTACAGCCATTGCTCATGGCCTCTACTTGCATTCGCCTTGTCCGCCCAGTCTGGAGGGCACGGTGTTTAAGGTGTCAGCCCGCCTCGCGCGACCTCAGTGCGCTTCTTCGACCCATTTCCGTCATACCGATTGAGTTTTGCCTGAAGTCGCGCAATTTTCTCAATCAACGTTCTCGACGGAGAGCTTTTAGGCTTTCAGAGAGAGACCTGATGAGTCGGATGTTTTCCTTGATCGCCATTCCCTTGGTGTGAGAATGCTGGTGACGTAGCTCTGCGTCCAGTTCTTAATGGCAACCCGCTTCATCGATGACGGCTCGCATCGACAACAAAATGCAAACGCGGTATTCGCAGGCTCCGACGCGGGAGCCGAGCATTGGGCGACAAACTCCTCCCCTGGCGCCGCCATGAACACTATCGTGAAATGATTACTTCCGCCTGGGGGTATTCCCGCTCTTCCTTGTAAAGAATAATGTAGCCGGGCAAGGCCGTGGCTTGCCACCCACCGGGCAGGTGGCTCACGATGCTTTTGATCGCCTCTCGTGGTGTCATCGGCCCGCCCTTGGCGGGGAGGGACACGGATGCTAGGTCCATATGGGGTTTTCGGCTCCCACCGCCCTTTCCTTGATATCGGAAAGTGTAAGGCAGGGCATCCTTCAGCCGTGCGAGCGCGCTCGCCGCGGTCTCATTCTGATCGATGGCGAACGCCATCTCCCTATCGATGTCGATTGGGAACTTTGCGTCGAAGTTCCTTGGATCGACCCTGGTTGTGTCTCGCTCGCGGCCCGGATCGTTCGATCCGAAGCCACTACCATTCCAATCAATAGCCTTGACGCCGCCGTAATGACGGATCAGGTCAGATTCCAGATCCACGGCGGTAAACACGAACACGCGCACCGCCTTGAAGCTTACACGAGCAGGGTCGAGGCCGACGCGATGCATCACCTTGCGCGCATGGCGCGACAGGCGCTTGTGAAGGCCGGCGTCGGCCTCGGTTTTGCCGATGTAAACAAGCTGATCGTCCAGAAAAAGCTGATAAACGCCTTGTTCTTCCGGAATGGCGGCGAGGTTGGTGGTGTTCAAGGGCACGGCACCCAAGCCGTCCAAAACCTCGATCAGTCGAACAAGCAGGGCTCCAGGAAGATCGAACTCAAATTCGACATAACCTGTCATGCGGCGATTCCGGAAGCCTTGAACTGCAAATGCGCGTTCACGCTCGACGCCACGACATGCGCTAGCTCAACGGGCACGGCATTACCAAGCTGACGCATGGCCTCGGACCATGATCCATGCAAACGGAAGTCGTCGGGGAAAGTTTGAAGCCGCGCGCTTTCGCGCACGGTGAAATATCGGACGCTGCCATCGGGACGCAGCAGCATGTTTTCGCCACCAGGCACGCCATGGACGCCCGCCTTGAGCGTCTTCGCCGGCTCGTCGAGCGGACTGCCCGTATGCCCCGGATATGATCTGGCTCCGGGCTGGAAACGGTGATTGAGGTAGGTCATGGATTGCTTTGGCTCGCGCTCCGGATCCGGCAGGTCGGCGATCGCGTCGCGCGTGGTCCGCCACGGCAGGGTATCCGGCTGCTGACCCAATCGCGCCGCGCGTTGACGATAGCGGTCCCCTATATTCCGATCGGCCTTTCGAACTCGATGCCGATCCCAATAATCACCGTGAACCTGGTCCCACAGAAGGGCGTCCAGGGAATGAGTTTCCGCGGGAAATGCCCACTTGATATCAAGGTCCGACCGGAAGCCCACGAAGACGACGCGCTCCCGGCGCTGCGGCACACCATGGTTGGCGGCGTTGAGCACGCGATACACGACGCGGTATTCTAGCCCGGTGACCCGCCGGCGGCTGGTATGGTGGCGCTCTAGCCGCTGAAGGTGACCTTCCCAGCCCTCCTCGGATTTCGCGACAATGTCCGGATAGGTCATTTGCAGCACGATGTGAGAGACGTAGGTCGCGAAACTCTCGCGGGTCAGGCCCTTGACATTCTCGAAGATGAAGGCGCGCGGCCGGGTCTCCCGGACCGCGCGGACGGCCTCTGGCCACATATCGCGGCGATCGGCGTGAGCCTGGTGCTTTCCCCCCAGGGAAAACGGCTGACATGGCGGACCGCCAGTCACAAGATCAAGCTTGCCCTCGAACCCGCGAAAGTTGACGCCACGGACGTCGCCCTCAATCGGCATGGGCCAGCCTGCGAGAGAAGCGATCCCTTTCTCGCGATTCTCGCGGATCGTGTCGCAGCACCAGCGATCCCATTCAACGACGGCTTGCGGGGTGAAACCAGCGCGGCTCACCCCCATGCCTAGGCCGCCCGCCCCGGCGAAAAGTTCGATTGCCCGCATTATCCCTCCAGGAATTGCCTTAATTTGTTCTCTAATGGTTCACTATTCCGCAATTCACATTCCCAGACAACTAAAACCTGCCAACCCCGGCCCTGAAGATCGGCTTCCGCCCTGGCATCTCGCGCCACGGTCGCCTCGAATTTCGGTTCCCAAAACTCCAACCGCGACTTCGGCAGTCGCGCGAGGCGGCAGGTGGGATCGTCGTGACGATGCCAAAAGCAGCCATGAATGAAAATGACCTTGCGGCGTTTTCCAAAGACAATATCGGGCTTTCCGGGCAATCCCTTGCCATGCAAGCGATATCGATAGCCCATCCGATGGAGGAGGCGTCGGACCACCATCTCCGGCTTGGTGTCCCGGCTACGCACCAATCCCATTCGTATACTGCGTTCTTCTGGTGTCAGGCTGTCCATGCGACGGCCACTCTCATCTGCTTGCCCGTTCAAAATCGGTCTTCAAATTTTACCTGCCGAACTAGCGAGATAACGCCAGCGAGTGCAAGGCAGTGAACCCGCACGCCGAGGTTTTATCCCACCTTTGTCGTTCCTTAGGCGGTGGTGGGTTTTGGCCTTGCCTGAGGTTTACGCTTTAGGCTGGGAAAATACCTGTTTCCATGGCCTGCCCGGGATCAGACCGGACGTTGCCGTTTGAATGGGCGCATGTAAATGTGTGAATGCAGCGCTAAAGCTAGATTGGCTCAATGTCCTCGCGGAGCCAGAATATGAGCCGCTTGGTCTGTGCCACAATTTTCTCGATGTCGCGCTTTTCAGCAATGCCTTCCAGCGTTCCCTGGGCCTGACTTTGTTGCTGGATGCGCCTGAATCTGCGACGATCTCGGCCAATTTGACTTATAATGAAAAAAGAATTGGCTGGGGAACCTGGATTCCAAGCCTTATCGAGGAACGCCATGCGATTTCTCCCGCGCCGGAGTAGGCGGCTGCTTATAGCGTTGATTTAGGCATCCCTATTTTTTGGCCGCCGGTGCTCAATTCTTGCTTTTGAAGCAGGTCTTGCACGTAGGCCAGCCTCACTCGAATAGCCTCGATCTCCTCTACCAGACCTCCCTGGTAAGTTGAACTTCGGGCGAATGACTGTTCAAGGCGATAAACAACCTCAGATGTGATGGTCCGTGAGTTAGCGCGTGCGGCAGTCTCGATTTCCCGTTTCAAGTCTTCCGGGAGTCGCAACCGGAAATGTGGGTCACCTCGAGTCATCGCGACCCTCAGCACTTTTTCCTTGCGAAGATGACGCACGGTGTGTTATCAAATTGATGACGCACGGTGCGTCATTGGCTTTCCTTGTGGTAGTCATACTGAATTTGCTGTCCTGCTCCGATAAGGGAAGGTTGCAATTGGGCGGAATTTTGAGCGAGGAGTGGACGTGCAATCTGAGATACCTGACAGCGTTTGTTTAGGCCGGTTCCGATCGGGAGCCGCGTAAATAACGCAGCTGCCCTACGAATCTAAAGAGTCCATAACTCCAGCAGGATCATAACTTGTTGAAGAGGCCGCACGCAAATTAAAGCGAGCGGCGACGCACATTTTTTCGAATTGATCAGAAAGTAGCTCCCGTGGAACTACGCCAGCTCTCCTACTTCGTCGCGGTGGCCGAGGAACTGCATTTCGGCCGGGCGGCCGCCAAGGTGCGCATCGCCCAGCCTGCGTTGTCCAACCACGTGCAGGCGCTGGAGCGCGAACTCGGCTGTCCGCTGTTCATCCGCTCGACCCGGCGGGTGGAACTGACCAGGGCGGGGGAGATCTTCCACGAGCGCTGTGTCGGGATCCTGAGCGAGGTCGATCTGTCGGCCGAGATCACCAGGGCGGTGGCCGGCAAGACCATCCGGCAGATCAGGATCGGCACCGTCTATCCGGCGACCACCGGCGTGCTGCCGGCGTTCCTTGGAAAGATCGCCCGCAAGTACCCGGATATCCGCATCCATATTT
The DNA here is from genome assembly GCA_000023185.1 of Rhizobium leguminosarum bv. trifolii WSM1325. Lineage (NCBI taxonomy): Bacteria > Pseudomonadati > Pseudomonadota > Alphaproteobacteria > Hyphomicrobiales > Rhizobiaceae > Rhizobium > Rhizobium leguminosarum. The sequence continues at coordinate 482,065 of CP001624.1, read as the reverse complement.
CAAGCGGCAATACCGGCGACATCATCCGCGGCCTGGAAAACGGCCAGATCAATCTCGGCTTCATCCGGCCGGTGGAAAACATCGGCTCGTTGCGCTTCTCCTCGATCGCCCATGAGCGGTACCTGCTGGCGGTGGCGAGGACGAACCCACTGGCGGAGCGGACGGAGATTGGCATCGATGATCTGCGCGGGGAGAAGATCATCGCCTTCAATCGCAAGAACCTGTCCTACACCGAGCGGTACTTCAACGAGAAGTTCGAGGAATACGATCTGACCCGCAACATCGCCTATAGCTGCGACGACACCTATTCGCTGGTGTCGCTGGTCTCGGCCGGTCTTGGCATCGGCTTTGCGCCGGAATGGACAGAGGGCCTACCGAACCGGGCCTTCGAGCTGAAGGCGGTCAGGGGCATCGACTTCAGGATCGGGCTGGGCGTTGCCTGGAATAAGGAGGACCCGACCGCCTCGCGCGACGACATCGTCGATATCGCCCGGTCATTGGCACGCGCCTCCAAGTAAGGCGAGGGGCACCCAGGGGTGGCGGGGCGCTGAGCGGGAGACGCGCAACAGAGCATTGCGCGAGCAGTTTTAAACTAAAAGTCTGCATTTGCGGGGCAATGACAAACGGAGCCGCGGAGTGCTATAGCCCTACCGCCTTCCGCAGTGTCTCATTTATCCGGCTTTGCCAGCCTTCGTCTTTGGCCGTGAAAGCATCGACCACTTGTGGATCGAGCCGAATGCTCACGGCGACCCGTCCGAGCTTCTTTTCCTGGTGATCGCGCGGTAACGATGAGGGTCTCCGCGACCGATTGAGTGGACGGAGGTCTGGATATCGAACAGTCGGTCGCCTTTGCCCAGGCGATGGAAGGCAAGGGGTGCGATGCAATCCACGTATCATGTGGCGGTCTTTCACCCGCGCAGTCCATTTCCGATAAGCCCGAGTTACCAGGTACCGCTCGCACGGACTATCAAAGCTGCCGTCAACATTCCTGTCGTGGCGGTTGGGCTTATAACAGAGCCAACGCAGGCGGAAGCTATTGTTGCGACGGGCGACGCCGATCTCGTCGCTCTCGCCGGTGCGATATACTCTACGATCCGCGCTGGCCATGGCATGCAGCGGCGGAACTTGGCGGGCAGGTCACCGCACCGAACCAATATCTTCGGTCGCAGCCGTCCAAGTATAAGAGCTTGTTCGCGCCATGCGCGCGAAGGCTCCGTTCCTATCGAAGGTGATTGGCCCGCCACTCCGCTAGTTCCAGCGTAAGCCGGACTTCGCTCAGGCAATGCGGTCGGCCACCAAGTTCCTCCGCATGCTTGATCGTCGAGCGAAAGCGATATCCGGCCGCCGTGGATGGCGTTGCCCGTCGAGTTAAAGCCGCGTTGGAGCCCGCCGACGGTTTAGCAGCCAAGCGCAATGCATTTCCAATGCCGGGTGACTGATGAAGTGCAACTTTCAGACTTGACGCGGCTTACTCGCATCGTGACGCGATCTATTGCAGGGCTGCAAGCGATCGCTTTGCTCTTGTTTCCCACACTACCGCTCCTTGGAAAGCGGCGTATTCGAGAGCTTCTTGCATCATCTTTCCGGCTTCAAAGCGAAGGCCGGCTCTGGCAAGAACCTCACCGCGGAGGCGCATCAGCTCGGCCGTGTAGTAATGCTCCCCGGTGCGGGTACCTAGTGTCATGCCCTTTCCGACTGCGCCAGTTGCTTCGGCGAGATCGCCGACTTGAAGCAGACTGTCCGCCAATACGCCGAGGTAACAGGTCTTATCGACCTCCTGATCGCCCATATCGTCGCAGATGTTTTGCATCTGTGCGATGCCGGAGGGGTCATGTGATTCCGTCACCTTCAGCCAGCCCGAAAAGAAAATTGCCATCTTGAGCCAGAGCTGAAACCCGTTACGGGTAGCAAGCGGGACAAGTTCGTTTACCAATCGGTTAAGTGTCGCGGTATCCTGTCTAAGGGACATCAGAATGCAGCCATTGCCGAGACACGCGGCAACTCGATAGTCGCTCTGGCTTCGAGCATCTTCCTCTGCCGCAAGGAAGAGCTCAAAAGCACGTTTATCTTCGCCGAGCATCTGGAGCGTCCACGACAGATACACCATCGTCATGCTCGGAAAGTCGCTGCCGATCCTGTTGGCGCTGGAATTGTGTGATAGGGCTCGTTCCAACGCCTCCCGAGCCTGCGAGAATCGACCACGGACAAACGCACACATGCCCGCAAATTGCAGCCCAAGCACCAGCGCCTTGAGATTGTTTTCGCGAACGCCGATTTCCTTCAACTGGTCGCTCGCCCATTCCGCGTCGGGAAAGCGCGCCGAATTGAAGGCTATTCCGAAGAGGCCGTCCAACGCGTTGATCGCCGCTTCTGGATCGCCGACGGTTTCGCTCAGGCGCATGACGTTGCGGTAGGCGGAGTTGCTGTCCGCTGTTAGGTAGCCGTACGCGGCGTAGAGGACATCGCCTCTTTCCAATTCTAAGGCGAGTTCCTTTCTATCACGAGTGGTCGAGGCAGGCATCCGTCGAACGCACTCAACGCCCTTGAGGAACATATTTGCGGCTTCCACCTTGGCCCATGTCGCTGCAAGCTTCCTAGCCGCGCTGAGCCAATAGTCGGCGGCGCGCTCGAACAGGCTGGCCTCGTCGTAGTGTTGTGCAAGCACCTCCGGATGCTCGACCACTGTGCGCGGTTCAGTAAGTTCGATCGCTTGCGCCACCAGGGCATGAAGCTGCCGCCGTCTGTCGCGCAGCAGCGCGCCGCGCGCCGCCTCCTGGAGCAGACTGTGGGAAAAAGTATAACGTGGCCAATTGCTGAAGGGCTGCGGCGCAACCAAGCCTACGTCTACCAGCTGCTCGATCTGGGGCCGGAGGACATCCGTCGACACTCCGACAACATGGGCAAGCGTGTTCAAGTCGAACTCCCGTCCGATCACGGCCGCCGTCTGGGCGACGACCTTTACTCCCCCGAGCTTGTCAAGTCGGGAAAGCAGGGCGGACTGCAGCGAAGCTGGAATGGTTGCCCGCCTGTCGCCATTTTGAAAGCTGTCCTCGCGCGCTTCCGCCGCGTCTTCGAGTGTCGAACGCGCGAGTTCCTCGAGAAACAAGGGAACACCTTCGGCCTTTGCCAGGAGCCTGTTGACAACCTCTGGATCAAGCTCGGTCTCGCATGTCAGGCTTCCAATCACGTTTCCGGCTTCTTCCCGGGAAAGCCTTGTCAGCTTTAGGTGGTCGAATTTCCCGTTAAGCACCGGAATATTGCGAGATGTCACGAGAAAGAGGATACGAGCTTCCGACGAGGCTCCCACGAGCGCCTGCAAGAGCCTTCGTGAAGACGGGTCGATCCATTGTTCATCCTCGACGACGCATAGTATCGGTTCCTCGCTCGCCAGATGCTTGAGCCAGCCGACAAAAGCAGCCGTGATCGTCTGCTCCTGTTGGGCGGAGTCGAGTTCGGACGGCGGGAACGAGGGATGCTCCAGGGCTAGCAATCGCGCGAAGATTGGGTAGCTGACCGACAGTGGTACTCCCGTCAAAGAAAGGAACGAGGTCAGTTTCTCGGACGCCAAGTTCGGGGGTTCGCCATCAGCGAGGCCGGCCTCCTGCTTGAGCAGCCGGAGGAACGGATAAAGGGCGCTGTTCGAAAAAGCCGGAGAACATTGCGCTATCAAAGTCTTTCTCTGTTGAAGCCCTCTTCGCAATTCGAAAACGAGCCTGGACTTGCCAATACCGGGCTCGCCGCTGATGGCGGTCACGCCGCCGGTTTCGGCGAGTTCGACTGATCGCCAGCTAGTCAGCAGCCGTTGCAGTTCGGAGTCCCGGCCTACCAGAGGAGTCAGTCGTGATTGCGCGCTAAATCGGTACGTACCAGACAACTCCTTGATCGCACGGCGGACGTGGATCGCGCGAGCGAAACCCTTCAGGCTTTTCGGCCCGAGATCCACGAACTCGAAATTGGTAGCCGTTGCTTCGTACGTATTCTGATCAACGAGTATGGTGTCTGGCTCTGCTAGCGTCTCCAGCCTTTGTGCAAGGTTCGGAACGGGACCGAAGGCAACCGTGGAAACGCCAGCCGGAGCTCCTTCGATATCACCAACAACAACGAGGCCCGTGGCAATTCCTATCCGCACGTGCAGGGGTGTTCCATCAGGAGACTCCAACTGCGCGACGGCGGCCTGAACATCGAATGCTAGCTGCAACGCGCGCTCGGCGTTGTTTTCTTCCGAGGTCGGATAGCCAAACAGAACTTGAAACGCATCACCCACATAATTTGCTACGTATCCTCCATGGGAACGGGCAATGGCGCTGCAACGCGCGAGGTAAAGCTGGGTTAACTGACTGAAATCCTCCGGATCGAGACGCGCCGCGAATTCCGTGGATCCGACCATGTCACAAAAAAGGATGGTCAGCTGACGTCGCTCGACAGGATTTTTCTCTTCCCTCGCCATGGGCGTCTTCATTGCCGCAATCGCGGCAAGTAGCGTGCGTCGCGGACCCACGCGCACGCCCATTTCGATTAAATCATGTTCGGTGATCAATGGCAGATTGTTCAGATCGATTTGGGCATAGGCGAACTGTTCCGCAAGATGCTCTAGTCCGATTTCCGCCAGCCAATGCCCGACATCACTCATCGCCGCCCCGTATAATGTTTAACCGCCGGCTGCTACTAGAACTTGCGCATTATTTTAGTTGAAGCTACAATAGCACAGGGCGATATTCAACAATCGAACGATTTTCACTGTATTGTCAGCTTCGGCGGACAAGGACGTCTTTATCGACGAGGCTTCGGTTTGGTCCGCAAATGATGAAAGCCTATGCCAACGGTCCGAACCCCCTGTAATCATCAAGGAGGGACCTATGACTACGCTTGTTAAAATTGCGACTTTGGCATTTGCCACAAGTATCGGCTTTTCAGTAAGCGCGTTCGCCCAAACTCCGCAATGCCCCGCAGACATAGCGGGAGACGGAGACGAATTCTTCAAAAAATCCAGAAGCTATGCCGTCCCGACCCCAGACGAACGGCATGAAGTGGAGGATTTCATATCGCATTACGCATGGCTGATGGACAACAAAAATGCGGTTGGGGTGCGGGAGCTTTTCGAGCCGGGAGCCACCTATTTGCTGTGTCAGACGGGATCGAGCGATGAAAAAGATTCTGGGAAAGACGAAACACTCGAAGACTTGCTCAGGATGTCATTCACCGGGTTAGGTGACAAACGCGCGCGCCGTTTGTTCAGCAACATTCTCATCCGAAAGAACACCGCAAATCAAACGTACGAAGCGCTGATTTCGTCTGTCGTATTCACCCAGGGTCCGTCAACCAGTACGGAGCCACCAAAAGTCGATTACATGGCGAGTCTCTACGCTACCATCGTCAGGGACTCTTTTGGCAACACCTTGAAGTTCGGGTCCCTGGTCGTTCTGACGGATCAGAACGGAATTAGTATCAGAGCTCGCTGAACCTTGATACCTAATTCGAAAAGGCCGCGTCCATGACGCACTTGGGGCGACTGTTCGCAATTCCGTTGATCGGACTGGCGGTCCAATTCGGCTCAGTAAGACTGGGGTTCCAGGATGCGTATACGTCGCAAACAAACGTCTTCGCCGTCACCTCGGGAGCATTGTCGGCGAGATTGACGTTGCCCGGCGACGCGGCGCTCTTCGATGACCTCGTGCTCAAGTGGAATGGTGACTATTCTTGGGCCCCGGCGACGGGCGGCAGCGATCCCGTGACCAGGTTCGGAGATGAGGCGAGATCCGTGTTCGGACCCATACCCGACGGTGCCTGCGCCGGACCGCAATCGAGATCACTCGGCCTCGAGGTCGACGGAAACTCGGTCGGAGTGGAACCAAATGTCGCCAAGCCCGGATCCCCGCTTGAGTTCGCCCACCGGGAAGCGGGTGGCCAGATAGTTAAATGGACAAGCGCTGTGGCCAAGTGCGACAAACCCTCCCTCGCTGGCGGCGTGACATTCTGTGGGCTGAACTCCCGCATCGCCAGAGTAAAACGGAACCGTGTAGAATGGCTGTTCCTTTGCAGGAAGTCCTCCGACGATCTCGAAGTCCATGCGCAACCCTACTGGACGCAGACTGATCCGCGTTTCTCGCGCTACAGCGCGATCGGCTACAACGAGATAACAGGCGAGATAGCCTTTATCGACGGGCGCAAGGACCGCGGCGTCTTCGATTGGTCAGAGCGCTTTCCGCCGCCCGGCGGACAATCGTATCAGGACGAAATGGGAAGGCGGGAGGCAAAAGAGCTTTACGACAAGACGTTTGAGGTTAACTGCGTATCCTGCCATGACAACAAGAAACCCGCGATCATCGACCCGCATATGCAACAGGCACGAGTGGGGTTTTCGGGCGACAGGCATGATGCGCGGACCACCGCGTTCAGTCTCGGAAGTTTTTTCCCGGGCAGAGTAGCCAACGTTGACGCGCCGTTTCGCGTGATCGGCTCGGGCTATGCCTTCGCCCATAGGGGAGCGATGCGAAACGCGAATGCCTTCGCGATAAAGGGTCACCCGTGCTTTGCCTGTCATAGTCTGACCACGCTGGAGTCCGGAAGGCGTTTCGCCGCGGATGCAACAGGGATGTCCCCCAAGGTCAGAGACCCGACAATAGGGCAGACCGTAGCGATCGCACAGGAAAAGGCGGCTCTTCAAATGGTCCGAGATCACCGGACAAAATGGGCATCCGAGTTCGGTGAGGGAGGGATCATGCCGTGGATGTTACCAAATCACGGCGGAAGACTCTCAGAGGGGTCGGGGCAACTAAGTGCTTCGGAATGGGAACAGCTCAGTGCATGCGCATGGGGAAGCGGCGGCGATATCTGCGGCTTCCGCCCCCTGTTCACAAGCTGCCCGATACCAGGCGAGAGCATCGACACGTTCGTACCCTTCGACTTCTCTGTCGCTTCCCAGCCGACGGTGAACGGCAACGAGCATAGCGCAATTAGGCTGACTTGGAGATATTTGAACGGATACGGAGCGGTCCCCGAAAGGGACGATGTACGGTTCGACGTGGCGCTGAAGCTGGAAGACATACCGTCTTCGAGAGTTTCGCCCGACATCAGCGACTACCCGGGCGTGGACGAATCCAAATCCGCCATTGCTTTAGGCCCTGGCGTAGTTGTCAGTCGCACAGCAGAAAATTACCTGTTGATACGCAACGTGTCGTTTGAGGGGCACCGCAGATGGACCGATGCTCCAGCAACGAGTGAAACGCGCCGCTACTCGATTGCCATCCCGGATGTTTGTGGGAAACGCTACCTTTTTCGCATCTTGCCGAAACGCTTTTGTTTCGAGAACTCTGGAGTCGTTTCCGGCAAACGGGACTATCTAGCCTTTTACGATTCCGGCTGTGGCGAATAATCTCATTAAGTTGAGTGGGGTATCACGTGCCGCTAGAGCAACGCGACAAGATTTCCGTTCTGCGTCGGATCGGAGGGGAGAAGCCTTCGCCAGCTAATGCCGGGTGTCCAGAAGCGGTTCGTCGTCGTCGAAATTGCCGTTGCTGACGGCTTCGCATGAGTGTTGAAGCTACGGCCCCCACCTCCGGTTCCGTATGCGGTCAACTGCACCATCACGGCCTTCGCTCTTTCAAGGGCTTCATCAGCGCTGACTGCGTGTTCGTCGACGACCTTGTCAGAGACGGCGTCGCCGTCATCTCCGATGAAATCGATCTTCCAACCGCCAGCTTCGTGCTCGATCCTCGTATCCGCCAGATGCATGTCATCCAGCCTTCTTGTTCTTGCGTGATGCCGCCATCGAGCTCTACAACAAGGACTGTCGCTCGGTAGAGGAGATGGCGACCGTTCTGATCGGCACTTACGTCGGGCTTGCCGCCACGCGCGTAAACGCGCCATCTTCGAGCTCAGTGCATTGACAGGCCAATTCAGATCGGGCTGAACTCGACGAATTCGCACTGCATGTGATCCGACCGCGTCTTCATCCAGTCGTAATCCCCCTGGTCGATTGCCGAGCAGATCATTCCAGGCAACACGGTACCGGATGGATTGGTCGCCGCTTTCCGAGCGATGTACCGCCATAGCATGCCCGAGGTATCGGACCGGTCCTTCTCGATACGAGAGAGTTGGACGACACCGCATGGATCTTCGGGCTGGGATGATACGACCCAAGCACCACCATTCGCGAAGTCGGAGACCCAGACGAACTCCTGCGTGAACGGGTTCGAGCTGACCTGGCAGGTCCGAAGATGCTTCGCGTGGTCGGCCCTGGTAATCTTCAGGGCGATGATCAACATTCCCGTTCCATCGTGACAGGTGCATGCACCAATCTCCTAAAGCCGCTGTGGCAACCTTATTCATGAGCCGTTTCGGGCAAGAAGTAGTTCCTCTCCCTTCACAAACAGCTGATTTTCATCGGAAGGTCTTCTCGTTGTGTCCGTTCCTGACGACCGTGGCTTAAAGGCTTGCCTTTCTTTTCCGTGCACTAGGTTTGGCTTGGATATCAAACGCTGATTGGACCCCAAATGTCTGTTTCCGACGATCTCACTCTACAAGTTGCAAATACTCGGCCCCAAGATGCGGGAACGGGGATAGCCAGGCTCTCAGCGGCAGCGATGAACAAAATCGGAGTGAACGAAGGGGAATTAATCGAGTTGGTTGGCAAGCGTCACACGGCTGCTGTGGCCGTGCGACCATACCCCGAAGACGAGGGACTGAACATCATCCGTCTCGACGGTCTCCAGCGGGTGAACGCTGGTGCCACGAGTGGAGACCACATTGAAGTTCGAAAAGCTGAGGCCCGACCAGCCGCGAGGATTGTACTGGCACCAGCTCAGAAGAACCTTGTGCTTCAAGGATCGGGCGATGCTCTGCAGCGCGTCTTTTTGCGTCAGCCGATGGTCGCGGGGGATGTGGTCTCGACCTCGGTCCAGCAGAGGAGCCGAGATCCCCGAATGCTTCAGGCCTATGGCCTCCAGGAAATCCGACTGGTGGTTGTCTCGACACATCCCCGCGGCGTTGTGCAAGTCAACGAGCAGACCGTTGTGGAACTGCGACCACAGTACGAGGAGCCCAAGGAGGCGCGGCGGGCGGATGTAACATACGACGATATTGGCGGGCTAGGCTCCTCGGTTGAGCAAGTCCGCGAGATGGTGGAGCTTCCATTGCGCCACCCCGAGCTCTTTCAACGCCTTGGCATCGATCCGCCGAAGGGTGTCCTGCTTTACGGGCCGCCCGGCACCGGAAAGACGCTGCTCGCTCGCGCGGTCGCCAATGAAACTGAGGCGAATTTCTTTCACATCGCCGGTCCTGAGATTATGGGGAGCAAATACGGGGAATCCGAAGAACGTCTTCGGCAGGTCTTTCAGGAAGCATCACAAAACGCACCATCAATCATCTTTATCGACGAAATCGACTCCATTGCTCCGAAGAGGGAACAGGTCACAGGAGAGGTCGAGCGACGGATCGTTGCGCAATTGCTGACGTTGATGGACGGCCTGGAACCGCGTCAGAATATCGTTGTCATTGGTGCAACGAACCGGCGCGACGCCATTGACGAGGCTCTACGCAGGCCGGGTCGCTTCGACCGGGAAATCGTCATCGGTGTGCCGGACCAAAATGGCAGGAGGGAAGTCCTCGCAATCCACACACGCGGCATGCCGCTCACCGAAGATGCGGATCTTGATGAAATAGCACGGACGACATATGGTTTCGTCGGCGCAGATCTCGGTGCTCTCGTGCGAGAGGCCGCAATGGATGCCCTACGGCGGGTCTTGCCCGATATAAATCTCAAGGAAGGCATCCCGCCTGAGATCCTTGAAAAGCTTATCGTCTCGCACGACGACTTCATGTCTGCAATGAAGCGAATTCAGCCGTCTGCGTTGCGCGAGATCATGATCCAGGCACCCAATGTGCGCTGGGAGGATGTCGGCGGTCTAGATGACGCACAAATGAAGTTGCGGGAAGGGGTGGAGCTTCCCCTCCGCGCCCCACAGTCATTCAAACGGATGGGTATTCGACCCGCCAAGGGCTTTCTGCTGTTTGGTCCTCCGGGCACGGGCAAGACGCTGCTCGCAAAGGCGGTTGCCCGCGAGGCCGAGGCAAATTTTGTCGCGACCAAATCCTCGGATTTGCTGTCAAAGTGGTACGGCGAGTCCGAGCAGCAGGTGTCGCGCCTCTTCGAACGAGCACGTCAGGTCGCTCCGACGGTAATTTTCATTGACGAGATCGATTCCCTAGCCCCTGCAAGAGGAGGTGGCCTCGGAGAGCCTGCGGTCACAGAGCGTGTGGTGAATACGCTATTGGCGGAAATGGACGGCTTGGAAGACATGCAGGGGGTCGTGGTCATGGCCGCCACCAACCGTCCCAACCTATTGGATCCAGCCCTGCTGCGGCCAGGCCGGTTCGATGAGCTTGTGTATGTGCCCGTGCCTGATACCAAGGCGAGATTGAAAATCCTTGGAATTCACACCAAGAAGATGCCTCTCGCCGCTGACGTGGACCTGGATGACCTTGCGGCGAAGACTGAACGCTTTACTGGCGCTGATCTGGAAGACTTGACACGTAGGGCCGGCCTGATCGCGCTTCGTCAGTCCCTGGACGCCGAGATCGTGACAAGTGCGAACTTCGCTAAAGCACTCGAAGAAGTTCGGCCGTCCGTAACACCCGAGGTCGAGCGCGAATACGAGGAAATGCTTCGGACTCTGAGACAGGAAAACCCCCAGCGAATGCAGATCGGATTTACACCGTTGAAGATTTCAGGAAAATAGCACGCAGACGACAACAAGCCGGCATTCGCGTTGCTGTTGCCGCCTGAACTGGCGACCGTTTGTAGTCAAAGGTTTGGGAAGCTTCGTCGCCTGGCTATGAAACCGGGCGCGAAAAACTGGTAGGAGGCACTTCGAGGCTTGCCTGACGTTGGGAAACGAGGATGCGGACGCCAGCAAAAACCAACAGGAGCAACCAGGGCATTTAGTATAACGGCTGGGATAGTAATTCACCTGACCTTGCCCCGTTGAAATAATCCATTTTGAAGTAAGCTCTGGCCCATTGAGAGGACCAGAGGATGAAGCGCAATCGTTTCACAGACAAACAGATCATCGGCATATTGAAGGAGCACGAGGCAGGCAAGCCGGTCTCGGAGCTTTGCCGCAAGCATGGCGTCAGCGATGCCAGCATCTATAAATGGAAGGCCAAGTACGGCGGCATGGAGGTGTCCGAGGCCAAGCGGCTGAAGACGCTTGAGGACGAGAACACGAAGCTGAAGCGGCTTCTGGCGGATGCGATGCTCGACAATGCTGCCTTGAAAGACCTTTTGGGAAAGAAGTGGTGACGCCCGCGGCCAAGCGGAAAGCTGTTGCGCATCTGATGGGCCATCATGAGATGAGCGAACGGCGGGCGTGTAAAGCCATTGGTTTTTGCCGAATGACGGTCCGTTACGAGACCAGGCGCGACGATGATCATGAGCTTCGCGAGCGAATGAAGGCGTTGGCGCATGAACGTCGCCGTTTCGGATATCGACGCATTCACCGGTGAGCGGCTGATGTCGACTTCCGCGCGTGTTCCGCATGATAACCGGCAGCCGCTTGCTGAAGCTTTGATGGCGCGGCAGGCAGGGCAGGGCGAGCGGCTTGCGAACAATCTCGCGGAAGGCTTCGATACGGGAAGCGACAAACGTCGCCATCTCGACGACCTCGGCACTCTTGGCGATTTCGGTACCAATGGTGCGAAAGTCGAGGCGAAAATCCGACTGATGTTTTCATCTAGCGCCACGACCAACTCCGCTCTCGTCCATGACCCGGCCAAAGGTGTGCTTGTCGCTGGTGGCAATGACTCGGGTGGAAACGTGGGCACTATGCAGGTCGCAAGCGGCTTTGCGGACGGGGGAGGCGATGTCTGGACGAACACCAGCAGGCAGGTTCGATACGTGGCAGGTGCTGGTGGCAGTATCTGGGTTTGGAACGACGGGTTCTATTTCCCATGCGGGAGGATTTCATATTGGCTTGTGTGTCTCGATCGGACGACGGCGCAATCGATAGCGTGTTCGAACAACTGCAGGAGGGCAGGGCGGAGGAATTTCTGTCTGATGACGATCCGGCAGTTGTCGCGTTTCGGAATGCCCCGCCCATCGTGTCGTCGGTATCGGCGCGACAATTCCGGCTGATGCTTCGGCGCTCCGGCCTCCTCGACCAGGTCAAGGCATGGGTGGCGCAGCAGGATGGCGAGACCCAGGACGCCTTCGAATACAGCGGCACCTTCGTCAAGGACAGCCCAATGATGGCGGCCGGCTTCGCGGCCATGGGCTTCGCGTCGCAGCAGATCGATCAGTTTTTTGCGGCCGCGGCTTCTCTCTAACCGTCAGGGGGTCAAATAGCCGGCGTGTATACCGTATCGAATGGCTATCAAAAAAGCGCCCCCGATGCCGACGGCGAGGAGAACTGTCATACGTGTTTCGTCCACAGCAATTTTAACTCCCCACAAAAAAAAGACGATGAAGTAGGCCTTCCAGGCCGTCAGTATCGGGTAAGGACATACTTGCGTGGATGGCAGATGGTAACAATCTCCGTGTGAGGACGGTACGGCGGGCGGTACTCCACCAATAGCTGACCGCACTCGTGAAAGGTCTTCCTGACATACACCTTTTTAGGGTGGTAAACGACGTGGCGCGTAGCCGGTGGTGGGCGATAACCCTCGATCATGTCAGCTGCAAAAACCGGCTGGCACAGGATAGCTGTGGCACTGACAGATAGAGAAACGGCTAGTGCTCGAAACATACTTCCCTCCTTGATGATGTTAAGGAAATATGGCGAAGGGCGAAGATGTCGAGTCTTGGCTACCCCACCTCCCTGACATCATTTGATGCGCTGCCGCGCTAAAAAGCCAAGCCGCCTCCGAGCGGCATTTTCACATCCAAAATCGGAGAACTCTCCATGCTGGTCCATAACTGGCGCGAGGTGCTTAAGCGCGCCTGGTCGGTAGTTAATATGCACATAGAAATTACCTGAGCAGAGGAAACGATAATGCCGAACGAAACGATTCTGGCAGCCGCCGAAGGGTTGCCGAAACTGAGCAGGCGAACGCTTCTTGGAGCCGTGACCGCCATCATCCCGGCGGCCGCAACTCCTGCTAAAATGAAGGCTTTCGACTGGGATGCTTTCTTCGCGGAGGCAACTCCGGCCCAACTTGCCAGCTTTCACGCAAAAGCCCTCACCGAGGCAATGGCCAAGCTGCACCCCGGGCTGTCATGGCGTCATGTGATCGACCACAAGGTTCAGTTCGTTCTCGTCGTGGGCGACGAACGGCCGGCCGTTTCACCTCGTCAGGAGGTGTGACCATGCGCATCTCGCGGTTGGTGCATATACTTGGCTCAATGAGCGAAGCCGAAAAACTCGGCATCGTCGCCAGAGTCAACCATCGTGCGAATATTGAAGCCTGTATTGAGGATCTGATCGGCATTCTCGACTTCATGGACGGCGACGAGAACCTGGAACCTGACAACGACAACGAACCCAGCCTCGGCGCCCCTGAGCATGTCACGCAAACGCATTGGTATATGCCGGTGGGTTCGGAGCAGGCTGACCTGGAAATCGAAGACGAGAACGACGAGGACGGCGGCGACACCGAGCTGAACGGGGATGAAGTGGACAGCAACTTCTCCGAGGATGGATAAAGCCAGTTCCAAGATGTCTCTAGTGGTGGTCCGCTAACGTCTAATGACTTCCTATACACATTGGGGGAAGAGGCGAGGGAGCGGCCATCCGCCTGGCGCCGATTAACGCAGGTAAAATAAAGACTTATGATGGAACAAATGGCGCACCCGACAGGATTCGAACCTATGACCATTGAAATTGGACCAAGGATTTCCGGAAGCTAAGTTGCGAATAAACGAGGTTTACTCGGCTCAATATCAAGCGTCATCAATAGAAGAACGAAGCCGCACCCCGATTCCTCCTCCGGTGACTTCGCCATCAGCCTGAAAGATGATTCCTGCGGCTTCGAAGGTGAGCGTCAGAAGGCGAAGATTGCTTTCACGCATATCTCCACCTTTTTCAAAGGCGCGTATCGAAACCGCGCTTATCGATGTTCGCTCAGCCAGGTCCCCTTGGGTCCAATCCAAAAGCGCTCTTGCAGCGCGACATTGCGAGTGCTTCAGCATAAAACTTTCGTTTTTAGAAAGTTGGGTATTGAAAACAAAACTTCAGACTGCTATTCTTGCGCAACTTACCTTTTACGAAGCATCGTTGCAACAAATGCGACGTGCGGCGGAGCTCGTTCATGGAACTACGCCAGCTCTCCTACTTCGTCGCGGTGGCCGAGGAACTGCACTTCGGTCGGGCGGCCGCCAAGGTCCGCATCGCCCAGCCGGCGCTCTCCAACCACGTGCAGGCGCTGGAGCGGGAGCTCGGCTGCGCGCTGTTCATCCGCTCGACCCGGCGGGTGGAACTGACGCGGGCAGGGGAGATCTTCCACGAGCGTTGCGTCGGGATCCTGAGCGAGGTCGATCTTTCCGCCGAGATCACCAGGGCGGTGGCCGGCAAGACGATCCGGCAGATCAGGATCGGCACCGTCTATCCGGCGACCGCCGGCGTGCTGCCCGCGTTTCTGGCAAAGATCGCCCGCAAGTACCCGGATATCCGTATCCATATATCAAGCGGCAATACCGGCGACATCATCCGCGGCCTGGAAAACGGCCAGATCAATCTCGGCTTCATCCGGCCGGTGGAAAACATCGGCTCCTTGCGCTTCTCCTCGATCGCCCATGAGCGGTACCTGCTGGCGGTGGCGAGGAGCAACCCACTGGCGGAGCAGGCGGAGATTGGTATCGACGATCTGCGCGGGGAGAAGATCATCGCCTTCAATCGCAAGAACCTGTCCTACACCGAGCGGTACTTCAACGAGAAGTTCGAGGAATACGATCTGACCCGCAACATCGCCTATAGCTGCGACGACACCTATTCGCTGGTGTCGCTGGTCTCGGCCGGGCTTGGCATCGGCTTTGCGCCGGAATGGACCGAGGGCCTGCCGAACCGGGCCTTCGAGCTGAAGGCGGTCAGAGGCATCGATTTTCGGATCGGGCTCGGTGTTGCGTGGAGCAAGGACGACCCGACCGCCTCGCGCGACGACATCGTCGATATCGCGAGGTCGTTGGCGCGGCCGGGCAGGTGAGGCGAGGGATGCCCACGGGTACCACTCAAGCGGAACGGCTTGCCGGGGCAGGGGGATCAGGCGAATCATGTGGCGTCAGGCGGTCCTGGCGCGCCTGCCTCACTGATCATGCCCCCGCGCCATCTGCTGCGAGATAGATCGACTCTCGATCTTAGTGCCGTTCGAGCGCAGTGAAAGCCTTCAATCGCCGCGCGACAGCAAGGCTGCCGAAACAATCGCCTCATCATAGCGCATCCGGTCGCTTCGACGGGAATGGTTACGAAGATGTCACACCCGTGTTTGCGATAGTGACGGGGAAGGTGAGGTTTCGAGCGTGTGGGTGCTGTGACATTAGCACCACGTTCGGGACGTGGGGGCGTAACGCTGATCGGGAGGTTCTTTGGTGCGATCGAGGCGTGGGACCACAACTCGCCGGGAACTCGACTCTTTGAGAGCTGTGTACGACCGCGACCCGGATCCCACTGACGATCCGGGCGACGAGATCGACGAACCTTCGAACGGCTGGCCGGCCCAAGACTGACCACGCCGTAGGGTCAGGTTGGTGCCTTGTTCAGGATCCATGAGGACTGATTTTTTTGCTCGCAAGGCCGCATCGCTGAAATGCTTTTGACCATGGATGTACTGGCACTGGCAAGAAGGCGATGATGAGGAAGGTCGGTGCGGTTCCCCGGCCTTTTTTGCCGGAGAGGCGGGGGTTTCCTCAGGGCGGGATCAGTGCCAGGTATCCAGCAAAGGCTCGTCGTCGTCAAAGTTTCCATTGCTGGCGGCATCGTACGGGTTGATGCTTCGGCCGCCGCCACGCGTGCCATATGGCGTCAACTGAACCATGACCTCTTTCGCACGCTCGATGGCCTCGTCTTCGCTTGCAGCATGACCGTCCGCGACCTTGATCGACACCGCTTCCCCGTCGTCGCCGACAAAGTCTACCCGCCATCCGGTTGTCTCGTGAACAATCTTCGTTTCCAGCAAGTGCATGTGACTACCCTGACTTCCTACCTTTGAGATCTGCCTCGACGCTCTTGCGGAGCGCGTCCATGATGCTGACCACATTGGACTTCGGAGCGGACTCGGCCGCCTTCCCCTTCGCCGCCTTTTTCGGCTTCAGCGCCTTCTTCTTCTCAGCGATGATCTTGAGCAGGCTTTCCTGGATTGGATCACTCACCATGTCCGGAGACCAACGCGCGGTCTTCTGCTTGATGAGCTGCTGCACAAGGGGAATGAGATCCGGATCGGCCTGCTCGTCGATGTCTTCGAAATAGTTCTCTTCCGGTCGAACCTCGTCGCCGAAACGCAGCGTCCAGAGGACGATGCCTTCGCCGCGAGGTTCCAGGACGACCGCCCGCTCTCGGCGGCCCATCACGAGCTTCGACACGCCGAAAACCTTGTCGGCCTTCATGGCATCCCTGATCACCGCGAATGCCTCGTTGCCGACGGCG
The DNA here is from genome assembly GCA_000023185.1 of Rhizobium leguminosarum bv. trifolii WSM1325. Taxonomy (NCBI): domain Bacteria; kingdom Pseudomonadati; phylum Pseudomonadota; class Alphaproteobacteria; order Hyphomicrobiales; family Rhizobiaceae; genus Rhizobium; species Rhizobium leguminosarum. The sequence goes on along the minus strand of CP001624.1, from coordinate 465,497 downwards.
TCGTCCGGCATCAGGTAATGCGGCTTCTCAAGGTAGATCCACTCGATGCTGTCGGCCGGGACGAACTTGTCGATGTCGATCGTCTTCACCGTGTCGAGCGCGACGGCATCCAGATCGTCCTCGGTGAGGATAACGTAGTCGTTTTCCCCGCGAGCGTAGCCCTTGGCTTCGTTCTCGTCCTTGACGGGCTTGCCCGTGACGGAATCGATATACCGGGAGACGACGCGGTTGCCCGTCTCCTTGTTGAGTGTATGGAAGCGAACCTTCTCGCTTTCGCTGGTGGCCGGGGTCATGGCCACGGGGCAGGTAACGAGGGAAAGTTTGAGGTAGCCTTTCCAGTAATATTTCGGAGCCATGACCTATCCCCCTAGCTGGCCTTGCGCCGCGGAGCGGCCCCGGAAGAGGCGGCTTTCGAAGCCACTCCGCGCGCGGCGCGCTGCCTGCCAGTGCCTTGATTGGCATTGGCCGCAGTGCGTTTCGGTTTATCGTCAGCGGCCTTCATCATCCCAGCACTCTCGCGGAGCGCGGCCAGAAGATCGTTTGGCTTCGAGACCTGCACCTTCTTCGGCTTCGGAAGCGACTTGCCTTCCAGCTTCGCCTTCACCAGATCCGCGAGGGCGGCTTCGTAGCGGTCGTCGAAGGTCGCCGGGTCGAACTCGCCCTTCTTGGTGCTGATGATGTGCTTGGCCAGATCGAGCATTTCGCCCTCGATCTTGAGCTTGGGCATCTCCTCGAAAGCCTTTTCGGAGGAACGAACCTCGTAGTCGTAGTTGAGCGTGCTGGCGATCAGGCCCTTGCCATGCGGCCGTATCAGCACCGTACGCATTCGACGGAACAGGACGGTGCGGGCGATGGCCGCGACCATCGACTTCTTCATCGCATCGCGCAGAGCAGCGAACGCGTCTCCGCCCATCTTGTCGGGCGTAAGGTAGTACGGCTTGTCGAAGTAGACGTCGTCGACGTCGGAGCAGGGGATGAACGCCTCGACCTCGAGCGTCTTGTTGCTCTCAGGGATCGCGGCGGAAATTTCCTCGGGATCGATGATGAGGTACTGGCCGTTCTCGATCTCGAAGCCCTTGGTCTGGGCTTCCTTCGGCACCGGATCCTCGGTCTCGCTATCTATGAAGATGCGGTTGACGCGGTTGCCCGTGGCCTTGTTGATGGTGTTGAAGGTGATGCGCTCGCTGGTCGAGGCTGCCGTGTAGAGAGCGACGCCGCAGCTTACCTCGCCGAACTTCAGAAAGCCTTTCCACTGCGCACGCTGTCCTGACGGCATGACAAATACTCCGAATCACTGATACGCGACTCAAAGACGTGTCAGGGTGATTCGTTCCGACTCAAAACGAATCATTTTTCAATACTTTACGGATATTCTCTCCCAAATTGATTCCACCGTCTCCGGTGCGTCGAATTGCGCCCGGCGGTAGTGGAAAGCGGTGGAGATTGTTTAGTTCGAGAGCCACAGCAACCTGATTCCTCCAGCACCATGCCGGGCAGCTTCGGGAATTCCGCAGCCACTTCAAGCGCGGCATCATCCACTATCTCCCGGGAACCACCGGAATCGTTATGAGTTTCTACTTCGGACGTTCATTTGAAGGAGAAACCCGATGGCACAGACACCGACATCCCGAGGCCGCGCGCAGGATCGAGCCCGCGTGGCCGGCGGCCAGGATCACGAGGTCAAGTACGAAGCAAAGAAGGAGGGCGTCTCGAAAGATGCCGTCAAGAAGGCCGTGAAGAGCGCTGGAAACTCAAGGAGGAAGGTCGAGGCCGAAATTGACCGCCGTTAGGCGACCCGAACGAAGTTGCTTCGTCCACGGAGGAGGCAGGTCCCGTGGGTGTTCCTGGCTTTCCTAATCCGGGATAATGGCGACGCCGGTGTCTCGTAACGAGAAGCAGTCATAGCCACGCAAGCCTGCCGCCTCCATGTCTGGGGTAAAGCATGTCCAAGTGCATAGAGAACGACCACCTGCTGATGTCGAAGGCGGTCCGTGAATGGTATCGGTACTACGAGGTGGAGTGGGACGATCAAGCCTCCTCGTTTTTGTGTGATGCCGCCATCGAACTCTACAACGAGGGCTGTCGCTCGCTAGAGGAGATGGCGACCGTTCTGATCGGCACTTACGTCGGGCTGGCCGCCACGCGCGTAAACGCGCCATCTTCGAACTCAGTCCATTGACAGGCCAGATCAGATCGGACCGGACTCGACGAATACGTTGCGATCGACATGGGTGCGTCTGATCGCTGTCCGAAGAGAGCACGGCGAAGATGCCGTTAACGCGAGACCGGACGTCGAGCGCTCCCCTATTGCCCGCCCAGCTTCCAACTGTCCCCAGACGGACAGGCCACGCCGTTGAAGCGGGTGATGCCGTCGAGAGATTGCCGACTGGTCGCAAAACCGCGACATCCGTCAGGCCCATCGTTACTGGCATCGATCTGCTCGATAACACCCGCGCTGCCCGTCGATGGGTTGGCCCAAGCAAGCGCAGTTGCTCCTACGGCACTGTGACCCACCGTATCTGCGATCACCGCTTGATCGGTCAAAGGCGACTGGTGCGGGATTGCTGACTGGGCGAGGGGCGTCTCAAGCGGCTCGATATGCGAGCATGCCGCCAAAGCCACGATACTGATTGCCGAGATGGAGTGCTTCAGATTCATCGGTCGGATAATGAGGTTTGCTTGTCGTGTTTCAAGTTACTAATGGTTCACAATGTTGCGAGGTCTGAAGAAGGGGCGCGGTCGCTTTGAGACGGCGCGAACGTGTTCTCCAAAGGGGTCAAGAGACCTTCAATGAGAACGGCCGGACAATGATCTCTACGCGTTTTCAGCCGTTCGTTACGATCACCGCAATAAAGCGGGTGGGTTCCCGGTCCGGCTGAAGCCGGAAGACTGGAAGAGTGGTGACACCGTTTGGCTGCTCGACGTGATCGCGCCAACGCGCGAACTGGCAACGATGGTGCTAACGAATTTCCACCAGGTTGCGAAGCAAGACAACATCAAGATCCACCCGATGGTCGCGCACCTCGTTGATCCTGAGGTTCTTGCGAAACTCTCCAAAATCCCCCAAGCGTCGGCCCACGGCGAGCAACACGCGAATACTTTGAACTGACGCCCGTAGGGCGTCAGTATCTCCGATCCTTTTGGCGTTAGACAGGCATGTCGATATAGTGTGGCTGTTGCGCCTAATGGCGAGCGGAGTAGCATTCAGTCCTGATGCCTAGCTTAGGATGTCGTGCTGAAATCATATGCCTGTGATCTGATCGCGAAGTATCTGCAACAATATAATTGCTTCTTCGAATTTGAGCGGAAATATGCGCAACTCCAAGATTGTACTTCCCACACCAAATGAAATCAATGAAGCGTTTCCATACATAAAACAAAACGCACCAAAATTGATTGAAAATTACAGAATCGCAGCCCTGCAGCTTTCTAAGGCGCCGAAAGATTACAGCTTAAGTGACGAAGAAAGAGCAGCTAGCATAATTGTGCCTGATGATTACATAAATCTGCGAAATTTCATAAACGATGCGTACAAGGGAAGAGATCCTGTGTATTTGTCGCGCCTATATGCAGGAATACATAAAATTATTATTTCATCCGAGGCGTAGAGATGACCGACTTTATCGTGGATGCAGCTAATTTTCGCACGCTCGCTCGCATGAGCGATTCCTCCGGTCTGGAGGTACTTCAGACGCCGGTTTCGCTCCGCGCCGACGACCATGCGGGCGAAGACACCGCCATGTGGCCCGGCCAGCAGGCGGTAGCAGAGTTCGCGCTTGACGCCGGGATAGAGCAGCGGGATTGCCTGCGGCTCGCCAAGCAGGCTGACGGCGCGCGCGGCGCAGCCGAGGATCGCCTCGTTGAGTTCCATAACGAAGGCGGCGGCATGCTCGTCGGAGGCCGGAGTGGGCGGTGCCTCCATGCTTTCATAAACTTCGCGTAGGTCGCCTGGTCGAGTACGATGACGGCGCTGAGATAGGGCGCATCCGGTGCGCTGTGCACCACCTGGCTTGCACCCGGCATCTCGACGCTGACGACCATGGCCTGGCTGGTGCGATAATGGAGCCTTCGTTCGCCGAACGTCGTCCATTTCGCGCCCTGCACCACGATGCAGAGCGCCGGCCGGTGGATGATGAACAGACGCACATTTTCGAAAACTTTGCTCGTCGGTGCTGCCACGTCACTTGTTGCGACACATGCCGGCCTGGCCGCCACCACGCCTCCAAAGGCGCGCAATGTCGTTCTCGTACATGGACTTTTCGCCGACGGATCGTGCTGGACCGAGGTTATCGCCCTGCTGCAAGCGAGGGGCCTAAACTGCACGGCGGTCCAGAACCCGCTCACTACGCTGCCCGATGCCGTGGCGGCCGCCCGGCGCATTCTCGACCGGCAGGACGGTCCGACCGTCTTTGTCGGCCACTCCTTTTCGGGAATGATCCTCACCGAAGCAGGCGTACATCCGAACGTCTCTTCACTGGTTTATGTCGCTGCCCGAGCACCGGATGCAGGTGAGGACTATGCAGCTTTGGCAAAAACCTACCCGACACCACCCGCAACCGCGGGCATTGTTTTCGACGGCGACGAAGGACGGCTGACGGAGGAAGCGTTCCTGCGCGATTTCGGGGGCGAACTTCCCGAGGCCAGGGCGAGGGTTCTCTATGCCGTTCAACAACCATTCCAAAAGGCGTTGCTCACCGGCAAAACCTCAAACGCTGCTTGGCGTTCCAAGCCAAGCCACTACGCCGTTTCGACACAAGATGGAACGATTAATCCAGACCTGCAGCGTTTCATGGCCAGACGCATGGGCGCTAAAGCCATCGAACTCGAATCCAGCCATCTGTCGCTCATTTCACATCCGAATGAGATCACCGAGCTCATTCTGGAAGCTGCCGGGCAATCATGACATTGAATCCCCTGACGCCGCGCGAGCCGACATTCCGAGCCTAATCGCTGCCGGCAAGGCCAACGGGGAGACCGCCGAGGCACAGGTCGGCGAACGCTTTGCGGCACCCAATGGCAGCGTTTGGTGGTCTGAGCCATGCGTATCACTTGCCAAACAGCCAGCCAAGCAGGCCTCTGCGAGCAGGCTGCTGGCGGGCATCTGGCATGACTGGGGGAACTGCGGCGCTCGGTGGTTGTTCACGATGTTGGAAGGTCTGAAGAAGACGGTCGCTTTGAGATGGCGCGAACGTTAATGAGCACGGCCTTACAACGATCTCTACGCGTCAGCCGTTCGTTACGATTATCGTGATGACCAAGTCTTCGTTGCTGACCCAAGCGACACCCAGTAATCTCGCCATCTCATCGACATATCGGCAGTGGCAGGCAGCGATTTCATGGCAATTCTCTTCAAAACAACAATCAGCGAAAACACCGCATTCGAGATGATCGAGCGGTCACTGTCAGGCGTTTACCAATATGACGGTTACCTCAATGTCGCGAGCGATGCGGGCGAGACGGCATTGTCTTGGGGTCCGGCAATGCATGCCGAAGAGTTCAAGGCAGAGGTCAGTCAAATCCTACGGCAGACTTGGGATGCTGCCCGCTTCTGGGTCATCTATGAGCGCCGCGAAGACCGGAAGGATCCGGTAGGGACTGACATCCGCAACGCGGCTTTCCGCCTAACGCGCGGATACAGCGGCGTTATCGTTGTCACGCTAAGCCTCCTTGGGAAGCGCGACAGCGCCAATGACCTGGAGCTCATCTTCGTCTGCTTCGAGCAGGATTTTCACAGAAGGAATTTTCGCGTGCGCTACGAGGGGAAGCCGTTACCAAACCAGGATTGACGCCGAGCCGAGATCTCGCGACGGCAGGGAACAAAACATACACCACAAGAAGATGGGACAAGTTATGGTTGCGGTAGGATTTCCAATAAAATTATACGAGTTAATTCGAGCCGACGATGGATCTGTACCGGGCACCTGCACGACAGTGTAGCTCTCGCCGCAAGCGTCGCGGGGGATGGGGTCGGAAACAAGCCTTCGCTGCCGACGTCGGGTAGCGTCATCTTCTGGTCGCGCAGCATCGCCGCCGTCATGGGGATCACCGGGGTTCCCGCCGTTTCGCTTATGCGTCCCAGTCCCCTCGACTTGACTCGTTGATGCTCGCGGGCGAAGATGGAGTTATGAAGACCCGAGAGATATACTCCTGCTCTTGCATCCGGATCTGCTCTATCGCGGAGCACTAGACCCGGACCGGGTTCTGTCGCTCCCGCGTCTTGGGTTCAATCTATATAGCTCCTGCTTTTGTACGCGACGAGTTTGCGAAACCGCAACTGTGCTGGAACATTCAGCGATCTGCGGTCGCGAAGAACGTAGCCATGCGGTCGGCAAAGCCTGCCGCCGACGTGCCGGACCGCATCAAGCGACCGACGCGTCTCAGATCATGGGAATAGAAACATGTTCAATCCTTCACTGGATGTGTCGGGCGATGCAGTCGTCAACCAGATACCAAGTCATATTGTTTTCGCCACCGACTTCACGGCGCGATGTGATCGCGCGCAGGATCGCGCGGTGCAGCTTGCCATCGAATGGAGTGCCAGTCTCACAGCTGTTCACGCAATCGACGATGCCGGCATAGCTGCCAACGCCTCGATCCGCCATGCTCATCAGATCGCTGCGCGCCGAAAAGCCAAGCGCCTGCGCGAGGATCTGGCGGGGATCGAGGGTCTTCGTTCGTCCGTTCTCGTCAAAAGCGGAAGACCGGCAACAGTGGTTCAGGCACTGGCCACGAGAGAGCGGGCTGATCTGATCGTCACCGGCCTGGCAAGAAGCATGATACTGGGCGTACTGCCGATGGGCAGCACCGTCATGGCTCTGGCGCGGTCATCAATTGTTCCGGTGCTCGTGGTGAAGAAGAAGCTCCTCGACACGAGGTCACGAATGTTGGTGGCCACCGACCTAACGGCGTCCTCTAGCACCGCTTTGCAGGTTGCCCTGAATTGGTTCCCCAATGGCCGGCATGGACTTTTTCACGTAATCGACCCGCCTTACCGGATGTGGGCGGAGGATAAGGCGGCTTACCTACGCCAAGTTGAACGGTTCGCGATCGATCAATGCGCGCGGTTCGCCGTCGAGGCCGCTGGCGCGGCCGCGCCGAACAGGTTCGATATCACTGTGAGACATGGTGACGTGGTGGACGCCCTGCGCCCAGTGGTAGACCAGGGGGACCTCGACCTTGTCATTGTTGGGACCCATGGCCGCACAGACGTGATGAATTTCCTCCTGGGCAGCGTGTCATCTCGAGTTGTGAATGAGATCGAGAGTGATGTGCTGGTGGTTCCTCCCAGTTTTTAGTGGGCTCCGCTCTGGAACGCCGACGTTGGGCTGAGCTGAATAGCGATGAGTTTGCTGAGTTCATCCTGGAGACGTGACCTTGCCCCGTTGAAATAATCCATTTTGAAGTAAGCTCTGGCCCTTGAGAGGACCAGAGGATGAAGCGCAATCGTTTCACAGACGAACAGATCATCGGCATATTGAAGGAGCACGAGGCAGGCACGCCGGTCTCGGTGCTTTGCCGCAAGCATGGCGTCAGCGATGCCAGCATCTATAAATGGAAGGCCAAGTACGGCGGCATGGAGGTGTCCGAGGCCAAGCGGCTGAAGACGCTTGAGGACGAGAACACGAAGCTGAAGCGGCTTCTGGCGGATGCGATGCTCGACAATGCTGCCTTGAAAGACCTTTTGGGAAAGAAGTGGTGACGCCCGCGGCCGAGCGGAAAGCTGTTGCGAAAGCGACAGGACAGCTCAATGAATCAGTTCCGCGGCATGTTCATCACCGGTGCGTCGCTGGCCGCCGAGGGAGAAGTGACAAGGACGTCATCCTCGGGTCCGGTCATGGCGGGCGGTTCATCGGTCTCAGAAGCATCGTCGTCGCCGAACGTCGCGATCTGAACCATCAAGGCCTTCGCCCGACGCACGGCACCGTCGCCGTCGACGCTGCCGTCGGTGGCCATGCGAACGGAGACCGCTTCATTACCTTCCCCGGTGAATTCAACGGTGATCGTGCCTTCGTGAACATTGCCTACGCGAGTGTCTAAGATCTGCATTCTATGTCTCCTGTTCGAAAACGTTGAAATGCACAGATGCCGAGCGGGTTCCCGTCCACTTCATCATAACTGGCGCGGGTTCAGGTATAGGGCTGGCAACTGCACGGCTCCTCGCGTCGCGCGGACATGACCTCGCTCTCTTCGACCAAGACCTCGAAGCCTTGAAGTCGATAGCGACAACTCTCGTGGACCGTGAACGCGTGCTTTGCATAGGTGGCGACCTCTCGTCCGAAGCTGACATGGGCCGCGCAGCCGAGGATATCGCTACGCGGTTTGGCCGGCTGGATGCGGTCGTGGCCAACGCCGGCATTAACGGCGTGTGGGCGCCTGTCGACGATCTGACGCCTGACGAGTGGGATACCACTATCCGGGTCAACCTGCGCGGCACGTACCTGGCGCTCAACAAGACTGTTCCTCTCCTCAAGGCGAACGGCGGCGGGGCGATCGTCGTTGTGTCGTCCATCAATGGTGTCAGGACGTTCACCGATCCCGGTGCGACAGCCTACAGCGCCACCAAGGCCGCTCAGGTCGCGATGACCGAGCAGCTTGCGTTAGAACTTGGACGTCACCGCGGTTATCGAACTCTCCACGGGCTACCCGGAGAGGACGATCTTCACGCGGTTCGTGCCCGCCGCCGAACCCGGCGGCGGCACGCGGAACGTGGAGGGCCTACTATGAGAAGTGGTGGATGATGACGGGCGAGCACCTGCACTCGGAGCTTGTCGACCTCCTGCCCGAATTGCGCAGTCTCGTTCCGCCCGCGCGCGTCTTCGACAAATCGGCATACTCGCCCTGGGTGGACGGAAGGCTGGACGGCCAGCTTCAAAGCGAGCGCGTCCGAACGCTGGTTGTGACCGGCGGTGAAACCGATGTCTGCGTAAGCGCCGCGATCTACGGAGCCATCGACCTGGGCTACCAAGTCATCCTGCTGAAAGACGCCGTCTGCAGCGGCGCCGACGAGACTCGCGCCGCATCCAAGAAACTGCTGGGAGAGCGGTTCTCCGTCCAGCTAGAAATCATGGAGACGGCTGCTTTTTTGTTTCAGGTCCGCTAGATGAGACCTCTTTCCCGGACCTAAGTCCCTGGTGCGGAACTCCTTTACGCTTGACCACGTTTTCCTGAGCAGGGAGCACAGGAGATACCATGTCGAAGTTCTTTTCAAAATTCGCCACTGCCATCGCAGATCTCTCCGGCAAGCCTGGCACCTTCGTGCTGGCGGCCGCGCTCGTCCTTGCCTGGGCGGTCTCAGGCCCTTTCTTCGGCTATTCCGAGACCTGGCAGCTCGTCATCAACACCTCGACGACGATCATTACCTTCCTGATGGTGTTCGTCCTTCAGAATTCGCAGAACAGAGACGGCAAGGCGCTACAGGCCAAGCTGGACGAACTGATCCTGACGTCGCAGGCTCAAAACAAGTTTGTAGGCATCGAAAGGCTCGACGAGGAGTCCTTGCGCGAGATGAGCAGGACGCTCGCCGAAAAGGCGGAATGCGTCGAGGACGTCGCGGACGAAAAGGCGCAGCGCAACAACGCGTCTGCCTGACGCGCCTGGCGTTCGCAATTGCTGGGATTGACGCCGTATGAGGCATCGCGTGATCCGTGATGACGACGTCCGGCAACGGACCTAGCTCGAGTACCTCGTCGAAGTCTTTGTGCTTGGAGACACATGTAGTGGATCGATGCGCCCAAACAACCGGAGACAAGCGCCTGCATTTGCGCCACTAATCGGTCTCCGCGACCCTCGGGATCCGATCTCGCCCGCATAATCATCGACCGCTACCCCGGAATTCCGGTGATCCTGGCGACAGGCTACGGCGATCTTCCAAGCGATGAGGAATCGACGCTGCCGAGGCTCGCCAAACCGTTCGGACAGGCACAGTCGCAAAGGGCGCTCGTTGCCGCCGTCGCCGAAAGCTAGATACCGAAAGGCCGGGAACTGGTCCCGGCCTTGGCGCGTGGTGCCAGTACATCCGTGGTCACCGACGCTCATGACAGTTGGATTGTCAACTCGCGAAGAATTCAGCCCGCCTTCGGCTTCAGCGTGTCGAGATGATCGATATGCTCCTTGATCTGACCGCGGGCCAGCTTGGTGACGCTGAGGTGCACTCTGTCCTGACTAACTTTCAAGTAGTCCTCCTGGATCGTCAGCAGCTTATTGTGTCCGTCGAGCTGCGCGGTAAGGTAGCGGCGTCGAACTCCCTGCCGGAAGCGTTCTTCAACTCGTCGAGAGACGCCTTCGGCGTCGAGCATCTTCTCGACATCCTCGTTCGACGGTGGCTTCAATGTACCTTCGGCCTTGCCGCCCATCTCCATGGACTTCAGGATGTCGGCAATCGTCTCCTGCCCCACTTCGCGAACGTGCGACGGCTGCGATCTTCAGCATGTTACGGCGGTTCATCGGATTCTCCCCGCTTGACGCGGTTGCTGATGCACCGATTAACCTCCACGTCCGCGGTTCGTTCCGACCGCACCCTGGGAGCGCACCATGCTCGCTTCAAGGCCGTCCAGATGCCGGCAGGGCAAACGCCAGGAGTAAGGGCGGACACCAGGCAGAAATAGGAAGGCGAGGCGGGACCGACGCGGCCAGAAGCGGGTTCAGTCATGGCAGCTTCCGACCGGCTCCGAGAATATCGGGTCGACATTGCTTCAGTCGGATGAGGATGCAGGCCAGAGCGAGGAGCGCCGCCATGCCGATAGCGGTTGCCGCTACATATGTTCCAGACTGGACGAGTCCCGCGAATAGGAACAGCAGCCCTGCGATAGCGCCGATAACGGAGAGTCTTGATAGCATGGGAACCTCCCGGTGACATTCCATGGGAACGTCGGAGAGACGAGAGGGTTTCCGTACGGCGCCGGACGAAGAGGATCGGAACGTCCTTGCGGTCGCGGGAAGCAGGATAGTCCGGGTATCGTGTGTAACTTTACCGGCGCGCGCGACTGGGAGACGCTCTGCTCTTGCCACATCCTTGGGGGGCATCGTCATCCTTCAGTCCGAAATTCGAAATGATCTTCTCGTCTCTTTCCGTCGATGCCTGGGCGCTGGTTCCACCTCCAGCCGATCGATCTACCTCGGGACTTTCAGATCGGTCACAAGGACAGCGCGATCGCCTATCACTACTTCCCGGAGGCCGGCGTCGCCTCAATGGTGGCGGTATCCCCTGTCGGCGAACGAGCGGAAGTCGGCCTTATCGGCCGTGAGGGCGTCACCCCCTTGGCAACGATGGCCGACGCCAGCCGGCAGCCCTTCGAGTTCATGATGCAGGTTTCGGGTGGATGCTCTCCGGCGCTTGGTTGAAGAAAGCCGGTCATCGAGAGAGACGCTCGAGTCCTTCACCGCGCGTCTCTTCACGCCGACCGCATATACGGCGCTGTCAAATGCAGTGCACCACGTCGATGCGCGACTCGCTCGGTGGATCTTGATGATCGACGACCGTGTCGATGGCAACCACATCGACGTCACGCATGAGTTTCTGGCTGTCATGATAGCGTCCGGTCGCTCGGGCGTCACGGACGCGCTGCATGTACTGGAGGGAAAGCGCTTGATATACTCCAACCGGAGTTTGGTGACAGTCCGCGACAGGGCAGCGCTCGAAGAATTTGCGGGACCCGCATACGGACCGGCGGAGCGAGGCCTCGTCCATGAGCTCGCCTCATAGGAACGGGTCGGAAGCGATCCGCCGTTGCTGTTGTCAACTCCCGACGCTGTCGAACGGTCGTCTTCGAAGAAGGCCAGGCCGACGCTTTGGCACACCGTGCGCGACTGCATGATCGCGGCAAGCGCGTCTAGGAAAGCTTCCACTGCGTGCTCAAGTTCGAAACCAAGTTCGAGTCTTTACCCAATGCTGATCGCGGGCATTTTCTACGGAACGACGATGTTGGACAAAGCCGGCGAGGCATGCGAGACCATGGCGAACTTTACGAATTAGACGCAAATCGGCTCCCGGTGCTCGACAAGCTCGAGGACGTCGGCAAGCCTGGAAGCTTCAGAAGAATTCGCCAAGTCGCTCTGATAGGCGGCGGCGTTCCCATTTTGCGATCGGCTATTTGAAAGCGAGGATTGGCTGAAACCGCTGCATTTCGAGGTAATGCTTGGTTTCGTGATTAGGCATTTTTGCGATACGCGGGTCCGGTGTCGCGCTCGAGACAACCGAGCGCGTCTCACGCGAGAGCGTGGTCGATACGTGCGAGGTGGTTGTCAGGAACCTGCGCGCCAGGTTTCTCCGCAGCCGCGAGTTCCGCCAGAGTGAGGCCTGTGGCTACAGTAAGGTCTTCCAGACTGTAGCCTTTGGCGAGCCGCGCCTCGCGGCGATGAGATGCCGCGGTCTTGGGAGTGGAGATCTGCTCCATGTCTCGTCCGTTTCCGTTGTAAAATGGTCTTCAGTTTTCAGAGGCGACACGTAGCTGTCGGAGGCGTTCGTTCTTCTCCTCGCGTCGTCTGCGTTCCTCTTCAGCGGCTTCGGCCGCGGCCTTGTTTGTTCGCTCGAATGCTTCCGCGCGTTCCTGCACGGTCAGAGTGCGTCTGATCCTGCTTACCATTGGAATGTTCCTTGAGGGTTTTCCCATATATGGGTGGATTGCCAAGCCGCTTCAACACCTTGAGCGAAGTGTCTGGTAGCGTACCGCCCTTGAGCGGGCGCTTGCGAAGGGCGCGATCGGCACCCATCTATGTCGGGCCACCCCATAATCGCGAAGCTCCGCAGATGTCCGCCGGCGTCCGCGTCGATGCTCGAGCGTCGGGTGAGAGGGCGGCTCCCCTTCTTCGGGTGAGCCCCCTCGGTCCATTTCAGCAATCCACGGAAAACCATGGCCTCTCACGATCACCTCGTCATATTCTTGCACGGCATCGGGGCGTCTGGCGCTCAGCTCATGCCATTAGCGTCATCATGGCGACCAAAGCTTCCGAACACCCGCTTCGTCGCTCCAGAAGCCCCGATGCATCATCGATATGGGCACCAGTGGTTTTCGACCGAGGGAAACCCTCTCGATGCAGCACGTATCCGAACCGCGCGCGAGGCCTTCGACGTTCTCATAAGCGACGTCGTCCGCAGGGAAGGTTTTGCCGAGGCTCATGACAGGGTTGCCTTCGTCGGCGTCTCGCAAGGTGCCATCGTCGCGCTCGACGCGGTTGCCTCCGGCCGCTGGCATGCCGGCGCGCTCGTCGCGTTCTCAGGTCTCCTTCCGCCGCAGCCGATTTCGCCCTCAGGCAAGAGCACGCCGATCCTGCTCGTTCATGGAGAGAACGATACGACCATACCGCCTATCGCTTCGAGGCTCGCCGCCGCGCAGCTCGGAACGGCCGGCTTCAAGGTCGAGCTGGACGTCGAGCGCGGAACGGGACACACGATCTCCAGCGCTGGCGCACAGAAAGCCCTGTCTTTCTTGAAGAAGAACCTTCCTTGAGCGAACCGCATGCCAACTTGACCGTTTTCCTTTGATGACCGACGAGCAACGCCAGCAATCTGGAGCAGACGAACCGTTACAGGAAACGGTGGCCTTCGCGTTCGACCGTATGACCGTCGCCAGGTTCCGGGAAGTCTTCCCGAACGCGCGGTGGAGCGACACACTCCAGGCATGGACGGTGCCCGGCAAGACGGCGCGCCGCCGCATCGATCGCTGGCTTGCCTCGGAAGATGCTCGGCACTCGCCCTTCGAAGAAGAAAGGGGGCGCGACGCCTATCAGTTCGAACCGATCCTCAGTTCATACCTGCAGGTCTACGACCGCGGCTTCCGAATCAAGACGCCGTTCTCCCGGACGGTCGTTGACGAGCTCCGTCAGATACCTTTCGCTCGCTGGAACGGCGACGACAAGGTTTGGGAAATTCCGTTCGCATCGTACGACGATCTTCAGCACCGGTGGGAGGCGATCGAAGAGGCGGCCAGGAGGGCAGAGCCCGAGGAGCGGCGCAAGCGTGCCGAAGTGCGTAAGGGCACCGAAGAGGAGGCGAAGGCACGGCGTCGCACTCAGGAGCGAAAGAAGCGTCGGTTGCCGGTGTCGAGCGACGACCTTCCTCCCATCAGCAGGCCCGTCGCGACCTCGGCATTCGGAATCGTTGTCATCACCGAAGTGACGGGCGAGATCGTCGATCCGGAAGAAGTCGTTGAACACCACCCCGATGCGAGCGATGAACACGTCTGGGCCGAATGGCGCGCCGCCACGCTCGAGGAACTGGTGCACACCTGGCCGCTACGAGATCCACCGGGAGAATATGAGAAGATCCGTGGCTGGTGGCAGCCGACGCTAGACGAACTGCGGGATGCCAGAAGAACAGCGAAATCCCGCGAGCGACGAAAGTCCGTTTCCCTGAGACCTGGCGAGGAAGCGTCCACAGGTCCTGAGTGACGTATCTTTCCCAGGCCTTTCGGGAAGCGACCTTCGAGGTCCGCCGGCCGCTTCCCGACTCCGAGCGTCCCGTCGCCTGGCGCTCAAGGAGTTCGTCACGATACGCCTCAACAGCACATCACTGTATCGGGGTGATGAAACTCGTATGAAGAGTTGCAGTACGGCCGCACCCAAAGTTCGTTTGATCGGGTGAAAAGCGAGACGGTCCGGGCGGTTAGGCTGTGGGCGGGCTGTGGATATCCTGTGTGCATAGAAAGATGAATGAACCCGTCGTTCCGGCTCCGTTCATGACGCGCTTGCTCGACCACTCCGACTTCTCCTCAACCAATCTCTGGCCTCCGCCGCAAACGTCGCCGGGATGGTTAGGGCGCTCCCCATCGGGTCGAGCGCCCCTTTTTTTAACCGCTTCCTGGTGACACGCTCTCGTCGCACTTGTCGGGCAATGCTCCGGCGCCGGGCGTCTTGCTCTCGTCTTGCAAGTGCTCCTTGTCATGAGGACCCGCAGCCGGTTGATCCTGACCGTCGACTGGTTTCTCGCCGGTCTCCTCGATCGCCTGCTGGGCTTTCGTGTCCTTGTCCATCTCGCTCTCCTTGCCGTGGTGAGAGAAAACCCGCCGCGCCAGAGAGAGTTCCTGTCGACAAGCAAAAGCGCGCGTATCGACGGTTAAATGAACGCAGATCGGCGCCTTGACGCCCGCCGGTTCGGGGAGGTGGGACGTTCCCGCCGGACGCCGCTTCAGTCACGCGGTCGGCGGTTGAAGGCTCGCGCTTCAACCTTCTTGACGAATACCCGAATTCACTCTGATCTGAGCGTATCCGATATGAACGAGATGCGCGGACCGCGTCGGAGGACACAGCCTCGCCGGCCGAACTGTCTAATTCCCGGCGAAACGGAAGGCCCTGACTGAGGACGCCCCGAGTTGACGCCGGGAAGTTTGCTCGCGATTGAACGTTTCTTCCCCTTGCCCCACCTTGCTTGGTTTCCACGGGCCACAACACTATCATTGTTGGTGCGACATCATGTTGGACAAAGTCAAGGAACCCGCAAAACGAAAACGGCTTTCGACATGTGGTGGTCGGCGCTTCCGTTGGAGGTCCGGCAGATCAACGACTTGGCATTTGCAAGACGTTGCTTCCGCGCCGGTCACGTCGCAGGAGCGAAGCCAGGCAAAAGTAAATTTACTTTTCTTGCGGGCTGGCTGGTCGTCTCCGCGTGGGCGACGAACAGCAAAGACGCGGCGAGGGACGCCGCCATCGAACTTGACTACCGGATGGCAAAGGCTGGCAAGCGGCCGCCAGCGACCGGTTGGAAGTTGACGCCCGTCGCTGACAACGCCTGAAATCCATCCCTTCAAACGCTTACGGCTCTGGACGGTAAAAGCCGCGGCCGATCAGGGACAGGTTCTCGTCGTGACCTGCAACTTATGCAGGGTGACACATAACTATCTGCCGGCGGATATCGAGGAACTATGCGGCAAGGTGATACCATTCGGGATGATACAGGTAGAGGTTGACCATCAGGCCCCTGGCTTCTCGCAGTTCTTCCTCCCATCCCGACTTATGAATTATCAGCGTTTGTAGGACGCTTTCGGAAAACCCAAGATCGACGGCTAGATCAAGATCACTGTCCTCCCGTGCGGTGCCTCACTCGACTATCGAAGAGGTGGACGGCTTCTACGAGTGGATTCCGTTCGGCCCACCGTGCAACAGCGGCGAGCTGTTCGTCGTTAGTGTCCATGTCCGCCCCCTGCTGAACTTAGCTGCCCGGAACGGGCGAATTGCAAAGGGTGCCCATTGCTGGGCACCCTCCGGTTACCAGAAAACGTGAAGTATAGCTGCTATACCGAACAGGCAGGCTGCTACGTTCACGTTGACCTTCACAGTCACAGAGGTGCGTTCCACATGGGAAAGCCCTTTCTGGACCACGCCGGCGCAGCCCATGAGGGTTGCGGTTAAGCACCGTCGAAAGACTTGTACCCGGCTTTCACGGCAGCATCGGTCCATCGTAGACGACTGCAGACCGTCTCAGATGGGCCGCGTTCGACCTGGCACGGTTTCACTTGGCTGTCGGGCACCGCCCAAGGGAGCTGCTACATCGGACCGGACGGCCCCTGCGGTGGTGTCCAAATCGAGTATCCACCTGGTCGATCAGGACGGGGCGGCATGGCGGCAGGGTGAAGATGTAAGGTATCACGGCAGTTCCGAATCGCGGGTCGGATTCAGACTGCCGGCAAATTCAGGCGCTGGACGCTTGCCACATCAATGGCAGTGATAGTCGCCTGTCTTGTGGTTGGTATGGCACCCGTTCTTATCGAGGCCGCCGCCGTGCGCAAAAGCGCTGACTGAAGACAAAGTGATTGCGGTCGCCGCGAGAGCGATTTTTAACGTTTTCGTCGGTTGAGTTCCCCACCCAGTTACACCTTCAGTGAAGCACGCGCTCGACTAGAAGTCGAATCGATATCAACCGCTGATACACGGTGTGTTGATGGATGGTAAACGGTCGGCGGAGAAGATGCCCCGCTATCTCATCTGCCTGAAAGCTGCCCACCCGCACGCCGCACCAACAGCTATTCCCATCGCAACGCCGATCCGACTAGTGCCGAATAAAATTGTTCCGAGAACCACACCTAGACCGACGCCTATACCAATACCTAAAGCCATCGTTCGTTGCGGTTATTGACCGCCCTCACTTTCGGTTGGTGATCTCGGCGGTCCTGGCTCGACTCGCCCCGGCGTAAAGAAAGCCATGTACGCCACCGCTATGATCATCGCGACAACGAAGATAGTCAGCACGAATTTGATCATGCCGTGCGTGGCTTTTTTATCTGTGTTGCTCATGCGACTACAACATAGCCGCAGTATAGAAGTTCCGGCCGTTCGACATGCTAGCTGGTTAGCTGCTTAACGACGTCATCGATCGACTCCCTGACGGGATAATAGCTCGGCGAGGCATCTTTCCCCAGCACACTGACGTAAATGTGGGTGCTGCTGGTGAACGCCCTGATGGCGACCACATGCTCCGGATTGATAAAGATAATCGGATCGTTAGTGCCCGCGTAGTGGAACGGCGCAAGTCTCATCTTGTCCTCCCCAGGTTAGCCCCATCCGCACTGAACGACCAAATGCACTGTTTGTTGCTGCGCATCTGAATTTTAGAAGCACAAAAATGATGGACCCTTCGATTGCTCCGGCCTCGCGGGCCGCAGTGGTGACGGCGAACGATACCGCCATGGTCGGTGCGCGCGCCCTCTACATCGGTACGGCGGGTGACGTAGCCATTGCACCGCGTCGGGACATGGATCCTGTCATCTTCAATAGCGTGCCGGCCGGGACGGTCCTGCCGGTTCACGCTGCCATCGTGGCGCTGACCGGGACTACGGCATCCAACATCATCGCGTTATTCTGATGGAGAACGGCAAGAACGTCCCGCTGAACGAGATCGGGATACTGGGTAGCGCCGCGAAGGTGTCGCGATCCATCTTCATCACCAACCATCCCGCCGATCAGAGGGCAGGGGCTCATGACAGGCAGACCAACCGAAAGCAGGGCGGTGATCCATAGGCGGCTCGACGAGCAGGCAAAGCAGATCCATCTGCTCGACATGACTGTAACAGTCAGCAGCAACGTCGATGGGCAGATCCGCGAGGAAATCAAAACCCTCAAGGACACCGTCGAGAAGAACCACGAGGCTGTCGCCCCCACTGTTGAGGAGTGGAAAAAATGGAGACCCTCGGCTATGGCATTCCAGGGCTGATCGCGTTCGCGGGCCTGACCATTGGCGGCATCATTGCCTATGCCAGCGATGGGGCAGTGGCGGCGCTTCGGCATTGGTTGAAGATTAACTGATTGCTCGCGATTTGCTCGGCGGATCAAAAAGAAGCTCCGTCGAAACGGGGCAGTTTGGGAAAGGGCGGATCGCACAGGCTGAAGGAAGGGATGGCGGCCGGCCCCGGGATTGGGGCCACCTGTGCGATCCTGTGGCCTAACAATAAATTGCCGGAAATGTTCCGGTGCGGTTCCGTACAAGAGTTAGAGAGCGGATCACCCCCGACCTGGCGTGGCTGAGGTTTATTCCCGGGGCGCTGTTCAAATCATACGGTTGTGGTGATTTTTGGTTAAATGCACGGGAAGAACCGACGGCTGTCCCGGCGGTGCAGCTCATTGGGACGCCCGACCGCCTGATGCTCTTGCGAATGCCAGGCCGCACGGGGGGAGAACCCTTATGCCTAAAGGGGGTTACATCAGCGCGGAGGAGCCATGGCTCGGTAAACGAGTTTGATCTCGTTGATCAAAAAATGCCCCGCCGAGGCGGGGCAAGTTCGGTGGCCTTAGAGGAACACACCATTGCGTTCCTTCCAGTCTAACAACCAAGGGGCACGCCCGGTTCCCGGTACGCTTTTGTACCGATCCTCCAGGGCTTAACTGCCCAGAGAAAGAAAATCCCCGAAAGAACGGGGCTTAGGTAGGGGTGTGGTTTCTAGGCAGAAACGCATCGTGGCGTTGCTACAACTACATTGCATGATCGGGGTATTTTAGCAATCAATAATATTTCGATTCCCCAGCTCTTCGCTGAAATTAAGCATAATATGTACGGTTGCGCGCTGAAGGAAAAAGTAACTTCAAATTACAGTTATGCTGAGTATTATTCGGTAGGCCCCTCAGCGATTACTTGCTAACCCCAAGCGCAATGTCTCCTGTGCGTTGGGCGGCCTCCTACATCGCCTCGGGCTCCGTGCGGTCCCTTATCGACCATGTTTTCGCCGACCATGCAATTCTGCCGTTCAAAAAAGCCCCGCTTTAGAGCGGGGCTAAGGTTGAGGTTTACGACCGGCCGCACGGCGAAGTGTCGGTGGCTGGAGTTATAACAAATCTCCGCACGGCCTACGCTCCTACGATCAACACCTGCCATTTGTTCCCGCCCCGACGATTTTTATCGGCCTTTTGGCCGACCATGCAATTCCAACAATTTTTCGTAGTGCTCCTCGACCCTCCGGCATGCCTCCCGGGATGTTGTCTCCCATCCGCTGTGAGGCACGATATGCTCTCGCACCCAAGGGACGTGAGTGGCGTTCCACTTCCACATCCCCATCTCGCCGTGGCTCGTTTGGTCCAGCTGGATGCGGCCGAAGGACTGCTCGCCGTCGAACCCGCTGAAGTCTTGGTGTCCTTCTCCCGGCCAGGTCTCGCGCCATTTGTATTTTGGTTGATACTGATCTGGCACCGGGTAGCCTCCGACCGTCGAGCGTGTCGCTACATGTTCTCGACTTAGGCGGAGTCAATAACACTTATTAGGCAATTGCTTTTTAAGGCATTGCTGATGGGAAGGCGGCATGACAAAGCCGCCGAAACCAAAGCCGCTCCTGCAGTATGCTGACAAGCCGGTTCGATCCCGGCCTCGCAAGCCACGAAATCCCGCACAGCCGAACCTTCCCCTCGACCCCATGCCGGATCGCATCGATCCATGCCTTGCTCTCCTGAAGCCGAAGCCGCCCAAAGGGCCGCAATGGGCCTTCGAAGTGAAATGGGATGGCTATCGCCTGGCAGTGGATATCGAGCCGACGGGTATTCGCATCTGACGCGCGGCGGCCACGACTGGACGCATCGCTTCCCGGCAATCAAACAAGGGCCCTGTGGCTTCCCGTCGGTTCTGCAATCCTCGACGGGGAGGCTGTGGTTCGAGAAAGGCCGGTCGGATTTTGGCCTGCTGCAACAATCGCTCGGCGGGCGGGGCGGCAAGAAGAGCTCAAGCGACGCCATCTTCATGGCCTTCGATCTGCTCTATTTCGACGGCCATGATCTCAGAAATTCCGAACTCGACGTGCGCCGGCATCTGCTTGAGGATCTGGTGCCCGCCGGCGAGCAGGGCAATATCCGGCTCTCGGAGGAGATCGTGGCCGATGGCGATCAGCTGCTGGCAACGCTTGCGAACACGGGTTGGAAGGGATCATCGCCAAGCGGCGGGACGCACCCTATCGCTCCGGCCGGCTCGGTGACTGGCTGAAGATCAAATGCATGCAGAGCGACGGCTTCGCAATCGTCGGATACGAGAAGTCAACGGGATCGTTCGGAGGCATCGGCCGATTGCTGCTCGCCGCGCGCCAGGGAAACGAGCTCGTCTATTTCGGGGGAGTGGGGACCGGCTTTAACGAAACGATCCGCCGCCGAGATCCGCGAGCAAATGGACAAGCTGATCATTGGCAAGCCCGCGGTCGATACCGGCAGGAAGCGAAACGCAGTCTTCGTCCGGCCGGAGCTTGTTGCCGAGATTGAATATCGAGCCTGGACCCACGACGGCAAGCTCTGACATGCGTCATACAAGCGGCTGCGCAACGAGCAGGATTATGCGGCCGTTTATGAGATCGAATAAGATGTGAAGCAGGGCGATTCGATGGGCTGCGCCGTGGGATCACGAGGGAACAATCTTTACCCCCACCACATGGCGCGGAGCCGTGCGTCTTCGGCAAAAGCGGGAATGGCGCTTCCGGCACCAAGGGCGAGACCGGCGGCCGCACCGGCTGAACCAATCAGGAATGAACGGCGATTGACCTAAATTGATAGTCCTCCTTGTCCCGATTCCCCGCTGCCATCCTCCAATGGCGTTATCGGGCACTTTGTGGAGATTACGAAAAAAAATTCGGTGAAAGCAAATGTGGATTGCCGGAGCAATAGGACGTTAATGGCCACATCCAGAGGCTGGGGCGTATGGCCAAGCGCATTTATGCGTAGCGATGTGATTTCATTGTCTCAAGTCCAATTGCTCGAGGCAAACGGCCGCAGCGGCTTGAATTCCACCGCCTGCACAGCGCCCGACGAGGTCATCATCTTCGCCCGCTTTTGGGCGAGATTCGCCCACCACTTCGAGGTGGTCCGGATCTGATCAATGCCATCAAGTATACGAAGCATGTGCCGGGCTTCCGCAGCCTCCATTGTTACGAGTGGTATGCCATCCAGTCGTGCCGGTGCATCAGTTGCATTATCGATTATGGCCCAACTGGTATCACTCGCGTTCAAACGATAGTTGCTCGCCATTTTGTCCCTCCGGTGAAATGGCAAGATTGATGCAAAATTCCCGATGCGCACATCTGGCAAAAGGGATTGGCTCCACCACCAAAAGGTGAATCGGCTGTTTGAACGTTAAATCGCCGGTCCAGCAGGGTCTCGTTTCAACCCGCGACGTGATGCGGTGCCGCGCAGTCGAAATGGCTCCGCACCGCAACCCGCCGCTAGCGAACCAACAACAGCAACCAAAAACCGCTGGAGCGAACTCAAAACTGGATAAAACTTGGGGGCAAGGTCAACGACAATCGCGAATTGGCTGACAACCACGCGCTCATGCTTGCCGCCAACGCCGACTTCGACAGCGGGCTGACGGTCCTGAAGAAAAAGCGCCCTTGACTCCTTCACCAAAAAGAACAAAATAGCAACATTTCTGCGGCAACCTGATATTCCTATTCAGCGTGGAGGATTTGGCATGCCCACCATTGTGTACAGAAACGATCAGAAAATCTCGCCACGCGATGTCATGAGATTCGCGGTCTACGCGGAGCACGTCAGCAGACAGTGCTATGACGTTTTCGAGGAAGACGGGTCGAGGTCTCGATCAGAAGCTCTTTCCCGTCGAGCGCAGGCCGTGTCTGATTCACTCGATTTTGGAGATGAACCACACTTCTTGGCGGAGGTGACGAAGAAGGTTCTCGCCCTTCGAGATATGGTCTCCGGCATGTGCTTCGATACGTTCGGAGAGCGCGGCCATATGGGCAAGTCCATGGACCTTCTCGGCATGGCCCGGGACGTGGACGAAGTGCTTGAAAAGCTCGTTATCTACCATCTTTCCCCGGAGGAGTTGGAAGCGGCAGAGACGGAATGGGCACATGATCCCAGTTCCATGCGAAGATCGAAGGGGACAATTTGACGCGCGATGGGCCGGGCACCGGGGCGAGCGCTTGAAATCCTGCCGCGTCATGATCTCCAGACTTTCGGCATGAGAGCGGCGGCCGGCAGTATGGCCTGCAGGGCTGGCCAGAAAAGCCCTCAGATATCAGCTGGCCGTGACGCGAAGGGGATCTCTGTAATAAAAAAAGCCCCGCCTGGGCGGGGCAAGTTCGGTGGCCTTAGAGGAACACACCATTGCGTTCCTTCCAGTCTAACAACCAAGGGGCACGCCGGTTCCCGGTACGCTTTTGCACCGATCCTCCAGAGCTTAACTGCCCAGAGCAAGAAAAATCCCCGCAAGAGCGGGGCTTAGATAGGGGGGTGGTTTCTAGGCAGGAACGCATTGTGGCGTTGCTACAACTACTTTGCATAACCCTCCTACGTGAGCAATGAATAATATTACTTTCCACAGGTTCGCTCACAGGTTAAGCAAATATCGTACGATTTCGCTCAGAAGGACAAAGTCTCTTCAAATTACACGTGCACTGAGTATTATTCGGTAGGCCGCTCAGCGATTACTTGCTAACCCCAAGCATAATGTCTCCTGTGCGTTGGGCGGCCTCCAACCTCTCGATTGGTTCCGCTGTCGCGAAATCCATGTCTTGACCTGGCCTTCCTTGAGTAGCTTCTGACGGTTCTCTTCATCATTCGCTCGCAGTGACCCCGATGACCGCGCGCAATGCGCCTTCATTAGAACGTGATTACATGCGATGATGGGACATCATCCGGCATCGACCCAGGCGCGGATGGCTAAGAGAACCCGATTGCTCTTGCCTGTACAGGAGCAATGGTTGGATGGCTCGCTACTTTTTCAACGTTCATGACGGTATCTCGATTCCGGACACTCTGGGCTCGGAGCACCCGGACCTGCAGAGCGCCCGTACCGAGGCTGTGGAGACCATAGCCGAGCGGCTGCGGGGCGCTCTGTTGACGAAGGGTGACGTTTCTGCGTGGCTTATGAACGTCACCGATGAGCGCGGCTTTACCGTCATTGTTCTATCCTTCACGGCAGCCGTCCAAATCGTGGATCATGTGAATGTCGCTGGGCAAGTGCCCGGCGCATTGTAGAAATGTCAAAACCGCACAGACGGCTCAGCCCCTCTTGGCCTGTACTAGTGCTTTGACCCATAAGCTTAACATTGCTGACGCGTCCCCGTGACGTCGACATGAGATCGGGCTCAATCCCGCCGGAGGCTGGGCCATGTCCGACTTTTCGCAGTCTGATGTTCGAAACCTACTTCTGAGAGCGCTCGAGCCCGAAGCGTTCGATCTGCTGCGGGCCGCGATGCAGCCGGTAGCGCTTCCGGCGAAATTGGAAGTTATCGCGCCGGATGTGCCAAGCGAGGCTGCCTACTTCCTGGAAAGCGGCTTGGCATCAGTTGTTGCCACCAACGCTGATGACGAATCCGTGGAGGTCGGGCATGTCGGATATGAGGGCATGGCTGGGGCTCATGTGCTGCTGAAGGTCAACCAAACTCCGAACAGGACCTTCATGCAGGCCGAGGGGCACGGAATTTCGGTGCCGGTATCCGCGCTTCTTTCCATGGCGGAACGGGTTCCGTCGGCCAACGACCTGCTTCTGAGATATGCGCATTGCTGCGATTTGCAGCTTGCCCATTCCGCCCTTGCCAATGCCCGCTACAACATGCCTGAACGGCTGGCGCGATGGCTGCTGATGTGCCACGACCGGCTGCGGGACAAGAATCTGCCTCTCACCCACGAGTTCCTCTCGCTTATGCTCGGCGTCCGGCGTGCGGGGGTCACCAATGAAATTCACATCCTCGAGGGCGTGCACGCCATCAAGGCCACGCGCGGGAATATTCGGATCCTGGACAGGCCGAAGCTGGAGGACATAGCCGGTGGCTCCTATGGTGTTCCTGAGCGCGAATACGAACGGCTCGTCGGATTTCCCATCAGGCAGGCTTGAGCTCAGAAAAAGCTGCAGCTTCTCTCATGCGTCGCTGCGACTGGTTAGGTGGGATTGCGATTTGGACCCGCGGGACGGGGACGAGCTGACATCAGCCATAGCAGATAGTTCAGCGATAAACATTTCCCGAACGTAGTGCTGCCGTTCGCAATGCCTCGATTTGATATCTCTCTCAGAAGTACGCCGCCGTCTTGTTATAGATGTAGCGGCCACAAAACTGGGACGTGACAGCCGCCAACTTGTGGTTCATATGAATTGGATGACAATGTTGCTTGTCAAAACTCGGAGAGAATGGCGCATGCGTAGAATTCTATTAACTGGACTATCCGTATTGTTTCTCGGAGCGCAAGCTATTGCTGCTACCGCGATGACTGGAAAAGAGCTTCAAGCTCTGCTTTCGGACGGCAAGGTGATTGTGCTGGGCGGGCCAAAAGAAGGCTACAACGGCGAGCTTTCGGTTCTCAAGGACGGTACCGCACATGGTTCGGTCAAACTCGATTCCGGAGATGTGATCACCATTGACGGCGTGTGGCAGATTACTGGCAACAAGTTCTGCCGCACGTGGAAGGGCGGAACGGACGCTGGGAAAGAGGTATGTGAGACCTGGAATAAAACAGGTCCTAAGTCGGTTACCGTGTTGAACGGAAAAGAGAATATCGGCAAGAACTCCTGGAAGTAGTGTCGAGCAAAGGCGCGATCAAAGCTCGGCCGCCTCTAGCTCCACCTGAGCACCTGTTCCTGTTCGTAAGATTATGAGGGAAGTGCTCTAAGCACCACCAGCGACTCGGCACAGAAGGGGGCGGGATTGTCGGTGTCGCTCATCCAACCTCCTGGAATGTCGAAGCCGATGGGCCGAAACGCCAAAAAAAGCCCCGCCTTAGGTAGGACGGGGCGAGTTTGGGTTGCGGTGGGCCGCGCATTGAAGTGTAGGGTGGCTGCCATATCAAATCTCTGCACGACCCGACTCCTTACGATCGGCGGAGCCGAATTGTTCCCTCCCGTAGATTTTTTATCGGCCTTGCGGCCGGCGATGTGATTCCAGCAGTTTTCATAATACTCCTCGACCCTCCGGCATACCTCCCGGGACTGCACTTCCACCGCTGGCAATACATCAAAAGGACGCCCCCTGATCGTCCTTTGAGCAATCTGGCAAACGCGCATCGTCAGGACTAAGCTGTACGAGTTCGTGTTTTGGAGCAGCGCCATGGAGCTGGTCGTCGAATACTGCCTGCACAAGCTTGGAGGCTTTTTTTACAAAACTTACTATCTGAATGGTGAGGCAATGGCGCTCAGCTTCGCCATTTCCATTGGCCTGGTTCTGACGGTTTTCGCGGTGGAACTCACCTATGTGGGGTTCGGCAATTCCGGTTTCCGTCGGGTTTTCTTCGAACGCAGCAAATCCACAATCACCGATATCGTCTATTTCGTCCTTCAGGCGACGGGAATGATTACGCTATTTGCGGCGCTTGCGTCATTTGGTTTGTCCTATGCCATCACCCACGCGGCTCAGGATGCCCCCCACCTGGACCTTGCCGGGAGGCTGCCAAGCTGGGCACATGTTCTCTTGTTCCTAGTGCTGTCAGACTTCTTGAGCTACTGGCAGCATCGGTTGATGCACCGGCTGCCCGTACTATGGCGGCTGCACGAATTTCACCACGCAGCCGAAGAGTTCAACGCGCTGACTTCGTCGCGGGAGCATCCGCTGGAGAAGGCCATAAACATGGCCATCATGGTCGTTCCGGCGCTGCTTATCGGCCTGCCAACGGCCGAATTCGCTTTCGTGACCATCACCTTTGGCGCCATTGGTCTGGTCAAGCACAGTGCCATTCCCTGGCATGGCTGGTTTGGCAAATACGTGATCCAGTCACCACGCGACCACTTCATCCATCACTCCCGAGTGCGGGAACATCACGACAAGAATTTCGCCAACTATTTCCCGATCTGGGATCATTTGTTCGGCACCTATTACGAGGGCGATGCCGACGGTGCAAAGCTCGGTCTCGACCGCGACTACTTCAACCGAACCGATCCGTTCCGCGAAAGCATCGCGACAGAAATCCGTTTCTTCCAACGCGCGGGGCAAGCTGCCAAGGCCAAGTGCGGCATAAGCCTCATAAGCGGAAAAGCTGCCTCGCCGCAGGGGCTGTCGGGCACGGAAGAGCGCCGGTAGCGCGAAGTTGGCATCGCTCTGTTGTGATAAGCGGCAGCTTTCGGGAATCCACGAACTGGCTCCGAATGACAGGAATGGGTCGATTCCAGCCGCCGCTTCCGCTCCAACGAACCCGGGTTTAATGCGTGGATGTGGAGCCGATCGCAAAGCCGTTAGAAGGGCCCGCATAATAAATACCCGTGCAGAAACCTATAGCCGATAAACTGTCGGCCCTCGGGCTCAAACATATCAACATGGTCGGTAGATACGCACCACACTGCCGGATTTGTCGCACGTGGGGAACTCCGACCGCTGCGCGATCCGTCAATCCCCGATGGGCATGGCGCGTGAAATCTTATGCAGGTATCTGCTCCGTTGCTACTCAGACCCCTTCTCGTCTTAGCCGAATGTCAATAACACTTATTAGGCAATTGCTTTTTAAGGCATTGCTGATGGGATGGCGGCATGACAAAGCCGCCAAAACCAAAGCCGCTCCTGGAGGATGCTGACAAGCCGGTTCGATCGCGGCCGCGCAAGCCGCGAAATCCTGCCCAGCCGAACCTCCTCCTCGACCCCATGCCGGATCGCATCGATCCATGCCTTGCTCTCCTGAAGCCGAAGCCGCCCAAAGGGCCGCAATGGGCCTTCGAAGTGAAATGGGATGGCTATCGCCTGGCAGTGCATATCGAGCCGACGGGCATTCGCATCCTGACGCGCGGCGGCCACGACTGGACGGATCGCTTCCCGGCAATTCAACAAGCGGCCCTGTGGCTTCCGGTTGGCACGGCAATCCTAGATGGCGAGGCCGTGGTTCTCGACGAGCAGGGCCGGTCGGATTTCGGCTTGCTGCAACAATCGCTGGGCGGGCGGGGCGGCAAGAAGAGGTCAAGCGACGCCATCTTCATGGCCTTCGATCTGCTCTATTTCGACGGTCACGACCTCAGAACTTCCGAACTCGACATGCGCCGGCATCTGCTCGAGGATCTAGTGCCGGCCTGCGAGCTGGGCAATATCCGGCTCTCGGAGGAGATCGAGGCCGACGGTGATCAGCTGCTGGCAAGCGCCTGCGAACACGGATTGGAAGGTATCATCGCCAAGCGCCGGAACGTGCCTTATCGCTCCGGCCGGCTCGGCGACTGGCTGAAAATCAAATGCGTCCAGAGCGACAGTTTTGTGATCGTCGGCTATGAGCGATCCACAGTTGCGCGAGCTGGGATCGGGCGGCTGCTGCTCGCCGCGCGCAAGGGAAACGAGCTCGTCTACGTTGGGGGCGTTGGAACCGGCTTCAACGAACGTTCCGCCGCGGAGCTCCGGGAGCAGATGGACAAGCTGATCATCAACAAGCCCGCTGTCGATACCGGGAGGAAGCGAAATGCCGTCTTCGTCCGTCCGGAGCTGGTTGCCGAGATCGAATATCGGGCCTGGACGCATGACGGGAAGCTACGGCACGCGTCTTATAAGGGGTTGCGCGAAGCCGCTGATCAACTGGCGATTTATGAGTTGGACGACATACGCTAAGGTCCAACACCGGCCAGTCGAATGCGTCTCGTCGCTCGGCAAACAGCCCCTCAGTCGTTGCTAGTAACTTCCACTTGATCGCTTCTGTTCGGCCTTTTGATTCTCTTGGCTAGCAAAACGGTCGACGAGATCCCACCGCTCAGCATCTTTAGAAAAAGTATATTGAAAAAGGTGAGGGAATACGCATTTCCGACAACTGTTGTCGAAGCGCCTGCACCGTAGATCGGCAAAGGGATGAGAATAATTAAAACAACGAAGGTGAGCAAATATACCAAGTCCGTTTTAAAAAAGTTTTTTAGATCGGCAACTATAATCTCTCGGCTCAATTGCGAGGAAATTATATAAACCGAAAACAATAGTGTCTTCACGACCGTAAAGGTGATCAGAGAAAACGAAAGACATGTGTAAAGGGCGACCTGTTCTGGATGGTTTTCGGCCAGCCATGGCAGTTCATAGTAGTATTTGGGTAGAATAACCAACATGTATCTTAGTTGCGGGGCGATGTAATCCAGTACGGATCCTCTGGTCAGCCAAAGAAACAAGATCGACATAGACAAATAGCCATATCGAGGGGCGGACCGCTAATATGGCTCTCATATCGTTTGATAAAGTTCTGATTTTGAAGGCGAAAGAAAAGATCAACCCCGGCAAAACTTTTAAACATCATTTACGTTCAGCCTTTTGCCCCGAAACAATGCCTGAAAAACTCGATCGGGGGCGGGCACTTCGTAGTGGGGGTGGGCGGATTCTGTCAAGTATAACGCCCGTCAACCATTCCCATCAACATCGCCGTCCTCGTCGAGGCTGCGCACCGGCAGATAGGTGTTCTTCTCCATCCACTCCCGAACGATAAACCTGATCGTGTCGTTGCGCGTCATGCCGAGTTCGCCGGATAGGTCTCGCAAAGCTGCGTCCGTATCATCTTCGAAGGTGATCGATCCTGCATTGCGCAATAGGAGCGCGGCGCGACGAAGCAGGATTTGTAAGTCCGGCCGGGAGATGTCCGCAATCCGGTCGGCGGCGTCCTCAAGCAGAGCAGCGGTATCAGGTGTTTTCATGTGCGCCTCCAGCCACGTCATCTTGCCGCTTGTTGCTGCCAAGCATCGAGCCCAGCCTCGGTGAGCATGTATTTGCGAGTCACGGGAGACTCCTTGCTTAATACCCGTCCATGCGCAAATTCTGGACACAAACTGGCGATATGGCCATTTAAATGAACAAAACTTGACTTCACACCAAGCGCCATGGCATGATGTCCGCAAGGACGGGAGCAACTCTTGTCCACTCAGATGAACAACATGGGTCATAACAGTGCCCCGTCAGAGAAGCTACTCCAGAGTGACGCATCAGGCGCTCGCCATGCTCGGCAAGCTGATCCGCGTCGGGCGCGCCGAGCGCGGCCTGACCGCGCAGGAACTGGCCGACCGTGCCGGCATCAGCCGGACGACATTGTCCAGCATCGAAAAAGGTGCGCCCGGTCCTGAGATCGGCATCGTCTTTGAAGTAGCGTCCCTCGTGGGCATGCGCCTGTTCGACTATGACGAGCGCAGTCTCCAGATGCACAATACCCGTCTCGATGAAAAACTGGCCCTGCTGCCCAAGAGTGTCCGCCACACGGTGAAGGAGGTCGATGATGACTTCTAAGGCGGACGCCACGGAAGCCTTTGTCTGGATGTGGCTGCCGGGGGCAACGGAACCGGTGGTGGCGGGCCGCCTCGACCAGAATGGCGAGCGCCTGCTCTTCACCTATGGCGCCAGTTACCGCCGCCGCGAAAACGCCATTTCCGTCTATGAGCCGGAGTTACCGCTCCAGGAAGGCATTATCGCGCCGATCAACGGCCTGTCGATGGCGAGCTGCATTCGCGACTGCTCGCCCGATGCCTGGGGCCGCCGGGTTATCATCAACAGACTGACGGGCAAGAAGCCCGACGCTGCCGGCGTGCCTGAGATCAGCGAACTTACCTATCTGCTCCAGTCCGGCTCCGACCGGATTGGTGCTCTCGATTTTCAGGCCTCGGCAACTGAGTATGTCCCCCGCCATGCCGCACAGGCATCGCTCGACGAACTCATGGAAGCTGCCGCCCTCATCGAAAAAGGCGTCCCCCTGCCATCGGCGCTCGAAATAGCCCTCAACCATGGCACCTCGATCGGCGGCGCGCGCCCCAAGGTGCTGATCAATGACGGGGCGAAGAAATTCATCGCTAAATTCTCGGCAACCAACGACACCTACAGCGTGGTGAAGGCCGAATTCATCGCGATGAAGCTGGCAGCCGCCTGCGGGCTAAACGCGGCGTCCGTGGCGATGACCCGCGCCGCGCAAAAGGACTTGCTGCTGATCGAGCGCTTTGACCGCACGCACACAACGGATGGCTGGAGGAGGCACGCCATGGTCTCGGCCCTGACCATGCTGGGCCTTGATGAGATGATGGCGCGCTATGCCTCTTACGAAGACTTGGCCGAGCTGATCCGTCGCCGCTTCACGGCACCCAAGGATACCCTCAAGGAACTCTACGGGCGGATTTGCTTCAACGTGCTGTGCGGCAACACCGACGACCATGCCCGCAATCATGCCGCCTTCTGGGACGGCCGAATGCTCACTCTGACGCCGGCCTATGATATCTGCCCCCAGAGACGCACGGGTAACGAGGCCACGCAGGCCATGCTGATCAAGGGCGATGGCCGCGCCAGCACCCTCGCCACCTTGCTAGCTAGCGCGCCGGATTATCACTTGAAAGAGGCGGAAGCTGCCGCGCTGATTGAAAACCAGGTCACGATGATTGCCGCAAACTGGCCAGCGGTCTGCGCGGAAGCCGAGCTGAGCCCCGTGGACCGCAACCTGTTCGCCGGACGTCAGTTTCTCAATAGCTATGCCTTTGAGGGGCTCGAAGGTCAAAAAGCGCTGAAGGATGCCTTTCGCGCCGCACGGGATGCGCTGATCGCGGCCGGAGGCGCTTGACGATGACAGCGCGACAGCAGCTCAAGAGAGGCGATTGGCAGGGCCTTTCTCCGCTCTCTTGGCCATGTGTCATGGGCTGCGGAGCAGACTGCCGCGGGCATCAACTTCTTGGTGGCCGCCATTCATGACGGGCTGATCGGAGCGTTCCCTCTTCCCTCGGCGCTATCTCGCTTAAATTTTCCTCACCCTTGTTGAGAGGACACCAGGGAGTTTGTTGCTGTATCCGGTCAGAACCTCCCTGGTGAATGTCGATCCATGTTGGGCGTCGTGGGGAGTTCCCCGAGGGGAGCCTTCGTTGAAAAATTCGAGCATAGCCGCTTCATATGATTGCGGAGTGGGGAGGTGCATCTTTGACCGACGAAGGAATAGTGTCGGCAGCATTGGGTTCGGGTGGAGGAAACCGATCAACCGCGCCTCAAGCGTTCAGCGGAAGGTGGGCCTGCTCGCGACGCAATGCTTTCTTGCATTCTTGGCTGCCATAGACAACGCGTCCACTATTCTTTCGGGGCTCGCCCGTTTGGTGACGACAGCTCGGCCCTCCGGGTTTTCGACAAGGCCGGGGTTCAGGGTGAAATACACCACACCAAGTCCGAACCCGGAAAAGAGGGCGCGGGCAATGGACGGCCCGGTCAGTCCATCCCCAAGCCGGATGTCGATGATGGCGATGTCTGCTTCGGAACCGAGCTCCAGAGCCTCTGACATGTTCCCCGCTATGCCAGTGATTTCGAATCCGGCGTCGATCGCGACATCCTCGATCACCAGAGCGATTCCCGGTTCGTCTTCAACGATGAGCAGACGCATGTTTCGTCTCCAGGGCGGCTACAATCGGCGCGGCGCTCTCTGGCGTCGCAAATCGAAAACACTCCCCGCTACAAGCCGTTCCATGTGTAGGACTTCAGTCTCAAGCATGCCCAACTAAGGTCCGAGATCCGGATGCCTCACCGAGATCGCGCGCCCGCTCCCCGGCAGCGACCAGCGTGAACGAAGTGTCGAAGGACCAGATCTTGACGCCAGGCCCGAACGCTTCAGTTTTTCACCAACGTGCGGCTGACAGATCTACCCTCTTCTACGAAAGTAGAGGGTCTACGTCGGATCAAAGTCCGTTTGCGCCCGCAGAACAAAGTTAGAGCGTAGGCTGGCAGACGGCGTTCCAACAATGTCGGCGGCGGGGAGTCGCGAGCTCCGAATTGAATGTACGAAACGGGAGAAATCAAAAAGCAGTCCCTTCACCTGTACGAAAGTAGCTTTCTGGATGACGTGGCGAGAGATCTGCAATGCTTTCAGATGAGGATCGACGCGACACGTTTCATTCTGACCGGCCTCTGGTCTCAGTAGTTATCCCAGCCTTCAATGCTTCCACCTATATTGAGCGCACGCTTCGGTCCGCCGTGCGCCAGACCTACGACGCCCTGGAGATTATCGTTGTCAACGGCGGTTCCACGGACCACACGGCAAAACTCCTCGAGCAGATGGCGATGTCGGACTCACGAATCCGCCTTCTGTCTACCCCCAACTGCGGTGTCGCCGCCGCGAGGAACACTGGGATCGAGGCGTCATCAGGTCGATTCGTGGCATTCCTTGATGCGGACGATCTCTGGCACCTAACGAAAGTCGAAAAGCAGGTGAGCGCTCTCAACCGGTTGCCCTCGCACTGGGCTGCGGTTTCGGCGGGCCGCATATTGAAGTGTATGGTAGGCTGCCATAACAATCTCTGCACGGCGTCGGTGGCATTCCACTTCTGAGCTCTCATGAAGCGCAGCACGCACTCTTCGCTGCGCTCCGCGCCTCCGGCCGGGCCGACAGGAAACACTACCGAACGCGTCTACTGTTCATCCGAGCAACGCCATGGCTATATTCCCTGGCATCCAGGAGACTACCAATGAGCCATAATACGCCAAATGGCGGTGCATCTGTGATCACTGCGACAGCAGTGACAGCCTTGTCCCTTGCTAACGCGATCTTCATAGCCAACACGAAGGTCATGCTCAAGAAAGGCCTGATCACAAGCCGGGAAGCCCAGGTCCTTGTGCTTGAGGTCGTAGAGCTCGTGCGGCGGTCAACGGATACGTCGCAGTCGATCGCTTTCGCGGACACGCTGTGCCGAGACCTGGAACGGTTCGCTCAGGATCTCGGCGGTTCAGACGGCTAGGTTAGCGTTAAGCGCAATTCTCAGGATCGAAGCCAGCAACAGGCGTCATCCACTCGCAAAAAATGCATATAGTTGGATGAGGTTAATGGCGCAGAGGGTGGGATTTGAACCCACGACACCCGTGCAGTATGCCGCTTTCGAGTGCGGTACACTCAACCACTCTGCTTTGGTCGGTCGGCCAAAGCCGGAGGGGGCGACGTCCTGTTGCAAACCGGAGATCCCTGTAGCCTTGCCGATGATACGGACGTGAAGCAGCAACTATCCGTCTGGCGGTGAGGGACTTGGTATTGTTAAATGATCCTCCCATGATCGACTTCGTGACCATTACGGCGATTACCTGAATATGGTGTCGCAGGGATTGTTTAATTCGCGCCATCCAAACACCGCCGGCTACGGGCTGTTGAGGTTCAGGGTTTCTTCTGGGGCTTGTTTGTGATTCAAGCTGCAGATGGAACGATTTGTGCTGACGGACGCCCAATGGGCGAAAATGGAACCACATTGCCACGGCAAGCCGTCTGATCCCGGCCGAAGTGGCAGCAACAACCGGGCTTCATCGAGGCAATTCTTTGGATTGTGCGTACAGGAAGCCCATGGCGGGATCTCCCCACGGTTTTTGGAAACTGGAACACGATCTACAAACGGTATCGCGATTGGGTCAAAGCCGATGTTTTCACAAGGCTTTTTGAGGTCTGCTCAGATGAGCCTGACATGGAATATGCCATGGTTGACGCCACCATCGACAAGGTCCACCGCCACGGACAGGGCTCAAAAGGGGGACTCAGAGCCAGGCTATAGGTCGTTCGAAGGGCGGCATGACGACTAAGATCCTTGCGTTGACTGATGCACTTGGAAATCTCGTACGCTTTGTTCTTCTGCCCGGTCATCGCTTCGACACGGTGGGCATTGCTCCGCTCATCGATGGCATTGGTTTTGACGGGCTGATCGCTGACAAGGCCTTCGACAGCAACCAAATCGTCGCTGATTTAAACGAGCGTGGAGCTAAGGTCGTCATCTCCCAGCATCCACGACGAAAAGCACCTCTTCCACTCGACAGCGAAATCTACAAATGGCGGCACCTCATCGAGAATTTCTTCTGCAAACTCAAAGAGTTCAAACGCATTGCAATGCGAGCGGACAAAACCGACCAAAGTTTCAGCGCAATCATTCACCTCGCTGCAGCCGTCATAAACTCAAGATGATTCTCAACAGCCCCTAAGCAAGCATCGCGAATTTCGTCGCCGATACAATATTGCTGTTCGCTGTATAGCAACACACGCCACTTCTAAACGCCCTCTCCTTGATCGGGAGGGCGCTTTTTTCGTTTGTGACATAGCAGCCAAATGACGACATAACCGGACGAAAAAACGCTGAAAACTGGCGGAACTTCCGCCCCCATTAATTGTTCTTGCATTTGCAAAGCACACTGGGGTTACTACCAATGACGCAAATCCGTGAACCGGAGCGCCGGAGCAGAATGCTGCGCGGCCGCCCCATACCCTTGATGAATTCGCTACCAAATATGGCTTGAAGGACGAGCAGGCAAAAACCCTGTTCGCCCGATTCGGGCCGTCCTCGATCGAACTTGACTTGCTGATGGCAGCCAAGCGCCGCCTACGGGTTCGGCAGGACCGACTGGTCCCGCAGGATAGCATTGCCGAAGCATCGAATGGAATGGATAAATGAGCGACAGACGCCACGAATGGATCAGCAAAAGAGCTTACGCGATTTGGGAGGAACAGGGCCGGCCTGATGGCCGCGACGCCGAGCACTGGCGCCAGGCGGTTGCCGAACGCGACGCGCTCGAGCG
Source organism: Rhizobium leguminosarum bv. trifolii WSM1325 (assembly GCA_000023185.1). Lineage (NCBI taxonomy): Bacteria > Pseudomonadati > Pseudomonadota > Alphaproteobacteria > Hyphomicrobiales > Rhizobiaceae > Rhizobium > Rhizobium leguminosarum. The sequence continues at coordinate 430,677 of CP001624.1, read as the reverse complement.
CACGCAGGCTTCAGTTGATGGCCGCGAGGTGCTGGTGAAGTTTCGCCCGAAACCGCAATGTCCGGCAATGCCGCGCCATGCCTGGGGCAATCCATCGACTAAGGCCGGCTGAGCGGCGTAACGCGTTTTTACGCGGTTACTCGTGTGATCATCACACGACGAAGCACCACGCTCAAAGACGTTGGCTGTGAAACGAAGATGTCCGTCACTTCCCCGCAGGCGTTTTTTATGGGCTGGTAGACGAAGTCGACATATCTGTCGAAAGAGGCGCCGCCCGGCCCTTTGATCGTTAGAAGCGCACCGAGTGCGGAATGTGGTTCTCCGGTCTGCCCGATCTCGGTCAGAGCCGCGGCGAAGCCCTGTTCCACCGCTTCCGGCAGAACCTCTGCGACAGTCCTTCCTACCGCCTCCCGGAAACCGATCAGCTCCGAGTAAGCCAGGTTGACGTATTGGAAAACGTGTTCCGGTCCGCTCAACATCACCATGAAACCCGGCGCGTTCTCGAACATCTGGCGATAGCGCTCGGACTCCGACACAAGGCGCTGGCGCGCTCGCACGATTTCCGTCGTCTCCATCACGGTGTCGATCATGCCGAGAACCTTGGCGTTCTCATCACGGATCGGACTATAGCAGAAGGTGAAATACGCAGTTTCAGCCTGCCCGTGTCGCGTGGTTTCGAGCGGAAAGTCTTCGTGGTAGACGGTTTCGCCCGACATTGCCTTTTCGGTGATCGGCCGCAAATCCTCCCAGTTCTCGCTCCAGGATCGTCGAAGGACTTCACTCCCTGTTGATCTCCGTCCGCTCGATGCCAGCGGTGCAAAACCTCAACGCAGACGTCTGCAGCGCGTCACGGGGGTGTCGGCGCGATGCGGGTTTCGAAAGGCTAGGCGGCTCCGGAGGATCACCGGCGCCATCGCGCGATGGTCAGCCGCCGCCGGGAGAAACGCTTTCGTCTTCACGGTCGGGAAGTGCGCCCGTGCCAGGCGTCTTGCTTTCGTCCGTCTGTTCCTTAGTCGCGTGTGGACCGGCAGCCGGTAGCCCCTGCCCATCGACCTGCTTCTTCCCTGTCTCCTCGATCGCCTCCTGGGCCGTCTTGTCCTTGTCCATGCTTGTACTCCATGCCTCGGTAGGAGGAAATCCGCCGTGCTCTCGATGGTTCCGGCCAACGGCCCAATAGTTGCGGATCTGTTAGCGGCGTGCCAATCGGCGTCATCGGCATGGAACGTCAAGCAGGAGCTACAGAACGCCCAGTATCCGCAGGCACGGCCAGACTAGGGCGGGCAATGTGCGGCTATGCGATGATTCTTCCTTATGTCGAGCCGCAAAAGCGGTCTCTCCCGCGCCTGAGGAATTGAGACGCCCGCTGACAGGCCGACCGATCGGTTCTATGATGGCGGCGACAAGGACTGCCGCTTCCCGACCTCCTCGTCCCCCCTCCTTGGTAGACCGCTACGGTGCAGATATTGACTCCGGAGTGAATTGGAACAAATAAGGAACATTTCTTTGTCGGAGCGATGCCATGTTGGACAATGTCAAGAAACCCGCAAAAAAGAAATCGGCCTTCGACGCCTGGTGGTCTGCGCTTCCGCTGACTATTCGCGAGAGCAACGACGAGGCGTTTGCACGGCGATGTTTCCGCGCCGGCCAAGCCGTAGGCTCCCGACCCGCCAAAAACAAGTATAAGCTTCGAGCGGGCAGGTTGGTCGTGTCCGTCTGGGCGACCAACAGTAGGGACGCGGCGAGGGAAGCGGCCATCGAGCTGGATTACCGGGTCGCAAAAGCGGGCAAGCGGCCGCCGGGTTCGGGGTGGAAGTTGACGCCCGTCGCCGACCATGCCTGAGATCCATCCGGTCAAGCGGCTGCGGCTCTGGACGGTGAGGGCCGCCGCGGATCAGGGGCAGATACTTGTGGTGACATGCAATCTCTGCCGGGTGACCCACAACTATATCCCTAGGGATATCGAAGAGCTTTGCGGCAACCTTTCCCTCGACAGACTGCTTCAGAAGTTCAGGTGCGACGGCTGTGGCAAGAAGAACTACCTGCAAATGAAGCTACATTTCCCGCACGGGAGCGAGTACGGAACGCTGAAGGTCCGCAGGCTGAAGCGGATTCGCACGGTTGCGGTGCCGGTCTGGAACGACGAGTTTCTCAGCTAGAATGGACTGCACCCGACGCGCCGGATTTGCATGCGGTCAAGTGCTTTTTCGCGTAGGATGTCGTAGCCGTTCGATGCCCCCGAGATCCGGCGCCCCGTGCGCCCAACCAGCGTCGGAGATGCGACTGAAGTTTGATAAGGCCGCCGGTGTCACCTCGACGACAGGTTGACCGAGGCGATCGGAAGCCCCTTCTCGTCGAGACCTACCGCGGCTCGCCGTCGGGTGGAGGGAGGGTGATGGTCTCCTCGTTTGAACGCGACACCGAACCTTGGGTGGGCGCTCAAAGTTCCGGCGTGGCGACGAGGAGAAGGGAACATCCATTGACGACGAAGGTTACCTAGCAGAAGGAGTAAGCATCATGGGAATGAACAAGCCGAAGGACGGTGCACCGGGCACCACGGACCAGTCGCCGCGATGGGAAGGTCCCCAGGAAAACGCGCCGCGAGGATATCTGCCCGCCAAGGACGATCCCGACCGTGCGGAAGACGCCAATGGCGAGACCAATGCCGACCCCGAGGTCAAGAAGATCTCGGACGGGCTGAAGCAGAAAGGCGAGTGAGATGTCCGACGTCGAGAAGGATGCCAAAGGCCAGTTCGCCAAGTCGATCGGCGACAGAAAAGCGACGGGCGTGGCCAGTGCCAAGCCGACAGTCCTCACCGGATCGGAAGATGCGACGGAGCACAAGACGCCGCCAGGTAAGAAGCCGGTGAAAGAATGGGATCTGAACTACGATCCCGGTGACATGAACGAAGGTCAGACGCGGTAGGCGAGGATGCCGGATGAGCGCGAGGTCGGGGACGACACGAAGACCCGGCGTTAAACGACCCCAAGCGGAATCAGCGGCGGGACGGGCAGCTCGACGACAACGGCGTCGCCGGGCGCGACCACGCCCCCCTTGAGAACTATCGTCATCACACCCGTCTTCCTGACGAGTTCGCCGTTCGGCCCTTTGCTGACAACGGTTTTGAGCAGCCCCGGCTGGAACGTGTCGATCTGGGAGCACGGGTTGCGCAGACCCGTAACCTCAAGTTCGACGTCCGCACCCAGCTTCAGCACCGTCCCGCGTGGAAGCCCCAGTAGGTCGACGCCGCGCGCGGTTCCGTACAAGAGTTAGAGAAGCGGATCGCCGGTGACTTGGCGGAGGTTCGCGGCAACCGTCCGCAACCGTACTGATGGTTGGCCTTGGGAGGTTAATGCACTACCGTTTCCTTATCGCGATCCGGGCGAGCTGTTGCGACGCTCAAGGAGAATGATATGGCTGACTTCAATCTCTCACTCCAGATGGACGACGTGAACGTGCTTTCGGATGCCATTCGGATTTGGTGCCGGCACAATCGCGCCGCGCCAACGGAACAATCAATGCAGCTGCTTTGCAGCGCGGCGGTCGACCTCTATAATCAAGGACACAGGACGCGCGAGGAGTTGGTCACGCTTCTGATCACGAAGTTTGATAGCCCTCACTCGCTGCAGGTAAACGCGCCAACGTCCACGTCTCATCATTGAAGGTAATATCGGCCGTGAATGCGGAACGCCGGCTTGCCGGTGTCGCTCAGCCCATCTCCTGGAACGTCGAAGCCAATGGGCCGAAGGCCAAAAAAGCCCCGCCTTAGGTAGGACGGGGCTAGTTTGGGTTCGGCGGACCGCATATTGAAGTGTATGGTGGCTGCCATAACAATCTCTGCACAGCCCGACTCCTTACGATCGGCGGAGCCAATAGTTCCCATGCCGAAAAATTTTTATCAGCCTTTCGGCCGACCATGCAATTCCAACAATTTCTCGTAGTGCTCCTCGACCCTCCGGCATGCCTCCCGTGACATTGCCTCCCATCCGCTATGAGACGCGATATGCTCTCGCACCCAAGGGATGTGGGTGATGTTCCACTTCCACATCCCCATCTTGCCGTGGCTCATTTGGTCCAACTGGATTCGGCCGAAGGACTGCTCGCCGTCGAACCCGCTGAAGTCTTGGTGTCCTTCTCCCGGCCAGGTCTCGCGCCATTTGTATTTTGGTTGATACTGATCTGGCACCGGGTAGCCTCCGACCGTCGAGCGTGTCGCAAAATGTTCTCGACTTAGGCGGAGTCAATAACACGAATTGGGCAATTGCTTTTTAAGGCATTGCTGATGGGATGGCGGCATGACAAAGCCGCCGAAACCAAAGCCGCTCCTGCAGGATGTTGACAAGTCGGTTCGATCCCGGCCGAGCAAGCCACGAAATCCCGCACAGCCGAACCTTCCCCTCGACCCCATGCCGGATCGCATCGATCCATGCCTCGCTCTCCTGAAGCCGAAGCCGCCCAAAGGGCCGCAATGGGCGTTCGAAGTGAAATGGGATGGCTATCGCCTTTCGGTTCATGTCGAGCCGACGGGCATTCGCATCCTGACGCGTGGCGGCCACGACTGGACGCATCGCTTCCCCGCAATCCAACAAGCGGCCCTATGGCTTCCTGTTGGCTCGGCAATCCTCGACGGCGAGGCTGTGGTTCTCGACGAGCAGGGCCGGTCGGATTTCGGCCTGCTGCAACAGTCGCTCGGCGGCAGGGGCGGCAAGAAGAGGTCAAGCGACGCCATCTTCATGGCTTTTGATCTGCTCTATTTCGACGGTCACGACCTCAGGAATTCCGAACTCGACATGCGCCGGCACCTGCTCGCGGATTTGGTGCCAACCGGCGAGCAGGGAGATATCCGGCTCTCAGAGGAGATCGAGGCCGACGGCGATCAGCTGCTGGCAAGCGCCTGCGAACACGGGTTGGAAGGGATCATAGCCAAGCGCCGGGACGCGCCTTATCGTTCCGGCCGGCTTGGAGACTGGCTGAAGATCAAATGCATCCAGAGCGACAGTTTTGTGATCGTCGGTTATGAGCGATCCACAGTAGCGCGCGCCGGGATCGGCCGGCTGCTGCTCGCCGCGCGCAAAGGAGACGACCTCGTCTATGTCGGAGGAGTGGGGACCGGCTTCAATGAACGATCCGCCGCCGAGCTCCGGGAGCAGATGGACAAGCTGATTATTGGCAAGGCTACTGTGGATACAGGACGGAAGCGAAATGCAGTCTTCGTCGATCCGAAGATTGTTGCCGAGATTGAATATCGAGCCTGGACCCATGACGGGAAGCTGCGGCATGCGTCGTACAAGGGGCTCCGCGATGTGCAGGACAATGCGATTCCTTACCAACCACGCGGACGCCCGGGCGACCGTGGTTGAGGAATTCGATCCCCTCTGCTTCGAGGACGCGTTGAACGACCTGAACGTTTGCTGCACGACCGGCGATCGGTCCGTTTCCCAAACTCTCCATGTTCCGAATAGTGTTGACGTTCAAGCCGGTCTTCTCTGCGAGCTCTTTCTGCTCAATTTCCGCTGATTAATGACGGGACGAAGAAATTCATCGCTAAACTCCCGGCAATCAACGACACCTACAGCGTGGTGAAGGCCGAATTCATCGCGATGAAGCTGGCAGCCGCCTGCGGGCTTAACCTCCTTAAGCAGAAGGGTTCCTGTCGATGTTCAACGGCGGCGTGAATATCAGCCTGGATTTGAGCTCGATCGGCCCGGACGGAACCGGACGAAGGCGAGCTCGCCTCAAGTGTGTCGGCTTGCGCTCGTTGATGCCTCTTGAGGATGCGAGATTGCTAGTGCGAGGTCCATGGCTATCGTTTGTCGAGCAGGGCGCCGGTCGGAGGCCGGCTGGGAAATGGTTTTGGATGATACCTGGAAACGGCTTCGATAATCGTTCGGGCTCACGCCGATCGTCTTGGTAAAGACCCGCCTCATCGCGTTGACGTCTGCGAACCCGCAGATGGTGGCGATCCTCTGTAGCGGATGGACGGTGTCCTCGAGCAGCCGCCGTGCGGCGTCCGTCCGAGCGGCCGCGACGAAATCGGCCGGCGTGATTCCAAGCTCCTTGCGAAAGACGCGTGCAAAATTACGGATGCTCATTCCAATCTCTTGCGCCAAACTCTCGACGTCGAGGTTGCCGTTCAGATTTGCGAGCACGAACTCCTGAGCCTTCTGTATCAACGTCGTCTCGGACATCTGCCCGACAAGGTGCGCGCTGAACTGCGATTGGCCGCCAGGTCTTTTCATGAACATGACCATGTAACGGGCGACGATCATTGCTACGTCCTTGCCGTGATCCTCTTCAACAAGCGAAAGGGCGAGATCGATGCCGGCGGTGACACCGGCGGCGGTGATAAGCGACCCGTCCCGTACGTAGATGGCATCGGCGTCGAGATCGATCGCCGGATACTCGCGGCTAAACTTCGCCGCGCATTCCCAGTGTGTCGTCACCCGCTTCCCATCGAGAAGCCCGGCTTCGGCAAGCAGGAAAACCCCGGTGCAGATCGAGCCGAACCGCCGAACGCCTGGAACGCGGCGCCGCAGCCATGCAGTGACTTCTGGATCGATCTCGAGAAAAGCAGGATCTCCGGCGACCAGCAACGTGTCGATCTCCTCATCTTCGTCGAAGATGGTGCGATCCGCCATGAACCTCAGCTGACCGGTTCCGGCGATCGAGCGCGCTCCGGTTGACATGACCTGTATATCGTAGGCGCTCATGTCGCCCAGCCTTCGCGCAGCCTCCCAGAAAACTTCAGCAGGGCCGACGATGTCCAGCGACTGCACGCCTGGCGGCGCGAGGATGACAATCCGCATGACTACTCCGCTCCTAGTTGCCCGTCCAATGTCTGGTCATGCAAGATTTCTGCCAGTCTCGTCATGACTAGCCAGCGCCTGATCTGCCTGCTGTTGAGGTGGAAACTCTGACCGTCGCCTATGCGATGTTCTTCGATCTTCTCCGTCGCAGCCGCTTGGAGGGTCGCCTGGTTCACCGCGTAGAAAGCGATACAGTCCTCCATGAGCGGAGACTTCCGGAGCACGGCGCGAAACGCCCTTCGATGAACGAGGCAGTTCCCGCCGTTACAGGCGGTGAACTGCAACGCGTCGAGGTCCGCGTTCCAAAACGTGCCGGAGCTCATGCGGTACGTTCAAATCGACGGAAAAGCGCCCCGCTCACGGACCCAAGCAGAGCCCAGAAGACGAGGCTCGTCATCACCGCGGCAGCTACGAACTGATGCTCGAGGGACTCCGGGGCCAGCGGGTGCATTCCTTCCGGTGCGACCGGAGCGCCGATCAGGTGAGGGGCCGCGATGGTCGCAATGGCGACGGCTGCCGCCCATGGCTTTCGCTGGAAAGCAATTAGACCGATACCGACTGCTGTAGCCAACGCGGTTCCAATCCACCAGAGCTGACGGTCGGCCAGGGGCGCGGAAGGCGTTCCGGGTAACTCAGGCGGCAGACCTATCAAAGGCGCGAGCATGACGCAGGCGAAACCGGCCAATCCCCACAGCAAGCCGTCGCGCCAGGTGACGGGCTTCCCACGCATTGCGATAAGTCCGCACAGGACCAGGGCGTAGCCGATCGCGGTCAGCATGTTTGCTGCAACCGTGAAGGTCATCCGCTCCAGTCCGTCTGACGGCTCCCAGCCTGCTTCGTTGTGATCGTGATCGGCTTCGTGGGGGTGCGGTGTCGTCATGGGCGAAACGACTTCCGGCGTTTCCGTGGCTTCGCCCGCCTTTTCATAGACCTCGGCCTTGGCGATCAACTGGCTGGTTCCAGCGAATTGGGCGGCGCTGACGGCGCCGCCGACGATGACGCCCGTAAGGGCCGCCGTGAATACGATCGAGCGAAACAGCGACATGAGATTAAACCTCAGTGGCAGGGAAACGCATTGGCGTGACGGGTGTCATGCGCTGCGTTGTGAACGATTTCGATGTGCGAGAACCCGACGAATCCCACGATCACCAGACCGAAGAAGACCGCCGTCGCGGCCTGGAGGATTTTCGCGGCCGACGTCGTGAGGTTTGGCGCCGCGATGGCAGTGGAGGCTGAGATTGACATCCTGATACCTTTCAAGTGTTTGAGTAGAGCGCCAATTTGGCAAGTTTTGACTGGGATCAGGCCGCCAGAGCGGCCACGATCTCTTCAGGGTCGACGACACCAGCTTTCACGATGGCCTTCTCAAGGGCTGTCAGGAACTGGTCGTAGTAATTCCAGCTCGAGCGATCGATGGGATGCGCATCTTCCCAATCCTTGATCGTCGCGATCAGTTCGTCTCGGAAATCGTCCCATTCGAAGGCGCCGCTCTTTGCGAGGGCAAGCGCCATTCCGAACGAGGACCGTTCCCATTGAGAACCGAAGCAGAGGGAACCGTTGGCGCGGGGAGGGTTGTCGGGCTCCCCCATCATTTCCGTAACCGCGAAATGTTCGAACTGGGTCAACATCGCATCCGCCTCAAGCGGCCTTGGCGATGGCGACGCCCATCATGGCTTCGGGGGTTACGAGAGCCTCAAGCTCCGTCTCCGTCAGCCCATCGGTGCCTGGCGGGCGTTCCGGGATAACGAACCAGCGGATCTGCGCGCTGGAATCCCAGACTTTGATCTCGATGGTCTCCGGCACGGGCAGACCGAACTCGTTTAAGACCGCGCGCGGCTCGCGAGCTGCGCGGCTGCGGAATGTCGGATCCTTATACCAGTACGGCGGCAGCCCCAGGACTGGCCAAGGGTAGCAGGAGCAGAGCGTGCATATGATGAGGTTGTGGACGTCTGCAGAATTGGCGACTGCGCGCATATGTTCGCCCTCCGCGCCCGCCATCCCTTCGGGAAGCTCGAGTTCGGCGATCGCTGCGGGGGTATTGGCCACCAAGCGGTCCTTGAAGGCGGGGTCGAGCCATGCGCGGGCGACGATCTTGGCGCCGTTGAACGGTCCCATCTTCGTTTCGAAGAAATCCAGGATGGTATCGACGGTCTTGTCCGTGATGATGCCTTTCTTGATCAGGAGGGCCTCGAGAGCTTTAACGCGCGCGGCACTGTAGGCTTCGCGATCTTCGCGGTATTTGAAGCGGTCGATCATCTGAGTGTTCTCCTATTGCTTTGCGCGTCAGGCGGCTTGGGCGGCGACGGCGCGTGGGGATTCCACGTAATGGGCGTAGAGATCCGCGTAGAGGCTGAAGTTCGTCTCGGCGTTGGTGGGCCAGAGTTCCTCGGGCTCGAAACGGATGCAGTAGACCGGCATCGCCGCGCCGATCCCGTCCGTTCCCGTGTCACAGAGGTAGACGTAGGCGCCGTCGTAGACAGTCTCGACGGTTCCCGTCTTACCCCGAAGAAAGCCAGGCAGCCTGGTGTGCTCGACCGATGGGACATTCCTGATCGAGACGAGGTCGCCAACGGTGAAATCGAAGGATACCTCCGCCTCGCGCTTGGGGCTGTCGCCTTCGACGAGATATTGAACGACCCGATCGTCGATCGCCTGGTCGCCGGCCGTCGGCACGGGTATCGAGGGATCAGCGTAGTATTCCTCCGTCAGGGCATCGAGTTCCTCGGCGGTGATGTAGCCCTTGTCGATGAAGTAGCCGGAAATGCCGCCGAGCCATTTCTCGTAGTATCGGTATTTGAAGTAGTCGAAGGGGTTGAGAGATTCCGCACCCTTGCGCAGGTCCGCCCAGGTCCAGATGCTTGAGAATGCAGACGGCGTCGCCGGAAGCGAGAGCTGAGAGGACAGGGCCATCATTGCGGTGTGGATACCGAAGATGCGGGTCTCCCATGTCTCCACGAAGACACGTGTTTCCGTGCTGACCGGGCCAAGGCCTTCAAGGCCGCCGAGATAGTGTTGGAGCTTCATCGAAATTTCCTCTTGAGCGATTGGTGTGGCTACGCGGTGGCGGGCTTGGTGGAGAGTAGCGACGTGCCGATTTCCGACAGAAGGCCAAAGGCGCCGCCGAGCAGCATTGCGGCCATGGCGACGAGGGTTGGATGGTTCATTCCTGACGTGACGACAGATGTATTGGTGGCGGCCGTCGTGCCGACCAACGACGCGAAGCCAAATACGATGGCCGGCGGGAAGTTCAGTATCTTGATGGAGGACACCATCACCATGGCCGAGGTACCGAGGCCGACGAGTAAGGCGACAAAGATCGGATGCTGCGGTCCGTATTGGATCACCAGCAGCGTTAGCGACGCGATGATGATACCGGTCCAGTTGGACACGATGCTCTTGACGAGGCCATGCTGCCCGCCGCCGCAGGCATAAAAAGACGCCCATGCAATGAACGTCACCCACACCGGAACAGGAAAGACGGTAGCGGTGATATAGGTGTCTATGGCGCCCAGGACGCCAAGGCTGATCATTGCTGCTACGAGAGGGGGCATGTCGTGTCTCCTTGTGTGAAAGCGGGGAATGGGTCAGGACGCCAGGGCTTGGCGTGGTACGATGCAGCGCTCGAACCCCGCTCGCAGCATCTCCTCGTCAAGGTTGCGACCGATGAAGACGATGTCGCTTGAGCGAATCTCGGACGGTTGCCAGACCTTTCCCGGCCGGCCTTCCAAGGTCATGTGGATGCCATGCAAGACATATCGCCTGGCTTCCCCAGCGAAGCTGAGCACGCCTTTCATCCGAAACAGGTCGGCTCCGATGTCCTGCACCAGGCGGGTCAGCCAGCTATTGAGCGCCACCGGATCGAGAGGCTCTGGCTCGCGGAAAGCTACGCACCCGATAGTTTGATCGTGCTCGTGCTCCTGTTCTTCCAGGATCTGCGGATCGATTTCGAGCACGTTCTTCAAGTCGAACGCGCCGATGCCCACGACATCTTCAAATGCGACGCCGCAATCCTTGGTCGGGATGATCCGGGCCAGGGGATTTCGTCGCCTTAGATCCCGCTCGACTTGTAGAAGATGATCCTCGTCGACGAGATCAACCTTATTCAGCAGCAGGACGTCGGCAAAGCTGATCTGTTCGACTGCTTCTTCTTGCGCGAGTTGTCCTTCTATGTGTCGGGCGTCGACTACGGTGACGATCGCGTCCAGTTCCAATCGGGCGGACAGGACGTCGTCGAGGATGAAGGACTGGATGACGGGCGCCGGATCGGCTAGTCCCGACGTCTCGATGATGAAACGATCGATCTGGCGGCCCGACTGAAGCAGGGCTCTAATCGCCGCGATGAGGTCGTCGCGGACGGTGCAGCAAATGCATCCGTTGTTCAGTTCCACGATCTGATCGTTGGTCTGCACGACAAGTTGGCCGTCGATGCCCACTTCTCCGTATTCGTTGACGATGACGGCGACGCGCTCGCTGCTCTCGAACGAAAGAATCCGATTGAGTAGCGTCGTCTTACCGGCTCCGAGGAAGCCCGTGAGTATGGTGGTTTTCAACTTCGACATGGCTGCCGTCTCCGCGTCTGGCACAGCTTCGCCACTCCCGCGATTGCAGGCCGGCAGAGGGGTCGCTATGCAAGTTTTCGGTGTTACGAAGGGTGAATTGTCCCGATCGCTTGACCGGCATTACAGGTAAACTTGCGAAATTGCGCAATGCGGCGAGGGTTTCAATTTCGGCCAAAGGAATCGCAAAAGCTGCCAAAAAAAGCCGCTTTTTGCGGTTTGCTGATGAAATAATCAGCGTGGCTAAAATACATACAGGTCATGCCCTGGAGATGTTCAAGCGTTGGTGGGCTTAGCCAATTGCTCAAAATTAAGGGCGCGCTGGCAAAACCAATCGACACAGTGAGACGAGCGGACTCCGCTGTTCGTTCCCATGCAAGCTCTCCGGCAACCCTCGGCGGATCGAAGACCTTCTACGAAATGATCGATTGGAACCCGACGTCCCGCCAAGAGTTCGCTTCTACATTACCGCCTAAGTAGGGGGCACTAACCGCCTTTGACCGCGCGATCGAGGGAATCCGGAGATGAAAACGGAATACGACGAAACGACAGTCCCCGCTTTAACTGGTATCAAAGGGCGTTGCCCACGTTGCCAGCGGGGACATCTGTTCAATGGCCTTCTATCCCTCGCTCCGGCCTGTGAAGTCTGCGGCTTGGACTACTCCTTCGCGGACCCGGCGGACGGGCCGGCATTCTTCGCCATGAGCATCGTCGCGGTTCCCGCGCTTGCCTTTGCTCTATGGCTTCAGTTCACCTTCGACGTTCACCTCTGGGTCCATCTGGTCCTGACGGTTCCACTGACCGGGCTGGCATGCATATTGTTGTTGAGGCCTCTGAAAGGATGGCTGGTCTGCTCGCAGTACTTCCACAAAGCTGAAGAGGGTCGGATCGATCGAGAGTGGGGCAAATGAAGGCGAGCACGATCGCGAACCGCAGGGCTCCGTCGCAAGGTCGGAGTCTACGCTCGCCGTCGCCGCGATCCTCCTGATCGCCTTGGCGGGCTGGATCCTTCTCAGGCCGCACCCAGCGGCCGCACCTGCGAACAGGTTCCTTCTACTTGCCCATCCTCGACATGTTCCTATAACGAGCACAGCCGTGCTCATCGATCTGCTGGCTGGGCAAGAGCAAGAGGAAATCGGCTAATGAGGTCAGCAGTGGCCGGAAGATACTCGATGCTCGCACGAAAATGATAGTCCATCATTCCTGATTGAACTTCCCGCGACTCAGCAGGAGCCCGGCTAGCGAAGTGACTATGATGGCCGCGGCGGCGAATACCGTGCCGGGGCCAGTCAGATGATAGCTGCCAATGAATGTGCTCATTTGAAGAGCGGCACGCGCGGCATCGGCGAAATCGGAGTATCGATGAAGTTGACGCGGTCGTTGCCAGCCACGCCACCCCATGAACCCAGGCTTATCGTCATCACTTTTGATCGGCACTTCGCCGTCGAACGAATCGTGAAGTTTGCGAGCGATCAGCAGATGACCATCCCCTGTCTGGTCAGTACGTCCTATGATTGGGATTCAGGGCTCTTGTCAGAGCCGGCGCGGAAGTCGCCTTCCCTGAAAATCTCGCAGCCGGTCTTGCGCTCGATGATCAATCGCTTTTGCCGTGTGGCCTCACCCAGGAAGAAGCAGGACGGGTTATTACCACCCTTCGCGCCGAGCTCAAGCCTGCATTTGCGGGGCAATGATAAACGGCCGCGGAGTGCTATAGCCCTACCGCCTTCCGCAGTGTCTCATTTATCCGGCTTTGCCAGCCTTCGCCTTTGGCCTTGAAAGCATCGACGACTTCTGGATCGAGCCGAATGCTCACGGCGACCTTAGGATTATTGGACTTAGGCCGGCCGCCCAGGTTCTTCCTGATGGACTCGGCCAACTCGGGAAGGGCTTCGGCAAAAGGTTTGGCCTTGGCCAACTGTTCATCCGTCGCCTCTGGGGCGTCGGGATCGCTGGCGATTTGCCTCTGGATCTTCGCTTCTTCAGCGTCGGAGATTTTCAGAACACTATCTGCGATGCGGGTCATAGGATGCTCCTTTCCTTACGGCTGGCTTTGCGCATGGAGATTACCGAAATGGCTTCAGAGCCGAGGGTGACGAACACGACGGCAATCACGCCATCACGAAAGACACCGATGGCCATGAGGCGTTCGCCTTTGGCCGGGACGACAACGGAGCCTGCAAAGAAAAGCAGATCGAGATCGGCAAAGTCGAGCCCGTGCTTTTCGATATTGGTCCGGCGCTTTGCTTCGTCGTAGGTGATCTTCATGGATATTGTATATACGGAAACAGACCTAATTTTACAATAGGTTCCTGCATATACGGAAACTGGTTCTATATACGGATCTCGCAAGGAAAACTGCAATGGACCCTTCGATTGCTCCGGCCTCGCGGGCCGCCGCGGTGACCCCGAACGATACCGCCATCGCTTCCGCGGAATCGATCAAGCGCCGCCGAAGCGGCAATTTGGAATGGCGTCGACGCAGAATCCCTTCAGCCTCGAGGAGGTTAAGGCTGCGCAGAGGATGCATGACCCGCTACTATTTCGACATGCGTGCTGCAGAAGAGGTAATAACTAAGTGTACGTCTTTGGCAGTATTTGTGAATTTACACTGGAGTTGTCTTTGGTATTGTGCGCCCGGCCGCTCGGCGATGTTGCCTAACCCCAAGCAATCGAACTCCTGTGCGCCGGGCGGTCGTCCGACCTCACATATTCGAATGACGCTATTCTTTATTATCCATCAATTTCTCGGAAAGATGATGCACCAAGGCGTCATGATTCGGTGAACTCTGGAGCGCATCGACAGCCGCAGCGAGGGCGAATTGCCCGCGACAGCTCTGAATGTCGCAATGATGTTGCGAACACCATTCGGTCACCGCATCGACCACAGTTTCGATATCGTGATCGGAAAGGGAGGTTAGCGCTTGAAACATCTTGGTGATCCTTTTCGTTTTAGACAACCTCTATCGCAGCAATCGTCTCTGGCCCGCCTCTTTTGTCATTGTTCAGCCGTCGCGCCACCGGCCACTGGCTCATCAGTGCGGCCGGAAAGGGCTTCATGAGGTCTGCAGGGTCTGGTTCTGTCGATAGCCAGCGGGCATAGTCGTTCCGATGCAGGATAACCGGCATACGATCATGGATCGTCGCCATCATCTCGTTCGGTGCGCAGGTCAAGACGGCGAAGTTGAGGATATCGATGCCTGATGGGTGGCTCCAGATCTCCGAAATACCGGCCAGAGCGAAGGGCAAGCCATCCTTCATGGCGATGGCGTATGGCTGCGACCGACGACCAGTCTCCAACGTCTCCCACTCGAAACCCGTTGACAGGTATCAGGCATCGGCGCGCCTGATAGGCGAGACCAAACTTTGCATTCACAGCAATGCCTTCGCACGGCAGATTAGCCGATGGCCTACGTTGGGATGGCTTCATCCAAGACGGTGTGAAATCCCAAACGGCCATCTCAAAAGTCGACGCCGGGGCTTCCGGCTTCTGCGCGCTGCCCCTGATGATGATTGGATAAACTTCCTTGGGATAGCCGTTGTAGCGAGGGAAGCGGTCATCCAAGCCATCAACTTCGCCGCGATCAGCAAAGGTGAAATGGCCGATCAGCTCATCTAAGGATGAATCTACAAAAATACGGCGACACACAATGTTCAGTCCCTGTGATAGCCATAGGCTGGCCGCGCGGCGCGGTAGCAGCCACGCTTGCTGCGGCAGCCAGTGTCATGAGCTTCATGCCTTGGACTCCTCTTTCCGGATGCCAATCAACAAATACTGGTGGACTAGTTTCGGCCATCCATCCTGAACCTCAGATGAAAGGCAACGGGGAAAGGGAGGGACGCTCAAACACACCAGTCGTTGCGCCCCTTCTGGTTCCAGGTCGTGGCGAATCCCTCCCGAAGCAACGTCTTTCATGCGCTTCGCAGGGGCCCTGAAACGAGTGTCGCCTTTGTTCATCCCTTCATTCGGTGGGTTTCACCGTTCGCGCCGTAGATGAACAAGGGAGGGTGTCATGGGTTTCGTTGCATCGACCAAGTAATTTAAGCACTATGCACAAACTGCTTCTCTCCGCCGCCGGCTCGGTGGTCGCTGCTTTCCTCATGTCGTCGCCGGCGCATACGTTGACGATGAAGGAGTGCAGCACCAAGTACCAAGCCGCCAAGGCCGACGGCCGCTGTTGCTGCTGACAAGGCTGACGAAGCAGCGTCACCGCCACAAGCGAGATGGAATCGGCAAAGCCGACGACCGCAGCGCCGAAGTGCGTCAAGTTTCCGAGGGAGATCGATAAGAAATATTCTAGCGAGACGGCCGATAAGCCCGCCTGCAGACCTCCCACCATCCGCCAAGGACGCCGGCACGCTCGGCGAGCTGAAGTGGATCCAGAAGGGCGTCGGCTATTGGAGCCTCGGCCACGCGAGCATCGAGGCGCCGCTGGTTGAGCTCAGGCTCTTTCCCGTTGCGCGACAAGCCAGCCGGCACATAAGCCGCCTGGTGACGAAACCAAAACAGGCGCTATTCCACAGTAAATGTCCCGCCCCCCTTGGAGTATTTCTTACCTCCAAGCGAATTGATCGTTGCACATTTTTCCTTACCGAACTTCTCGCACATCTTATTATCTTTGATGCTCCATGTCCCCTTGTAGGTGGCCTTGTCCCCGTCGACAGTCGCTTCAATCGTCCCGTCTGGTTTATAAGTTGTGACGCCCGATTGCGTCTTTGACTTCCAGTGAATTGGGTGGCCTACCAACTCGCTTTTCAACTGCTCCGCCGTCATGGTTGCGGCATATGCACCGGATGCGAAGGCTAGCATAATGAGGCCAGAAACCGTGATCGCTTTCATCGTGCACTCCCTTCTCCTTAAGCGAATATTGTAGCCGCTATAGAGCACCGGGAATATCCATCCAAAATGCTTATCTCGACATTCAAACCTGCTGGAGCCCGCCCGTCGAGCGCAAGGGAGCGATATTCGTGAAGCCGAAGCTGATCGCCGAGATCGAACACCGGGCGTGGACGGATGACGGAAAGCTGCGGCACGCGTCCTATAAGAGGCTGCGGGAGGAGCAGGAATAACGCGGCGGTTAATAACTTGGGGTGACGTTCAAGAGCTACCCTCCGCAATCGGCACAATGTTTGACAATTCCCATCAGACCCAAGGCAAAAACCATTGTCAAAAAGGAGCTTACCGCCAACGCAATGGGCACAGCGATAAAGAACTTCGCCTTTGGCTTCACCAGGAGAGCGCAGTGGAAGCTTTCAATCGCAACGCGACAGCAAGCCTCCTGAAACCAATCGACTTATCGTAGCGCGCCGGCTCGCTTCGAAGGAGAATGGCCACGAAGATGCACCGCACGCCGTTGTTGAGGATCACGATAACGATGTGGCTGTCGAGCTCGGCATCGTTGCCATTGAGCTTTCTGAAAGACTTTTCTCCTCGTGATTCGGCCACCGTGAAGCGCTTCAGTGACAATGATAGTCACCGGCCTCGTGGTTCGTATGGCTCACCGCCATGAGCGAAAGCGCCGATTGCTGACATAGCGAATACGGTCGCTGCGAGAGCGATTCTAATGATTTTAGCGGTTGAGTTCCCATCCCTTTACTCGCAGTAGCGCGTACCCTTGCAATGGGTTAGGGCGTTTCAACTACAAGTGTATGTGGTAATGGCCCGTCATCTGCAACCATTTGACTTTCCTATTGGGCCGCCCGTGGTCCAGTTTGTGATTTGGGATAGCCGTTCGAGTTCGACGTCCAGTAGCGTTCGGATTTCTTCCGGAGACTGATCGACGAAAACCAGTCTGGCGTTCTCTCTGACCAAAAATAGTTCCGTTTGATGTTTGTCCTCATCGAACCGCATCTGGATCACGGCGTCCATGTTAATCCAGCGAGTAATCGTGCCGTCGGTCAACTTCACGAACATCCCATCCTCCCAAAGGTGGCCACTCCCGAACCGAACCAGAAAATCTAGGGTCGGTTCCAACCATATCCAGGTGGGGAAGGCGAGATGTGAATGCTTCCAAAAGCTGCGTCGCATGCACCGAGTAGGCAGTATTAGTTGGATCCCTCGATTGCTCCGGCCTCTCGGGCTGCCGGGCGATACTGCCATCGTCGGTGCGCGGGCCCGCTATATGGCACGGCCGGCGATATTGCTATCGCGCCGCGTCGAGACATGACCCTGTCATCTTCAAGAGCGTGCCCGCCGGAACGATCCAGCCGGTTCACGCCGCCATCTTGGCGCTGACCGGGATCGCGGCCTCCAACATCATTGCATTATGCTGATGGACAACGGCAACAACGTCTCGCTGAATGAGATCGGGATACTGGGTAGCGCCGCCAAGGTGTCGCAGTCCAACTTCATCACCACCTATCCAGTAGATCAGAAGCCGAGCACCATCTGGCGGCCAATGAGGCAGGCGGAAGCGTGGGAACTATGCGAGTCGCAACCGATTTGGGGGAAGAGTCCGACGATGATGGCTGGATTTGTTGCCATGGGCTTCCCGTCGCAACAGAGCGACGGGTTTAAGGCGGCGGCTTCTCTCTGACGGTCAGGGCGAAAGATAGCCGTGATGTATGCCATAGCGAATTGCAATCAAAAAGGAGCCGCCAATTAAGAAGGCGAGCATAAGCGCTTTACGTGTTTCACTCTGTAGCAATTTTGCCCTCCACAAAAGCGGGGAAGTAGGCCTTCCTCGGATTTTGGCAACGAACTTCTGCTGAAAATTCACAACCCGGAGCCACTCCGTGTTCGTCCATGACTGGCGCAAGGTCCTGAAGCGCGCCTGGAGCATCCGCCTCATGGTGCTCGGGCTTCTCTTTTGGCGGCGTTGATGCGGCCCGTCGCGAGGAGATCAAGAGCTTTACGAAAACCGTCGAGATGAAGGGTTGAGCCTTGCGAGTAAGGGGTTGGGAAGGGTCGCACTTGCGGTGTGCCTCGCCGCGTCATCGAGTGGTCAACTCTCGGCCCAGGAGTTCGCGAGGCCGTCGTCCACGCCACCATCGGCGAATGGCTTGGCGATGGATCGACATTCTGGATGGCCTCGGAGATTGCAATGCTGCGCACCTGCATCTCGGTGAGGCGAGCGTCAGTCGCTTCCAGCTCGCACCTGCTCCACCGAGAGACTTCCCGCAGGCAGCGGCTTGAGTAGCTGATCCTGGGGTTTCGACAGCGCCAGCCAGTGTCTCCAATCTTCAGGTTTCAGGATAACAACCTGTCGATTATGGATTGGCGCGACATCCGGGCTCGGCTTCGTCGTGAGCATCGTCATCGACGCCGGCTGATTGCCTTCGCCTTCGCGCCACAGCCCGGCAATAGCGAATATCGCACGGTCGGCGAGCGTAAACCTGTGCTTGGCCTTCGGGTATTTCGTTCCGGTAAACTCGAAGAAGGCCGACGCCGGGATGAGGCAGCGTTTGCTCTCAGAGAAATCCCGGTTTTCCGAGACGAAATTAAAAACCGGTCCGCCTTTGCGTCCGGCAGACGGCGGAAACCCGAACTTGGCGGCGAAGAGTTCGAACTCATCGCCAGATGTCCGGACCACCGGGGCGATATCACCGATTTTGATGTCATCGGCCGTGGGTAGATCGAGTTCAGACTGGTGCGCCGGAATGCGCAGGGCGAGAGACTGCATCATCTCGCAGTACTCTTTCCAGCGAATATGTTGTTCATAGTCATTGCACATAGCGGGACCGCTCGTCAGCCAGGGAGGATTATCGGCCCGCCTTCTTTCGACCTTTAAGGTCGGCTTCGACGCTCTTCTTGAGGGCGTCCATGATGCTGATGACGTTTGATGGCTTCGCGTCGTCGTCTTTTTTACTGTTGGCCGCCTTGGACGATTTGGAGGGCTTTAGAGCCTTCTTCTTGGTCGCTATCAGCTTCAGCAAGCTCTCCTGGATCGGATCGCTGACCATCGAAGGCGACCATTTATCCATGCGCCGCTTGATCGTTTGGGTGATGGCAGCGACCGTCGAGGTGTCAGCCTTCTTCTCGATCCCCTGGAAGTACTCCTCCTCAGGGCGAACCTCGTCACCGAAGCGCAGGGTCCAGACAACGATGCCCTCATCGCGCGGTTCTAGGACCACCGCACGTTCTCGCCGGCCGATTACTACCCTCGAGACGCCAAGGACCTTTTCTGCCTTCATCGCATCCCTTATGACGGCAAACGCCTCGTTGCCGATCTTGTCGTTAGGAACGAGGTAGTGGGGTGTTTCAAGGTAGATCCACTCGATACTTTCGCGCGGAACGAACTTTTCGATATCGATCGTCCGCACGGTCTCCAGATCAATGGACTCGAGGTCTTCGTCGGTCAGCAGAACGTAGTCGTTTTCACCGCGCTCGTAGCCTTTGGCTTCGTTTTCATCCTTGACGGGCTTTCCAGTCACGGAATCGACGTAACGGGACAGGACGCGATTGCCGGTCTCTTTGTTGAGCGTGTGGAAACGGACCTTCTCGCTCTCCGATGTCGCCGGGCTCATTGCCACGGGACACGTGACAAGCGAAAGCTTGAGGTAGCCTTTCCAGTATGGACGGGGTGCCATTGTTGTTTCCTAGCTGGCTTTTTTGTGAGTGGTCTTGGCAGCTGTTTTGGGAGCGGCCGCCTTGGTCTTTTTCTTCGCGTTCGCGTTTGCAGCCTTAGTCTTGGATTTGGCAGCGGGCTTGGCGTTGCCCATTCCAGCGCTTTCGCGCAGGGCCTTCAGAAGGTCGTTGGGCTTTGACACCTGAACTGGCTTCGGCTTGGGTAGTGAGCGGCCCTCCGACTTCGCTTTCACCAGATCGGCGAGGGCGGCCTCATAGCGGTCATCGAACGTCGCCGGATCGAAATCACCCTTCTTCGTGCCGATGATGTGCTTGGCGAGGTCGAGCATTTCTCCCTCTACCTTGATCTCCGGGACCTCCTTGAATGCCTCCTTGGACGGCCGCACCTCGTAATCGAAATTGAGTGTCGTCGCGATCAGGCCGCGCCCGTGGGCGCGGATAAGAACGGTGCGCATCCGTCGAAAGAGAACCGTTCTCGCTATCGCGGTGACGCTGGCCTTGCTTAGGGCATCGCGAAGGCCTGCAAATGCGTCTTCTGAGACTTCGTCTGTCGGTACAAGATAGTACGGCTTGTCGAAATAGACATCGTCGACCTCAAAGCAGGGGAGGAACGCTTCGATCTCGAGCATCTTATCGGAATCCGGGATGACGGCGGTCACCTCTTCCGGGTCGATCATGATGTATTCGCCGTTCTCAACCTCGAACCCCTTCACCTGGTTTTCCCGCTCGACAGTCTCCTCCGTCTCGCTGTCCACGAACTCGCGGCGTACGGGGTTCCCGGTTGCCTTGTTGATCGTCCGGAAGGAGATGCGATCCGAGGTCGACGCAGCAGTATAAAGCCCGACGCCGCAGGTGATTTCCCCGACCTTGATGTGGCCTTTCCATTGAGCCCTATGCGCTGCCATGATTTTCCCTCCGGGCGGAACTTTCCAATTAACTTGTCGTTCGGCCTTTCGTTCCGAAACTACGGGGGAGATGTGCATGTCAGCGCCGCATGAAGACCATAGCGAAGCCCTTCAGGACGGAGAGGCGATCCTGCTCAATGCCGTTCTCATGTGGTTTCGGTTTTATGGTGTCCCCTTCGATGAACGGACAGCCGATGTCTTGTGCGAACGGGCGATGTTGCTCTACGCAGAGGGGCGAGGCCAGCGTTACATAGAAGGTGACCTCATCCGGACGTTTTCAGGTCTGATGGCCATGAGGGTCAACGCTCCGTCTTCGGCTCTAAGCCATTGAGCAATTCGTTTTCGCTGATCCGAACGGTGATGCTATCGTCCCCAATCCTCCGACAAGGCGACTGACGCCATAAAGTCCGATTTCAAAAGCTGCTCGGGATCGTCCGAGTACTATCTCCACTGCTTCACGATATGTCCGGCCAATTCGTGCCACGCGTTTTTTGGCATGTTTTGAAAGCCAGAGTGGCGGTTGAAGGGCAACCCTCGGAAAGCCCGAGCTTCGAAACGCGTCGAGTTGGGCGTAAGTCGACTGATCACCAACCAGGGTGTACGCCGAGATCAAGGACGGGGGATAGTCTCTGATGGACTGATGGTTCGCCCGGCGTTAGACAAGCGCGTCAGCAGGAGTTTACCGATGCGTGTTGCCGTCATCCTCTTCATAGCCGTGTGCCTATTCCTGGCGGGAGCGACTGCTTCGCGCGCATACGTGGGCAACTCTAACTTTTGGCTGCTCGCAACCGCGCTTGTCCTCTATACATTAGGCAATCTTTCGATGATCGCTCTCATGCGGACAAGCGGTCTTTCCCTTGCTATTTCGTTGTCGTCGGTTGCGCAGCTCATCGCCATCAACGCGATCGCCGTGTTGGTTTTCGACGAGCGGCTCGGCTGGCATCAGGCGGTTGGCGTCCTCCTCGGGATAGCATCGGTTACGCTTATGGTGATCGGATGAATGGCTCTCAATTGCGTTTCCTTGACTACGGCTAATGGCAGTCGTGGGGTGGGCTCTTCCGGACGCGCAACGGCGTGCAGCGATTTGACGGCGGTATTTGGACAACGGGCTCGGCCGAACTCAGGCTTGGGTGCTAGGGCGACCTGAACATGTACGATGCAATGCTTCTTTTCCTTGCTGGCCTGTTAGCAGGCAGCATGAATGCGTTGGCGGGCGGCGGGTCATTCGTATCCCTGCCTGCGCTGATATCGGTCGGAGTGCCGTCGGTATCCGCAAACGCGACAAGTACCCTGGCCTTGTTTCCCGGCGGCATGGCGAGCTCGTGGGTCTATCGTGACGGGGTTAGGAGTGTGTGCGGCGTCAAGGTGATGCCCATTGCCATCGTGACGGTGATGGGTGGCGTGGCCGGCAGCATTCTATTGCTGCTAACACCATCGAGGATTTTCGATGGGATCCTGCCATGGCTTTTGCTGGTGGCGACATTGATGCTCGCTGCAGGTCCGAGGCTCAGCGCCCATTTGCAGACGCGGGCACGTCCGAGTATTCTGGCATTCGCAACGGTTCAATTCTTTCTCGGTCTTTATGGCGGCTATTTTGGTGGCGCCGTGGGTCTCATGATGCTTGCGGCATGGAGCGCGCTCGGGGGCGGGGACATCAAGAGCCTGAATCCGACAAGAATGGTGATGGTCACTGCCGCCAACGCCGTCGCCGTCGTCGTCTTCGTACTTGCCGGGGCAATCGTATGGCAGGAGTGCATTCCCATGACGATTGGAGCCGTTATCGGCGGGTGGATCGGAGCGCATATCGGACGAAGGCTGCCATCACCCGTCGTCCGGATGCTAACCCTCGCGGTCGCCTTTTTAACGACCGCGGTGTTCTTTTCGCGAGCTTACCTTTGAGCGAAGGTCCCGTACCCCTCAGGCTCTCAGTCGATAAATTGCAGTTGAAGGAGCCGAATTCCTCCAAAATACTCAAGGAGTTGGACGAATTGGATCGCGGGAAAGCGTCGATCCAGCGGATGTGATTGAAAACGCACGAACGATCGTCATTGCCGCCGAACATTGAAGGCACGCCGATGAGCTGGTGCCCGGTGTTCGCCTTTCCAAATTCCATGACGTCGCACCACCGTTGAGCCTCCGGTTCCTGCGGCAGCCGCACGAGATCGTCGATCTTCTGCGGTCGCGGAGCCTCCTGAGCGTGAGCAAAGGCAACATCGTTAGGGCCAGAAAGCCCGGCGATCTATTTCAAACTCTTGTCCTTCCGGCTAGTTTTCGAAAGCGAGGACTGGTCTACAGCCCAATTTCATGTCGATGTCCAGCCGGTCAAGGCGCTCCGGCTCGCGGAGCGCCCTGTCGACCCTGGCCGATCGCGGAAAGATTCCAGTCGACGTTCAGCGCTTTCTACGAGACCCGCTTCACGCCGGGCGGCTGCCACGTACCTTTCCCCGCAGGCAGGATCGAAGGCGCCTCCGTCTTTGGCCAGTACAGGCGCATCACGAGATAGATCGTGCCGTCCGGGGCCGGAAGCCAATTGGCTTCCTTGTCCGCTCCGGGGCTGTCCTTCTGGATGTGCAGCGTCAGCGAACCGTCCGCATCCTTCTTCATTCCCGGCAACATCGGAGAGTTGACGAGGTAGCGATTGATCGGGTTCTTGACCAGCAACTGGCTCTTGCCGTCGTACATGGTCACTGACCAGAACGAATGCACTGGCGGCAACTGGCCCGGCGGGAAGGTAATCGTGTACTTGTGCTTGCTGCCGTCGAGCGGCTTTCCGCTCGCATCTGTTCGGGTGAAGGGGTACATGGCCTCTGCTGCATCGTTGCCATAGAGGCCTGCCTTGGCAGCGCCTGAGCGCAGCAACCAATCGCCGTTGTAGAAGGCCTCGTCACCAAGCAGCGAGCTGACGTTCCAGCCGTTGATGGGCTTGTTTCCGCTGGCCAGCCACTTGTCGATCTTGTCGTCACCCTGCTTCATGCCGACCAACAACTCGGCCTTATGCTCGAGCGGCAGATCCTTGAATTCGAGGGTCTTTCCGGGCCCGATGCCGATCCTTGCAAGCTTCGCACGGATGACCTTGTCCCTTGACGTCTCCGGGACGAATTGCAGAGCCACGTCGAGATATTCGAAGAAGTTTTTCTTGATGCCGGCGGTGGTGGCGGGAAGGAACTCGATCGTCGGTGCGGCGGGCGGGGCGGGTTGCTTGAGGAAGGCCGAAAGCGGTTGCGCCTTATAGCCGGTCTGCACCTTTTCCACATTCGCCATATCGTCGGCGTCGATAAGCTGTGTCCGGAAGTTGGCGAATACGAACGGGGTGCTCGAGGTGAAGACCTGCTTGACGCCGTCGGGCTTCGCGCCTTTCCAGTCGGGTCCGACGACGAGATAGGAACCCGGCTCGGTTCCCGTGGTGCGCGAGCCAATATAACCGAAATTGTAGGTGTTGCCGTCGATAAGCTGGACCGAGTAGTAGCGTTCCTTTTCGACCGTCGGCACCGAGATCACCATCGGTTCAGCACGCAAGTCCAGCCAGAGGATCGAGTAGGGCGTGTCACTGTTCGGCGTGATGATTGCCGTGTCCGCCGGGCTGGCGACCTGATGCATGTTGTTGATGTCGTTAAACGGCGCCTTGAACTGTCCGGAGTTCCTGTCCACGGCGAACTCGTTCATGACCGCATAGTTCATCACGAGCGGCAGGCCGTAGATGAAGCCTTCCTCGGCGATATCCTTCGCCTCCAGCAGGCTGGGCCATTCTTCTTTGTTCTGCGCAAGCACCGGGGTAGACTTGGCCGTTGCGGCAACGAGTGCGGCCATCGCAGCGGAGCGGAGCAGATCGCGTTTCGTAAGCATGTGAACGTCCTTTCGGTTCGCGGCGTGCGATCAGGCACGCTGAGGTGACAGGGTAGCGTCATGCGGCCGCGGACATCGAGCGAACAGAGCCGACCTAGTCCTGACCATGAGGAGGTAGGCGCCTACTTCGGAAACAGGAACGGTCAGCCCGACTTGGACGCCGTGCCCTTCGGGGCCGTCGTCTGGAGACGCTGCCCAGTTTCGAAGCTCGCCCGTCAGGCTGATCGGCTGTTCGTTGACCTTGACCAGCTTTCTGATGAGGGAGGCGATGGGATTCGACAGATTCTTGGCGAGATCGGTGCACGAACCCTGGCCGTAGACCGGCGCCCCCACGCCGAGGGCCGCGGCGACGGCGAGCGTCAGGGACCTCTTCGCCGGCAGGGCGCGGGTCGATGCGGCATTTGCCATTTCTCTCTCCATCCGATGCTCAGGCTGGCGGCGAGGCAGTCTGGGTCATGCGCCGCAAGAATGACGGAACGGGCCGGAGGAAGAAACGTATGTTACTGTAGCGTACAGCCTTCACGGGCGATATGAGGCGTCGGAGACCCTGAATTCGGCTTCGATATCAGTCGCGCTGGGCACTGGCAGTCCAGCGCGTCGTAGCGCTGCGATCATGCGCATGCTGTCCTTCGGCGGCAGGTTTCTC
This sequence comes from Rhizobium leguminosarum bv. trifolii WSM1325, assembly GCA_000023185.1. Classification (NCBI taxonomy): domain Bacteria; kingdom Pseudomonadati; phylum Pseudomonadota; class Alphaproteobacteria; order Hyphomicrobiales; family Rhizobiaceae; genus Rhizobium; species Rhizobium leguminosarum. The sequence goes on along the minus strand of CP001624.1, from coordinate 405,399 downwards.
TTCCGATTCTCGGCCACGATGTTGGGCAGATAATCGGGGCGCATTTTCATAAACACCTCGCCCTCGTGCTTCGCTTCTGCCAACAGCCCGGCCTCGGAGTAGATGACCGCCGCAACGCCATGGAAGAGCGGAAATTTCTGCAGGTCGGCTTTACGGATCAGCCGCACCGCCATCTCGTGATCGTCGAGCATGCAGGCGATCAGGGCGCGCGTCCCGAAGTAATATCCAGAGCCGCCCGGATTGAGCTTGATCGCACGATCCAGCAATTCGCCGCCGCGCTTCCATTGCCCCGAGAATGCGACACGCGTTCCGAGCTCCCCCAGGAACTCCGTGTCGTTCGGGTTGGCGGCGAGCGCCGCTTCGCCGACATCGAACGCCTCTTTCGTCTCGTTGTTGAAGAACAGGGCCGTCATGAGCGCCTGCAGGGCGCGCGTGTTGTCGGGCTCGAGCGAGACTGCCCGCCGCGCCGAACTGAGCGCGCGCTCCATCGCGGGACCCTTGTCACTCTGCGGATTGAACTCGAACCGACCCTCGTCGAGTTGGATGATCGAGAGCATCGACCAAGCCGTCGCGTAGGCGGGGAAAAGCGCCACGGCGTTCTGCAGGCAGTCGCGCGCGACCTGATGCTTTTCCGGATTGAGCTCCTCGCGGTATGCGTAGTAGCGCAGGGTGCAGTCATGGACGCTCATATCGTCCGGCGGCGGGTTGGCCGCTATCGATTTCGCGATGATGCCGTAAGGCTGAGCGATCGCCGTCGCCACCTTGCTTGCGACATCCGCCTGAATGAAGAAGAGCTCGTGCGTGTCCAGGTTCTCGTCGTAGTCCTGCGACCACAGGATGGATCCGTCGGAGGTGTCGACGAGGCGCACGGTCACACGGACCTTGTCGCCCGCGACGCGAACCCCGCCTGCGACCAGGTAACGGGCGCCAAGTCCTTCGCGCACCTGCGACGCCTCGACGCCTGGGGGCAGTGCCTTTGATGTCTCGCGGCCGAAGACGGTAATCTCCTTGAAGCGGGGAAGGGCGGTTAGAAGCTCCTCGGTCAGTCCGGCTGCATAACGTGCAGCCTGCGGGCCGTCGCCGAGGTCCGCGAAAGGTGCGATCACAAGGGTCGGCTCGCCCGGAAGTTGCTCGGCGGAACGACCGGGTGCCGGCCCCTTCAGAACGCCGGCGTAAAAGCCAAGCCCCGCGAAGACGAATGCCACGAGCACGGCCAGCACGGGCCAGGCGAGACGCCGCCACGCGAAAGCCCGGCGCTCGGAGACGTCTTCCTTCAGCGCATCCCCGGCCGCTTCCATCGGCGCCCCATTCCACGTAAAGGTCGGCACATAACCGCCCTTGGGGATGTCGATGCGGATCGGATCGCGCTGGCCTGCGACGAGATAGTAGCGTTCGATGACCCGGCGCAGACGTCCGGCCTCGATGCGAACGACGGGATCTTCCTGAGAGAAGCCCGCGCTTCGGTTGAACACTTCGATGGCGATCGAATACGCCTTGAGGCGCGGTGCCCGGCCTGCAAGCGTCTCCTCGGTGACATATTTCAAGAAGGCAGCGCCACGTCCGGCGCTCGGAAACTCGCCGCTGGACAGAATGCGTTCAAGCTGCGCCCTGACCTCCTCATGGGTCGGACAGGGGCGCTCGGCCCGATCGTCGGGCAAAGGCACCGAGGTTTGCATTGCATCCTCCCCCTCGTCACACATATGCGCGACAGTTAAAGCTTGTATTCAAATCCCCTTATGCAACCTATTCCCCCAATAGCCCTTCGTCTACCTGAAAGAAGTTTCAAGGCGGATCACGTATGGGCCGGGCAACCGGTACCGGACGATGATGGCGATGAACAAGGGCCTGGAGGGGCATATGAAGACGAGCGTGCCAGGCGTGGCGAACTCAAGCGGGCGCCTACCCCTATCGCTGCTTCCGGCATGCCGGGTCGGCCGGCGTCGCCGCGCAGTTCTTGACCGCGATCTTCTGCGTCCCGCCGTCTTGTCCGGTCAGACCGCCGACATGATTGGCGTAGTTGCTGCGAGTATCGGCGTCGAGCACCGCGACCGGGGCGGTCAGTACGAGGCCCGCGGCGCTTCCGGCCGCCGCCGCCACGTTCGTTGTCCCCGCAAGGATCGTGTCGCCAAGGCCGACCCGGCTGTCGGTCAGGGTCTGCCCTTCGGACAACCGCTGGCCGATGAGCTGGACGACTTGCGGTGATTCCGCGAACTTGCTGTGATTGAGGTCGTCGCTGACCTTGATCTTGGTCAGATCGATCACCGATACCTTGTAGTCGGCGAGTTCGGTCTTGTACGGCGCGGTTTCCGGATCGATCGAACCGAGGCGCGGGATGTTGCCCCAGACCCGCCGCGAGAAGGCAAGCGCCTTGTCGTCGCGCGAGACGAAAAGCGTGAATTGCGGATGGGGGTCGCCCATATCCTCGATCTGCGACCGGAAGACGTCCACGTCGACGTCCGGAGCGGCCAGCATGACGTTCTTGAACTTTGCCGGGAGACCGCCGTTGCGGATCGCCATCTGCCGGAGCGCTTCCAGCGCCAGCCAGTTGCCCATCGAGTGGGCCAGCACGTTGACTTCCTTCACGGTGCCGTCTTTGGCGAGATACTGAAACAGGGTCTCGAGCGCGTTGCGCGTGTAGTTGGTGCTCTCGCGGTCATAACCATAGGCGAGCAGGCTGCCGCGCGATGGCCAGGTCACAAGGACCGGCGTGCTGCGGACATTGGAATCGTGGACGATCTGAGCGAAGCGGTAGACACTGTCCTCGAAGCGGTTGTTGAAGCCGTGGATGAAGACCAGGACGCTGTGGTCGCGGTTCCTTCTGACCGAGGCGTTCAGCCAGCCTTTCGCCGCTTCGAGACTAAGCGCGTCGGCCTTCAGCGTGGCGAAGTCGGTCTTCGGATTTGAAGGCAGCCTCTTGGGCCAGGCGACGTCGCCCTCGTTGCGGACCTTGGGCAGCGAAACTCTCATCTGTGCGAAGGACGGCGTGCGGGCGCGCTCGCCCGTGAACATCTCGCCGGAAACAGTCGATCGGGCACGCGTGGTCGCGACAAGCATGTCGACGCGACTGGTATCCGGCACGGTGTCCGCAACGGGGAACAGCACGTTCTTCGGATGTCCGCCGCAGCCCGCGAGCACGACCAGCGCGAGGCATGGAAGAAGTCGCCGGATAGGACCAGCAGTCATCAAACGAAACAAGCCCAGTCCCCCATCCGCATTCCGGCTACATCCTGACAGGACGGACCATGCCTCAACCCGTGCGTATCCCGTCGTATGTTACTGTACGCTACGGCCCAGCGACGACGACCGGGAAGGGCACGCCGAGACGGATCGCCTTCGAGAAGTCGGGCGACAAACCATCCGCCCGCGCCCGCACATCGATCTTGGCAATCTCCCGCAAGCGGTCGAGCGGCATCGAGGTGTCGACGGCTCCCCGGTCATAGGCGTAGTCGGGAAGATAACCATTGACGATCAGTCGCCAGTCGAACGGTACCTTGTCTCCAGCGACCCGCATCAGCTTGGCGACGGTTGTCGTGCAGTTCGTCGTGATCGAGTTGTAGAACCGCGGCGTCCGGGCGAGCGCGTTGGCCTCGGCGACGTACTCGAGCAGCAGGTTGCGCGCCTGCTCGGGACTGGCTCTCAGCCGGTAGATCTGGACGTCCTCGCCACGCACGTTGGAACGGACGCCGACGACGTCGCGTTCGTCCGCGGCAACAACCACCAGCGGGTCGTTCTTGAAGAGGTCGGCAAGGGGAGAAAACCCGCCGCCGACCTTGTGGCGCACCTCGATCGACCAGGCGAGCTGTTCGCCGCCTTCGAAGCCGAAGCTGAAGATGACATGCGCGATCTTCGGCCCCGCCCAGTATGACATGAACAGGTCGACCGTCCTCACCTTGCTCACATCGTAGGTTCGCGTCGTCCAGCGCTCGGTAAAGTCGGAGTTGCTTCGCCACTCGAAGTCCCGGACATCGGTCAAGGTCAGCGAATTTCCGTCGATGCGACCCGTGACCTGGCGGGCGACGTCAGGAGCCCATGCGGCGTTGGCTTCCGGCTTGATCGAGCTCCACCAGAAGAGAACCAGCGCGAAGGCGACCGCAAATGAAAGGATGGCTCTCCTGCGCAGCCGGTTGGCAAGCGCCGCTACTGTGAGGAGACCGAAGGCGAGGAAGACGCAGGCGCCGATCGCCCGGCCGGCATCGGGCAGGGGCAGGCGATACCAGAACGCCAAGGAGCCCCAGGCTGTCAAAGCCGCCACGATCAGGGCGACCGCGAAGATCAAGATGATCGCCATCAGTCGAGGCATGTTGTTCCTTTCCTGTAGCCGCCGTGCCACCACGACGGGGAGATCGCGACTTCATCGGGCTGCAGGGAATGGCACGACCTTGGCAAGATCCAGCATGGTGTGAATTTCCTTGCCGAGCCAATCCATGAGTTCGAGCGCCTCGGCGTAACGTTCATGTTGCCCCGGGGCCGTCGACGACTCCCAGTCCCGCACGAGCTGGTCCGCGATGGAAAAGTCGTGGCACAGTTCCCGGAAGCTTTCATTGCGGGAGGCGAGCGCTTCGATCTCCAGCGCCTGCTCGGGAAACCTGCGCTTGGCGAACTCCGTGTCATATTGCATTGCATCGCTCCCGCCCAGGCGAGGCGAAGGCTCCCGCACATCCGCGTAGTCGCCGTGAAGATGGCACAGAACCCGGCCGACACCATGTAGGTTACAGTAACACACCGCGAGTTTCTTGCGGTCGGCAGCGCATGTGTGGTCCATTCGGTCACCGGCCCGGCGGCGGGCCAGCCATGCGAGGACCTTACCATGAAGCCCATTCTAGTCTCCGTCGCAGCGCTGCTGATGTCGACCGGACTGGCGAGCGCAGCCGAGCCGATCGTCGGAAACTGGAAGACGACGCTCGGAGACACCGCCGCGATCGAGCCGTGCGGCGGCGGTTTCTGCATCACGCTGAAGAGCGGCAAGCATACCGGCAAGAAGATCGGCGCGTTCGAAGGCAACGGCGGCAGCTATTCCGGCAGGATCACCGACCCCGACGCGAACAAGACCTACGACGGCACCATCAGCGTCTCCGGCGACACGGTTACCCTCAAAGGCTGTGTGATGAAGGTCGTCTGCGAGTCGCAGAAGTGGTCACGCCAATAGTCCGGGGGAACAAGCGGATACGGTAACATACGGGTGTTTCCCCCGTGATCGGCTATCACTGCGGCGGCAATCATTTCCGGCAATCGCTGCCGGAACGGCTTCATCGCCTGGTCGAGTTCGCTGCGCGTCATGCCGCGCGCGCCCGAATGCACACAGATTGGCGACCTCATGAAGAACGGCCGACGGGCGGTCGACAAGGAGAGTGAAATGAAACGCGCGACGAGACAGTTTTACGCTACTGCCGCGGTGCTGCTGATGGGCTGGGGGGCGGCGTACGCCGAAGCACCGAAAACCAAGATGGCGACGCCGATACCCGATTCGATCGTCACGCCGGAGAGCGTCGACACCAGGATTGGCAAGCTGAATTTCTTCGACGGCTTTCCGGACGACGCCACTTCGGAAAAGATCTATGACAACCTCGATTTCATGCGCGGCGTCGACGCTTTTCTCAACGCCATGCCGGGTGCCTCCGTCGAAGCCCTACGGGTTGGACTGGCCGGCCAGGGCGCCGACAACAATCAGACCATCCTGATCTTCGAAAATCTCATGGATTCGCATTCGCTGTTCCTGACCGGGAACACCGAAAGCATCTACAATCTCATGTGGCTGGATACCAAGGCCGGTCCGCTGGTCATCGAGACGCCGCCCAACATCCTGGGCATGATCGATAACCACTGGTTCGAATATGTCGGCGATGTCGGCAATGCCGGTCCGGACAAGGGCAAGGGTGGAAAATACCTGCTGTTGCCGCCGGGCTACGAGGGCGTGGTTCCCGAAGGTTATGACGTATTGCGGTCCTCGACCTATGGGAACCTGTTCTTCTGGCGCGGCTTCCTCGAAAACGGCAGCACGACGACGGCCGTCGAAAACACCAGGAAATTCGCCAAGGTCTATCCGCTTTCGGAGGCCGGCGATCCGCCGCCGATGAAGATCGTCAACGTCTCCGGCAAGGAGTTCAACACGATCCATGCCAATAATTTCCATTTCTACGAGGAAGTAAACGACATCGTCCAGTACGAGCCGAACGAAGCCTATCATCCGGAAGTGCTGGGACAGCTCGCGTCCATCGGCATCGTAAAGGGCAAGCCCTTCGCGCCGGATGCGCGGATGAAGAAGATCCTCACCGAAGCCGTGGCCGTCGGCGACGGCGCGCACCATCACCTTCAAGACGCGCATGAAGGATGCCTATTATTATCCGAACAGTGCCTGGTTCACCGGCTTTGTCGGCGGGAGCTACGAGTTTCTGCTGCAGCCTGGCGTTCGCTATCTGGATGCCCGCGTCCTGTTCCACTACTACGCGACGGGCATCACGCCGGCCATGGCGATAAAGCGCGTCGGCATTGGTTCGCAATATGCCGGCGCAACGACCGACAAGGACGGCAAGCCGTTCGACGGCGGCAAGACTTATAAGATTCACATGCCGCCAAACATTCCCGCAAAGGAATTCTGGTCGTTCGTGGCGTATGACAACCAGACGCGTTCGATGTTGCAGACGGACCGGCAATTCCCCAGCATCGGCAGCGACAAGAAGGACATCGTGATCAACGCGGACTCGTCGGTTGACGTCTGGTTCGGTCCGACGGCGCCGAAAGGCCATGAGGCCAACTGGGTCCAGACAGTGCCGGGCAAGGGTTGGAACGTCCTTCTTCGCCTCTACGGGCCTTTGGAGCCATGGTTCGACAAGACCTGGAAGCCAGGCGAGTTCGAACCTGTCGAGTGACGCTCAAATACGCCATGAACTCCAATGCCGGTCCGACTGGTGTGTCGGATCGGCGCGGCCGGAAAACATGAGTGCGCCGCCGGCATCAGCCGCGCCGCCTTGAGCCTTCTGGCTCGTGCGCATAGCAAGGATCAACAGGACTGCGGGAAGACGGAGCTTGATGTCAAGATCAGCGCCATCGGCACCATGGATATACGCGGGTCTCCTCGCCGCTCAGACCGCCGCGGCCCTGACCCTGTTCTGGATCGTGTTCCCCATCTTTCATGGCTTGGTCACCCACCTCGGCGAACGGCGGACGCTCGCTCTCTCGGACCAGGTGGGGTTGTTGTCAGCGCCGCGCTGCTCCATTGCTTCTACTGGATACGGTTGAAATGGGTGCCGGTCACGTCGCCGTTTCACAACGTCTTCGTGGCGCATCTGCTCTTCTTCGCCAGCGGGTCAGCTTCTTCTTCGGCGGCGCGCTCTTCTCGGCCATCTTCTTCAGGCATCTGCCGGAACTCGACGCCTTACCGCCATTCGCTCAGGCGTGCGTGAAGAGCGTGTATGTGGCGGCGACGCTGTTCGGACTATTCTGCTACTCGCTCGAACTGGCTCGCTTCGGACAGGCCGTAGAGGATGGACCGCCAGAACGGGGCCGGTAGCTTCCACATCCGTCGTTGCGGCGACACGTTGAAAGCCGTCTCCTACGGTCCGTGTAACCGTAACATACTTCCCTTCTCACCCCCGAAAGCGCACCAGATGCGTGCGGGGGAGTTTCTCCGACGATCAATTGTTCACGATGGGGGAAGCATGTCGACCAGAACCAGACTGTTAGGAGGGGCGCTGGTCGCGTTCCTGGCGCTCAGCGGTGCGGCCCGTGCCGACACCATCAGCTTCGCCGACGCGGTGAGCACGCTCGCCAACGACTGCGGATCCGACATCAAGAAGTTCTGCAAGGGCCTGAACCTTGGAAGCGGCCGTATCCAGAACTGCCTCGAGACCCATGCCGCGAAAGTTTCGCCGACCTGTACGGCGACACTGGCGAGCGTCACCTCGTCCATCGGGCAGCGCCTTGCCGCCCAGTCGTCGTTCACCACAATCTGCAAGCACTATGTCGCGCAGTTCTGCAGCGGCGTGGTGGGGGAGGGCAACATTCTTTCCTGCCTGAACAAGGCGACGCGCGTGAACGAAGGCCAGTGCGGCCAGGCCATCACCGACGCCGGCTGGCGGTGAACGATGTTGAAGGGACACAGGTTCATGAAGAGCTTTCGACTCGCAACGATGTTCGCCGCCGGGCTGCTGCTGGCACCCGGCCATCCATTCGCCCAGGAACTGAGCGGCCCGCAGGTGGTGCGCACGCTCGACAGATTGCAGGGCGGAGCTCCGGCCATTGACCTCGCATTGCTTATGGAAGAAGCGGCGGCGAGTGCAGGCAAGGGCCTCGCCGGGCTTCCCGACTGGCAGAAGCTTTCGAAGCTGTCGCAGCTCATCGTCGAGATCGACTTCGAGAACGACTCCATCGCCATCGAACCGAAATCCTATCGCACCGTCGGCATGATCGCCGACGCCCTGCATCATCCGAACCTGCGGCGCTACAAGTTCCTTGTCGTCGGACACACGAGCTCGACGGGCGACGCCAAGCACAATCTGGACCTCAGCCAGAAGCGGGCGAACGCGATCACGGAGGCGCTGTCGACGACATTTTCCATCGCCCCGGATCGTCTGTTCGCGATCGGCGTCGGCGAGGAGTGGCCCGGAGATCCGTCGAATCCGCAGGCCGCCGACAATCGACGCGTCCAGCTCGTCAACCTCGGTCTCGTGAAGTAGCAACCAGGAGGATTCTCCATGAAACGCCATATTCGGATCGGCACAGTCGCCGTAGCCTGCCTGGTGTCGTGCGCAGGAGCGGCGTTGGCCGAAGACGCGATCACGGCACCCGCTTCCAAGACCATTGGAGCGACCGCGGCCGGGAAGATGGTGCCGTCGCTCGCCGTCCTCAATTCCGGCGGGGCGACGCTGGCCGACGGCAAGCTGACGATGACGGGGGTCACTCCGAACTCCATCGTGTTCGCCGACCGTCCAGTACGATCGGCCGGACATGTGCTCACGACCGAGTTCATCAAGGAATGGGACGAGGGCAAGGACAGCTTCGCCGTCGACCCGCCGAACGCGACGATCTCTGTCATGAGCAGCGATGGGACGGCTGTCGAAGATGCGGTCGTGGTCCTGACCAAGCCGAAGCTGGACGGCGGCACGCTGACCTTTGACGTCCAGGTTCTCGAGGGCGAACTCGCAAAGGCCAATGGCCCGGCTTCGCTTTTCATCGACATGTTCGTGGCGCGCGCCGGAATGGGGCGCGTCGGCGTGGTTGGCGTGGGTGCGGTCGGCTTCCATGGCGGCTGGTATGCGCACCCGGCGGCCCGCTACGGCGCCGCGGTCGCGACGGGCGCGGCCATCGGTGCCGCGGCGGCCTCCGCGCCATACTACTATCACCCCCCGTGCGGCTACTATCCGTATCCGCCCTGCTACTGAAATCGGAGCGGCATATCGCAATGAGGCTGGGGAGAAACAGCCGAGGCGGATGGAGGTCGGCTGCGGGCGTTCTCGCCGCCGTCCTCCTGGCCTATCTGCTCGTCTGCTACCTGGTGATGCCGGAGCTTTGGATCTTCCGTGACCGGAGTACGGTTGCCGATTTCAGCCGGATGGTCACGACCACCGGCGACGACATTCCGGGCGATCCAATCAACGTCGGGCTCGTCGGCCCGAAGCAGCAGGTGATCAGGGCCTTCGCCGCCTCGGGCTGGGATCCGGCCGACAGAGTAACATTACTCTCTTCGGTCGAAATCGGCCTGAGCGTGGTGCTCGATCGTCCGGATCTCGATGCGCCCGTCAGTCCGCTGTTCTTCGACGGTCGGAAACAGGATCTGGCATTCGAAAAGCCTGTCGGGCGAAGCGCGGACGAGCGCCACCACATACGTCTCTGGCAAACGGCGACGGTCGGCGCCGACGGCCAGCCGCTGTGGCTGGGCTCCGCCAGCTTCGACCGCGGCGTCGGCGTCAGCCACGACACCGGGCAGATCACCCACCATATCGGACCCGATCTCGACGCCGAGCGCGAGCTGGTGATCGGCGACCTCAAGGGCGCTGGGCAGATCTCCATGACCTACGAGCGCGCAGGCGTCGGTGCGACGAAAGATGGTCGCAACGGTGGCGGCGATCCGTACTTCACCGATGGTCGAATCCTTGTAGGGGTTCTGCCTGATATCGGCCGATAAGGCAGCAGCCTCCGACACTTCGATCGCCATCGTCGACGTCCCCTGCTTCCGCGTTCTTTATCCCCATGACGAGAGGATCGCGGCGACCAAAGCTGCCGGAGAATTTGAGGGCGGCAGCCGCCGGCGGTCTCGATCAGCTTTTCGCGGTCCCAGGATGTGGACGTTGCCGCGTGCGATTTAACGGCATACATGCCTCGAGAATGTGCAGCTCATTGGCGAGACCAGCCTGAACGCCGGAACTTCCTGAATCGGTGTCCGTTTCCCGGTGACCGTTATCATCAGGAGATACGAAAATGGCAACCACTTCGAGGGGCCGTGCTCAGGATCGCGCGAAGGTCGCTGGCGGACAGGATCACGAGGTTCGCTACGAGGCGAAAAAGGAAGGCGTTCCAAAGGAAACGGTCAATAGGGCCGTGAAGAAGGCTGGGAACTCTCGCAAAAAGGTCGAGGCGGAAATCGGCCGGCACTGAGCCGTGAAGCTTGCGACTTACAACGTCAATGGTGTCAACGGCCGCCTCGAAGTCTTGCTGAGGTGGCTTGATGAAGCCAAGCCGGACGTCGTCTGCCTACAGGAGCTGAAGGCCCCGCAAGAGAAGTTCCCGATCAAAGCGATCGAGGCAGCCGGCTATGGGGCGGTTGGCAGGGCCAGAAGTCCTGGAACGGCGTCGCCATCCTCACATGGGGAAGGAGCCGCATCTCACTAGAAAGGGGCTGCCCGGCGAGCCGGAGGACGAGCACAGCCGCTATATTGAAGCGATCGTCGATGGCATCGTAGTCGGTTGCCTGTACTTGCCGAACGGAAACCCCTATCCAGGCCCGAAATTCGACTACAAGCTCCGCTGGTTCCGCCGTCTCCACGACTACGCGGCCGAACTGCTCGAGCTCGGGGTGCCTGTCGTGCTCGTCGGCGACTACAACGTCATGCCCACCGAGTTGGACGTCTACAAACCCGAACGCTGGACGAACGACGCCCTCTTCCGCGTCGAGGTCCGGGAGGCCTACAAGAAGCTTGTCGGGCAGGGTTGGACGGAGGCGCTTCGCCATCTGCATCCAGGCGAGCGCATCTACACGTTCTGGGACTACTTCCGAAACGCATTCGCGCGCGACGCCGGCCTTCGCATCGACCACTTTATCCTAAGTTCGGAGGCAGCCAGACGGCTGACGAAGGCGGAGGTCGACAAGCACGTTCGCGGCTGGGACACAGCAGTGATCACGCCCCAGTATGGATCGAGCTTCAGGACGAGCTCGTCAAGAAGAAGAGGAAGACGAAGTGAGCCATGAAGATTGGTAAGGGAAGGATCCGCTGAAGCTGCCGGAGTCGTCGACAGCTTCGTGGTGAACGGCGCGAGGCAGGCTTGACGTCTTCAATGCGATCGTTGAGCAGGTGGGCCTCCTGCGCGAGGCGCTCGAACGCGATCCTGACCCGCCCGACGACGACGCCGCTCCAGGAGCCCGCAAACGATTGGCCGGGTGACGACGGGACTTGACGCCTGCTTAGTTGAAATCGCCGATCTTCCCGGTCTGGAAGAGTATGACGGGATCGCCTACTTCGCCCACCGCAGGATGTCCCTCCCGTTTCACGACGAGGGCGCCAGCGTGCGTCCTTGCAGCCTCCCTAGCTTCTTCGACAGCCCCTGCCTCTTCCCCGTGGAAAACCGTTTCCCATGCCCGGACCGGCTGCCCACTATCATCGAGATCGAATGCGAATATGCTGATCGAAGTGAACGCTCCGGGCATCGGCGAACTCATGCGGTGCCGCGTTGGGGCTTCTCGACCTGCTCGTCGATTTCCGCCTGCAGCTTCTTTCGGGCGTCGCCTTCGAACTTCGCGCGGACACGTTCCACTTCCTGGTTGGTCGCTTCGATGGGTTGGCCTGAATCGTCCGGAAGGCCGGGACCGCTCTGGGCGATTGTGGAATCCTTCGGGCGGTCATTGAGGCCGTTTGTGGTCTTTGACATCGGAAACTCCTTTCGGGAGCTTAACGACGACGAAGATCTATTGTTCGGCGAGTGACGAAAAAGCTTGCGGAAATCCGGTCTGTCGACACCACCAAAAGCGGCCTACTCTTAAGCCCGCAGAATAAGTAGCCGATGCAAGCCTAAGACGCGCATAGTTGCCGCCTCGCTTATGAGCCCTATAGACGCGACAAGCAGAATTGACTTGCAGATCATGATCGCCATCGTCAGCCATGAATGGCGCTATCGTGAAATCTTGAATGGAGGCTTGCACTCAGTTTGCTTCCGTGAACGTTTAAAACGTCGTCTGGTAGCCGTTTCATTTCACATCATTGGGGGCGCGTTTTATGGCTATGGGCAGACTTCGGATCAGCGCCCGTGTCCAAAGGAAGCTGAAAGGGAGCCTTTGGGCACCCCGCAATACGGCAAGAAGTGGATACAGATTGTCGTATGCGTTTGTGGTGTAATGCTTGAAGGAGAAGGCCATGACCAGCAAAAACGCCACTGATACCCATACCCGCCCCGATGAATGGCCGCGCGCCGGTCGCGGGCCAATCAGGTCAGCAGCGCATCGCGAACTTATGTGGTTTGCGAGGGCGAGCGCGTCGTCGGATACTACTGCCCATCGGGAGCGCTGACGGTCGCGGACGCGCCGGCAGCGATCCGGCGCAACATGTGCCCGACCCCGGTTCCAATGGCAGTCCTGGCCGTCTGGCTATCGATCGCAACTGGCTGGGAAAAGGAATTGGAGCCGCGCTGTTGCAGGAGGCGTGCAGCGTACCGGATAGGCAGCCCGTATCATGAGGTATCGCGGCCTTCTGGTTCACGCAATCTTCGATGAAGCCAACGCGTTCTAAGAGCATTTTGGATTTGCAGCGTCGCCCGCTTATGCCTGCAATGATCAAGCGGATCTACCCAAGGCCGGGAAACTCACTCCCACGTCCACGATCTCAGTCAGCAGCATGCACCTGAACGCCGCGGCAGAGCAGTCCCCAAGTCGGGCGTCGTTGGGCCTCCTGGGCGTGAGCTTGCGTCATCGGATCGTTGCCGTCGTCTGGCTCGGGGCCGACAGGCGGCGGAGTCTCCCCAGGGTCTCGCTCAGGTTCGGGATTGCCGATCGGCGGCGCTGGCGGCGGAACGATGGGCTCGTTGGGTACGGACATGGTTTCCTCCTTGCTAACCGGGAGAACTCGCGTGTCCCTCGATTTATTCAAGAGGTGGTGGCGTGAAGAGATGCTTTTCTCGAGCAGCGAACCGATCGCCGCCGACGGGCTCGGGAACTGACCGAGTCCTCGATAGGGAACGGCAAGGGTCCGAGGTCAAAAAAACCAGCGCTCTTGCGGAGAGACGAATAAGACGATCCGAGGATCCTGCACGCAGTATGGTATCCGCGGCTCCATGGCTCGCCAATCGAGATACGGTGAGTGAACATGGCGACGCAGCAGCGCAGGGGCTGGTCCGAAGGGCAATCGTGGTCATTCTTGGATGAAGGGGTATTTCGATGATGTCGGCGTTCCGGAATGATTCGGGGCGTTCGACTTCATCGCGAACATGTCGGCGGCCTTGTTGGCTTCAGCATGGCGGGCGAGGAGGCTGGCGAGTTTTACCCTGCCAAGGCCCAAGCTGACGCTGGCGATGCCAAGGCGCCCGAAGCGCGTTTATGTCCTCTCACTTATGCGGCCCGCGAAACGAGCTTTGGCATGCCAGGGGATCACGGAACGGTTCTTGCACGGTTACTAATATGTTTATCGTGGGGAGACCTAACGTCATGAAATGGCACAGATCCGGAGAGTTTAGTCCCTTGATGCTCGTTGTGAATGGGCCGGAAAAGTACAAACTTGTCGCAACCCTTTGGGAGGCCGCCAATATGCTGACGGCCTGCTGGCCCATCGACGATGGTGAAGAGTATCTCACGGCAATTAGGGCGTGCCGGGATGCACTTCATGGGGACGTCTCGGCCGAGGACGCACGAGAAGCGCTGATCCGTGCCGCCGACGAAGCTGGCATTCCGGTGATCACCGTCGTTCACTGAGCTTCGCTGCCGAATGAAATGAGTTCACGGGCGCCTTTCGTGACACAACCCTCTCCGTTCGGTGCATGCGCGGGGTCCATGCCGCTGAACATCACTTTCAGCCCGCGCTCGGCCAGCAGCTCTTTTGGCCTCTCCTTGGTGACAAGTGCCGGCTTCCGTTCCTTCAGTATTCCGCGTACATTCCGCCGGGTCGATGGCAGAAACGAAGGGAGCGCCTTTCCCGCACCCGCATGTTGTGCCCGCCGCATTTTACCGTGTCGCCGTCGCCGATGGTCAAAGATGCGCGGATGATCCGCCCAGCAACCATTGAACGCTATCTCCACGCTCGGCCGCCTCCCGCTTCCGCCCGAGTGCCTGTTCCTGCTCGTATGACTTGTGCGGGAAATGCTCGAAGCACCACCAGCGGGTCGCCCCGGCCGGAGAAGGACTGTTGCCCCAGCCACCCCACTCGGCGCATCCCTTTTCCTCGCAATAGTGGACATGCATTCGCGGCGCTTCCGTCAGTGGCCGTCTGTCGGTGTCGCTCATCTTTCCTCCTGGAGTTGCCAGCCGGCTTTCGGGACCGGCCACCCCTTCTGGGCCGCGCGGAAATCAGCCTCGGCTTCGGCTTTCTTCTTTGCTTCCATGATGCCCGCTGCCCAGACAGTGATGCGCATGCGGCCGGCTTTGAATACGAAGCGCCGTTCGGTCGTTTGCTTGCCTGCCGTGTATCCCGCGCGAAAGCAAGCGCGCGCGGCCGACAGACCAACGCTCTCGCGGAAAGCCCGCGGCTGCGACGACCACCAGTCCCGCAGAGCGGTTTCGAATGACACGGACGTTGGTTGGGGACGGTCAAGCATAGGTGTCAGCCCTGGTCTCGGGTTCGACACCGCGGATCGGCCATCGCAGTCGCTTTCGCTCATGGGTGATCTTGGGCATATCAGTCTCGATGGTAGCTCGGTCGCCAGCCGCGGGCCATGCCCCGGCTCATCATGGCGCCTTCGGTCAATGCCAACTGCCGGCGAAGGTGACGGATATCTTCCAGAAGGGTGTCTATGGCCGCGTGCGTATCGCCTCTGTGGTAGGCAATCACCTTTGCACGCTCATCGTCTTCCACGGCTTCGCCGATCGGCCGCTCTCGCATATCCGTGCTCCGTACTTCGGTTTTCAGAAGGGCTGCCGCGGCGCCTTATGTTCTTATTATGTTCTCATCTCCCTGCGAGTCAATAATCAATCTGGGTCAATTGAGTTTTCGCGCGCATTTAGACGGCGGCGACCATCTCTCTCACGGTGCCGACAACCCGACTATGATCATATGGCTTGCTGAAGAACCGGCCTTCGACTGGCAGGACCTCGTCACTTAGGTCATGGTGCCCTGATGTCACGATGATCTTGACAGGGGGCCATCGGTCCCGTACCGCCGCGGCGAGTTTAAGACCATCCATCGATCCTGGCATGTCTATATCGGTGAACATCAGCCGGATCTCTGCGTGGACATTCAGTATTTCTATCGCAGCGTCCGCGTCAGAGGCCTCGAAGACCGTGAACCCCTCATCCTCGAGCGATATCACAATGGCCAGGCGGACGAGAACCTCGTCCTCAACAACAAGAACCGCCGCGCCGATATCAGACACCTCAACGCTCTCCGTTCCGGCCGCCAGCATCTCTGGCATGGCCTCGAGCACGGTAACACTTGGGCGGCGGGAAGGATCCATCCTCCGCTGAAAATCGCCGATAACCCTCAAACGCTCTTCGAATACGCAGCCGCGATGCCGGACCCTTGGCGCTGCACTGAAAGCCTGATGCGGCGAACGTGATGTTCGGCGCCGTGCCTAATAACGAGACCAGTGCTGAGCCCACATAGCGTGTTCCATATCCCTGACGCGTCGGTGGCCGCACCGGCGGGCGCCGCCCGGATATTCTACGGAAGGTGACCACGCCCAAACGAAAAACTCCCTCTGTTGTCAACACCGGATTATAAGGATTGAATGAAATCCTCCGCAGCGGCCTTCCCGCGTCCAATTATATATGCTTCAGGGCGCTCGGGGATCCGGCAAGACGACTGCTGCACCGCGGTTTTTGCGCGCCGGTGTCGAAGTGGCCGAAAGCTGCGTCTACGTGGCGCTGTCGCAGACGGCCGCCGAACTCAACGCCATCGCCTTGTCCCATGGCTGGACGCTTGATGGCATTCGTGTCGAAGAACTCGCGAGGCCTGGCTCGGTCGATGAGGCTGATGAGCGGAGCATCTTCATGACTTCCGATCTCAGGCTGAATGAGAGGCTGCCATCGAGGAACACAAGCCCCGCCGTCTCGTCTATGACTGCTTGCTTGAAATTCGGTTCATCTCTGGAGATTCGCCCCGCTGCCGCAGCGAACTTATTGCCTTCAAGGCACACCAGGCTCAGGCTTGAAGATCCAACTTACCGTTCCCAGATTGTCGGGATCAAAAAGCTTAGAAAGGAGACAGCGATGACAAGCACATTGTTTGACAGACCGCTCTTCGTTAAGCGGGGCCACCACATTCAGGAAGTGGCAAGCCTGGAAGACTTATTCGACCTGCTTGATGAATGGCCGGCGGAAAGACGAGGCATGACCTACGAGGTGCTGGTGAAAGCCTGCCGACTGGCAGCACAAGGGATTTTCCCGTTGAACTCCCTTCATGAAAATGTTCGGCGGTATCTCATCAAGGAACGGGCTCTCGCAAACATTGACGAACTCCCCCTGGCCAAAGAGGGGGTCTTGCCCCGCAGCTTAACCTCCTAGACAGCGGCAATGCACAAATGTCGGGCCCCGGGAATCCAGGTAGGTCCTCGTTTACTTGTTGACAGGCTGGGGCTGGCTATCGTTGGCCAGCACGAGATTTGGCGGTATGTCCGGCCCCTCGTTTCCCGATAGGATGGCGGAGATGTAATTTAACGCGTTTTTCATGCCGTTCATCGTGTAGGGCTTTTCGATCGCGCCAAGCGCATCCACGAAATCGGGCGGCAATCGCTTGATGTTGCCTGTAACGAAGACGTAGGGAATGCCTGCAGCGGCTAAAGAGCGGCCGACTTCGATTCCCGTCGGTCCGTCCATCAGTTGAACGTCGACGAAAGCGAAATCCGGTTTTTGCGCAGCCAGCAGATCGTGCGCTTGTCTGCTATTCATCGCGATGCCCGCGACCTCGTGTCCGGCTGCTTCCACCTCGATTTCAAGCTCCATGGCGAGCAGCATCTCGTCCTCGACGATCATGACTTTCAATTCTCGTTCTCCTGATGTTCGTCGATCAGCAGCATGACCTCGACCACTATCTTGTCGCCTTCGATCTTGCGTTCGACATTGGCTGCGAGTTGACGGGCCGATGCTTCCAGGAGAAGCCGCCCGAACTCGGCGGCTTCCGCGTCCGGCTCGACGGGAGTCGTCGTGTCCTCGACCCGGATCACAAAGTGGCCGTGCATCCGTTTTACGACGACGTGGATCGCGCCGCCGCCGTCGCTGAGACCCCTGTTGACCGCGTCCACCACGAGCTCGTTGACGATCAGCGACAGGGGTGTCGCCTTGACGGCCGGAACGAGGAGCGGCGCTAGGTCGAGCGTCAGCCGGATGTCATTCCGTCCGACGCCGCTGACAAGGTCGGTGACCAGCTCGCGGATGAAGTCCGCGACGTCGAATCGGGCAATGTCGTCGAGGGTGAAAAGTTTTCGCTGCACGGTACTCAGTGCTTCTACCCTGTTGAGCACCGACATCAGCGTCTGCTTCTTGACCGTGTCCTGCGTGAACCGCGCCTGCAGTTTGACGATCGACGCCATGGTCAGGAGATTGTTTTTGACCCGATGGTCGACTTCGTGGATGAGAAGGGTCTTTGCCAAAAGGGCTGATTTCAGTTCCGCCATATTCCTTGCAACTGCCTCTTCCGCTTGATGTCGGGCCAATGCAAGTTCCGCTTCACGGCTTTTGACGGTTGTGAAATCCAGCTGCGAGGCGAAAAAATAGATGATCCTTCCCTCGTCATCGCGCACCGGACTGATGAAAAGCGCGTTCCAAAAGGTGCTGCCGTCTTTTCGGTAATTGAGGATGTCGACGGAGATGTCTTGGCCTCGCGCGACGCTGTCGCGAATGTAACCCACGCTCCGCCTGTCTGTCTCCGGCCCCTGGAGCAGGCGGCAGTTGCGGCCGATGAGCTCATCATTCGAGTAGCCCGTCATTTTTTCGAAAGCCGCGTTGCAGAAGATGATGGGATTATCATGCTGAGCGGGATCAGTGACGATCATCGGCATGCGCGTCGCCTTGAATGCCGCCGCGAAGGGGTCTTCCTTCACGTGCCTAGCAATCAGCCGGTCGCCGGCGCGGCGAGCCTCTTTGTGATATCGATCGGTATCCTGCATGCGATGTTGATCTAGGTTTGGGAGACTTGACCTAGCGCTTTCCCCCACGGAGTCTAGTGGATTCGCCTCGATTTTTTTAAGTCGATCTCAATCCGCGATCGCGTCAAGCGACATGTCTCCTGGCCGGTCTTGCTCCCTTTCCACCGTTGACTTGCCGCCCGCGAACTTTCAAGAATGACGAAAAGACCGAGGCCCGTTTCATGCACGAAAGTAATCCCGCTGTGCCCCATCAGGGCGAATTGGCCGCGCTCATCCTCCGCTATGATTGGGCAAACACCAGCCTCGGGCCGGTTTCGTCGTGGCCGATCCAGCTCAGATGCGCGGTTGATATAGCGCTTCCCTCGCGTGCCCAGATCGTCATGTTCTGCGGCCCAGAATTCATCGCCATATACAATGACGCCTATGCACCGACGATTGGAGCAAAGCATCCGGCGGCGCTGGGAAAGCCGGCAAAGGAAAACTGGGCCGAGCTGTGGGATGATCTGGAGCCGCTGCTGCGCAAGGTTTTGGAGACCGGCGAGACTGTCTTCGCCAAGGACAGGCCTTTCTATATCGAGAGGCATCACAAGCCGGAAACGGTTTATTTCGATATTTCCTATTCGCCGGTATTCGATGAAAACGGCAGGGTCCTGGCGGTCTTTTGCATCGTCAGCGAAACGACGGGTCGGGTCGGCTACGAGGCTAAGCTCAAACGCCTGGCATCGATCATTTCCTCCTCTGAAGACGCAATCCTCGGTATCGATCTCGCCATGATGGTGACCGACTGGAACGATGGAGCCGAAAAGCTCTACGGCTATTCATCCAGCGAAATTCTCGGCCGGTCGGTGACGGTTCTTATTCCAGATAATCGCGTGGACGAGGAGGCGCGCATCATCGCGCGCATCAAGGCCGGGGAGCGTATCGAGACCCATGAGACGATCAGGCGCCATAGGAGCGGAGAACTCTTGGACGTCTCCCTTACGGTATCTCCGATCTATGACGCAGAGGGACGCATCGTTGGCGCCTCGAAAATCGCGAGAGATATTACGGCGCGCAAGGAAGCGGAGCGGGTGCAGGAGGTTCTGATCGCCGAGTTGAACCATAGGGTCAAGAATATCTTGGCGACGGTTGCGGCGATCGCTCGTCAGACATTCGCGGGAGCGCCGGATGCCGAGGCGGCGAGGGCAGCTTTCGACGCCAGGCTCCAAAGCCTGGCGAGAGCGCATGATTTGCTCACCCATGGCAATTGGGAGGCGGCAAGCCTTGGAAATGTGGTTTCCGAGGCGCTGTCAGCGTATCCGGCGGAGCGTCTCGACATTAGCGGGCCGGATCTCAATATCTCGCCCAAAGCAGTGGTCGCGCTGGCGCTCATTGTACATGAGCTGGCCACCAATGCCGCGAAATACGGTGCCTTATCAGCCGAGTCCGGAAAAATCGCAGTGTCATGGAAGTTGGAAGGTTCACCCGACCCGTCGCTCATACTGCTGTGGAGTGAAAGCGGCGGCCCCCCAGTTAAGCCTCCCTTAAGGCGGGGGTTCGGGTCGCGCTTGATCGAGGCGATGTCCTCGGGACAGCTCAAGGGCCGTGCAGAACTTGCTTACGACGACGGTGGCCTGCGTTGCCTGATCAGCGCGCCTCTGGATGTGGAATGGGCAGACACCGATCACGAGGTTGCTGCCTCTGCTTAAAAACGGGCGTCCGGTGGCCAGGGGTCCCGGTTGCCGTTGACTGGGACTGGCGCGTATCGCGCCTCGGGCTTCACGCCGCCTTCAGATCCCGACCGGGCGCAATCGGCAGCTTCGCGCGCAGGGGTCGAATTTGGGGCAGGGACAGTGACCTCGAACTGCTGTTCCCGCAAAAGCGCTGCGAACTGTCTTTGGAGTGGGCCTCTCGAATCTTCTCTTTTGCCACCTGCTTTCTAGCCGGCCATGGCATGCCGCCCGAGAACATAGCGAACCCCAATCAAGGACCGGATGCTGCTTCGCTTTCCAACCCAACAGGCTGCCGAGTTCTGCGGGCTAGGACCAAGGTCTGAGGAGGCCCGGTCTGAAGTCCTACTTCTGGAACACTTCCTCCATCCTGCGGTTTGGTCCCCAGCGGAATCAAACATACAAGGAGGAAAACAGATGAAGATCAAGGCACTAGGAATTGCCGCGAGCATCCTGTTGGCATCGACTTCTGCCTTTGCGCAGTCTTCGACGGTGACAGGTGCAGCAGGTGGTGCCGCAACGGGTGCCGTCGTCGGCGGCCCGGTCGGTGCTGCTGTCGGCGGCATCGTTGGCGGTGTGGCGGGTAGCGTCATCGATCCGCCGCCGCAGAAGGTGGTGACCTATGTTCAACAGGCTCCCGCCCCGACCGAGCGCGTCGTGGTGAAGGAGAAAGTCGTCGTCGGACAGCCTCTGCCGGAAACCGTGGTCGTCACGCCCATTCCCGATGACCCGAAGTACGCATACGCTATCGTTAACGATCAGCGTGTGATCGTCGAACCTTCCTCTCGGAAGGTCATCCAGGTCATTCAGTGACCTTCCGGGCGGCTTTGGCCGCCGCTTAACAATCAGGGCAAGCATGCGACGCATGAGAATGCGGGGCGGCATCGCGTGCCAAAACTTTGGAGATTGATCATGAAAAGCAACCATCTCGCCATGCTCGTGGCAGCGTTGTCACTCAGCGTGTCGCCGCTTGCCACGTTGCCAGCAGCAGCCCAGCAGGACACCAAGAGCGGCAGCCAGGCTCAGTCCGGTTCTCAGACGGGCACGGACGCCACTTCGCAGGCCGGCTCCAAGGCCACCGGAACTGGCACCGACTGCACGCCCGACGCGTCGGGTGCCTGCCCGCAAGGCAAGGGCCAATCTTCGCAGCAGAAATCGGACCAGGGTTCGGACATGAAAAAGAGCGCCGAGCAGCCTTCGACCGATAGTTCGACGAGCGGAAGTTCCTCCGGCAAGTCTTCGACGGAAGCCAAGCCCGGATCCCAAGACGCCAGCGGTGGCACCACGACCGAACAGACCCCGGCCGCCAAGTCCGGCAGCACCGATACCAGCGGCTCGGCTAAGGCAGGCACGAAGAGCAGCGCCGAAACCAAGCCCGCGGAGGGCACCGGCAAGGGCGCCACCACGCAAAGCGGCGATGCGTCCAAGCAGTCGACCGACCAGAACACGTCGACGACCAACAAAAGCTCTTCCGAAACCAACGTCAACAGCAACGCCACGACGAACAATCAGACGTCCAACACCAAGACCAACGTCAACATTTCCGTTGAACAGCAGACCGAAATTCGCCAGGTGGTGAAAGAGGTTCATGTCGAACCTGTGAAGGAAGTGAACTTCACGGTTTCCGTTGGAACGACGATCCCGAAGAAGGTTCGTCTCGAACCGCTGCCGCCACGCATCGTGAAGATCGTTCCGCAATACGAAAGCTACCGCTTCTTCATCCTTGCGGATGGCCGGATCGTTATTGTCGATCCCGATGCTCTCACGATCGTCTACATCATCGAGGCCTAACACGCGCTTCCCGGCGGCGTCCTTGCGCCGCCGGGGGCCGCAGGAGGGATCAATGATCCACCATGAAGACAAGGGATCGGGACCACCTTTCCCATAGTCGTCATCCTGGTTGCCATTGTCGCCCTTATCGGCGGCCTGGTTCTGTCTTCAGGCCATCAGCCGCCGGCACGAGTTTGAGTCCCCGCCAGTTCGACAGGTCGGTGATCTCATCTCACATGACGGAGGCGACGGCTTGCCGGTGTCTTTTCGCATTTGCGCGCGAGACCGAGCGTCGTGCTCAGCAATCCACTGGCACATCATCTTGTGAAGTAGACCATAGGGTTTAAGGGGCGGCGTCATTCTCGCGACTGCCGAACTGCCAATACCGACGCTGGCGCGCTTCGAGGAATCAAGCATCCAGCCCGTTCCGACTATTTATCGTGGTCCTTGCCGGCCAGGTTTATTCGATGATCTGGCAAAAACGCTGGACCTGAACAGGCAACAGGGCTTTGTGGCAAGGACCGCGGGCGATTTCGCGGAGAATGCCATGCCTGAATGCGTGGGGAAATATGTCAGGGAAGGATATGTCCAGACAGAGACCCATGGGGCGAAGGCGGAACTCATCCCAAACCGCTTGAACGACGCCTAACGGCGCAGAGTTGCTGCCACCAAATCGAAAGTCCACCCGACTACGTGCAAGTGGCACACCGCTTCGTTGCACTTCATCTAGCTTTGCATCAGAGTCATCTGAGTACATGATGAAGCCGTCAAGATGGGGCGATTCATGAAGTGCATTGCTGAACTTTTGATGGGATTGGCGGGAGCGACCTTGGTCGTCATTAGCGCAGTTCACCCGGCGGAAGCTAACAGTGACAATGGCGAAGACCCATCTTGTGAAATCGTCAACCTTGCATACGCGGCAACCATGAACGCTACGCGGTCGAGCGTGACGGCTTATGCCGAGCAGGACGATGGATCTTTAGTGTTTATTGCCGATTTGCGAACCCAGTTAGGTACTAATTATCTGAAAGATTCAACGCGAAAGCAATGGATCCGTTACCCACAGACAAAGTGGGTTCCAGCGGACCGATTTGGTCCAAAAATAACTGACTGTGTATTGAAGGGTGATGAAAGTCACCCGGATCTCGCGGCAAAGCACTATTCAGCTATCCGTCATGAGGCACCGCATGTCTCTAAAGTGGATTTTTGGATTACGCATGACGATGGACGAATTGTAAAAATGCGAATTGGGCCGTGGGGGGTCAAGCTTAAGTCCGGACTAGGAGTAATTGAAATCCGGAAGTTCGATGATGAGGCATTGACCCCTCCGCTTTGATCCGCAGCCGCAACAGAGTTGCGCTTCCATTCGAACGGTATGTCCGATGCTTTTGTCGAAATCCTGAAGCGGAATTACACGCGAATATCAGTTCCACAGGACGCTGAAACAGCGCTCCAATCGCGCCGACGTCCAGTTTCCGTGAAAACCTTAAACCGCTGCGCCGGCACGTCTGAACTGGTGCTATGTGTAAATCATGTAATCGTCATATGTCGAAGCCCCGTTCGGCAACAACATCAACAATCACACGCTGTTCCAGAAGGTGGGGCCATAACGCCGCTTGCGTGCAACCCAACTCCCTCGACAGCGTTGGAGGTAACTATTTCTGCCTTCGAAACCTGTGGCATTTGCTACATTCCGTGAATATTTTCCGTCGGCACTGTCGATTTTCGCCTTGGCCGATCGTCCTTATCACGATGTGCTGGCACCGCGGTCGTGGCTTCAGCACGTCGTCGGGCAACAGAAGGAGCAATTTTCATGGATAATCAGCATCTCGTACCTGCCGCCGTGCTTGCGGCCAAGAACGGCGTCCGGTTCCCAAACGAGAGCGAGGCGTATCGCAGCGCCCGCGACGCGCTGCTGGCCGAAGAGATCGAATTGCGCCGGCACATCGAGCGCGTGGCAAGACAGCGCCGGGCGCTGCCGCCGGGCGGCGAGGTGACGAAAGACTACCGCTTCGAAGGCAGCGACGGGCCGATCTCCTTTAGCGAACTCTTCGCCGACAAGGAGACGCTGATCGTCTACAGCTACATGTTCGGTCCGCAACGCGAGCGCCCGTGCCCGATGTGCACTTCGCTGCTATCGTCCTGGGACGGCGAGGTGCCCGACATTCAGCAGCGCGCAGCCTTGGCCGTCGTCGCCCGCTCGCCGATTGAAAAGCTGCTCGCCTTCAAGAAAGAGCGTGGCTGGCATCACCTGCCGCTTTATTCCGACATGACGGACGATTACAGCCGCGACTATCACGCAATCGGCCAGGATGGCGGCGATGACGCGGCCTTCAACGTTTTCACGCGGCGCGACGGCACCATCCGCCATTTCTGGAGCCAGGAGATGGGCGGGGTGACGGCCGATCCCGGTGAGGATCCGCGCGGGGCGCCCGACCTGATGCCGCTCTGGACCGTCATCGATTCGACGCCCGAAGGCCGGCCGGCCGACTGGTATCCCAAGCTGTCTTATTAAGATCAGCCGCGTCCTACGCCGCCCGTCAGCCGGTGGAGCGGTTTCTGGAGGGCTCGGCCCATTCGATGCTGGTGACCGTGTCATCCGGCAGCGGCGGCGGATCGATGTCGTAGACATAGCCGGAGATCATGTCGGCGGCGCGTTCCGTCGCCTTGATCTTCGCCTCGGTTTCGGCGACCGCCTTGGAGATCGCTTCGATGCGGGCGCGGAACATGTGGGCAAGCACGTCGCGGCCTGACTGTTTTTCGAGCCGTTCCAGATGCAGGCCGATTCGCGAGGCGTGGCGCTCGAGCTCGCTCTTGCTGAAACGCGCCTTGCGCAGTTCTTCGGAAAGGCTGTCCTGCATGACGGCGACGGGATCGAAACTTCCTGGTGCGCGCTCGTCGAGCACCGCGTCGGTGACGAGCTTCTCGATCATCACCAGCGCCTGCAATTCGGCCGCGTCGGCGAATTCGACGTCGTAGCCGGTGTCGTCGTAGACCTTGCGCCGTACCGGATCGAGAAGCAGCCCGTAGGCTTTCTGCAGATGGGCGAAGGCGTCCGAATCACCGCCCGAATCGGGATGGGCAACTTTTGCCAGGCGCCGATAGGCGGCCTTCAACTGCGCCTCGTCCGCATCGCGTTCAACGCCGAGAATATCGTATGGATCCGTCACGCCTGCTCCCTTGCTCCCCGCCACGTTGCGGGCAGTCTAGGTCTTCTTCCGCATCACAAGGGCGAAGTTTAGACCGAAACGAGGAATGACGTCCATGGCCCGAGATGGCGATGGTTTATGCCAATGCTTCGCCAAATCCTAGATTATTTAATGTTTTCAACCCGTTGTTCGAAGATCAGCCTGCGGTGATCGAAGCGAGATAACATCTGGCTTCGCCATCGATTTTTAGCACGGTGGCAGTCGCGTCCTCGATCAGCAGCGCATCGCCGGCCGCGAGCGCGCCGGTCTCGCCGCCCCGGCGGAATGACAGTGCGCCGAAATGACAAAGCAACAGGCATGTCGAGGGCGAAAGCGGCACGGACTTGCCGCCATCGACGTCGATGCGGATCAGCGTATGGGTAAGCCCGTTGCGGCGCGTCATCACGTTGAGATCGGTGATGGCTCCGTCCTCGAGCCTGGCCGCGACCGGGATATCCGCCGTGAAGGCCAGCGGATCGCTTGCCATTGTCAGAACCACGGGCTTGCTGCCTGCGACATCGAGCACCATGCCGTTGCCATCAAGGATTGCAAGCGTCCGGTCGATGCCAGGAAAGATCGAAAACGGGCCATCCTCTGCGACCGTTGCCATGCTGATGCGCCAGTCGAAGTCATTGATCGACGCGCCGGGCGGAAAGACGGCGATCTCCACCGTCTCTCCCTTGCCGTTTTTCCAGGGCATGCGTTTGTGATCGCCGGCGCGCAGGATCCTCACCGGGCTCAGTTCCCGAGAATGCCGGGCAGGCGCAGGCCCTTTTCCTTGGCGCAGTCGATGGCGATCTCGTAACCGGCATCGGCGTGGCGCATGACACCGGTCGCCGGGTCGTTCCAGAGCACGCGCTCGAGGCGTCTTGCGGCATCGTCCGTGCCATCGGCGCAAATGACCATGCCGGAATGCTGCGAGAAGCCCATGCCGACGCCGCCGCCGTGATGCAGCGACACCCAGGTGGCGCCCGACGCCGTGTTGAGCAGGGCGTTGAGCAGCGGCCAATCGGAGACGGCGTCGGAACCGTCCTTCATCGCTTCGGTCTCGCGGTTCGGCGAAGCGACGGAGCCGGAGTCCAGATGATCGCGACCGATGACGATCGGGGCGGAGAGCTCGCCTGTTCTCACCATCTCGTTGAAGGCGAGGCCGAGCTTGTGGCGGTCGCCCAAGCCCACCCAGCAGATGCGCGCCGGCAGGCCCTGGAAGGCGATGCGCTCCCTGGCCATGTCGAGCCAATGATGCAGGTGCTTGTTGTCAGGCAGCAGCTCCTTCACCTTGGCATCGGTCTTGTAGATATCCTCCGGATCGCCCGAAAGGGCCGCCCAGCGGAAGGGGCCGATGCCGCGGCAAAACAGCGGCCGGATATAGGCCGGCACGAAGCCAGGGAAGGCGAAGGCGTTTTCGAGGCCTTCATCCTTGGCGACCTGGCGGATATTGTTGCCATAATCGAGGGTCGGCACGCCGGCGTTCCAGAAGGCGATCATCGCTTCGACATGCTCGCGCATCGAGGCGCGCGCCGCTTTTTCCACGGCCTTCGGATCGGTTTCGCGCTTTGCCTTCCATTCGCCCATCGTCCAGCCCTTCGGCAGGTAGCCGTTGATCGGGTCGTGCGCCGAGGTCTGGTCGGTGACGATATCGGGGCGGATGCCGCGGCGGACCATCTCCGGCAGGATTTCGGCGGCGTTGCCGAGCAGACCGACGGATTTCGCCTCGCCGGCCTTGGTCCAGCGGTCGATCATCTCGAGCGCTTCATCGAGCGTCTCGGCCTTGGCGTCGACATAGCGGGTGCGCAGGCGAAAATCGATCGAATCGGGATTGCATTCGACGGCAAGGCAGCAGGCGCCGGCCATGACGGCGGCGAGCGGCTGGGCGCCGCCCATGCCGCCGAGACCGCCGGTCAGGATCCATTTGCCCTTGAGATTGCCGCCGTAGTGTTGGCGGCCGGCCTCGACGAAGGTCTCGTAGGTGCCCTGCACGATGCCCTGGGTGCCGATATAGATCCACGAGCCGGCCGTCATCTGGCCGTACATGGCAAGGCCCTTCTTATCCAACTCGTTGAAATGGTCCCAGGTCGCCCAATGCGGCACGAGGTTGGAATTGGCGATCAGCACCCGCGGCGCATCCTTGTGGGTGCGGAACACGCCGACCGGCTTGCCGGATTGCACGACCAGCGTTTCTTCTTCCGTCAGCGTCTTCAGCGTCGCGACGATGCGGTCGAAATCCTCCCAGGTGCGGGCGGCGCGCCCGATGCCGCCATAGACGACGAGCTCGTTCGGATTTTCCGCGACGTCGGGGTCGAGATTGTTCATCAGCATGCGTAGCGGCGCTTCGGTCATCCAGCTTTTGGCATTGAGATCGTTGCCGCGGGGCGCGCGGATTTCGCGGATATTGTGGCGTGGATTGCTCATGGCGGTTCCCCTGTCGAGAGATCGTTATCGTTTCAGGCCTGGCGCAATCTGTTCGATGCGCACCAGAATGTTCTTGAGATGAACGCGAAGTCTGTCCGCCTTGGCGGCGTCATAGGCAAAGGGCGCCGCCTCGCTCTGCAGATGCGTCGATTGCGCGAGCTCCATCTGGATCGCGTGCACGCCGGTTTCGGGCCGACCATAGTGGCGTGTCGTCCAGCCGCCCTTGAAACGACCGTTGAGCACGCTGTCGTAACCCTCGGCGGCTTCGACGACGGTAAGCGTCGCCTGCTCGATCGCGCTGTCGCACGTCTTGCCCATATCGGTGCCGATATTGAAATCCGGCAGCTTGCCTTCGAAGAGGAAGGGAATGTGGGAGCGGATCGAATGGCAGTCGTAGAGGATCGCGACGCCGTGGATTGCTCTCACGCGCTCGATCTCGGCGGCAAGGGCCGCGTGATAAGGAGCATGAAAGTCCCGCAGCCGCGCCGCGATATCGGCCTCGTCGGGTGCGGCGCCTTCCTTCCAGATCGCCTTGCCGTCGAAATCCGTCTGGGGAACGAGGCCGGTGGTGTTTTGGCCGGGGTAGAGGCTGACGCCGGCCGGATCGCGGTTGGCGTCGATCACGTAGCGGTGGAATGTGGCGCGCACCGTCGTGACATTGTCGAGCAGGCCGTCATAGAGCCGGTGGATGTGCCAGTCGGTGTCGGCCAGCATCCTGCCATTGTCGTTGAGGCGATCGGCGATCTCGGGCGGGACCTCGGTGCCGGTATGGGGAAAGCCGAGGATGACGGGGGAGGTGCCTTGGCGAATTTCGCATGGCACGGAGACTTTTTCCTTGATCGTCATCTCAGCTCTCCAGAACCGGCAAGATCCCAGAAGAAACCGAGGCGTTCAGCGCACCCGTCGCCACCAGTTCGGCGGCGGCGGCGAGGTCGTTTGCCATGTAGCGGTCAACGTCGAGGCTCGCCACCTTGGTGCGGATGGCCGTGATCGCCTTGCCAAGCTCCGGGCTGGTCGACAGCGGCGCGCGCAGTTCGACGCCTTGGGCGGCGGTCAGCGCCTCGATGCCGATGATGCCGAACAGGTTCTCGGTCATGGCGAGCAGGCGGCGGGCGCCATGGCAGGCCATGGAGACATGGTCTTCCTGATTGGCCGATGTCGGGGTCGAATCGACCGAGGCGGGGTGCGACATCTGCTTGTTTTCGGACATCAGCGCCGCTGACGTCACCTCGGCGATCATCAGGCCGGAGTTCAGGCCCGGCTTCTTGGCGAGAAAGGCCGGCAGGCCGTAGGAGAGGGTCGGATCGACGAGCAGCGCGATGCGGCGCTGCGAAATCGCGCCGATCTCGCAGACGGCGAGCGCGATCTGGTCGGCGGCGAAGGCGACGGGTTCGGCGTGGAAATTGCCGCCGGAGACGACGGAATTGTCCGAAAGCACCAGCGGATTGTCGGTGACCGCGTTGGCCTCGATTTCGAGGGTGCGGGCAACCGAGCGCAACAGATCGAGGCAGGCACCGTCGACCTGCGGCTGGCAGCGGATGCAATAGGGATCCTGCACGCGCTCGTCGCCCTCGATGTGGCTCTGGCGAATGATGGAGTTTTCGAGGAGCGCCCGAAGTGCGGCGGCCGTGTCGATCTGGCCCTTGTGGCCACGCAGTGTGTGAATATCCGGATGAAAGGGCGCCGAAGAGCCCATGGCGGCATCGGTGGACATGGCGCCGGTAATCAGAGCCGCCTGCGCGGCGCGATGGGCGCGGAAGAGGCCGGCAAGTGCCAGCGCCGTCGAGGTCTGGGTGCCGTTGATGAGAGCGAGACCCTCCTTGGCGGCGAGCACCACTGGTTTCAGCCCGGCCCTTT
The DNA here is from genome assembly GCA_000023185.1 of Rhizobium leguminosarum bv. trifolii WSM1325. Lineage (NCBI taxonomy): Bacteria > Pseudomonadati > Pseudomonadota > Alphaproteobacteria > Hyphomicrobiales > Rhizobiaceae > Rhizobium > Rhizobium leguminosarum. The sequence continues at coordinate 376,034 of CP001624.1, read as the reverse complement.
CGAGGGCTTGCGCGCCCGGGAGGCGTTCGCCGGCGAAGAAGGCTTCGGCCTCGCCCATCATCACCGCCGCCATATGGGCAAGCGGGGCAAGATCGCCGGAGGCGCCGACAGAGCCCTTTTCCGGAATCAGCGGAATGACGCCCTTTTCCAGCATGCCTTCGATCAGCCGCACCAGCTCCAGCCGCACGCCGGAGGCACCGCGCCCAAGCGAGACCAGCTTGAGCGCCATGATCAGCCGCGCGATATTCTCAGGCAGTGGCGCGCCGACGCCGCAGCAATGCGACAGGATGAGATTGCGCTGCAAGGTGGTCACATCGGCGCTGTCGATCTTGATCGAGGCGAGTTTGCCGAAGCCGGTATTGATGCCGTAGACCGGCGCGTTGCCGGCGGCGATCTCGGCGATACGGGCAGCGGCCTTGGCGATCCCGGCATCGAAGGCGGGATCGAGCCTTGCCGGCACGCCGGTCCAGTAGACGGTTTCGAGATCCTTGAGCGAGACGGACCCCGGGTGGAGCGTGATGGTCATCGACCGTTCCTTTCGCCCTTGAAGACGCGTGCGTGAATCGGATTGAAGCCGATGCGGTAGACGAGCTCGGCGAGGCTTTCGATATTCCAGACGGCGAGATCGGCGGATTTGCCGGGTTCGAGCGTTCCCGTCTGGTCGAGCAGGCCAAGGGCGCGGGCGCCTTCGCGGGTGGCGCCGGCGATGCATTCCTCGACGGTGAGGCCGAAAAGCGTGGCCGACATGTTCATGGTGAGCAACATCGAGGTGAGCGGCGAGGTGCCGGGATTGCAATCAGTGGCGATCGCGATCGGCACGCCTGCCCGCCGCAGCGCCTCCACCGGCGGCTTCTGCTTTTCATGGATGGCGTAAAAGGCGCCGGGGAGCAGCACGGCGACGGTGCCGGCCGCGGCCATCGCCGCAACGCCATCTTCGTCGAGATATTCGAGATGATCGGCCGACAATGCGCCATAGGATGCGGCGAGCCTGGCGCCGCCAAGATTGGAGAGCTGCTCGGCATGCAGCTTGACCGGCAGGCCGAGCGCCTTGGCCTTGTCGAAGACGCGGGCGATCTCGGTGGTCGAAAAAGCGATGCCCTCGCAGAAGCCGTCGACGGCATCGGCAAGACCGAGGCCATGCATGTCGTCGAGACCGGGCAGAACGACATCATCGAGATAATCGCCGTTGCGCCCCTTATACTCCACGGGCGTCGCATGGGCGCCGAGATAGCTGGTGGCGACGCGGACTGGTCTGACATGGCCGAGCAGGCGGGCGCTCTGCAGCATCTTCACTTCACCGGTCCGGTTCAGCCCGTAACCGGACTTGACCTCGATCGTCGTCACGCCTTCGGCAAGCAGCGTGTCGAGCCGCGGCAGAGCCTGCGCGACGAGCTCCTCGACCGACAGCGCATTGGTCGCCTTCACCGAGGAGACGATGCCGCCGCCGGCGCGCGCGACCTCCTCATAAGTCGCGCCTGCAAGGCGCATTTCGAACTCGCGGGCGCGGTTGCCGCCGTGGACGATATGGGTGTGGCAGTCGACGAGACCGGGCGTTACCCAGCGGCCTTCGAGATCGACGATTTCGGAGCGTTCGATGGCCGATGCTGGCAGCTCGCTTTCGGCGCCGGCAAAGGCGATGCGGCCGTTTTCGATCAGCACGGCGCCCTTTTCAACGATGCCGAGCCCTTCTTTAGCAGACGCCAGCGTGGCCAGCCGCGCATTGCGCCACAGCACTGGGCGGGTGTCGGCGGATGGGGCTTCGTCTGAAAAAATGTTCCCGGTCATCAGCTTTGCGCCTTTCCTTATGCCGAAACATGTATATACATAATCGACAGGTGACAAGAGAAATTTTGTGCGCTTTTCTGGAAAAGAAAGATCGGCGGCACGGCAAGAGGAGAGGCAAGGTCATGACCACACTTCACGCAGACACGGCGCTGACGCCGCAGGGCTGGCAGAAGGATGTGCGGCTGACGCTTGAGGCCGGGCGCATCGCGCGGGTCGAAATCGGCACTTCTCCCGAGCCCGGCGACGAGTGTCATGCTCTCCTCGTTCCCGCCATGGCAAACCTGCATAGCCACGCCTTCCAGCGGGCGATGGCCGGCCTTGCCGAAGTGCGCGGCCCGGCCAATGACAGCTTCTGGAGCTGGCGCACGGTCATGTACAAGTTTGCCCTGGCGATGACGCCTGATCATGTCGAGGCGGTCGCGGCCAAGCTTTATGCGGAAATGCTGGAGGCCGGTTTTTCCCGCGTCGGCGAGTTCCACTATCTCCACCACGACAGGGATGGGGGCACTTACGCCAATATCGCCGAGCTTGCCGAACGCATTGGCGCGGCAAGTCAAGAGACCGGTATCGGCCTGACACTGCTGCCGGTCTTCTATGCCCATTCCGGCTTCGGCGGCGCTGCCCCGATCGACGGCCAGCGGCGTTTCATCAATTCGCTCGAAAGCTTCGAAAGGCTGATGGAGGGATGCCGGGCAGTCACCGGCCGGCTCGACGGCGCCGAGCTTGGGCTGGCGCCGCACAGCCTGCGGGCGGCGACACCGGAGGAGCTCACAAGGCTGGTGCCGATGGCCGGCGACGGTCCCATCCATATCCATGTCGCCGAGCAGGTGAAGGAGGTCGAGGACTGCATTGCCTGGTCCGGCGCGCGGCCTGTGCAATGGCTGCTCGATCATGCGCCTATGGATGAGCGCTGGTGCCTGATCCATGCGACGCACATGACCGAGGACGAAACGCGGCGGATGGCGAAAAGCGGCGCGATCGCCGGCCTCTGCCCGATTACCGAAGCCAATCTCGGCGACGGCGCTTTCGCCGCGCCGCTCTTTCTCGAAGAGGGCGGGCGTTACGGCATCGGTTCGGATTCCAACGTGCTGATCTCCGTGCCGGAGGAACTGCGCCAGCTCGAATATTCGCAGCGCCTGGCGCTTCGCGCCCGCAACGTCGTCGCGGCACCCGGCGGATCGACGGCGCTTTCGCTGTTCACTCATGCGCTTGCCGGCGGCGGTGCTGCGCTGAAAGCACCGGCGGGTCTTGCTGAGGGCCATCACGCCGATATCGTTTCGCTCGATACGACGGCTGTTCCTTATCTCGCAGGCGACCAGATCCTCGATCACTGGCTGTTTGCAGGCGGCATTTCCGTCGATTGCGTCTGGGCGCATGGCCGCAAGCAGGTGGAGGGCGGTCGCCATCTCAAGCGTGATGCCATCGACCGGCGCTTCCTCGCTGCGATGGGTGAACTGCTGGCCGACTGAAAAAGAGCTTTTCCTGTCCAGGCATTCGAATTAGAGCAATTCCAGCAAGTGTGGAGCGGTTCGCGTCCGGGATTGCGTAAAAACAAAGAGATAGCGGGAGACCAAACGGAACGTGGCGATGAACCAAAGCAAGGATCCCACCTTGCACCAGCGCATCCTTAGCGACATCGAGGGCCGTATCGTCTCGGGCGATTGGCCGCCGGGGCACCGCATTCCCTTCGAGGTCGATCTCGCCACGCAGTATGACTGCTCGCGCATGACGGTGAACAAGGTGCTGACCCAGCTTGCCAAGGCCGGCCTGATCGAGCGCCGCAAGAAGTCCGGCAGCTTCGTCACCCAGCCGCAGGCGCAATCGGCCATTCTTGAAATCCACGATATCAAGGCCGAGGTGCGGTCGCTGAACCTGCCCTATTCCTATGCGGTTTCGAAGAAGGTGAGCCGCAAGGCCAAGGTGGACGACAGTCGAAGGCTGGAACTGCCTGTGGCGTCCTCGGTCGTCGAAGTCGTCTGCATCCACAATGCCGGCGCGCGGCCCTTTTGCCTGGAGGAGCGGCTGATCAGTCTTGCGACGGTTCCAGAAGCCGCCGATGCCGATTTCCTGACGACGGCGCCAGGCCCCTGGCTGCTGAACCAAGTGCCGTGGAGCACGGCCGAACATCGGATCCATGCCGTCTCGGCCAATGCCGAAGTGGCCGCAGTCCTGGACATCGCGCGCAATACCGCCTGTCTCGTGGTCGAACGCCGCACCTGGAGCAATGCTGGCCCAGTGACGCACGTGCGCTTCACCTATCCGGGCGATCGCCACGCGTTGGTGGCGCGTTTCACGCCGGCATCGTGATAGAGAGCGCGATCCAACCGGCTGGTGCCCGGTGACGAACCAGCTGGATCCGCCCATGGCCGGCTGTCGGAACTGCTGGGCATGAGGGCCGCCGGCAGCGTCACCGTCCGCCATGTGATCAGCAGGACCCCTAAAAATCAGTGGTACGTCGCGGAGGCGGCCAAAGTCATGCGTTCTTTCCGCCGGAACGCGATCGGCCGCTGTTGGGTGGCTTGCGCCTCAACCTTTGGCTGGGCTGGGTGATAATTTGCCGGCATTAGCTGACCGCGGCGGCGGTATCGAGGCGAATGGTCGAGCACAGCGCGGTCGCGGGAGACTGCTCAAAGAATACCGTGAAGGGGATTTCCGTTTGGATGGACGGGAAGTACCGACGGCCGCGCCGACGTCTCGATCAGCCGCTCGTACTCCTGCTCCGGCACCCCGTAGCAGCCATCGGCGATTTCGATCAGCATGTCGCGATCCAGGATGCGGACGTTGCCGCGTGTCGATTTGATGGCGTAGATGCCCTCAAGGATGTGCAGCTCATCGGTGACGCCCGCCCGCCTGACGCCAAGCATCAGCGCCAGGAATTCGTGCGTCAGTGGCAGATCATTGCCGTCGATACGGTCGTGACACATGAGCAACCAGCGCGCCAGCCGCTGATGTACGTTGAATTTGGCGGCGGCCAGCGCGCTGTGGGCAAGCTGCAATTCGCAGGTATGAATATAACGCAGCAGCAGTTGCCGCACCTCTGGGTGTTCAAGGATCGGAACAAAATGCTCCGTGGCCACCTGAAGCCCGTGGCCCGGCACCTGCATGAAGGTACTGTTCGGGGTTCGGTCGACGCCCAGCACAACGGGATAACCGGCAATCCCTTCGCGCCCGATGTGGCGGATTTCAACGCTTTTGCCGTCCGAGCTTTCCGCAACCATCGAGGCGAGGCCGCTTTCAAGAAAGCAGACATGCTCGATCGGCTTGCGCGGCAGCACGAGCGCGTGCTTGACCGGAAGATCGACGGGTTCCAGGAACGGCGCCAGACGCCCGAAGGCTTCCTCCGGAAACCGGCGCAGCAACCTATTCTTAGTCCCGCTCTGCCTGATTATTGTCATGATAGCACCGCTTTGGTGACCAACGCGACGCCACTCCTATGGTTCAGAGAGTTCACGCTCTGTCTGATTTTGACAATAAGGCGGCTTTTCAGCATCGACGCCGATGGACCTAGTTCAACTGAACCGCCGACCGGAAAGGAACGGTTGCGACCAACGAGCCGTCTTCGGTCCTGATCTCGAAAGTGTCTCCGTCCGTGGGATCGCCCATGCGGATCCTTTCCGCGACGATTTCGCGGGCGGCGGCCGTTGCTTCCTCGAACGCCAGCTCGGGCGTGGCTAGGTCAATGCCTTCCAGATCTTCATTGAAGACATCGTTCCTGCGGACGTGGAAAAAATACTTCGGCATCGTTTGCTCCATCAACAAGGCCCCCCTAACCTCTCAAGCGGGAAGTTGTTCCTCCCGAACCTGATCGCACCCCTCACTCCCGCCGATGGTATTGCGCGGTCCCATATACAACATCGCGAGCGTTTTCATTCCTCGAACATCTTGCCGCTGCGCGCTTCCAGCCGATAGCGGTGGCCGGGATAGACGAGGCGGGCGGTCGAGACCACCTGTTTCGCCGACCATGTGCGCCGGCGGATCGTCAGGCACGGTTCGGTCTTCATGATGGTCAAGAGCTTGCATTCCCAGGCCTGCGGCATCGCCGCCTCGACGACATGCTCGGAGCCGCTGAGCGGGGCTGAGGCAGTCAGATAGGCGTTCGGCGTCAGCGTCGAAAAATCCTGGACGAGATATTCAGGCGCGGCCTCCGGATGGACGAAACGGTCCTCGATCTGCACGGGAACACCGTTTTCGCTGTGGACGATCAACGAGTGGAAAACCGCGGCGCCAATCGGCAGTTCGAGCGCGTCGGCAACCTCGGGAGAGGCGGCTTCCTGGGCGAGAACAACGACGGAGGCCTCGTGGACATGACCGCGTTCGGCGATTTCCTCGGCGATGTTGCGGACCTCGAACAGTGCCGAATAGCCCTTGCGTTCGGCAACGAAGGAGCCGACGCCCTGAATGCGGACAAGTTCGCCCTCGTTGGCAAGTTCGCGCAGCGCCCGATTGGCGGTCATCTTACTGACGCCGAGTTCGACGACCAGCTCGTTTTCCGACGGCACCCGGTATTTCGGCGGCCACTCGCCGCTCTGGATGCGGTCGAGGATCACCTGCTTGACGCCGGCATAGAGCGGGGTGCTATCATTTTCCGCCAGTTCGCGCTTCATCTCGCCGGGACGTTTCATTGCCTATTCCTTTTGCACGAATGCAATTCGCCACATAAATCGACTTTCCCTCTTGCATAACACAAAATATCTCATATGGTACCATATACAACCTCCCAATCGGTCCTTGAAACAGAAATAGGACGGGAAAGGGCAAGCCGGCGAAGATCGGCCGTGGTGCCGCAAGGTCTGTTTCAACTCCAGAGGAGAATTCATCAATGAAATTCAGCGCAATCCTGTTCTGCGGCGTGGCGGCTTTTTCCGCTTTCGCCGCCCCTGCCTTTTCCAAGGACTGGACAAAGGCGACCATTACACTTGAAGGTGCCTACGCGCCCTGGAACCTCACCAATGCCGACGGCACGCTTGGCGGCTTCGAACCGGAACTCGCCAAGGTGCTCTGCGAGCGCGCCAAGATCGAGTGCACGCTGGTCGCCTCCGATTGGGATGGCATGATCCCGGCGCTCAATGCCGGCAAGTTCGACGTCATCATGGATGCGCTGTCGATCACCGAGGAGCGCAAGCAGGTGATCGGTTTCACCATTCCTTATGCCGCTACTCCTGCTGCCTTCGCCACCGCCAAGGACAGCCCGCTGGCAAAGGCCGCCGGCACCGGCGCCACGATCAAGATGACCCCCGGCCAGACCGGCGTGAAGGAGATCGACGCGCTGAAGGCCGCCTTCAAGGGCAAGACGATCGGCATCCAGGCGGCAACCGTCTATGCCAAGTTCGTCTATGACAATTTCGGCGATATTGCCGAGATCCGCGAATACAAGACCGGCGCCGACCGCGACCTCGACCTGCAGAACGGCCGTATCGACCTTGGCTTCGACGACGCCGTCTATTTCGCCAACGCGTTTAAGGCGGCCAACGACACGCTCGACTTCACCGGCCCCGAGATCGTCGGCTCGATCTGGGGCGAGGGCGAAGGCCTTGGCGTCCGCAAGGCCGATACCGACCTGCGCGACAAGTTCAACGAGGCGATCAAGTCGACGCTTGCCGACGGAACCGTCAAGAACCTGTCGATGAAGTGGTTCCAGGTCGACGTCAGCCCGCAGGAATAAGCGTTTCGGCCTTTCGGCCTCATACAGCTGTCTCCGGCTTTATCGCCGGAGACAGCATGCTCGAACAGGATGTTTTCAGGCCCGGCCGGCCTAAAATCTGATCCTGTTCTAAAGAAAAGAGTTAGAGCATGATGTCGTCCGAAAGCCGCTCACACTTTTCGGCATCATGCTCTGGTGTCAATCCGCAAAACACTGCCACGGACGGGGAACGGACGATATGGCAAGCTTGGAACTGCTCGGCTTCGGCTCGACCGGATGGGGCGCGCTGCTCATTGCCGCTGCCTTGATGACGCTGGCTGTCACGGCTACAGCGCTCGCGATCGGCGCGGTGCTCGGCGCGATCGTCGCTGCGGCAAAACTCTCCGGTAATCTTGTCCTCGTCACGCTCGGCAACGTCTATACGACTGTGTTTCGCGGCGTGCCCGAGCTGCTGATCATCTATCTCATCTATTTCGGCGGCTCCTCGGCCGTCACCTCGATCGGCCAGGCGATGGGTTACGAAGGTTTCCTCGGCCTGCCCTCCTTTATCGCGGGCGCGCTTGCCGTCGGCATCATCTCCGGCGCCTATCAGGCGGAGGTGTTCCGCAGCGCTTTTCTCGCCATCTCCAAGGGCGAGCTCGAGGCAGCCTCGGCGATCGGCATGCATCGCGGCATGCGCCTTCGCCGCATCATCATGCCGCAGGTGTTTCGCCTCGCCATCCCCGGCCTCGGTAACGTCTGGCAGCTCAGTCTCAAGGATTCGGCGCTGATCTCCGTCACCGGCCTTGCCGAACTGATGCGCACCAGCCAGGTGGCGGCGGGCTCGACGCGGCAATATTTCCTGTTCTTCATCGCCGGCGGCTGCCTCTATTTGCTCCTGACCAGCCTTTCTGACCGCATCTTCAACGGGGCGGAGCGCCGCGCCAATCGCAGCATGCCGGCATCCGCCATGGGCCAGGCGTAAGGAGGCGACAATGGATTTCACCTTCATCGCCTCGACCTTGGTCACCCTGCTCAAGGCCGTACCGACGACGCTCATCCTGTTTTCGCTGTCGATCCTAACCGGTGGCCTGCTGGCGCTCGTCATCGTCTGGATGCGGACCAGCGGCAACCCGGTGCTGTCAAGCTTCGCCAAGGGTTACATCTTCATCTTCCGCGGCTCGCCGCTGCTGATCCAGATGTTCCTGGTATTCTACGGCCTCGGCCAGTTCGGCTTCATCCGTTATTCCTTCCTCTGGCCGTTCCTGCGCGAGCCGATGGTCTGCGCCGTGCTGTCGCTGGCGCTCTGCACCGCCGGCTACACGGCGGAGATCTTCCGCGGCGGCATTCGCGCCGTCTCGCCGAAAGAGATCGAGGCGGCGCGCTCGATCGGCATGTCCGGCTTCCTGCTGGTCCGCCGTATCCTGGCGCCGATCGCTTTTCGCCACGCGTTGCCGGCCTATTCCACCGAGATCGTGCTGATGATGAAGTCGACGGCGCTCGCAAGCCTCGTCACCGTCTGGGAGGTCACCGGCGTCGCCCAGCGGCTGATCTCGCAGACCTACCGCACGATGGAAGTCTTTCTCTGTGCGGCGATCATCTATCTCGTCCTCAACTTCATCATCCTGCAGGGCATGGCTCTGCTCGAATATTCGCTCTCGCGACATCGCCGCGCGGCCCCGCAGGCGCTGAAGGCGTAAGCATTTTGACCCGATTGGAGCACCCATGCCAGGCGTAACCCGACTATCGGTCCGCAATATCCGCAAGAGCTTCGGTACGCACGAGGTGCTGCGCGGCATTTCCCTCGATGCTGAAGACGGCGATGTGATTTCGCTGCTCGGCGCCTCCGGTTCCGGAAAATCGACCTTTCTGCGCTGCATCAACATGCTCGAAACCGCCAGCGACGGCGAAATCTGGGTCGACGGCGAGGAGATCCGCATGGTGCACAAGAACGGCCGGAGCAAGCCGGCCAGCCAGAAGCAAGTGGACCATATCCGCTCTGAACTCGGCATGGTGTTCCAGTCCTTCAATCTCTGGTCCCACATGACGATCCTGCAGAACGTCATCGAGGGCCCGATCCATGTGCTGAAGCGGCCGCGGGCCGACTGCATCGCCGAGGCCGAAGCGCTGCTCGAAAAGGTCGGTATCGCCGACAAGCGCCACGCCTATCCCGCCCACCTCTCCGGCGGCCAGCAGCAGCGTGCGGCGATTGCCCGGGCGCTGGCAATGAAGCCGAAGGTGATGCTCTTCGACGAGCCGACTTCGGCGCTCGATCCGGAGCTCGTCGGCGAGGTGCTGCGCGTCATGCGCTCGCTTGCCGAGGAAGGCATGACCATGCTCGTCGTCACCCATGAGATGAGCTTTGCCCGCAACGTCTCGAACCGCGTCGTCTTCATGCGCGAAGGCTTGATCGAAAGCAGCGGCAAGCCGGAGGAAATGTTCACCGGCGGCGCGACCCCCGCCTTCCGCCAGTTCATTGGCCATTTCGGAAGCGGTCAATGACGGTCACCATCGATGCGGGGCTCACCTGGCGCGAAGTCGCGCGCGTTGCGGCCGGGGAAGAGCTTGCGCTGTCGCCCGCCGCCTTTGCACGTGTCGAGCAGGCAAGCCGCATCGTTGCGCGCATCGTCGAGACCGGTGCGCGCGCCTATGGCATCAACACCGGCGTCGGGGCGCTGGCCGATACGGTGGTTGATCGCGCCTCGCAGAGCCTGTTGTCGCGCAGCATCGTGCTCAGCCATGCCTGCGGCGTTGGGCCGTTGCTTGCCGCCCGCGAGGTGCGCGCCATCATCGCAGCCGGGATCGCCAATTTCGCTCATGGCCATTCCGGGGTGCGGCGCGAGATCGTCGAGCATCTTGCGGCACTGCTAGAACACGATTGCATTCCGGATGTGCCGTCGAAGGGCTCTGCCGGTTATCTCGTCCACAATGCCCATATTGCCCTTGTTCTAATCGGCGAAGGCAGCGCTCAGTTGGATGGTCGGCGCATGAGCGGCCGAGAGACGCTTGCCGCGATCGGCCTCGAGCCCTTGGTGCTTGGGGCCAAGGAGGGCTTGAGCCTTGTCAACGGCACGGCCTGCGCCACCGGCCTGACCACTGTCGCGCTATCGCGCGCCGAACGGCTGCTCGACTGGGCCGATGCGATCGCAGCACTGACGCTGGAAGCGGCGGGCTGCCAGATCGGCGCCTTCGACGAAGTCGTACTGGCGCTGCGCCCATCGGCGGGAATAGAGAACGTAGGAGCGAGCCTGCGCGCGCGGCTTCAGGGCAGCGGTCTTGTCGCCGCCGCCTTCGGCCGGCGCACGCAGGATGCGCTCAGCCTTCGTTCGGTGCCGCATGCCCATGGCGCAGCCCGCGATGTCTTCGACAATTCCGCCCGCGTCGTCGATCAGGAACTTGCTTCGGTGACGGACAATCCGGCTGTCTCGGGCACGCCGGAGCAGCCGATCGTCTCCTCCGAAGCCCATGCGGTCGCCCCGGCCCTTGGGCAGGCGGCCGATAGCCTGGCGATTGCGCTCGCACAGATCGGCGCGATCAGCGAGCGGCGCCTGGACCGGCTGGTCAATCCGCTGGTGAGCGGGCTGCCGCCCTTTTTGGCGAGCGATGCCGGCAGCCATTCCGGCTTCATGATTGCTCAGTATACCGCCGCCGCACTCAGCAACGAGAACCGCCGCCTTGCCGCACCGGCGGCCATGGACGGCGGGCTGACCTCCGGCCTGCAGGAAGATTTTCTCGCGCATCCGACAGCTGCCGCCGGCAAGCTGCTCGCGGTCATCGACAACGCCGAATATATCCTGGCGGTCGAGCTGATGGCGGCCGCCCAGGCGCATGATTTCCTGGCGACGACGGCGCCGCGAGCCGCAGGCACGGATCTCGTCTATCAAGCCGTGCGGGAACGTGTTTCCCATTATGGTGACGAACGGCCACTCAACGGCGATATCGAGGCTGTCCGCAGCCTGATCCGCGAGACTGCGCCGCCGCTATAGTCGGCTGTCAGAACGGCTGAGTTTCGGAATTCTTCTTTGGCTTTTCGCCGGCCTCGAGACGCTTGAGGCACTGGAGATAAGTCGGGTAAAGCTGCTCCACCCGCGAGAGCGGCAGCATCCAGTCGCCTTCGTCGCCGGCGAATGTGATCTGCACGTCAGGCATTCCGGCAAAGGAATTCTTGATGATCTTCTTCAGCCCGGCGCTCCCCTTGCTGGCCGGGCCCCAGAGGCGAAGCGTGTTCTTGTCGAAGAAATCGGCAGCGATTACTTTCGTCACCGTACGATCGGTCAGCGTCACCTCGGTCTTCGTGCCGGCCGGAATGTCCCATGTGGTCTTTGCGACCAGCCAGAATGTCTCGGTCGCGCTCTGGCGGAATTCCATGGTCTTGCCGATCTCGCTGTCCCACAGCAGGCGGCAATAGGGATGCGGGCTCTCGTTGGAAAAGCCGACCGACCATTGTCTTGCGCCGCCCATCCATTCGGTCTCGCCGAAGGCAGAGACCGGCTGCAACAGGGCCGCCATCAGAACCATCACTGTCGGAATTTTCATCGCCGAACCATCTCCAACGCAACCGGCTCCAGCAATAGCAAAAGAAGGTTGAGCTTTTGCTACTACAGCGCCGCGGGTCTTTTCAGACACGCAAGCACATTGTAGCAGTTTGAACTGCTGTTCCTGCTTGCCGCGTCTGGCTGTGAGTCGGATAGGATTCGGCTGAACGCCGCGGCGAACTGAACTGAACCGAACTGGCTATGATGTCTTGGCCATGGGCGGATGTTTCCACGTGCCGTCGAGCGCCTCGTCTTTTGGCCAGTAGAGGCGCATCGCGACGAAGAAGGGGCCTTTGGGCGCTGGCAGCCAATTCGGCTCCTTGTCCTTGCCCGGCGACCCATTCTGCACATAGAAGGTGTAGCCTCCATCGGAATCCTTCACGAATTGCGGCAGCATCGGCTTGTTGAGCAGGTATCGGTCGATCGGATTGGCGACCAGCAGGCTCGCCGGGAGATCATACATCGTCAGCGACCAGAAGGCGTGAACCGGCGGCATCTTGTCGGCTGCGAAGTGGACGGTGTAGCGGTTGGCGCCGTCGAGCTTCTGCCCCTCAGTGTCAATGGCGTAGACCGGGTACATCGCCTCCTGCTTTGAATTTCCGTAAATTCCGAGAACGGCCGCCGCCATGCGATACAGATAGTTGTTCTTGAGGTATTCGCGCGTGCCGAACATATCGCCCGAGGTCACCGTGCCGGCGTCGATCTGCTTTTTCAATATCCCAAGATCGGCCCAGGCGTCGGCCATGCCCTGTTCCATGGTAGTCTTCATCCCGGGCGAGAGCGCAGCAACGTCTATTGTCTTGCCTGCACCGATCCCGATCTTGGCAAAACGCGCCATCAACTCGGTCTCGGATGGATTGAGCGAGCAGAACCGCAGGACGAAATTCAGGATGTTGAAAAACTCGAGCGACTTGCGCTCGTCGTCCGGCGAAACCGGCTTGATAAAGTCGATTGCGGGAGCGGCCGCAGGTGCGGGCTTGCCGAGAAACGACGAAAGCGGCTCAGCCTTGTAGCCATCCTGGATCTTTTTCACATTGTCCAAGTCGTCGGTGTTGAACAACTGCGTGCGATAAGCCCCAATAACGAGATCGGTCTCCGCGCGAAACACATTCTTGATGCCCGCAGGCATCTCGCCTTTCCACTCGGGGCCCGCGACCAGGAAGCTGCCGCCGTCGTTGCCGGTCGTGCGGCTGCCGGCATAGTCGAAGTTAAACGTATAAGCGTCGATGAGCTGAATGCTGAAATACCGGTCCTTCTCGATCACTGGCACAGTAAGGACCATCGGTTCAGCGCGCAGGTCCAGGCCAATCATGGAATAGGGCGTGTCGGAATTGGGCGTCTGGATTGCCGTATCTGCGGGCGTGTAGACGCGGGGGATGTTCTTGAGGTGGTTCCACGGAGCCTTGTATTCCGGGTTCTTGTCGTCGACGAAATAGGCGTATTGGATCCGGTAGCTGTCCACCGCTGGGAAGCCGTAGGTATAAGCCTCCTTGGCGATTGCGCGAGCCTCCTCTGCCGTTACATCGTCGGCTGCGGCACCAGTGGAGCGAAGTCCCAAAAGACCTGCCGCTAACAATGAAGCCCTCGTGAAGTCGCGTCTGGTCAGCTGCATGACATCCTCCATCGGTTGAAATAGCCTACAACTCCACACATCTTTTCAGACGCGCAAATATGGCTTTAACGCTTTGAATTTCTGTATAATTTTGTTCTTAAATCGATTCCGATTTAAGAAACCATGCACTAGCGTGTCAGTTGCGGGGCGACGTTCGTCGCCGGAGGGCTGGCAATACGTGTTGAATTCTCTAAACCACAGCCCGAGATAGGTACGCTACTGTACATTAGATTATTATAAATTACATCACATAAGGAGCGAGTGTCCGCCTTAAATAGCGGCCGTAGCTTAGGGCGGGGTCGAGCCTTCGCAGCATCATTGGCAAACGGCAGCTTATGGCGGCTTTGAGACTTTGGTCTAAATCTCACAATGGCGGAAAGTTGCCGTTCGTCGCCTATCCCGCAAACAATGGCTGTTGGCAGTTGATGCCAGATTAATAGGTCCTGCTCCTAGAGCAAATTTCGATGGACGCCAGGCAAGCCCATATTTCACGAAGATTGGTAGACCCGAGCTCCAAGACGTTTGGGCGGAGCGCGTCGTCGGCTGCGGATTCACTTAGGAAAGAGGAACGTGACCGCGACGCGGAAGCCCAGTCCTTCCGGGCCATTGTCTGGAGCAGCCGCCCAATATCGTATGCCCGCCGTCAGGCTGATTGGCTGTTTGTCGATGGTGATCAGCTTGGCGACTGCGAAGTTGATCGGCACCGACCAGTCGTTTGCTTCCCAGTCATAGGTGGACTCGGTATTCAGCGAGAAAGTCCAGGCGTCCTTGGTGGTGTACGAGATGAACGGTTGCATGAACGTCGAACTCACGTCCCGACGATCACTCTGACCGGCAAATGACCAGATATGGTTGCCGAGCATGCCGTAGGTCCAGGGACCGTCCTGCTTGAGGACGACCGCGGTCGGACCCGCTCCCCACTTACCGCTTCCGAGAAGCTCATCCGTGCCCGTCGGAAGAAGGAACACGGGTCCTGCACCCCAGACCACGCCACTCTCGGTCGGCTTTGAAGGAGAGAGAAAGAAGCTTTGCAACGTGTCGCCGAGGCCGAATTGCGTGCCGGAGGGTCCGGCGATGTCGTTCTGCCATGTGACCGGCAGGATGGTCCTCGAAATGAGATTCCAGTCCTCGTTCAGAGAAAACGGAATGACAGGCTGGATGTTCATCGTTGCCTTGTCGCCGTCTTCGGGACCATAGCCGTGGTCGTAGTTGAACTGGAACGGCACGCTGATGAGCGAGGCGATTGGATTCGACAACTTCTTCGCAAGCTCTTCGCTCGACTGAGCGCTTGCCGTACCTGCCCAGAGACTGAGTGCCGCGACAACCAGTGCCATCCGAGAAGCGACGTTCGTCATCAATGCCTCCATGATCCGATTGAATTCAGCCCGCGAGGCAGGCGTTCTGCGAAGTGAAACGATATCCCCAGGATCGAGCCTTGCTGGATACCGAACTGTGAGCCGCTGTTCTTTTCACGGCGGCTCTCTGCTTCCTGGGGGACGTCGTTGTTCCGGCTCCTGGAGAAATCAGGTCTTTAATGGCGAGCATATCGGAAGGATAATCGCCAACAGCACGAAGTTCGCCAGTCCGGGCGTTAGAACCGAATGGCGACCCCGAAGATCGGCCCCTGCTGGACGACGTCGAAGACGAACCCGTCATTGTCGTAATTGACGCCGAGTGCGCGATATCCGGCGACCGCCGAGATGCTGTCGTTGAACTTGTAGCCGAGGCCCAATGCCACGTCCCAGTCGAGGTCGGCGCCGCCGGCACCCACCAGACCCCATCCGGTGAGATAGATTTCCGGCGTGAAGAAGTAGTTTCCTCTGACGCCGGCGACGGCATCAACCCATGTGGCGCTGTCTTCGACATCCACTCCGGCCAGAATGCCGCCATTGAAGGAAATCTCGGTTTTGGCCGACCAGACCTTCATGCCGCCGACCACGTCGAGATGGCCATTTTGGTCTTCGAGCACGGCGTAACCGACGCCAAGAAATCCCGCGAAGGTCTTCGACGTCACATCGACGCTCTCGGCAAGGATGCCGGCAGGTGTGTCGGCGTCGGCACCGAGCTTGGTGTAGATCACGTCACCGACGATGCTGAAGCGATCATATCTTGCTTCGCCTGCCGCCATGAAAGCGAAGTCGAGGTTCTGGAGGATATCGCCGAAGTCCGCGTCGACATGAACTTCCGGAAGCCCGAACTGCCCAATGTCGCCGGATAAGCCGGCAGCCCAGAAATATGGAGCGAAGGTGAATTCCCAGCCGCTCTGGCTCTCGACTGTTTTTGCTTCCGGCGTGAGCGGCGTGATATCGGCGGCGTTGCCGCCCGACGCTGCAGAAATGCCCGCCAGTAACAGAATGGCACGCAAGTATATGGCCTTCATGAGAATCCCCCGATCCCGTTTGTCGCCTCGGCACTGCTGTCCCGAGTCGGCACTGTGCAGCGAGAAGTAGATTTGGACAAGCTAAAATACCTATTTCCCGTTGATCGCCTGCTTCAGCTGCCCGATGAGGCCTGAAATCTGCGGGTCCTGAGGCCTCAATCGCGCCAGATCCTCCGCGTGTTTCAGCGCCTCCGGCAAGTGTCGAAGCTTGAGACTGTATTGGAGTGCCAGGCCGATGATGTCGGCGTCTCCGCCTGCCGCCCAACCATCGAGCCTGCCCAGCGCCTCTTCTGTCCGGCCAGCGGAATCGAGAGCGACGGCAAAGGTGGTCTTGTAGCGGGGGTTTTGCGGATCGAGCCGCACCGCTTCTTCGAGTTCCGTGATCGCCTCGGTCAATGCCTGCCTGCGTACCAGGGACAGCGCATGTCCGTAGCGCAAATCCGCGCGTGCCGGCGCCATGGCGATCGCTTCGGCATAAGTTTGTTCCGACCTGTCGTTCTGACCCGTGGCGCGGTAGAACTCGGCGAGATTGATGCGCGTTGCCTCCAGCGTTGGGTCTAGCGAAATCGCTCGCCGGAAGGCGGCTTCTGCCTCGGCCGTACGCTGGCGGGCGAACAGGAAGAAGCCATAATTGCTTTGCGTTTCCGCGACGTCGCCATTCGTTTCGACATAGGCGCGAAGGTCCGCGACAGCGGCTTCGAAATTTTCGCGCTGATTGCCGAAGAGCTCGGGAGGGGTGCTGGCGAGCGCGTTGGCGGCCGCAACGCGCACCGCCCGCGTCGCATCGCTCAGCAGATTGCTGATCGCATCCAGCCTCTGCTCCGGCGGAATGTTACCTGCCGCTTCCGCAGCGCCGAGCCTGACGAGCGGATCTGCATCGGTTGCGGCCGTTCGAATATCGGCTGTGATATCCACGCCGCTAATCCCACTCAGTGCGGCGATGGCGCTGCCCCTGACAATTCCTGCTTGCTTTTGGTCGCTGACTAGGGCGCGCAGAGCCTCCACCGCGGCTTGATCGCCGTTCGTGGCTCCGGCGAAGGCATGGGCGATCGACGCGCGTTTGCGCCATTGCGTTCCGTACCATTCGTCCATTGTCTCGGCTGCCCAATCATCGGTTTCGCCGACATGGCAGGTCGTGCATGCATTCGGCGTTCCAAGCGTTGCCGACAGATCGGGCCGTGGGATGACGAAGGAGTGGTCGCGGCGCGGGTCCACCTTCATGTAGGTGCGTTCGGGCATATGGCAGTTGGCGCATTGTGCTCCAGTCGAACCGGCCTGATGGTGGGTGTGCGCGGGAGTGTCGAACCGCCCGCTCGGATCCTGGTTGACGAAGCGGTCCGGCTTCGTCTCTGTGTGGCATTGCGTGCACAGTGCATTGCCCTCGGCCTTGAGCCCGGCCTCGTGCGGCCGATGACAGTCGAGACAGGTCACGCCCGCCCTGGCCATCTTGCTTTGCTGAAACGAGCCATATTCGAAGACCTCGTCGAGTATCTGTCCGTCCGGGAAATAAAGATCCTGCCGAAGCAGGGCGGGTGAGAAATAATCGAGAAAGGGCTTTCCCGGTTGATAACCGTCCAGCAGCTTGGTGCGCCTGGCATGGCAGGCGAAACAGATGCCCGCATCGACTTTCGGCAGACCTGTATCCGGCTTGACCGAGGATGATGCGTTGCCCGATCGCGCCAAAGCCACGTGTTTTGCGCCCGGGCCGTGACAGGATTGACAGCCGATGCTGGTGGCGACGTAGGTCGACTTGTATTCGTTCGTCTGCGGTTGAAACCCCGCTTGGGGATCGGTCGAATGGCAATCGATACAGGTGCGGTTCCAGCGGTAGAAAGGACCTGTCCAATGATAGGTCGATCCGGGTTTGGCCGGGGTGCCGTTTCCGAGCCAGAACCACTGCCGTCTGGCTGTATCCCAGGCGATGTCGAGAGCCTGCAGCCGCCCTCCTCCAATGTCGACGAGGTATTGCTGCAGTGGTTCGTAGGCAAAGGTATATTTGACTTCGAACTCGGCCTGGCCGCCGTCCGCTCCCTCGGTGTTAACGAAGAAGCGGCCGGCGCGGCGGGTGAAGGTCGTGACGACGCCGTCATGTTCGAACCTGCTATTGTCGAAATCGCCACGCACCGTTCCGTTGTCGGCCAGTGCCATGGCCTTTGCATGGTGGGATTTCGAAAAAGCCGCCGCCTGATCGGCGTGGCAGGATGCGCACGTCCTTTCGTCCACGAAACCTTCGTGGATCGATATCTGCGGATCGGAGGCGGGTATCGAAATGTCGTCACTCGCAAGGCTGCGCCCGGCAAAGGCGAGCAACAGGAAGAACAGGAGGTGTGTTCCTCTCACCGCTGCTGATCGAACAGACGCTGCCACTCAATCACTCCCATATGACGTTTTGCAAGGTCCCGCCGCAGGTTGAAGTCTCTGGCGTGAGGGCGCGGTCCTAGTCCTTGAAGACCTGCTTCCAGTCGGCCTTCATATCGACGACGGTCCAGCCGGTGATCGCGGCTGCATCGAGCGCCTTGTCGAGGCGGCCGAACTCTGTATCTCGGTCGTAGGCGTATTCACGCTTCGCATCGGTATGATGGATCAGCACGCCCAGCCTAGCAGGTGCGCCCGCCATGGTCGTCCATTGCAGCATTTGGAGATCTCCGTCGGAATTGCCGAAGGCGGCAATCGGCCGCCGGCCGATCTGCTGGTTGATTCCGACGGGTTTACCGGCCTTGTCGTCGATGAAATTGACTTCGGGGAGGCGAAAGAGGGTCGGCGTGTCGTCCTGCATCCTGAATTCGGTCTTGATCGACGAGCCGATAACCTGCTCCGGCGGGACACCGTAGACCTTCTCCACCCATGGCCGCATGAACTCGATGCCTCCGCCTGACACGATGAAGGTCTTGAAGCCGTTGGCGCGGAGATAGGCGAGAAGCTCGACCATCGGCTGATAGACGAGTTCGGTGTATGGCCGCTTGAATTTAGGGTCGCGCGCCGAAGCGAGCCAATCAGTGACGACCTTCTGGAAATCGTCGCTGGTCATTCCGGCATGCGTGGCCATGATAAGCTCGACGAGGCCCTTTTCGCCGGATGCCGCGAGCGTCTTCATATCGCCTTCGAGCACGGCCTTGAACGGCTGCGTTTGCTTCCATTCCGGATGCTGCGGAGCAAGCCCCTTCACTCGGTCCAGGGCGAACGCCAGCTGCGTATACATCGGATGCTCGACCCACAGGGTTCCATCATTGTCGAAAACGGCGATACGCGCCGCTTCCGGGACGAACTCGGCTGAACCCGGTTTTGTCACCTTCTCAACGAAGGAGATAATCGCTTGCTTCGGCGCAGTATCATTCCACGAAGGCAGTGCGTCCGTCTGAGCGACCGCCGCCGCCGCGGCAAAAAGCCATACTGCAGCGGCGAGCGCGACGCCGCGGGAAAAATACCGGAAATTACGTGCCGAAATCATCGCAAATCCTCCACGACTAGCTTGCAGCAATCTAAAACTCGGAACTATACGGCAGCCCCGGATCGCTCCGGGGCTGCCAAAGACTTAGTTTCCGGTCGGCATAGGAATGCTCACGCCTTCCTTTGCCAACGATTCTCGGATCCACTGAAAACGACTGTAGTCCGATAGCGTGATGGGACCATTGTAGGTCAGGCTCTGGGGTTTGCGAGGTGGGTACTCCACGTAGGTGGCCATGATCTTCTTCAATTCTTCGCCCATGACGACGCCCATCCAGGTCCGCTCGGTGAAGTTGTTCATGAAAATGTCGTAGCGTTCCTGCGGGTCCTGCCACAGATCGAACACTTGGGGTACCGTAGCGACATACTTCTCCTCACCCTTCCAGCCGAGGTTGGTGTCGACCGCCAGTCCGCCCGTCGAGGCTCCGTTATCCCCGCGGATATTAAAGGCGAACTTGTAGTTGTTGACGCGTATCGCACCGGGCGAGAGCTCGTTTTCAGTAAAGTAAAACCAGGACTTGCGTTCCGATTTACCGGTGCCGAGCAAGATCGGCGACATGTCGTAGCTATCGAATATGATCGGTTTGTCTTCGCGATCCTTGTCGGGTAGCGGAACCGCACCGACGGCGGCGAATGTCGCCATCAGATCGAGACCACCGACGATGTCGTGGTTCTTGGTGCGGGGTTTGATCTTTCCCGGCCAGACCGCAATCGCAGGAACACGGTTGCCGCCCTCTCGCAAGGTGCCTTTGGTTCCGCGGAACGGGGTGTATCCGGCGTCCGGATAGACGTCCTGCCATGCCCCATTGTCGGTGGTGTAGAAAACCAGCGTGTTGCGGTCCATGCCGGTTTCCCGCAATTTGTCCATGATTCGGCCAATGCGGGTGTCGAGTTCCACGATCGAGTCCGCATACTTCGACTTCGACATGGACTTGTGCTCGAACTCTGGGGCCGGCATGTTCGGCTGGTGGACCTTCATGAAGTTCACGTTGATGAAGAAGGGTTCGTCCGGTGCTTTGGCAGCCTCGTCCAGAAAGCCCAGTGCCGCTTTCTCGACGTAGCCGTCGAAGAACGGAATGCCGACAACGCCCTCCTTACCGTCGATCATGGGTGTGTCGACGTATTGGCCATTGACCTTGAATTCTTCGGTCACTGGTCCTCCTGCCTTGGCGGACAAAGCCCCCTTGGTCACCTTCTGGAACATCTCCCGCAGCTTCGGATCCATGTCCGGGAACCAGGTGGGATCGGCATACGTATAGGCATTCAGATGGTAGAGGCCGGCGTACCGCATCTCATCATAACCCTGCGCAGTCGGTAGGGCGTAGTCCGCTTCGCCGAGATGCCATTTGCCGGTGAAATAGGTGTGATAGCCGCCACGTTTCAGCACGGATGCAAGTGTCCATTCGGCCGCGGGCAAGCCACCGCCCTGACCTTGAAAGGCGACAGTCGTCATGCCGCTGCGGTTTGGTATTCGCCCCGTCTGCATGGCCGCACGGCCGGGCGTGCAACTCGGCTGGGCGTAGAAGGAGAAGAAGGTCATGCCGTCTTCAGCAAGCTTGTCGATGTTCGGGGTCGGCATCCCGCGACCTTCACCTCCGCCATAGGGGCCGAGATCACCGTAGCCGGTATCATCCGAAACGATGAACAGGATGTTGGGTTTTCGTTGGGAGTCCTGCGCTTGCAGGGGCGAGGCCGCACACCAAAGAATGGTGGATGAAGCCAGTGCTCCGATGCAGCGGATAAGGATTCTGCTGTTCATTTCAAATCCCTCCGTTGACGTTCTTGAATGACGAAGCCGCGCGGCAAAGGCCTGCGATTGCATCGTCGATTCAACTAGACTGCTTTGAAAACGAAGATCCTGCCGGAACTGTCTCCGGCGGGTTGCGAAGCCGGCGCATCTCTGCCCCGGCGTGCTGAACCCTAGCGAATGCTGCCTTCGCTCGATATTGTACTTTAGGGAATCTTCATGTGTGGCAATCGACAGTAGTGATGCGCAGATGACGACGCAGCGGGAAGCTGTTATTGTCGCCCGGCTTTGGGGGGAAAGCGGATGGGCTTGGGCGAATGGTCAGGTCGATTATGCTGCGCTGCCTTTTTGTTGGCGGTCGTCGCCATGAGTGTGCCCAGTCGCCAGGCCGCAGCCTCCGACACCTCTATTGCCATCATTGACCGGGTTCCCCGCGTCCTCGTCCTCTATCCCTATGACGAGAGGATCGCGGCGACGACCGCTGCTGGAGAGGCGCTGCGGACCCGTTTGCTGGAGGCGACAAACGGCAAGATCGACCTGTTTTCCGAGTTCCTGGATCTCTCGCGGTTTCCGGAAGGTGACCACGTCGCGCGCATGGCACGCTATCTGGGCGAGAAATACGCGGCGCGCCGCCCCGACGTGGTCGTGGCCCTCGGCCGGGAATCGACGAGCTTCTTCGTCGCGAACCGCGGCACGATCGCTCCAGGCGCAAAAATCGTCGCCGCCGGTTTCGGCACCGCCACCGCCGAGAAGATCGACTTGCCCGATGACGTTATCGGAGCCTTCTCGACCTTCGACATTCTGAAGACGGCTGAGATGGCCCGCGGCCTGCAGCCCGATGCCCGCCACCTCTACGTCGTCGGTGGCTCGTCCGACTTCGACCGGAGCTGGCTGACGACGGCCCGCGTGGATTTGAAACAGTTCTCCAAATCCTATGATACGACGACCTATCTGGAAGATCTGACGATCGACGAATTGGTCGAACGTGCTTCCCGCGTACCGCCCGACAGCATCATCCTGGCATTGACGGTCTTTAAGGATCGGGCAGGGCGCAACTTCATTCCGCGCGACGCGATCAGACAGATCGCGTCGACGGCCAGCGCGCCTGTCTACGGCCCTTATCAGACCTACATCGATCATGGCGTCGTCGGCGGCAATACCGTCACATTCGAAGCGCTCGGCCGGACCGTCGGTGACCTCGTCATCGATGCGATTGCCGGCAAGCCGGTATCCGATCTCGAAGCGCCACAGACCTATGTCGCCGATGCCCGGCAGCTCAAGCGCTGGGGGCTCGCCGAAAAGGATCTGCCGCCGGGCACGATCCAGATGCACAAGGAGAGGAGTCTCTGGGAGGAACATTGGATCGTGTTGGTGGCGGGGGGCGGCCTCGTGCTGGCGCAGGCCAGCATCATCTCGGTGCTTCTGCTCGAGAGGAGGCGCCGCCGCGACGCCGAGCGCAGCTCGCAGCTTCACCTGCTTGAAGCTGTCCATCTCAACCAGTCCGCGACGGCCGGCGCACTATCCTCGTCGATCGCTCACGAACTGAACCAGCCGCTATCGGCCATCCGAAACAACGCTGAGGCTGCCTCGGTGCTGCTGCGGAGTGCAAACCCGGATCACGGGCTGATCCAGCAGATTCTTCTCGACATCCAGGAGGACGATCAACGCGCAGGCGATATTATCAGCCGGATGAGAGGGTTGCTCAAGAAGAGAAGCGAGATCGATTGGCAGGAGTTCGATCTGAACGATGTCACATCGAGCGCAATCCACATCATTCACGGCGAGGCGGAACGGCGCGGAATTACGCTGACCTCAACCCAGCCGCCCGGTGAACTGCCGGTGCGTGCCGACAAGGTTCACGTGCAGCAGGTCATTCTCAATCTGGCGACCAACGCGATGGACGCCATGCTGGACGCCGTTCCGGCCGGGAGAACTCTTACCTTCGCGACGGGACTGGCGAACGAAAAGGCGGAGCTGCGGGTCTCCGACACCGGAGACGGCATTCCGGAAGAGAGGCTGATCCGCATATTCGAACCGTTCTATACCACCAAGCAGGCGGGGACGGGGCTGGGTCTGTCCATAGCCCGCGCCATTCTCGAGACCTATGGCGGTACCATCCGTGCCGACAACCGCCCCGAGGGAGGCGCGGTCTTTCGCGTGGCCCTGCCTCTCGCCCACAGGGAGGAGCAATCGAGATGAAACCGGTTGTCCATATCGTCGATGACGACAAATCCTACCGGACGGCGACCGCAAGGCTGCTTTCCGCAAACGGCCTTAGGGTCGAAGCTTATGAATCCGGGGATCAGTTTCTTTCCCGACTTTCCGCTTGCGAGCCGGGCTGCGTTCTTCTCGACCTCCAGATGCCTGGCCAATCCGGCCTGCAGATCCAACGCCGGCTGTGCGAGCTGGCGCCGCTATTTCCGGTCGTGTTCCTGACGGGGGAAGGAGACATCAAGGCAAGCGTCGAGGCGATGAAGGCGGGCGCCAAGGATTTTCTGGAGAAAAGTTCTACCGCAGCGACATTGATGGGGGCGATCGATCGCGCTCTTATCCAATATGAAAGACAGCGGGCCGAACACGACCGTCTCCAGGGCCAGCGGTCGCTGGTGGCGGGGCTTAGCCCGCGCGAGGCCGAAGTGTTCCGGTTCCTCATTCGCGGCCGTCTCAACAAGCAGATCGCTCATGCGCTCGGCATCTCGGAGCGAACGGTGAAGGTGCATCGCCATCAGGTCATGGAAAAGCTTGGGGTACGTTCGCTGGCCGAGGCCGTGTCGATCGCCGCGAATATCGGTCTCATCGATCAGGATACGGCATCGTCAGCGGGTTGATCCGATATCCTTCCCCTTAGGACAATATCAATCGACCTCTAAGCGGCCTAATTTGACCGGCAACCGTTAGTCTCTCATAGGTTCGAAAGAGGGGGCATGAGGTGGAGAACCTTCGCCGCACGGTCGCTGTCGTCGACGATGACGCAAGCCTGCGGCGCAGCCTGGGGCGGCTGCTCAACGCCTACGGTTTTCTGGCCATGGAGTTTGCATCCGCCGAGGCCTTTCTCGCTCGCGATCCCAAAGCGGCGATAGACTGTCTTGTCCTTGATATCGACCTCGGTGGCATGTCCGGCATCGATCTGCAACGCAGGCTGAAGGCCGACGGGACGACCCTTCCAGTGATTTTCATCACGGCAGTGGAAACCGCCTCCGTGAAGGCAGAGGCGGAAAAGGTGGGATGCGTTGCTTATCTGCAGAAGCAGTTTTCCGGAGCCGCGCTGATTGCGGCCATCAACAAAGCATTGGGATTGTGACCTGAGAGCCGGAGACCATGCGCTCCCCAGCACGGCGGTCGGCGTCGCATCGGCGGCAGCTTTGCCGACCTTATAATTTATAAAATACGATTATAATCAATAAGTTAACATGCTAAAATCAAGAAAATTGCCGATGTTGATTGCCGATCTTTGTAATTTGCAATTTGAATCTTTAGACATCTATGATGCAGCCGCCCGTGAATTTACAGGCGGCCATTGAGCGGGCTGACAGCTTGGCGCCTAAAGTGCCCTGCTCAGGGCAAAGCACACCGACCCTCCCTTAAGTGCAATAGCGCGGGACCGTATTTGCGCTAAATTTTTGGAAGCAGCCAAACAGCCGATAACGTGAACGGGAGCGCCACGATGAGCAGCAAGAGCAACCGGCAAGGTTACAACGCCACCCGTCGCCAAATCCTGCTGGCCGGCGGTTCGGCAATCGCTTTAACGGCATTCTGTCCGATCGCCAGCATCCCGGCGCTTGCCCAGGCAGGAGCAAAGAAACCGAACATCCTTGTGATCTTCGGCGATGACATCGGCTGGTGGAACACCAGCGCTTACAATCGCGGGCAGATGGGATACCAGACGCCAAATATCGACCGTATCGCCGACGAAGGTGCGATGTTCACCGATCTCTACGCTCAGCAATCCTGCACGGCGGGGCGGGCGGCCTTCATCACAGGCCAAAGCTGTTTTCGCACGGGGCTGCTAAAAGTCGGGCTTCCCGGAGCCAAGGAGGGTCTGTCTGAGAAGGATCCGACAATCGCCGAACTGCTCAAGCCACAAGGGTACGTTACCGGCCAGTTCGGCAAGAACCATCTCGGCGATCGCAACGAATTTCTGCCAACGGTCCATGGCTTCGATGAATTCTTTGGCAACCTCTATCACCTCAATGCCGAAGAAGAACCGGAGAACCCCGATTACCCGAAGGATCCACAGTTTCTCGCAAAATTCGGACCGCGTGGCGTGCTGAAATGCAAAGCAAGCGAGACAGACGATCCGACCGAGGATCCGCGTTTCGGAAGAGTGGGCAAGCAGACGATTGAGGATACGGGACCGCTCAATAGAAAACGCATGGAAACCGTTGATGAGGAATTCCTAGGCGCTGCCAAGGACTTCATCGACCGCAGCGCCAAAGCCGACAAACCGTTCTTTTGCTGGTTCAACTCGACCCGGATGCATATCTACACGCATCTTAAGGCTGAGTCGGAAGGCAAAACGGGGTTGGGGATCGTTGCCGACGGCATGGCCGAATTTGACGGTATGGTTGGCCAGCTGCTCGACCAGCTCGATGATCTTGGAATCGCCGAAAACACCATTGTTGTCTGGACGACCGATAACGGTGCAGAGGTGTTCTCCTGGCCTGACGGGGGCACAACGCCGTTCCATGGCGAAAAGAATACAAATTGGGAGGGGGGCTACCGCGTGCCCGGGATGGTGCGCTGGCCGGGCGTTGTCAAACCGGGAACCGAGATCAACGAGATTGTCTCCCACGAAGACTGGCTTCCGACCTTGGTTGCGGCAGCCGGCGAGCCGGACATCGCAGCCAAGCTTCTGAACGGCTATGAAGCGGCCGGCAAGACATTCAACGTGCATCTTGACGGCTACAATCAACGCAAACTGCTTGATGGCACAGGGCCTGGGGCGCGCAAGGAGTATTTTTACTGGACTGATGACGGAAGCCTGGCCGGATTGCGCTACGACCGCTGGAAGCTGGTGTTCATGGAACAACGAGCAGAGGGGTTGGACGTGTGGCAGGATCCTCTGATCACACTGAGATTTCCGAAGTTAATCGACCTGCGCGCCGATCCGTTCGAAATTGCCCAGCATGCAGCGGGAGACTATGCAAGATGGCGTGTAGAACATGCCTTCGCGCTGGTTCCGGCCCAGGCATATGTGGCCAAACATCTTCAAACCTATGTAAAATATCCGCCCCGCCAGGCGCCGGGAAGCTTCTCGATGGACCATGTGCTTGAGAAACTCCAGCGGGGTGGCGGACAGTGATCACGCTTTGACGAAAGGCAAGGATGCGCCGTTAATTTTCGGATCGGAAAAGATCAATGATCGCGAATGAGAACAGGCAAACAACGACCATTCTCCAGCGAGCGAGGCACGAGATAAAGGAGTATGCCTTCCTCTGCGCCTATCTCTATGTCTGTTTCGCGGCTATCCTCCTCTACAAAATGGCAGTGCTCGGTGGTCAGGGTGTGGAATTTCTTGTGTTCGGTATACCCGCGCTCAAGGCCCTCATTCTCGGAAAGTTCATCCTGCTCGGTCATACGATCCGGCTGGGAGAGAGGTCCGGCGGTTCGAGACTCGTCGGCGTCGTGGCATATAAGGCGGCACTCTATCTTTCGCTGATCCTCGTCATGTCGCTCGCCGAAGAGTGCGTCGTTGGGTTCCTCCATGGCCGGACGCTCTCGGTTGTGATCACAGGTATGGCCGGCAGGTTACCCGAACTCCTGGCCATGAGCGCGATCATGCTACTGATCTTGATCCCTTATCTGGCTTCGAGGGAACTCGGAGTGGCGCTCGGCAAAGGAAGGCTTTGGGGTCTGTTCTTTGAGCATCGCGAGGTGCGGTAGGTGCAAACAACGATTGGCGAAGACGAATTCTCGTCCGTGTTGATGAAGGCACACAGCACGGCGGCGATCGAGTGAAGGTCTCCGCGAATGAATGATAAGTGAAGGTCGAACGCAAGGCGACGCCATGGTGGAACCACGGATTGCGAAAGCTCCTCCGAGCGGCGGTATGTCATGGATCCCCGGCGGCGATTTCCTGATGGGCTCGGATCGCCACTATGCGGAGGAAGCCCCGGCACACAGGGTTCGCGTCGACGGTTTCTGGATGGACACATGCCCGGTGACGAACTGGGCGTTTTCCGCCTTTGTCGAGGCGACCGGCTATGTCACCACGGCGGAGCGGCCGGCCAACCCGGCGGATTATCCGGGTGCGATCATGGAGATGCTGGCACCAGCATCGGTCGTTTTCATCAAGCCGAAGTCGCCCGTTGATCTCACGAACCACTACAACTGGTGGAAATATGTGCGCGGAGCGAACTGGCGCCATCCGCGGGGACCGGCAAGCACGATCAAGGGGCTATTGGAGCACCCGGTTGTCCACGTCGCGTTCGAGGACGCGAAAGCCTATGCGGCCTGGGCCGGCAAGGAACTGCCGACCGAAGCGGAATGGGAGTTCGCCGCACGCGGCGGGCTTGAGGCGGCGGACTATGTCTGGGGCGGGGAAATGTTACCCGGCGGCCGGCATATGGCCAACACCTGGCAGGGCGAGTTTCCCCTCCAGAACAGTCGGGAAGACGGTTTCGAGGGGACATCTCCCGTGGGAAGTTTTCCGGCCAACGGCTATGGTTTGTTCGATATGGCCGGCAATGTCTGGGAATGGACGACCGACTGGTATCAAGAGCATGGCATGATCGACAGCCCGTGCTGCACAATCTCGAATCCCGTCGGCGCTGAACTCTCCAACAGCCATGATCCGCGCCAACCGCAAATCAGCATTCCACGCAAGGTCATGAAAGGCGGTTCACATCTTTGCGCACCCAATTATTGCCGCCGCTACCGGCCGGCCGCGCGCATGGCGCAACCCGTCGACACAGCAACTTGCCATCTGGGCTT
Source organism: Rhizobium leguminosarum bv. trifolii WSM1325 (assembly GCA_000023185.1). Taxonomy (NCBI): domain Bacteria; kingdom Pseudomonadati; phylum Pseudomonadota; class Alphaproteobacteria; order Hyphomicrobiales; family Rhizobiaceae; genus Rhizobium; species Rhizobium leguminosarum. Next base: position 347,978 of record CP001624.1, on the reverse strand, counting down.
CCGATGTATTGCCCGCGGATGATTCATAAACATTCTGCCGGATGATGTCCAAGTAGCGCATCCAGGCTCTCAGCCGAAGCGGGACGGGGTATCGTCGAGGCAGGCCGCGCGAGATTCAAGTGGCAACAGAAGCCAGGCCAAAATGAGATGGCGGCCGAACCTCGAAAGGTTCAATCCTCGCCTTTCAAATCCGCCCTCAGCTTGACCTCCACGAGTGAGCGCCGGAGCTTTCCGCGTCGATCCCCGATGGCGGGTGCGGCCCAAGGCGCTCGATTAGGTTCTGGAGGAGCGTGTCTCGAGCGGAGTGCTGAACGAGATCGATGGCAAGGGTCAGGGCGCGGCGGCCCTCGTTGCTATCGATCTCACAGTGGTTCTTCGTGCACCACCGCCGAACCGCGGTGATGACGATATCAATGTCTTGATCGGACAAGGTAATGAGGGACTGAAGCATTTCGATGCCTCCAAAATCCGATAGGAGCAGCCCTGCGGTCATGCCAAGGGATGAAATCGAATTCGCTAGTGATGAGCAGTGGACGTCGCCGCGTTGATCTTCAGCGAAAGAGGGCTGTCAAACTTCATGATCAGCAGCGTGACCAGTTCCTCCGGCGTCCTGTGCCCTTGGCTAAAGAGATCGACAGCCGCGCTGCAGAGCAATTCCGTTGCTCGTTCCGTCGGCGTGACGCGGTTATGCCGGTACCAGGTTCGAACCGCCTCCGTAAGCACGTTCACGTCTTTCGTCTGGAGCGAGAGATTGAGATCGATCATATCATCCTCCTACGCGTCGCCGCTCCAGATTAATCTTGAGTTGAAGCTCGCGTTGAAAACTTAATCCATTGGTACCTCGCCGCCAACCATCAGTGCGGTTGCGCACAGTGGCCGTAAGGACATCGGCGCCGATGACGAAGGCGGGCCCAATGCTGTTGATCTGAACGCCGCGGACCGGCAAGATAGGCGACTTGTCCTTCCGGGCTTTGAAGGATTTCGAATGCCACGCTTTTACTTCAACATTCTGTCTGAAGCAGGATCGCTCGACGACTGGGAAGGAACCGAGCTTGCCGATTTGGATGCCGCTCGCGTTGAAGCGGTGCGTGATGCGCGCGCATTGATGAGCAGTGCCGTGCTGCTTGGATATGACATTTCGTCAAGAAGCGTCGAGATCAGAAACGAAACAGGCGATATCCTGCTCGTGTTGCCCTTTGCGGAAGCGGTGAAGCCAATGGGCTAAATCTATCTGGGGCGGAGCGGAAGACCCAGCAACCTCTCATATTCGCGCTCCGGCACTCCATAACAGCCACCGGCAATTTCGATCAATTTTTCCCTGTCCAGAATTCTAACGTTTCCGCGGGTCGATCGGATGGCGTGGACGCCCTCAAGGACGTGTAGTTCGTTGGTGACGCCCGAACGGCGGACGCCGAGCATCAATGCCAGAAATTCATGGGTAATGGCCAGGTCATTGCCTTCGAGGCGGTCGTGACACATCAGGATCCATCGAGCCAGCCGCTCATGCATATTGTAGCGGGCGTTGGCGAGCGCCGAATGGGCGAGCTGCAGCACGGTTGTGTGAACATAGCGAAGGAAGAAATCCTTCATCTCGGGATCATCGGCGAGCGCGCGCTGAAATGTCTCCATCGGCACCATAATTCCGGACCCCGCGACTTGCATGAACGTGCGCGTGGGGGTGGTCTCTACCGCCAGGACGACGTGCATGCCGGATGCGCCTTCGCGCCCGATGTGGCCAATTTCCACAACTTCTTCGTCGATGCTGCTGACAACCATGGATGCCAGGCCCCTTTCCAGGAAACAAACATGCGTGGTCGGCACGTCGCTGGCGACAAGAGCATGCCGTAATGGCAGGTCGATGCGCTCCATCGCTCCCGACAGGCGTGCGAAGCGGTCCGCGCTCAACTTTTTCAGCAGGGTATTTCCAACGGTCGATTGGTCGAAGTGGGGCATGGCAGCTCCGCATAGGGAGCTTGGATGTCAAGCCAAACGCCTGTGGGTGTGGTGAAAAACTACGGGACGGCCGTCGGTTTGACCAGAGGTCCCGAGGAAGTGTGCGTTTATGACAAAACCGCACATAAGCCACTGAAATCCTTGATGTGCAGTGGCGATAGGCCGGCAACGATGTTTGGTGCCGACCAACAGACCATAGCACATTTCGCGTCGACATGCGCGCTCATTGCGAAAGGATTAATGATGGAAACATTTTGCCTCTTTCAGACCGCCGATAGCCATCAAACTGGGATCGTCATAAGTAGCGAAGGCGGGGACACGTCCATGGGCGTACCGGGATGACGCCTTGATAAGGTCGGTCACCGCGTTGAGCGTGTGCCGCTCAGGCCATTCCAAGGCGTCGACGCCTTCTAGGCCGCGGGGCGAGCCAGGGTCGATGAATCATGGACGGCGGCGACGCCGGGCGTAAAACGTGCTTCAGGGACGTTTCGAATGCAGCGATGCCTTGAATCCCGAGGCCGCGTTGCCGATTTGCACGAGGACCGACATGATGCAATGGGAGCTCGACGGCGGCATGACCGAGGTTCAACGACGAGGTTTTCTGACGAGGCTAACGGCCTATGAGCCGCTGACGCTGATTATGCTGGCATCCATCGCGGGAGGCTTGTTCGTGCTGCAGCGATTGACGAGCGAGGTTCTTGAGGGCGAGACGTTCCGCTTCGATGACGCGATCCTGCTGGCGTTGCGACGGCCTGGCGAACTTGCCGTGCCGATCGGGCCCGGCTGGCTGACGCATGCCATCGGCGACATAACCAGCCTCGGCGGCATTACCGTTCTCTCGCTGATGACGGTTCTCGTGACCGTCTATCTTCTGCTCGACCGGCGCTGGCCGATCGCGATCTTCGTCTTTTCCTCGGTGCTGACCGGCTGGCTGGCGAGCACGCTCTTGAAGATCCTCGTCGCCCGGCCGCGCCCCGATATCGTGCCGCACCTGGTCGAGGTGAGCGATCTCAGCTTTCCCTCCGGACACGCGATGGTCTCGGCGGTGACCTATCTGACGCTTGGGGCGCTGCTGGCCCGGACACAGCGCTACCGGTCGACGCGGATCTTCGTCATGGGCGTCGGCGTCTTCCTCGCCGTCATCATCGGTTTGAGCCGGATCTACCTCGGCGTCCACTATCCCACGGACGTCTTGGCTGGATGGTGCGCCGGTGCACTCTGGGCGCTCGGCTGCTGGCTGATTTCGAAGCGATTCGTTCCGAGCCGCGCTCCAGATGATGTTGGCGAAGCCGGAAAACGGTAAGAGGAGACAGCAGTTCAGGCTGATACGTGATTTCCGCCGACATAACGGACAAGAACCATGACAACTTTGACAACGATCACCTCGACGGTCACGGCCGCGTTTCTCGGCTCCTTCGTCGAGGTCGTTGAAGCCTTCACCATCATCCTCGCCGTCGGCGTCACGCAGAGCTGGCGTCCGGCCCTCATCGGCACCGGTCTTGCACTCGCCCTTCTCGCACTTCTCGTGCTGACGCTCGGTCCGCTGCTCGGCCTCATTCCGATCGAGCTGATGCAGTTCGTCATCGGGACGCTGCTCGTTCTGTTCGGCCTGCGCTGGTTGCGCAAGGCGATCTTGCGGGCCTCGGGCTTCATCGCGCTGCACGACGAGGACAAGGCCTTTGCGGCCGAGACCGACAGCCTGCGGCGCCAATCCGCCGAGCGCCGTGCCAATTTCCTGGCAGGGATCGCGGCTTTCAAAGCGGTTCTGCTCGAGGGGATCGAAGTGGTGTTCATCGTCATCGCCACCGGCGCCGGACACGGCATGATCGGTTATGCCAGCCTTGGGGCCGCCGCCGCCTGCCTGCTGGTGCTGATCATCGGCGTCTTCGTGCACAAACCGCTCTCGGCGGTTCCAGAGAACAGCCTCAAATTCGTCGTCGGGCTGCTGCTCAGCGCCTTCGGTATATTCTGGGTTGGCGAGGGCGTTGGCGCCGACTGGCCGGGCGCCGATCTTTCGCTTCTGGCCATCCTTGCCGTGCTCGCCGTCTTTTCCTTCGCCGCAGTCCGGATGCTGCGCCGCTATTCCAACACCCATGCCGAGGTCGCCGCATGATGAATATTCTTAAAGTCGTGTTCAGGGAGTTCTTCGGCATGTTCATCGACGACGGCGCGCTGGCGCTGCTGGCGCTGCTATTGATCGCCGCCGTCGGCGTGCTGGTGAAATTCGCGCATGTCGACGCGCTGCTCGGCGCTACACTGCTTCTCGTCGGCTGTCTGATGGTCCTCGCCGAGAGCGTGGCACGCGCGGCGCGGAAGAGGTTTCAGCGGAAATAGCCTCGGAACGCTATTGCGGCACCTTGAACAGGTGGCTGATGCGCGTCACCAGCCGAGGAGGTGCGCAAGCTAAGGTTCATTAGGCAGTCTCGCCGGTCACTCCTATGCTCTTCGACCGCGATAGGTCGTTGGAGGCGGAAGCGCTTCGTGGGCTTGAGCCAGTGTTTCGAGCCACGTTGCCAGAACATTCGGAATTTCTTCGTTGCCGGCCTCCATTGATTCAATCCACGACAGCTCGCATTGCAGTGCCGAGGCAATGTTGATTGGCGTCCACCGGATATGCAGCAGGCACTCGGAGAAACGTTCTGAGGTCATGATGAGCCCGTCAATTGTCGCCGGCGTCAGCGTGCCACAGAATGGTGACGGGACCAAACCCCGCACCGAACTGTGAGAACGGAGTTTGGCGGGCGCTGTCAAGAAGGCCTTTTGGACCTCGATCGGCGGAGCAACGTCGCACGGCGACTTTCCTCTATTCAGCCGTCCGCCTTGCGCGTCGTTCTCTCGCGGGAGCGCCTCCTCAAGAGCTTGGATCGGATACGCAACTGGCCAACGGGTGTCAGGCTCCCGCCGAGAAGGACATGGGCGTTGAACTCAGGCATCAGAATGAAGCGCCGTCTGGATCAACGACATCCGGATCCTCCTGTGCCGTCTTACCCTTGGCCCTCTGCCTGCGCAGCGTAGTCGCAAAAGACCGTCCGCGACGTGGCTGGCGTTCGGCGGTCAACGCCAGACCCAGATCGTCTTTCCGGATGTCGACCAGGTCGGCCAACCGGTCGACGAGGCCAAGCACAACGAGAACATCGGCGAGCGTGCCGATCCCGACACCAGGATCTCCCTTTTCCAAGCGCGCGACGGTGCTCGGCGACGTGCCCGCCCGCACCGCCAGATCGACCACGGCCATGCTGCGCCGCAAACGAGCGCCGCGGACGTCGTGTCCGAGCCTTTGGAGGGCAGGTTTCGATTTGGGCGATCCCATGGCAGTCATCCCAGATATGGCAGATAAAGTTACTTATAATGTCATATATGATGAGTTGATTGTTTCTACAAGCGCGTTGCGCGATAGACGTCCTGTCAACTACCAGCCCGATAGTCCATGGCTTCTAAAAGGGGTGAGCGCTCAAGATGAGTCCAACCGAAGGGGTCCCCGCTTTTTCTCAGTGAGGCGCCTAGCGCCTTGCCAACCTCCTGCCGGGCCGCTCTGGGCGAAACGTAGCAAGCCATCAGCTCCTCGTTCGCCGGGACGGAGCGAACCTCATTCTCGGGGTTCGCATTGAAGCGGATATGATCCCAGCTGTGAAAGGCCTCGGGCGACCATTGCCCTGGAACGCTACTGCGGCACCTGGAACAGATGACGGATGCGCGTCACCAGCGAGGTCATCGAGCCACCGTTCAGCGTGGCGCCGTCGGCCGCGAAGGAATGCTGGCCGGTCTCGATGCGGCGCGACAAAGTGGCGGCAAGCTCTTCGGCGATGCCGGGCCGGTCGTGCAGCAGCGGCGTCAGGCTTGCCTGGGCAATCTCGTAGACGACGACGAAGGTCAACGCCCGCAGGCTCGCGGCCTCGCCGACGCCAATCAGCAGCCCGCTTTCGCCGAAATAATCGCCCGGCGCCAGCCGGCCGAGTTCGATTTCCTTGTGGCCCTCCCTCCGTGTGGCGACGAGGGCGCCGCTGCGCACGATCATCAGCGATGCGACCGTATCGCCCTGCTCGATGAGGATGGCATCCTTCTTGTAGGTCCGCCGCGTCATCGAGGCTGCGAGCGTTTCCTTCTCGTCCTCGGTCAGTGAGGAAAACAGCGGGATGGCGTCGAGAAGCTTGAGCGGCGTCGGCCGGTGCGGCTTTGCCAGCTCCTCGGGCTGCAATTGCTCGGGCGGTGGGCCGGCGGCGTCGAGCGGTCGCGCCAAGGTGAGACCCGCGGCTTTGACATGGCGGTAGATCAGGTCGAATATTTCGTTTTTCGCCGGCCCCGCCTGGCCGATATCCCGGACGCGGAAGGAGAGCTCCACCTCGATTGCGTCCGACGTCAGTGATTTGATCTGCACGCCGGGTTTCGGCTCGGTCAGGATCAAGTCGCTGCTCAAGAGCACGGCGCGCATGACGTCGATGATCGCCGACGGCCCGATTGTCGGCACGACGCGGACCGTCAGCGTCGCGCCGTGACTGCGGTCAGGACTACTGAGATTGGTCAGCCCGACCTTGGCCAGAAAACTGTTGGGCAGGACGACGAGGTCGTTCGAGCCGTTCAGCAGATGGGTGGAGCGCCAGTTGGTTTCGACGACACGGCCTTCGACGCCGTCATTCAGCACGATCCAGTCGCCGATCGCGTAGGGCCGGCCGAGGTTGAGCGCTATGCCGGAAAAGACGTCGCTCAGGGTGCTCTGCATCGCCAGACCGAGAATGACGGCAAGGACGCCAGACGTGGCGATCAGCGTGCCGACGGGAAAGCTGAAGACATAGGCGACCACCGAGAGGATCGCGCCGAGATAGATCAGGCCGATGACCAGATCCTGAACGAGGCGGCCTTCGCGCGGTTGGCGCTCGAAGATCAGGAAGACGCGGACGAAGGCGATCAATGCCCAGGCCGCGTTGATCCACCAGACAACCTTGGCAAGGGCGATGAAGACGCGTTCGAAGGTCGATGCCGTTGTCGGCCCGACCTGGTAGGGCACGATGTCATGATAGAGCAGCAGGACGGTCAGCGCCGCGAAGAAGAATACCTGGCCGGCGAGCCTCCAGCTCGGGAAGGGCCGGAGCGCTATGCGCGTGACGATCGCGCCGACCACGGCCAGCGTCCCGGCCTGGACGACAGGATCGGCAAGCACTCCGGACCATGTGAGAGTTTCAAGCATCGATTGTCCACTTGCCAGAGCATGATGCCGAAAAGGATGAGCGAATTTCGGACGACATCATGCCTCACTATCGAATTCTACACGCGTCATGATCTATCAGATTCGCTTATTGACGAAACGCTGGGTACGCGGCGGGTGCGTGACATCCCTGTGACGTCGGGACCGATTTCGTAAGATGCAACATCTGTGATGATGGGTGTATCCATTAACGAGCTGAAGCCGGGAGCGGCACCGCCTGCCTCTCGACTGGCTGCTTGAAGCAATCCATACCGGTGCATTTTTAACGATCTGCGCGGAGAGGGATTAACCAGCTATTCAACCAGGGCTTGCGATTGGTCGCGGGATTCGTGTCTGATGGCGAATGCCGACCCACCGCTCATTTTCGCCCAGATATACAACCAAGAAACGGGCCCGCCCACGGTTCACGATGGAGGCGTTCTATCTCGCGATCATCGGAGCAGGGGTCGCCGGATACCTTGGCGTCGAAGCAGCGGCCAACGGTGCTTCATTCGCCAATCGTGGCGTCGGCTGCACGATCAAAGGCAATGTGAGCATCGGCAGCCACGAGCGCATCTACCATCTGCCAGGCCAAGAGTACTACGAGAAGACCAACATTTCCCCTCGGTATGGGGAGAGGTGGTTTTGCTCGGAGGCTGAAGCCCGCGCTGCAGGCTGGCGTCGCGCAAGAAGATAAGCGTCGGCGAAACTACGTCGAAATTTTCTTAGCAGAGTGTCAGGCGGGGCTATAATTCTTTCCACAAGCGTATGGAAGTGAATTATCCCAATGTTGAAAAGATCAGCGTCTCGATGACGCCCCACCATGCCGAGCTGCTGCGCGACGCGGTCGCAGGCGGTGCCAGCCAAGTCATCCGCGAAGCGATGCGCGACTGGTCCGCCAAATGGTAGAAGCGCGGTGGAGACATCGAGCTGCGTGGGATGTGGGCCGAGGGCAAGGCAAGCGAACTGCCTCGCCAGTCGATTTCGACGAGGCACTTAACACGGCAGGAACTGGAGGCTTGCCCGCGGACATGGCCGTAAAAGCTTCTCTAGACGCCGAAGGCATAAGGCAACCGGATGATGGCGCCCCGTTGCTTGGGGCGCCACAAGCGCTTGCCTGCTAAGTGCGCGGCTTCAGATTTTCTGGGTCATAGATTGGCTTGTATCCGACGCCGACGACCTCGACCGGATAAGTCTCGGCGAAATACTCGACATTCAGCCTGCGTCCGACCTGGCAATGCGACCAGGGCAGATAGGCTAGCGCAATGTTCTTTCCGACCGTCGGGCCGTAGGCGACCGAGGTCGTGTAGGACCGACGGCCAAGCTCGTCGACCAGGACCTCGCCCGTGGCGGGATCGACAACCGGCATGTTGCCGACGGGATAACGCTTCACGCCCGACTTGTCGGTATTCTCGGTCATCACAAGCGTGCAGAGCATGGCCGGCTGGTGCTCGCGCGTCTTGTATTCCAGATGCTTTGCCTTGCCGCGGAAATCGGCTTCCTTGACTTTCGGACGGGCGAGATCGGCTTCGATCAGGTTGTACTGGGTCAGGAGGTCGCCGTTCTGCAGGCGCAGGCTCTTTTCCATGCGGCGAGAGTTCGCGTAGGTTTCGACGCCGAAGGCCATCACGCCGGTCGCGCGCAGCGCGTCCCAGACGGCGAGGCCGTCTTCGTACTTCATGTGCAGTTCCCAGCCCTGCTCGCCGACATAGGAGATACGGAAGGCGGTGACGGGCTTACCCGCGATTTCGATCGGCTTGATCGCTGCGAAGGCGAAGTTTTCCTGATCGAGCCCGGCCGGATCGGCGACAGTCTTCTTCAGCGTGTCGCGCGCGTTCGGACCCCAGATGCCGATCGTCACGAATTTTTCCGAGACGTCGGTGATGATCACGTCGAGGCCGCGGTCTTCGGCGACCCGCTTCATGTAGTGCAGGTCGCGCGGGCCGGCATCGGCGCCGTTGACGAGACGGCAGCGATCGGCCATGCGGAAGACGGTGAAGTCAGCGCGCACCATGCCTTCGTCGTCGAGGAAGTGGGTGTAAATGCCCTTGCCGATGTTGCCATCGCCACCGATCTTGGCGGCGCACAGCCATTCCATCAGCTCGACATGGTCAGGTCCCTCGATATCGACCATGTGGAAGTGGCTGAGATTGACGATGCCGCAATCGTCGCTCATCGCCAGATGCTCGGCATTCGACACGCGCCAGAAGTGGCGACTGTCCCATTCATTCTCGCGAACCGGGACGCGGTCGGCGTATTTCTCCAGAAGGTGCTCGTTGGCGGCGTAGCCGTGCGCACGCTCCCAGCCGCCGAGTTCCATGAAGTAGCCGCCTAGCTCCTTTTCGCGCTCGTAGAAGGGCGAGCGCTTCGCGTTGCGGCCGGATGCATAGGGTTCGCGGGTGTGAACAGCCGGGAAATAGATTTTCTGGGCGGCTTCGTAGCAGCGGCCCTCGATGAACTCTTCCGTCAGCTGATGCGGATAGAAGCGGGCATAGTCGATGCTGTTGTGATCGATTTCAGTCCGGCCATCGGTCATCCAGTCGGCGATCAGCTTGCCGTAGCCCGGGCCGTCCTTGACCCAGATGGCAACGCAGTACCAGAGACCGCGCACCTTCTGGCTCTCGCCGCAGGATGCGCCGCCGCCTGCCGATACTTGCAGCAGGCCATTGAAGGAGTGACCTTCGTTGTAGCCGAGTTCGCCGAGGATCGGCGTCAGTTCCATGGCGCGCTCGAGCGGCTCGATGATCTGTTCCATCTCGAGGTCGCGCTGCGAAGGCGACAGGCGCGCCTCGTGTTTTTCGAGAATGTCGCGCGGGTGGCACATGCGCGGATTGGTGGCTTCGTAATAGCCCCACTCGATCTGGCCGCCCTCCGTCGTCGCCGGGTCGCCGGTATCGCGCATATAGGCGGAGTTGCCCTGATCGCGCAGCAGCGGGAAGCCGATTTCCTTGCCGGTGCCTTCGAATTCGTTATACGGACCGAAGAAGGTGAGCGGGTGGTCGACCGGCATGACCGGCAGGTCTTCGCCGACCATCTCCGCGATCAGGCGCCCCCAGAGGCCGGCGCAGACGATGACGTGGTCGGCCATGATCGTGCCGCGATGGGTGACCACACCCTTGATGCGACCGCCTTCGACGATCAGCGACTTCGCCGGCGTGTTGCCGAACACCTTAAGCTTGCCGGCCTTTTCGGCGGCATCGACCAGCTTGCCGGCAACGGTTTGCGAGCGCGGAATGACGAGGCCGGCATCCGGATCGTAAAGGCCGCCCATCACCTGATCTTCCTCGATCAGCGGGAACTTCTCCTTGATCTCGGAAGGGCTGACATAATGAGCGCGGGTGCCGAAAGCGCGTGCCGAGGATAGCTTGCGCTTGATTTCCTCCATCCAGGCATCGTCGCCGGTGCGGGCCACTTCGAGGCCGCCAATGCGGGCGTAATGGCCCATCTTCTCGTAGAAATCGATCGAATATTGCGTCGTCCAGACCGACAGATAGTCGTGGCTCGTGGTGTAACAGAAGTCCGAGGCATGGGCTGTCGAGCCGATATCGGTCGGTATGCCCGACTTATCGATGCCGACAATATCGTCCCATCCCCGCTCGACGAGATGATGGGCGATGGAGGCGCCGACGATGCCGCCGAGACCGATGATGACGACCTTCGCCTTTTCCGGAAATGCTGCCACGTGCTGTTCCTTCTATTTATCGCACGAATCAAAATACCCTAGCCGCGCTTGACGTACGCTTCGCGCGTGAGATGCAGGAGCCATGCCAGCCTCGTAAGAGGTGTCACATTTGCCGAAGCAGCGGAACCCCCTGACCGCTCAGCATGGAAGCTGCGATGAGGGTATTATGCATAAGGCTCATGATCGTCAGTGGTCCTACGCCGCCTAGTAACGGCGTAATTGCGCCAGTGCGCGTCGAGGCGCCGAGGCAACCGACAAACAGGAGCCGGCGCCCCGGCGATCCGTCTCGCATCGAACGACCTGAAAAAGACTGGTGAGCGTCGGATATGGCTGGCCATTGCAGACAGCCTATCCCCTCGCACGCCCCGGGGTCACGGCGCTGAAATCGCTGCAAGCCGGTCGATGTCGACCAGCACGATGTCCTCGGAAACAGGCTCGCGATTGTGCAGCCGGAACCATTCCGCGGCTTCCCGCACCCGATCTCCATGCGGCGACGGATAGGCGCCAAGTCCGAGAACCCATTCGCGCACGGTCTCGCGCTCCATCCGCCCGGCCCGGTATCGATCGCAGACGGTTTTCGCCGATGCGACCAGATCGTTGATGCTCTTCACCGAATATCCCTCAATGCACGGACGGCTCTTCATCCTCGAGAAACGATCGAATGCCGTCGCGGGCGACGACGGCCAGGAATTCGTCGAAGGCATCCCGGTCGGTTGGAAATGGTTCGTCCCAGCGGATCAGATCCTCCGCTTGCGTGACCACCTCCATCGACCAGTCTTCATTGCTGCCCGACGTGCGGAAGATATCGACGAGCACGGTGATCCCGTCGTCGGTGAATTCTCCCGCGAGTTCGGAGTGTTCGAGCTTTTCTTTTTTCGCCATCATTCAGCCACCCGCACCGGGCGGTGCGTCGTTTTCGAGATATTCTTCATACTGAACCGTCTCGGTCTCATTCGTGTCGATCGAGGCATCGGCGCGTTTCGCCAGGCGGACGCCCGCACCCCCGCCATTTTCAGGGATGAATATCACACCCGCGCCCTCCAGGGCGTGCTTCATATCCTGAAGCGTTCGTTCGTAGGGGGAGCGCTTTCCGGCCTCGAAATTAGCTATCGTCGCCTTTGCGACTTTCGAGGCCGATGAAAGCTCGTCCTGAGACCATGCCAAAAGGGCGCGAGCAGCGCGGCACTGAGCGGAAGATAGACACAAAACAATAACCTTGCATCAAAAGTGTGATTCAGCCTCGGGCAGATTATATTAAAAACGCAATCTCGATGCAAGCGATGAGCGCCCGGCGACAGCGTAAACTGGGTTTTATTGTCTTTATTAGGTTTTAGACCTGCGCTCCGGGCTTACCATGCAACGTGCCCCACATTACCTCGCATCAAGAAGAACGTGCCCGGGCCGCATGCACTGGCGAAATCGGCATCTCTTACATGGTGATCTCGATAGAACACCGATTGCTGTTTTTGCTACCAGCCTGCGCCCGAAGGGCCGTCGCCGTGATGCGTAGAGGCACTCGGGAGGTGGATCGAACATCGGCGCAGTCACGGTACTCCTCGCCTGCGTGGAAGTGAAATCAAACTTCCGCCACGTGGCAAAAGGCATCCCTGCCGTCCTTCATGGCAACCCTCGGGGTGAGTAGGAGTGGAGACTCCGAAGCCTGCAAGTGCACCCCTATGCCATTCTTTCGACCTTCAGTACTCCACGCCCGTCCATCGAACGACAAGGTTGATTGACTGAATATTATTAAAGCCTAATTTAGCTTACCTTTATCACGCACCCGGGAGGTAACAATGCGTGAGCCGGATATGCAAAAACTCGATGCGCTTGTCGGTCGTCTTGTTGGCGACGTCGGCGCCGCCATGTCAGGTGCCTTGGTCGTGCTTGGCGACCAGGTCGGAATCTACAAGGCGATGGCCGACGGAACACCGATGAGCGTCCAGGATCTTGCCAAGAAGACGGGGATCAAGGAGCGCTATCTCAGGGAATGGCTAAGCGCCCAGGCGGCGGCCGACTATGTCGCTTACGATGAAAAGACCGACCGTTTCAGCCTGACGCCGGAGCAGGCGATGGTCTTTGGCGAGGAAAACAGCCCCGCCTTCTTCGTCGGCGCCTTCGAGGTCGTGCAATCCATGTGGATGGACGAGCCCAAGGTCGCCGATGCCTTCCGCACGGGCAAGGGTCTCGGCTGGCATGAGCACAGCACCTGCCTGTTTCGGGGAACCGAGCGGTTCTTTCGTCCGGGCTATAACAGCCATCTCGTCAATGAATGGATTCCAGCCCTTGGCGGGGTCGAAGAAAGGCTCAAGGCCGGCGCCAGTGTCGCCGATGTCGGCTGCGGTCATGGGGCATCGACCATCCTGATGGCGCAGGCCTATCCCGCGTCCCGCTTTACCGGCTTCGACTATCACGGCCCGTCGATCGAAAGGGCAAACGCCGCCGCCAAGGAAGCGGGTGTTTCCGACCGTGTGAGCTTCGAGCAGGGCTCGGCGGCGGAATTTCCGGGGCGCGGCTATGACATGGTCGCCATGTTCGATTGCCTTCACGACATGGGCGATCCGGTCGGCGCCGGCCGGCATGTTAAGGACACGCTTGGGCCGAACGGCACGTGGCTCATCGTCGAGCCCTTTGCCCATGACCATCTCAAGGACAATCTCAATCCGGTCGGCCGCGTCTACTACGGCGCGTCGACGATGATCTGCACGCCGGCATCGCTCTCCCAGGAGGTCGGGCTCGGGCTCGGCGCCCAGGCGGGAGAAATGAAGCTTCGAAAGGTCGCGCTCGACGCCGGCTTCACGCATTTCCGTCGCGCCACGGAAACGCCGTTCAACATGGTGTTCGAAGTCCGGGCCTGAAGCCAGGTCCCGCCGATCGGGACGAGCAGCTATCTCAGTTTTCCGATGCTGGCATACATGCCTGTCGTGCGGAATTCGGTGGGATTGGTGCCGTAGACGCGGCGGAAGACCTTGGAGAAATAGTTGGGGTCTTCGAAGCCGCACATGATGGCGACTTCCTTGACCGGCAGGAAGTCGGCCTTGGTCAGAAGCTTGACGGCGCGCTGCAGGCGTTGCTGCAGCACGAATTCGGCCGGCGGCATGCCCTCGCTCTCGGCGAAGCTGCGCGAGAAATGCGCGCGGCTGAGGCCGACGATGCCGGCAAGCTCGCTGACCGGCAGCGGCTTTTCGAGATTGGTGTTGATATGGTCGATCACCGGCTGCATCAGGCTGAGTTCGGCGGCGAAGGCCGGCGAGCCGAAGACGTCGTCGTAAAGCGCCATCGCCGCTTCATAGGCGATCGCCGAGGCGGCACCCGGCGACGTTGCGCCCTTGACCAGGCGCAGGCTGCAATCGGCGAGATGATCGATGGTCGAGGGCTGGAGCTTCAGCACCGGCCCGGCGGTCGACAGCACCATCTGGTGGATGCGCAGCGTTTCCTCGCCATTCATCGAGATCCAGAAATATTCCCAGCGGTCGCCCTTCTCCAGCCAGTAGCGATGATTGTGCGGCACGAGAACGAGCAGCGTGTCGCCGCCTTGAAGGCGATAGTTGCGGTGCTGGTAGCGCAGCTGGCCGCTACCGCTAATCGTGTGCTGCAGCACGGTGAAGGGGGTTTGACCGCGCCGGCGGCCGTCCCAGTCATAGCTCTCGTTCTCGCGCACTTCATAGCCGGCGCTGGTCGGCATGGCGTGCAATCGCTGGCGGCCCCGGGGTAGCGAAACCGTCCTCATCGACTGTCCGTTGGCGATCAAATCCTGCAGCACAAAATTACCCCTGAAAGCATAATCCTTCTCTGGTCGCCCTGTCGATTTCGGGCATAATCCCGGCCGACAAGAGGAAGAGACCACGGCCGATAGAGCGGCCGGGAGGAAAAAGGCAGATTTTACGGTGTTTTCAGCCACATGCGTCAGTATGCGGCCTGATCCTCCATAACCTTCTTTTCCTTAGCATTCGATTGGGTCGAGGTGAAGATCATGAGTTTCAAAATCGCTATCATCGGTGCGGGCAGCGTCGGTTTCACCAAGAAGCTGTTTACCGATATATTGTGCGTTCCCGAGTTTCGCGACGTCGAATTCGCGCTGACGGATCTCAGCGAACACAATCTCGAAATGATCAAGGCGATCCTCGACCGCGTCGTCGAGGCGAACGGGCTGCCGACGAAGGTGACGGCGACCACCAACCGGCGCCAGGCGTTGGAAGGCGCGCGGTATATTATCAGCTGCGTTCGGGTCGGTGGGCTCGAGGCCTATGCCGATGATATCGGAATTCCCCTGAAATACGGCATCGACCAGTGCGTCGGCGATACGATCTGTGCCGGCGGCATCCTCTATGGCCAGCGCAACATCCCGGTCATCCTCGACTTCTGCAAGGATATCCGCGAGGTCGCCGAGCCCGGCGCGAAATTCCTGAACTATGCCAACCCGATGGCGATGAACACCTGGGCGGCGATCGAATATGGCAAGGTCGATACCGTCGGCCTCTGCCACGGCGTCCAGCATGGCGCCGAACAGATCGCCGAGGTGCTCGGCGCGAAGTCGCTGAGCGAGCTCGACTATATTTGCTCCGGCATCAACCATCAAACCTGGTTCATCGACCTGCGCCTCAACGGCCGCAGGATCGGCAAGGACGAGCTCATCGCCGCCTTCGAGGCGCATCCGGTCTATTCGCAGCAGGAGAAATTGCGCATCGACGTGCTGAAGCGTTTCGGCGTCTATTCCACGGAAAGCAACGGCCATCTCTCGGAATACCTGCCCTGGTATCGCAAGCGGCCGGACGAAATCACCCGCTGGATCGACATGTCCGACTGGATCCACGGCGAGACCGGCGGCTATCTCCGCCATTCCACTGAAACGCGCAACTGGTTCGAGACGGAATATCCGCAATTTTTGGAATCCGCCGCAAAGCCGATCGATCCTGCCAAGCGCTCGAACGAACATGCCAGCCATATCCTCGAGGCGCTGGAGACGAACCGGGTCTATCGCGGCCATTTCAACCTCAAGAACAATGGCGTCATCACCAACCTGCCGTCCGATGCGATCATCGAATCGCCGGGCTTCGTCGATCGCTTCGGCATCAACATGGTCTCCGGCGTCACCCTGCCGGAAGCCTGCGCGGCCACCTGCATCGCCTCGATCAACGTCCAGCGCATGTCGGTGCACGCGGCGATATCAGGCGACATCGACCTCTTGAAGCTTGCCGTGCTGCACGACCCGCTGGTCGGCGCCGTCTCGACGCCGGAAGAGGTCTGGCAGATGGTCGACGAGATGGTCGTTGCCCAGGCGCGCTGGCTGCCGCAATATGCGCATGCCGTGCCGGCCGCCAAGGAGCGGCTGTCGAAATCGAAGGTGCAGACCCGCGACTGGGCGGGGGCCGCACGCCGCAACGTTCGCTCGATCGAGGAGCTGCGCGCGGAAAAGGCGGCACTGAAACAGGCCGTCTGATTTTCGTGAAAGATGGGTCGTCATGGGTTTCCGGGAGGGAAATCCATGACGTCAGGCCCGCTTTCATGTCGTTCGAGGAAAAAGGAGCCGCGTGAGCCGTGCTCCGGAACAAGAGGGAGAAACGATGATGAATTTCCGTAACGCAGGCATTCTGGCCGGACTGGCGCTCAGCGTCTCAGCCGCGGCGCTGAATGCATATGCCTCCGAGCCAACCGTGCCACCGGCGCCGGCGGACTTTCCGGCCGAAGGCAAGATCAACTATGTGGCGCGCGACTCCATCCTGGAGTTCAAGGCGCTGCCCGAATATCACGAGCCCGACTGGGTCACGAAGAATTTCGTCGCCACCGGCAAGCTGCCGCCGGTCAAGGATCGCCTGCCGAAGGAGCCGATGGTCTTCAAGACAGGCAATATGCCCGACGGCATCGGCGTCTACGGCGATACGATGCGTCACGTCATTGGCGGCCGGCCGGAAGGCTGGAACTATGGCGCCGGCCAGACGCAGGGCTGGGGCGGCATCGATATCGGTCTCTCCGAATGCCTGACGCGCACCGCGCCGCTGTTCCAGGTGCAGGCCTCCGACACCGAGCCGCTGCCGAACCTCGCCAAGAGCTGGGATTGGTCGCAAGACGGCCATAAGCTGACCATGCACCTGGTCGAAGGCGCCAAATGGTCCGACGGCGCGCCGTTCAACGCCGACGACATCATGTTCTACTGGGACGACGAAGTCGTCGACCCGAACGTCTCGCCACTCGGCGGCGGCGCCTCGCCGGAAGCTTTCGGTGTGGGAACGACACTGAAGAAGGTCGACGATTACACCGTCGAATGGACCTTCAAGGAGGCGTTCCCGAAGCAATATCTCTATACGATGTCCTACCCGAACTTCTGCCCGGGTCCGTCGCATATCTTGAAGCCGAAGCATCCGAAATATTCGAAGAACACCTACGACCAGTTCAAGAACGCGTTCCCGCCGGAGTTCATGAACATGCCGGTCATGGGCGCCTGGGTGCCGGTGGAATATCGCTCCGACGATATCATCGTCATGCGCCGCAACCCTTACTACTGGAAGGTGGACGAGAAGGGCGATCAGTTGCCCTATCTGAACGAGCTGCACTACAAGCTTTCGACCTGGGCGGACCGCGACGTTCAGGCCGTGGCGGGATCAGCCGATTTCTCCAACCTCGAGCAGCCGGAAAACTTCGTCGCCTCGCTGAAGCGTGCCGCGGAAAAGACCGCACCCGCCCGTCTCGCCTTCGGCCCGCGCCTCATCGGCTACAATCTTCGCATGAACTTCTCCGCCAACGGCTGGGGCAACCCGGACGAGCGCGGTGAGGCGATCCGCGAGCTCAACCGCAACGAGGATTTCCGCAAGGCCGTCACCATGGCGCTCGACCGCAAGGCGATCGGCGACTCGCTGGTCAAGGGGCCGTTCACCGCGATCTATCCCGGCGGGCTCTCCTCCGGCACCAGCTTCTACGACCGCAACTCGACGGTCTACTATCCCTTCGATCTTAAGGGCGCCAAGGAGGAACTCGCCAAGGCCGGCCTCAAGGACACCGACGGCAACGGCGTCGTGAACTTCCCGGCCGGGACGCTCGGCGGCAAGGATGTCGAAATCGTCATGCTGATCAACAATCAGTACACGACCGACAAGAGCCTCGCCGAAGGTGTCGTCGGCCAGATGGAGAAGCTTGGTCTGAAGATCGTCATCAACGCGCTCGACGGCGCCAAGCGTGACGATGCCCACTATGCCGGCCGCTTCGACTGGCTGATCCAGCGCAACACGACGGAACTGTCGTCGGTGGTGCAGAACACCGAACAGCTTGCCCCTGTCGGTCCGCGCACCAGCTGGCACCATCGCGCCGGCAAGGATGATCAGCTTGATCTGATGCCGTTCGAGAAGGAGCTTGTCGATGTCGTCAACAAGTTCAGGACGAGCCAAAGCAACGACGAGCGCGTCGATCTGATGAAGCAGTATCAGAAGATCTCGACGGAGCACGTCAACACCGTTGGCCTGACGGAATATCCGGGCGCCCTGATCGTCAACAAGCGGTTCTCTAACGTGCCCCAGGGTACGCCGATCATGATGTTCAACTGGGCTGAAGATTCGGTTATCCGCGAACGCCTGTGGGTGGCCGCCGACAAGCAGGGCAAATACGAGCTGTTCCCCGAACAGCTGCCTGGCAAGCCCGGCGACAAGGGTCCCATAAACTAGAGCTCCCTCCCAGCTGAAGTGAGCTTCCGGCCGCGCGTGCAGCGCGCGGCCGGGCAAGACCAACAAGCCGGCCGCGCTGACGAGGAGCGACTGGCGGCAAGGAGAAGCGAACCGTCTAATGTTACGATTCCTGCTCGTGCGCATAGCCTCCGCGATCCCCGTTCTCTTCATTCTGAGCGTGGTGACTTTCGCGATCATCCAGGCCCCGCCTGGCGACTACGCCGACTACATCCGCTCCCAGCTGATCAACCAGGGCGGCGCGTCCTATGCGCAGGCCGAAGAGCAGGCGCAGGCTTACCGCGTCGAACACGGCCTCGATAAGCCGCTGGTCGTCCAATACGTCAACTGGATCGGCGGCATCGTGACGCGCGGCGATTTCGGATACAGCATGTTCTATAACAAGCCGGTCGCCGATGTCGTCGGCGAACGCCTGCCGAGGACGCTGCTTCTGGCGCTCGTCTGCCATCTCTTTGCCTCGGTGCTCGGCATCGGTTTCGGCATCTGGGCGGCAACGCGACAGTACAGCTGGATCGACAGCCTGCTATCGGGGATTTCCTTCCTCGGCATGACGGTGCCGCGCTTCCTGATGGCGCTGATCATCGTCTATCTCCTGGTCTTCCAGCTCAATGTTTCCGAGATCGGTAGCTTCTTTTCGCCGCAGTATGGCGGCGCGCCATGGTCCTGGGCGAAATTCGTCGATCTCGTCCACCATGTCTGGCCGGTCGTGGCGATCGCCACCTTCGGCGGGCTGGCCTATAATATGCGGGTGATGCGCGGTAATCTGCTCGATACGCTGAACGCCCAATATGTCGAGACGGCAAAGGCCAAGGGGCTTTCCGGCGCAGCCGTGGTGATGCGCCATGCGGTGCCGAACGCGCTGCACCCGCTGGTGATGTATCAGGGCGTCGTGCTGCCCTACATGCTGACCGGCGAGATCGAGACCGCCATCATCTTCGCGCTGCCGACCGTCGGTCCGGCCATCGTCGGCTCGATGGCGGTCGGCGACGTCTATGTCACCGCCACCTTCATGATGGTGCTGTCGGCCACCCTGATCATCGGCAATATCATCGCCGACATGCTGCTCGCTCTTCTCGATCCGCGTGTCCGCCAATATGGAGGAGCCTGAGATGCTTGCTTTCGACTCTTCCGCGACGCCACCGACAACCGACATCGTGACCAAGCCATCGCGTGGGCATGAAAGCTATATCGCCCTTGTCTGGCGTCGGTTGAGGCGCTCCTGGACCGGCATGGCCGGGCTCGTGCTCGTCGCGCTCTTGATCCTCATGGCGATCTTTGCCGATTTCTTCGCGCCGATGGATCCGAAGGCGACCGATGTCGGCTTCGCGCCGCCACAGGTGATGAGCTTCCACGACAAGGACGGCGATTTCGTCTTCCAGCCGCGCGTCTACGCGCTGTCGGATTCCGAAGAGCTTGACCCCGTTACCTTCCAGCCGATCGTCGGCATCGACTACGACAATCCGCGGCTGCTCGGCTTCTTCGTCAAGGGCGCCGAATACCGGCTTTTCGGCCTGATCCCGGCCAGCCGGCACTTCTTCGGCTCGACCGACGGCCAGCCGGTGCATTTCCTCGGCACCGACAAGTTCGGCCGCGACGTGCTGTCGCGCGCCATCATCGGCTCGCGCATTTCGCTGACGATTGCCCTGACGGTTGTCTTCATCGTCACCATCATCGGCACGACCGTCGGCATGGTGTCGGGTTACTTCGGCGGCACCTTCGACGTCTGGCTGCAGCGTTTCGTCGACCTGGTGCTCGCCTTCCCGCAATTGCCGCTCTATCTGGCGCTGACCTCGTTGATCCCGGTGACGGCGCCGACCAACGTCTTCCTTGCCTTCGTCATCGTCGTGATGTCGGCGCTCGGCTGGGCGCAGATGTCGCGCGAGGTGCGCGGCAAGACCTTGGCACTTGCCCGCATCGATTATGTCCGGGCAGCCATGGCCGTCGGCGCCACCGACACGCGCATCATCATGCAGCACATCTTCCCGAATGTGATGAGCCACGTCATCGTCGCGGTGACGCTGCATATACCGAGCGTCGTGCTGTTGGAATCCTTCCTCGGTTTCCTCGGTTTCGCCGTCAAGCCGCCGCTGATCTCCTGGGGGCTGATGCTGCAGGATACGGCGACCTATTCGGTCATCGGCTCCTATCCCTGGATTCTCGCTCCTGTCGGCTTCGTGCTCGTCACCGTCTTCGCGTTCAACGCGCTCGGCGACGGATTGCGCGACGCGGTCGATCCTTATTGAGGTGATTGATATGGCTCTCGCACTGGTCAATTCCTTCGCCCCGCCCGTCCGCCACGATCATGATGGCCGTTCGGACACGCCTGTTATCGACGCCCGCAATGTGGCGGTGAATTTCAAGGTCGAGGACGGCATGGTCGAAGCCGTCAAGGACGTCTCCTTCCAGCTCTATCGCGGCGAGACGATCGCCATCGTCGGCGAATCCGGTTCCGGCAAATCGGTGACGGCTCGAACGGTGATGGGGCTGTTATCAAAGCGCGCCGTCGTCTCCGAGAAATCGACGGTCGCCTATGACGGCAGCAATATCCTGAAATTTTCCGAGCGGGAGCGCCGCAAGCTGCGCGGCGACCGCATTTCGATGATCTTCCAGGAACCGATGAGCTCGCTGAACCCGATCTATACGATCGGCAGCCAGATTGTCGAGGCGATCCGCGTGCATCGCCGGATCAGCAAGCGGGATGCGCAAAAGCGGGCGCTCGAACTGCTGGAGCATGTGCAGATCCCCGATCCCGCCGCGCGGCTGATGCAATATCCGCATCAGCTTTCGGGCGGCCAGCGCCAGCGCGTGATGATCGCCATGGCGCTTGCCAACGATCCCGACGTGTTGATCGCCGACGAGCCGACGACGGCGCTCGACGTCACCGTGCAGGCGCAGATCCTGAACCTGATCCGCAACCTGCAGAAGGAACTGGGGATGGCCGTCATCCTCATCACCCACGACCTGACCGTGGTGCGGCAGTTTTCCGATTACGTCTATGTGATGCAGTACGGCGAAGTGCGCGAGCACAACACCACCGAAGCCCTGTTTGCCAACCCGCAGGACGCCTATACCAAGCATCTGCTTGCCTCCGAGCCGCGGGGCGAGGCCAATCCACTGCCCGAAGGGTCGGATGTCATCCTCGATGCCAAGGGTGTGCGGGTCTCCTTCATGATGCGTCACGGTACTTTTCTCAAGCCGGCGATGCGTGAGCTTGTCGCCGTCGACAGCCTCGACCTGACGCTTCGCCGTCACGAGACGCTGGGGCTGGTGGGCGAATCCGGTTCCGGCAAGACGACGTTCGGCCAGGCGATCCTGCGACTGAACACGCCCGACAGCGGCGAGATCCGCTTCGACAATCAGCCGATCCATGGCCTATCCAGGGCCGAGATGCGGCCCTTGCGCGCCCGCATGCAGGTGGTGTTCCAGGACCCGTTCTCATCGCTCAATCCGCGCATGACGATCGGCCAAATCATCGAGGAGGGGCTGGTCGTCAACCGGCTGGGCGCGACCAAGGCCGAACGGCAGGATCGGGTGCGTGAAGCGCTTGTCGCCGCCGGCATGCCCGGCAATATCCTGTCGCGCTTCCCGCACGAATTTTCCGGCGGCCAGCGCCAGCGCATCGCCATTGCCCGCGCCATTGCGCTGGAGCCGGAATTCATCCTGCTCGACGAGCCGACATCGGCGCTCGACCTTTCCGTCCAGGCGCAGATCATCGAACTCTTGCGCAAGCTGCAGGACGAACGTGGCCTGAGCTACCTCTTCATCTCCCACGACCTCAAGGTCGTGCGCGCGCTCTGCCATCGCGTCATCGTCATGCAGCATGGCAAGATCGTCGAAGAGGGTCCCGTCAACGAAGTTTTGTCCCATCCCAAGACCGCTTACACCGAACGGCTCGTCAAGGCCGCTTTCGAGGTAGCATGATTGCCGAATGCCGGAGGTTATAATGGCAAGAAATCCCAAAATCACTTTCATCGGAGCTGGCTCCACCGTCTTCATGAAGAACATCGTCGGTGACGTGCTGCAGCGTCCGGCCCTGTCGGGTGCGACGATCGCCTTGATGGATCTCAACCCGCAGCGGCTGGAAGAAAGCGCCATCGTCGTCAACAAGCTGATCTCGACGCTCGGCGTCAAGGCGAAGGCCGAGACCTATTCTGACCAGCGCAAGGCGCTTTCGGGCGCAGATTTCGTCGTCGTCGCCTTCCAGATCGGCGGCTATGAACCCTGCACGGTCACCGATTTCGAAGTGCCGAAGAAATATGGCCTGCGCCAGACGATCGCCGATACGCTCGGCGTCGGCGGCATCATGCGCGGGCTTCGCACCGTGCCGCATCTCTGGAAGGTCTGCGAGGACATGCTCGCCGTCTGCCCCGAGGCGATCATGTTGCAATATGTCAACCCGATGGCGATCAACACCTGGGCGATATCGGAGAAGTATCCGACCATTCGCCAAGTCGGCCTTTGCCATTCGGTGCAGGGCACGGCGATGGAACTGGCCCACGACCTCGAAATTCCCTACGAGGAAATCCGTTACCGGGCGGCCGGCATCAACCACATGGCCTTCTATCTCAAATTCGAGCATCGCCAGGCCGACGGTTCTTACCGCGACCTCTATCCCGATCTCGTGCGCGCCTATCGCGAGGGCAGGGCGCCGAAGCCTGGCTGGAACCCGCGCTGCCCGAACAAGGTGCGCTACGAGATGCTGACGCGGCTCGGCTATTTCGTCACCGAGAGCTCGGAGCATTTCGCCGAATACACGCCCTATTTCATCAAGGAGGGCCGCGACGACCTGATCGAGAAATTCGGCATCCCGCTCGATGAATATCCGAAGCGCTGCATCGAGCAGATCGAGCGCTGGAAAGGCCAGGCGGAGGCCTATCGTTCGGCCGACAAGATCGAGGTCAAGCCGTCGAAGGAATATGCCTCCTCGATCATCAACTCGGTCTGGACCGGCGAGCCCTCGGTGATCTACGGCAATGTCCGCAACAATGGCTGCATCACCTCGCTGCCCGCCAATTGCGCCGCCGAGGTGCCCTGCCTCGTCGATGCCTCCGGCATCCAGCCGACCTTCATCGGCGACCTGCCGCCGCAGCTGACGGCTCTGATCCGCACCAATATCAACGTGCAGGAACTGACGGTGCAGGCGCTGATGACGGAAAACCGCGAGCATATCTATCACGCCGCGATGATGGACCCGCATACGGCAGCCGAACTCGACCTCGACCAGATCTGGTCGCTGGTCGACGATCTGCTCGCCACCCACGGCGACTGGCTGCCCGAATGGGCACGCACCGCCCGCAAGGTACAGGCCGCCTGAGCCCCTCTCCCGGGTGAGGCGTCAAGAAGCCCCGCGGTCGCAACAACCGCGGGGCTTTTTCGTGGGATCAGGCGTTAACGGGTCACTCGTTTTGTCAGGCTTCTGCTGCATTCCAGAATGCACTTTCCCCAACGTCTTGAGCCCGAAGCGTAAGCCAGTGGCGCCGACATTATCCGCGCGTCGGGTTCTGCAAATTATGGTACTTGAAAGTACTTAAAATGTCCCTATAGTTGAGTCCATGGAGAAAATCGGCCAATGGACTTCGCACTCCTTTTCAACATGTTCCGGAAGCCCAGGCAGGCCAACGTCACAGACGTCACACTCTGGCACAAGCACGAGACGCTCCTGCCGGTGCCACTCGTCGACGCCGCCTCCCGAAACCCGTCGGGACAAATATGGCGCCGGCTGAACGGTGTGCAATGGGAATATAAGCAGGACCCCGAAACGATTGAAGAATTCGATGCTCGACAATATTGAGACTTGGAGCCCCAGCCGTCGCGGATAAATCTGCCCCGGTGCAGTTGCAAAGGACAGTGCCGCGATAGAGACAGGAGATTCTCCAAGCCGTCGAGGAGAACCATTCCCTATCATTTCGCTGCGGCTTTGGCCTTGTCGAACATCGGCGTGACCTTGTCACCTTTTGACATCTTTTTCACTTCGCCGTTGTAGATGTCTCCGTCGTACTGGTCATCGCCGGAAATGTTCTTAGTCCAAATCTGCTTGCCGACCCGCCACCAACCCTTGCACGGGCTGTAGACGAATTTGGTCTCGCCACTCTTGCCTTTCCAATTCGAAGTAAAGCAAAAGGTGTTGCCGGTGCCTGTCCACGTGCCTTCCGCATAGCCATACTCACCTTTCTTTTTGCCAACTTTGACGCCTTTGAGCGTCCCATCGGCAAACCAGGTGTAATAGACCAAGCCGTCGCCGACGTCGTACTTGACGGTATGGCCGAGGTATAGATCCTTGACTTCCTGCTCGGACAATTCGACCGCGCTCTTCGGCAATTTCCCTTCATTCTTCGCAAAAGCCGGCGCTGAAAAGACCAACGCCATTGAGATCACAACGGCAGTAGCGAACTTTTTCACGGCTGATCCTCCTTGCTTGTGATTGAAAACTGCGCCCATTTTGCCCCCGTGTAAATTCGCCCAACGGAGTTAGCGGCGTCTCGGCAGGCCTTGGCATCGGCTTTGCGCCGGAATGGACCGAGGGACTGCCGAACCGGGCCTTTTCGAGCTGAAGGTGGTCAGGGGCATCGATTTCCGGATTGGGCTGGCGTCGCCTGGAACAAAGAGGATCCGACTGCCTCGCGTGACGACATCGTCGATATCGCGAGATCGTTGGCGCGACCGGGCAGGCGAGTCGAGGGAGGGGCACCACGGGTACACCCAAAGCAGAACGGCTTGCCGGGGGCAGTCGGTCCCGGGTTCCGCTCGTTGCGAGCGGCGCTCCGCTAACCCTCCTGCGGCTGCCCTTTTAACCGGTCAAGCCCTGCGCGAACTGGCGCCGGCGCGGACGCGCCTTTGCCTGGTATGCTCATTGTTTGGAGGAGGCGTGCCTGCCGTGGCAGGCACGATCTCGAGAACAAGAAGGGCTGACGGTCGCAAGTTCGAATTTGGTTCACGACGTACACGCTATAAACATCGAGCTGTCATTCATGGACGTCTATTCCACACGCGTCGCGTGGCGAGTTTTCGCGAAGCCTAGATTCCTGGTTGCCGAGCGCTTTCAATCATTCCTCATGGCGCGACGTCGGAGAACTGGTTTCGGAAGCGGCCGGCTAGATGGTGGTTTGCAGGCCGAGTTCCACCACCCGCCCGGTGGGCAGTCCGAAATAATCCGTGGCGTTGCTGGCGTTGCGCGAAAGGGCGATGAACAGCCGGTCCTGCCAGAAGGGCAGGCCGCCCTTCCTTGATGGAAGGATCGTCCGGCGGGAGAGGAAGAACGAGGTCGACATGATGTCGAATTTCAGGCCGAGCTTTCGCGCCAGGACAAGCGCGCGCGGGATGTTGGGCGTCTCCATGTAGCCGAAGGTGACGACGATCCGGCTGAACAGCGGATTGAAACTTTCGAGAAAGATCTTCTCGGTGTCGGGAACGAACGGCGTGGTGGCGGTGACGACGCTCAGGATGACGTTCCGCTCGTGAAGCACCTTGTAGTGCTTCAGACTGTGAAGGAGCGCCGTCGGCGCGCCCTCGACGTCGCTTGTCAGGAAGATAGCGGTTCCTGGCACCGTCGGTGGCTTCTTGCGGGCCAGGTTGTCGATGATCGTCGCGAGCGGAATTTCGTCGGCCTTGGTGCGACTGATGAGGAGCCGTCGCCCTGCCGTCCAGGTCTGCATGATGAGCGCCATGGTGGCGGCGACGGCCACCGGGACCCAGCCGCCGTCGGCGAACTTGGCGATGTTGGCCGCGAGGAAACCGGCGTCGATCAGGGATATCGGGATGATGACGGCGAGGGTCGTTGCCAGTTTCCAACTCCAGATCCGCCGCATGACGACGAACAGCAGTACGGACGTGATCAGCATCTCGCCGGTGACGGCGATGCCATAGGCGGCCGACAGTCCGCTGGAACTGCGGAAAAACAGGACCAGGGCCGCCACGAAGACGAAGAGCAGCGTGTTCACCCGCGGCATGTAGATCTGCCCCGAATGGGTCTCGGACGTGTGCAGTATCTGCAGGCGGGGAAGCAGGTTGAGATGGATCGCCTGGCGCACGAGCGAGTATGCTCCCGATATCACCGCCTGGCTGGCGATGACCGTCGCCGCCGTCGCGAGGCAGACCATGGGGATCCTGGCCCATTCTGGATGCATGTTGAAGAACGGATGGGCGGCCATCGTGGGATTTGCGAGCACGAAGGCTCCCTGTCCGAAGTAGTTCAGGAGCAGGCTCGGGAAGACGAGCGCGAACCACGCCACGACGATCGGCCGCCGGCCAAAGTGTCCAAGGTCGACATAAAGCGCCTCGGCGCCCGTCACCGCGAGGAAGACCGCGCCGAAGACCGCGACGGCGGATGCGATGTTGTAGGCGACGTACCAAACGGCGTGGACCGGGTTGATCGCGCCGAGGACCGATGGATCGTCGAGGATGTGGATCGCCCCGCTGACGCCCAGGACGACGAACCACAGCGCCGTTATCGGCCCGAAGACGGCCGCCACGCCACCCGTGCCGAAGCGCTGGACGAAGAACAGCGCGGCGATGATCGTCAGCGTGATCGGCACCACCCAGTTCGTAAGCGCGGGCGCCACCACCTGAATGCCCTCGACCGCCGAGAGAACGGAAATCGCCGGCGTGATGATGGCGTCGCCGAGAAACAGCGACGCGCCCGTCACGCCGAGGACAAGCACCCATTTGGGTCGTCCTCTTAGGCTCTCCCGCGCGAGGCTCATCAAAGACAGCGTTCCGCCTTCGCCCCGGTTATCCGCCTTCAGCACGAAGGTCACGTATTTCAGGGTGACGACGATGGTGAGAGCCCAGATGATCAATGAAAGGATGCCGAGGACGTTCTCTTGGTGGGCTCCCGACCCGCCCGTGGCGTGGAGAGCCTCCCTGAACGCGTAGAGCGGGCTCGTCCCGATGTCGCCATAGACGACGCCCAGCGCGGCGAGGACGAGCGAAGGTAGGCCGCCTCTGGTTTCCTCTCCGAGTTCCGGATCCTCGGATCGCATCTGGGTGGAGGTCAAAAGTCATGTCCTGTTTGGTTGCCGTGACTCTCGCGAGCTTCGGCTATTCAATTCCATCCCTACGATGATCGATATGGGAATGGCACTGGTCGGCAGGCCAACGCTAACACGCCGGCGGGATGCGCGCATCCAGACCCTGGAGGTTATCCCGTGTCAGTGTAACGCCGCGCGGTTCCCCGGGCAGGTTCGCCGAACACCAGCCGCTCAACCGCCAGAGCGAACGCTATGCCCCGCGGGGGCATCCACGTGAGTTGATCGTAGTCCCGGTCCTCTTGCGAAGGCACTTTGCTGGGCACACCCGCGCCGCAAGTTCTTCGCGCTGGCCGACGTCGCTGCACATGTGGAAGGAACGCCGCTCTGTTCTCGCCAATTGCCGTGGAAGCGACGAAGCCTCCGCGCAGCGCCGAATTTCCTGTTCGACTAACAGCTGGCCGAGCGGGTGGTTTGTCAGACAGCTGACGGATCGAAACCGATCGAATGCCGGGCTTGGCGAGGATCTTTCCTTGCCGGCCAAGCGTACCGATTTGATCGTACCCATCAGAGGCTACCACAGACACTGCCATTCCGGAAGCTCGAGGAATTCGCCAGTAGCTGGTCGCGCGCAGGTGTGTCATTGGCCGGCGCCAAGGCTGGCTAGACCAGCCAATCAAGGGACTTTCGCAGTCGCGCAGGAGCGTCTTGATCGATGTATCGTCCATGGCTGAAGATCACCAGCTTCGGCTCCAGCGCCACCAGCCGCCGGGCCGCCGCCTTCGCGGGCTCGCCTCTCAACTGGACCACGGCTCGAAGGTAGATTGGCGCTCTCTCCCGCGCGCCGACAAGCGATGAGAAGAGCCGCATCCATGGGGATTGCTGGTGATCATCGAGGTTTTGGATCAGGTCGGTAACCACCAGGGCCTGGCTGTTCCGGTGAAAGAGGCAGACCTCGCTGAACCCACCGATGCCCGGCACCTCGATTTGATCGATATCCGCGGTCCAGTGAGCTTGGGATGCGTCGCCAAGATCGCCGTGCCATGGAATACGCGCCTTCTTGACCTGGCGACGTTGCCTCAAGCCGGGCGCTGCCCAGACAAGGGCTTCAGGGACGCGTCCCTTCCAGTCCTTCACGAAACTCCAGTGCGCGCTGTTTGGCGCGACGATATGCCGGATGGGGCCAACTCGTTCGATCTCCAGTCGGAGGGCTTGGTCGAAGCGGGTGGGCGAGTGGAGGAGCGTGCTGCCGTCGGACAGCTGCATGATCGTCATTCGGACCGGCAAGGGGATGACGCCACCAGCGTGAAGGGGGCCGCTGTCAACGATCCAGATGCCCTGGCCGATAGGCTTCAGGATATCGAGAGGCGGGTAAGTCGTCATGCGATCCTCGGACGGTCATAAAAACGAACGCGATTAAATTCCGCGTCGATATCGCCTTTGTATGCGACGGCTGTTTCGGTTGTAGGTATTCGCAACAGCGAGAAGGCCGAGCCCGACCGCTACCGTCGCCGCCACCGCTCCCAACGCCACCCGTTGCGTGCGTGATCGCAAACCGCCATCGATACCGCCTGGTCGCGTTGATGGAGCGAAGAGGTTGCCATCCGTCATAGGCCCGGAGTCAGCCTGTCTGAAGTAGGTCGTCATGAACCAGTTCATGAGCCGTGCGCTCAAGCGTGGAGCGAAAAAATGTCCGACGCGTATCAGGTCAGCGGTTGCACCGACCGTCGTTGTCACTTTTGGATGCCGGGAAACCCTGACGACCGCCTCGGCGACCTTGCGTGCGTCGTAGACCGGCGGCGGCGCCGATAACTTCCGACCCGTGTAGTTGGCGCCATGGCTGATCCCAGGTGTATCCATGAAAGCCGGATAGATATCGCAAATATGTATATTGGGATGGTTCGCCAGTTCGCCCCTGAGCGCCTCTGAAAATCCTTTCAAACCGAATTTACTGGCACTGTAGGCGGTGGCGTAAGGGGCTCCTGCGAAACCGCCCAGCGAGATCATGTTGATGAACACGCCGTGGTCCTGGTCGAGAAAAATCGGCAGCACGGCGTGGGCGTCGTTCATGTGACCGATCAGATTGGCACGGATCACCTGCTCGTGCGCCTCGATCGGGGTGTCCTGGAACTTGCCGACGGCGCCGACGCCGACGTTGCTCACCCACACGTCGATTGGGCCAACGCCAAGCGCTGCTTCGGCGAGCGCCTTTACCTGTTGGGCATCGGTGACATCTGTGGGAACGACGATAACATCGGCGCCCAGTTCACGACAGGTGTTGGCCACGGCCTGAAGTGCTACTGCGTTTCGGGCGGCGATCACGAGATTGGCGCCCTCTCGCGCGAAAGCCTCAGCAGTCGCTTGCCCGATGCCGCTGGAGGCTCCGGTGATCACCACCACTTTCTTTTGGGTCTTCATTTGGATCTCCACCTTCTTCATCATCGAACGTGACGTTCAGGCCAAGGGCGCCGAGACGATCGTGCATGATCGCGGCCTAGTATAGAGGAAGGCTTCGATGCCATATTTGGCTTCGAAATCGTGGCATGCGTCCTTGAGAGTTGCGGCATCAGCGTCCATGATCTAATGCGGCCAATACGACCTTTAGGCCGATGTCGTGGTCGGCGGTTGCCTTGAGCATCGTCGGTATGAAGCGCATGACTTCCCTCCCGTATCCCTCTCTGGCCTTTGCAAAGCTTTAACACGAGGCGTTGGTTCCCGTTTCTGAAGAAGCGGGCCTTTGGGCCCGGCGGCTTTTGGTCCCTTAAATCGCGATGGCAGATCACCTCGCCGCGACGGCTCCCGCAGCGGTGGTTTCCCCCAAAGTCGCGATCACCGCGGCCCGTCCACGCGCAATGCGGCTCTTGATCGTTCCGAGTCCACATCCGCATGCCCCGGCGATGTCCTTATAGCTTTCGCCACTTATCGCCATCAGCGACACCCGGCGCTTGTCAACGTCGAGAGCTGAAATGGCTTTGTCGACCTCGCCCCTCCGTAAAGACCATTCCTGAGTGGACTGTACTGCCTGTCCGGAACCAGCTACTTCCATGTCGGCATGGAGCGTATATCTCCGGCGCATCCTGTATTTCGTGCAGTAGGTGTTGCGGGCAATCGTGAACAACCAGGATTTTAGGTTGGTCCCGGGCTGAAATTGATCGACATGGGCCAGCGCCTTGACCATCGTATCCTGCGTCAGATCGTCCGCATCTGTCGCGGACCGCTCCAACCTCATCGCGAACCGGCGCACAGCCGGCATCAACGCGACAATATCCTGTTCGAGGGTGGCACCTGTTCCAGTCAGTCCGCTCATGTTCTCTCTCCTTGGGGCTCAGGAAGAATGTGCATGGCAGCTACGCGTTCCGACGCTCCCGGGAACAGTGCGGTAACGTACAGGCCGTTCGCGGGCGGGAATGCGTGCATTCACCAAGAGCGGCTAATGAGGATGCCTGTGTCTGCCATTCTGTCACTTCTAAAGCCTCAGACGACCAGACGCTCTCCACATCATGACCGATCCGCGGATCCCGCCCGTTTCAAGAGCAGAGGCCAGGGCGTCAGGTCGCCGATCGCATTCGGGAGAACCTTGCTCATGCGGCTCGGAATCAAATGGCGCCCCCCGTTCGCCGATTGGGGCCGAATGCGCTTCGGCACTCGACTTGCCAGGGCGAAATGGCAAGAACGCGGCTCACTCTTACAATCGCGTCAAGGGAACAACAGTCCGCGCGGAGGGTTTGGCCTTCTCAACCAGCAAATGGAGGACGACATGGTAACGATGGTAGGCAACGAATCCGACATCAAGGGTCTGGTTAAGGATCTAATCTATCTCGAGTATGATGCGATCGCCGCGTATGATTCCTGCATAGAGCGTCTCGATGACAAGCAGTTCGCGACAAAGATCACCAGCTTCAAGCAGGACCACCTGCAGCATCTCGAAGTGCTAAACGAGATGGCGCGCGAACTTGGGATCCAGGCACCGACGCGGGGCGACATGAAGGAGATGCTGACGACCGGCAAGATCGCCCTCGCCGATCTGATGGGGGATGCCGCCATTCTCAAGGCGATGAAAACGAATGAAGATGATACCGTGACCGCCTACGAGCGAGCATCACGTCACGAAGACGCCATCCCCGCCTCGAAAGCGTTTTTCATGAAGGCGCACCAGGACGAGGAACGGCATCGTGCCTGGATGGACACGACCGCGAAGGCGTTGTGACCCGGCAAAGCTTCAGCGCGATGAAAACCGGTGCCACGACCAGCAACGCCATGTACTACCGTGGGCTCTATATTGAGATGAGGGCGCGAGGAGATTTCCTCCGCGCTCCACGAGTTCAATTCCCTTTCTGTACGAATTACCGAAGTCTTTCATGAAACCATTGCAGCAAGGAGACCTGTTTGCCGCATCGGAAGTGGAGCTTCCTGAAGGCTTCCGCTACGAAGCCGCCGTTGTTCCGGACTTCGAACAGTCTCGCCTCGTCGAGTATGTCTCTTCGCTGCCGCTTAAGCCTTTCGATTTCCACGGCTTCGAGGGCAAAAGAAGGGTCGTCTCCTTCGGCTGGAAGTACGACTTCGAGACGGAACGGATGAGGCCGGCCGAGGATATCCCAGATTTCCTTCTTCCTGTCCGTGCGCTCGCCGCCGGTTTCGCCGGGATCGAGGCCAACCAGCTGCAGCAAGCCTTGATCACCGAATATGCCCAAGGCGCGCCGATTGGATGGCATAGGGACAAAAAGGTATTTGGCAGGGTTGTCGGTGTGTCGCTGTTGGCCCCATGCACCTTCAGATTGAGACGGCGGGCTGGCGCCAAGTGGGAGCGCTTCTCGCTCAGGGTAGAGCCCGGGTCGGCATATCTCCTGTCGGGGCCGGCCCGAAACGAGTGGGAGCACTCCATTCCGCCGGTCGACACACTTCGCTATTCGATCACCTTCAGGGAAATAGGCTGATCGATGTTGAGTTGCGACCGACAAAAGGCAACCGACACGACAGCAAGCCCAAGCAATATCCATATCTCGTCGTGGTCGTTGCCTTGCGCACCTGGTTTGGTTATTTAAGCCGCCGCGCGTTCCGGGGCGCGTCGAACCATGGCATCAGCGCGGGAAGGTGCCTACCTCCGCGTCGAAGCGCGCTAACGCAAGCCGGAGTAAGGCCAGCGCCAAACAGAGCCAGCATGTAACTTCCGTCTACTTAATTAGGAGCCCCAATAGCGATAAAGTGCCGCCTTCGCCGCCATTGTCCGCCCGCAGCAGGAACAAGAGGGGGCTCGACGCAGGCCAGATTATCGCCATGACGGGGTTAGCTTCGAGTTGTCCTTTTCAATATTGGACTTGGGAAGGCAAGGAAGTCATCATTCGCGATTAGTGGAGTCGCGAGAGCGTCGGCATGAACAGAAGAGCACCAATCGTGGAGGACGAGCCGCTTCCGCTGATGATGGTGATCGATATGGTCGAAGACGCTGGTCCGACGGTTGAGGCTTGAAGCGCGGACGAGGCAATTCGTCTTCCTCGGGAAGTCCCTGATATCAGGATCATGTCGACGGACATCACACGCCAGGCTCGATGGACGGACTGAAGCTTGCACCCGCGGTGCGCGATCGCTGGCCTCCGATCGAATTCGTCGTTGTTTCCGGGGTGAAGGATCCTGACCTCGGTGACTGCCCGAAAGGGCGTCTCCTATCCGAAGCCTTACAACGCGCGGCGGATCACAGACCCTGCGACGGATGGCGTCGTAGTCGTCAGTTCTTCTTCACGATGCTGATGTTGCCGCTGACTTCGAGGATTGCGAACTTGATGTCCTTCACGGACTCGATGCCCTGGCTGCGGGCCGCCTCCATCACGTCCTCGCTGTCAAGACGGCATCCCCCAAGCGCTTCGCGATCGTAAACGCCATCCGTCACGAGGATGGTAGGCACGCCGTCGATCACATGGCCCGCTTGTTTCCACCAACGTTTGACGTAGGACAGGCCGATGTCGGTGGTGAACAGAGTAAGGATCAGCAGGACGGCGTTAGTGATGGAAAAGTCGTCGCCGAGCATCGCCTGCTGCGTGGTCTCGGATATGACAAGGACGATCACCAGGTCGAACGGCGTCATCTGCGCGAGCGTGCGGCGTCCTGACAGCCGGATAATGATCAGCAGCGTGAAGTAAATCGCGAGCCCGCGAAAGACGGCGTCCATGAAGCCTCCCTAAGGCAGAATTAAACTTGTCCGCTCGGACACATCGTTGCCGATACCAGCGAAGTAGGACCGCAGTCCGACCTGCTCGGTGTGTAGGCGGAAGACGATTTTCGCGGGCGCCGACGGATCGGCCGCGAAAACGTAGCCGATACGGCCATTCCGCTGCACTGTGGCCTTTTGCGGCGGGTCAACACCCTCAATCGAAAAGACCTCGAGAAAGCGTGCATCGACGAAGAGCGTCTGGTCTCCCGGCGAAGGAGCGAGCGTCACCCGCATTTCGTCAGGAGCGTTCCACCTGGAGATCGCCGGGAGTTCCAGCGTCCCGGCTGGAAGCGCGATCCGATGCCTTGAGAAGGGGCCTCCTCGGCCAAGCAGGCCGAGGAGGCAGGCGAGCAATATCAACGCGAAGACCAACCAGGCGATCCTTTGCGCCGCCCAAAAGCGGCGCTGAAAAGGACCGTGATCCTGTACGCCCTCGGGTAAGGCGGGTTTTGCCGGCGCACGTGCTGATTTTGCAGCTTTCAAGACTAACCTTCATCCTTGGCATCTTAGAATGAGCGCGACTTGGGTGCTGATGGCGGTCGCGTGAATTCTCCGGCACGGCGGTAGTGCCGCCCTCGGTTGCAGAGTCACGAAACAATGCCCTCCAGACCCATTTGTTCCAGCCTAGATTATTCGGTGGGGACCTCGAGCTCTCGGGGCTTGACGCCCCACGCACGCCCGTTGACGAAGCGCCACATAACAACTGAGGGCGTCCTCGTCGCGGACGATGTGCGTCGTGCCGACGGCACCACCGATCCAGGCGGCGATCGCACCGAGGGGCGAGAGCGATGACCGCGAGGATCGCCCGACTCACCGGTGCGGTTCCAGTATCGGCCGAACGCCACCTCGGATCGTAGATGCGCGGCGAGTGCAATTCGCGTTGAACACGATGAACTGATTTTGTCGGGAAAAGTGCGGAGCTCAGTGGCGCCGATGGGCTAGTAACCGCCAATATCGCCGCGAATTGGGCCAATCCCCTGCGGCTGTGCATAGGTCGTGTTGTCTGATCCACTCGTCGCGCATCCCGAGAGTGTCATGAAGACGATTGCTGCTGCGGCCAAAATATTTTTCAGAGGCACGGCGTTCTCCGATCATGGCAGGCTGCCCAGGCCTCGAGGGCCACGCCGAGAACTCTCCTTTAAATCATCTACAATGGCAAGCGCGCTGGTGAACTGGCGGTAAGTAGCGTCACTGCCTCTTCAAGCGTCTCCCTGCAAGATCGACATCAGCGGTGGGCCGGAGACGCAGGGCGCGGCCGCGGATCGAAGGGGAGGAGCAGGTCGCCTATTGAACAGATCCTTATGAACCGCAAAATCCGGGAGGCCAGCTTCCGGCGGAAGGTCTGCGACGCCTACGACAGCCGATGCGCGATCACCGGACTGCGGATCGTCAATGGCGGCGGCAAGTCCGAAGCGCAGGCTGCACACATATGCCGGTTAAAGAAGGCGGCCCGGATGTCGTCCAGAACGAACGTCGCGCTTTCCGCCGCCGTGCACCGGCTCTTCGATAGGCATCTGATTTCGCTGACCGACGACTATCGGATCCTCGTTTCGCACACCAAGGTGCCGTCGGAGCTCAAGACACTTTTCGCGAGGCAGATGGACCGGATCCTTTTGCCTAGGAACGCGAGGCTGTCGTATGTGGCGAAGCATAGTGCCATAGCGATCCCGCGTCAGGTGTCCCAGCTTGCAAGTCGAGTGATCGCATCGCTATCTTGAGCTGATAACGACGCCACAAGAACAAGATGCCGCTTCGGTGCGTTTCAGGCGACGGCGACGAACTATCGTTTGAGCACGATAGCGCGTCCTGGGCCGCTCTGCCAAGACCGTCTAATTCGCGATCGACAGCATCGACGTCAGCGTCCGGGTGGAACTCCTCTGATCTTTACGGCGGACGACAAGAACATCCTCGGTGACGGTTGGAGGCTCCAACCCGCGAATGAGCAATTCATGTGATGCTCCATGGCTCTGACCGGCCCCTGAACACCGTTTGCCGCTAAATCCCGGAGCGCGCGGCGGCTATGCCTGTCTTGTTCGAGGACCGCCGGGTACGAATCTTGCGCGCGGTCGTCACCAATGATGGTGGTGCATCGGCGAGTGCCTCGCGGGCAGCCGAGGTCAAGGTTGTGGCAACGAAATCTGCCTCCCCAAGCGCGGGCGGTTGCCTTTCCTTCTGGTTTTCCGCCCAAAGGACCGCGCCGACGCGAATGGCTGGGTATATGCGCTTGAACCGACGAACAAGTATGGTGGCGTGCCTTGTCGAGTCCTCATTGAGGAAACAAACTACGATGGCGTTCGATTGTTTCGGAACGAGGCTCATGGCGCGGCGATTGGGGATGTCGGAATGCCTCGCTGCGACCACCTCGGCTCCCTGTACCTGAAGTATCTGGGCAAGCATCGCAGCCGACGCGTCGTCGAGCGGGCCCCTGCCTCCGACGCAAAAGACGGTCTTGCCCCGTCCGTCAGGTAGTTCGCTTTCATCGCCATTCCCTTCCTTGGGGGGGCTGGGCCGACCTGCCGCTTCCTTCTGTTCCTCTTCCTCTTCCTCTTCCTGCTCTTCTTCCTGCGCGATTTCCGCGAGATTCGAGACCAGCGTGATGGCGGTCCCGAACACCTGTTCCATCTGCTCCGCGGTCAAGACGCCTCGACGCCTATCCTTCTCCGCGAGTAGAAGGGCGGGAATGGCAACCTTGCCATAGTAATCCTCCAGATAGTCCTCCTCGAGGAATTCCTCAGCGTAATCGGTCGCCTCATCGGGATCGCCGGCAAGAAGCCGCTGGTATAGCCGCTCCTTGGGATCGAGCACAGGGTCACTACCAAAAACGACCTCAAGGAACTCGAACTGCGGGACATACCGGCCCAACACTGCGAGACACACGGTCAGCGGCGTGGACAGCACAAGACCGACTGGTCCCCACAGCCACGCCCAAAAAATCGCCGCGACGATGATTGCCAGCGGAGAGAGGCCGGTACGAGAACCATAGAGCCAGGGCTCGATGACGTTGTTGCTGGTCAATTCCAGCACAAGGAAGATGGCCCCAACCCAGAGAACAAGGCTCCAGCCAGGGTCAACTGCAAAGGCCAGGAACAGCGGCAGAACCGTCGCGATTACAGGCCCGATATAAGGGACAAATCGAAGGACGATGGCTAGCATCCCCCAGAGCGCTGGATTTGGAATGCCAACCGCCCATAGTCCGAGCGCCAATGGGACACCGTAGGCGCAGTTGACCACCAGCTGCATAAGAAGATACTGCGCGACGCGGCTACCTGCCTCCTGGATGGCTTCTGTTGTGCGATGCAGATCGCCATAGCCAACGAGCCGGATAAAGCGATCGCGAAGCTCTTCCCGCTCTAAAAGCATGAATATTACGACGACGATGATCAAGCCCAATGAAGCGATGGGGCCAAGCAGAGGACCAATCAGGCTAGTAAGCGTTTCAATTGGTCTACTAGGCGCGAATATCTCAACGAGCACGGGCTCCCTTGGTCTTGATCCGGTACCTGGAGCACCTGGGCGCTGCTCAGCGTTGCTGAGCTCACGACCGACGCTCTCAACGACGGATGTCAGGCGCCGCACAATACCGCTATCCGTTCCACTTTCCTGGAGAGACCGAATTTTTGCTATGATGTTGCCTTGGTAGGCCGGAAGGTTCTGGGCGACTTCGGCTACGTGTCCCGCTACGACAAGCCCGAACAGGACGAGAACAAGAAAAGCGATCACGACGGTGACGATTACCGCCGGAATACGCGGCATCCCAAGTTTTCGAAGACGAGAGGAGATGGGAGCCAACGCAAACGTCAACAGGACTGCGATTGCTAGAGGAAGAAGTACTTCCTTGCCGAAATACAGAATGGCAATAACAGCGAGTACACTCGCGAAGGCAGGCATGCGTGAAGGGGCGGATGGCGAGGTCGAATAGACGCGGCGGGGACCGAGGTCATTTTCCAATTCCGCCTCCGTGATCTTGGCGTCGCTCGAAGACATCGATGTGTCGGTCGCTCTCGCCAAGACTTTGGAAATTAGGGCGCAGATCGGCCTCGGCAATGGTGTGACGGACCTCCTTCGACGGGCTTTAGGGCATACGCTCCGAAAAACAGCCCCGCGTCGTTGGGCTATGTTGCTGATCGCACCTTGCTGCGGGCCAGTTCCTTTTAGCCACTCGTGCTGTTGCGTGCGCTTCTACCGCTGCAGGCAATGGGCGCAGCACCATTCCTGCAATCCCGCTCCGAGCCATTGGGACCTTTTACGGTAGAACACTCGGCATCGCCCGGCTATAAGGTTCAAGCCACGTTGGCCTTTTAGCGGTAACCGATGCCAAATCCTCCCGAATCTTCCGGCGAAAGCCTTGGCAACTCCAGCACGGGTCGCATTCAGCCAGCAGATTCAGCGACGCAAGCGGCCGCCCCGGATCCGCCAGGAACCACCCAAGGCGACAACCCGCAATTCCCCCACGGAACCTTCGTGCAAACTCGACAGGCTGCGAGCAATCTATTACGCGCGCTACGCCACGATTTGGCGGCAAGTTCTGCTTTGGCGAAGACCAAGACGATGGCTTCGTTTTTGACAACGAAGCTAAGGCGGTCGATGCGGCTGGAAACCATATCAGCTCCCGCCAAATGGATGACGACTGCTCTGGCCAAAGCCGGGCGCGGCATTCGCGATCGGGGTTCCAAGCCGCGCGAAAGTCGCCGACGCCGATGGCTTCCGGCGAACTGGTGGAAATTCGCTATGGGGTCGGCCTTGCTTGTCTGCCTCCTCGTATGCAGCGTGCTGTTGTGGGCCCTCAAGGACGTGCCCTGGAGCGAAATCCGGGATGGAACGTTGAAGCCGGTCGTGGTGCTGGAAACCGCTGACGGCGCGCCGTTGGTGAGGCAGGGGCCTTATCAAGGGCCCTATGCTCGATACGACCAGTTTCCGCCCAATCTGATCGACGCCGTCCTTTCCATCGAGGATCGCCGGTTCATGGATCATTTCGGCATCGATCCCAAGGGCATCGGGAGGGCGCTTCTGCGTAACCTGGAGGCTGGCTCGGTGGTGGAGGGCGGCAGCACGATCACCCAGCAACTCATCAAGCTGCAATACCTCGACAGCGACCGAACAATAAAACGAAAGATTCAGGAGGTTGTCATCGCGGTCTGGCTGGAGTGGAAGCTCGGCAAGCGGGAAATCCTGACGCGCTATCTCAATAGTGTCTATCTTGGCGCGGGCGCCACCGGCATGCCCGCCGCCGCGCGCATCTATTTCAACAAGGATATTGGGGGCCTCACCCTGTCGGAGTCGGCCATGCTGGCTGGCTTGCTGCGGGCGCCGAGCCAATGGAATCCCATCGACAATTTCGATGGCGCCCGGCAGCGCACCATGGTCGTTCTCGACGCGATGGCGGCGAATGGCAAGATCACCACGCCACAATTGGAGGAGGCCAAGACGAGCTTCGCCAGGCTGCAACCCACGACGCCCACGCCACGCTCCGGAAGCTGGTTTGCCGATTGGATCTCACCCCAAGCAAGCGAAATCGCCGGCTCCTCGCCCGGTTCGACTGCGGTGCGCACAACGCTGGTGCCCCGGTTGCAGCAAATCGCCGAAAAGGTCGTGAAACGAGCCCTCGACAGTGAAGGAAAGACGGTCGGAGCATCGCAGGCCGCTTTGGTCGCGATGACGCCCGACGGCGCGGTCGTCGCGATGGTTGGCGGCCACGACTACAAGGCGAGTCAGTTCAACCGCGCCGTCACCGCGATGCGCCAGCCGGGTTCCACCTTCAAGCTATTCGTCTATTACGCGGCATTGAAGGCCGGGCTCACCTTGTCCGACCGGGTTCTTGACGCGCCAATCGACATCGACGGCTGGGCACCGGAAAATTCCGGTGGCAACTATCGCGGCTGGGTAACGCTTGCCGAGGCGTTCGCGCGATCGCTCAATGCCGCGTCGGTGGCGCTTGCCGAAGAGGTCGGTCTGGACAATGTGATTGCCGCGGCGCGCGAACTCGGCATCGATGCGCCGCTGCCCAACACACCGTCTCTGGCGCTTGGCACGTCCGAGGTCAATCTGCTCAACCTCACCAGCGCCTATGCGTCCGTCCAACTCGGCAGGGCACCTGTCAGGCCCTGGGGCATCATCGACTTTCAAGCGGCAGGGCAGCCCAAGGCGTTTCGAGTTGGCTCACAAGCAAAGCCGAATGTCGATCTTTCGCCCTACCAGTCGGATCTCATCGGCCTCCTGCAGTTGGTGGTCGAGCGCGGTACTGGACGTGGAGCGGATCCTGGCACGTTCGCGGCCGGCAAGACCGGCACGAGCCAGAACAACCGTGATGCCTGGTTCGTCGGCTTCACGCAAGCGCTGGTCGTTGGGGTCTGGGTTGGCAATGATGATGACACGCCGATGAAGGGCGTGACGGGCGGCACCCTGCCAGCGCATGTTTGGCGGGACTTCATGCGCGAGGCGACGGCCGAATCCGCGCTGAGTGGAGTGCAATCGACGGAAGACGCAAACAATGGTCAAGGCGCGCCGCCGTCCTGCAACATCACCGCCTGCTCGCGCGCCTACCGCTCCTTTCGGCCGTCCGATTGTACCTACCAGCCATATTCCGGAGGCCGACGGCTTTGCGAAAAGTGATGCATAGCGAAGCGCTTCCTCGAAAGATTCCTGGACGCCGAGGTCGTTGGCCGATTCCACGAATATCACCCTGTCGGCGGTACACTCGGCCGCTTGCGGTTGAAAGCTGTCCCGCCCCAACATGGGATGGATCTGGGGAATGACGATGACCGAGCATGAGATTGACCGATATCACCCGAGCGGCGTCGACCGACGCCACGTCGCCCTTCGGCTGGAGCAGCTTCTGTGTGAGAAGCTTAGAGGAACCACGATGGAGAGGTCCGAGCCACCGCATTTCCGCGCTGCCGCTGCGGATATTCTCCAGTTCGGCGAAAAACGTCACGGTGGATCGGGGGAGGAAGGGGACGTCAACGACGCTTCGCGAACACCGTGTTGACGTGCTCCGACAAGCTTTTGAACCGATGGTTCACACTTGTAAACTCGTCACAGCAGTAGCGGAACCGCCGGACCGGTGGCTTCGAACTGAATACGGCATCGAGCAATGCACGTGCTAGCCCGCGGCATTGGATATCCTTTTCCTGCGGGGCGAGGGCGCTGTTTGACGAAGGTCGCTGGCATTTTCTTTCGGAGAAGACCGAAAACCTGGTCGCTCATTAGTGTCTTCAATGGACTGACGACGATGGTCATGCCCCGGAGCAGAAGTGCAGGAAGCTGAAACATAATGACTTTCCAGAACACACCGGCGGATATTTTCCGCACGGCGCCCGATGATTGGGCGCCGCAGATTAAGATGGCGCGAGGGGTGGGTTCGACTATTTGACCGCTCGACCTAGATTTGGTCGCGCAAAGGCTTGAAAGCTGCCCGCAGCTCCGAGGTAAACAGCTCCGGCTGTTCCCAGGCTGCGAAGTGCCCACCCTTAGGCAGTCGATTGTAGTGGATCAGCTTTGGATATGCTTTTTCGGCCCAGCTTTGCGGCGCCTGGTAGATCTCGTCCGGAAAAGCACTCA
Organism: Rhizobium leguminosarum bv. trifolii WSM1325; assembly: GCA_000023185.1. Taxonomy (NCBI): domain Bacteria; kingdom Pseudomonadati; phylum Pseudomonadota; class Alphaproteobacteria; order Hyphomicrobiales; family Rhizobiaceae; genus Rhizobium; species Rhizobium leguminosarum. The sequence goes on along the minus strand of CP001624.1, from coordinate 306,772 downwards.
CGGCGACCGGAATTTTGATGCCACGCGGATCAAAGAAACCGCCAGACGGGAAATGCGCGTTGGCCCAATAGAGGCGCGCTGACGAAATCGCAGTGTTGGTAAGCCAATAAAGGGTGATATTGTCGAGGACGTCGTCCGGCGTAAGGCCTTCATGTTCGCCATCGAAAGACCTTGCGATCATTCGGTAGCTCCGGATATCATGATCCAGCATCCAAGCCGCGAGCCCAATCGGCGAGTCTACGATTCCGTAGAGGGTCTGTGGGCGGTTGTTCATCTCAATCGCGTAGCCAAGCCCATTCTTGTTGAAATCGTCGAGCTGGTCGTAGGCCCGCTTCTCGTCTGCTGTGAGAGTGGAAGGTGGAGTGCCGGCGGCAAGCGCCTTGGTTATTTCGGCAGGGACGGTAGCCGCCATGTTGGTATGGATACCGAGGAGCCCCGCGGGCTCCTGCACCGCCATCAGTTCTGTGACGGCATTCCCCCAATCGCCACCTTGGGCCACATACTTGGCATAATCGAGGCGCTGCATCAGTACAGCCCATGCTTTGGCAATTCGGGGCGGCGTCCACTTGGCATCCCTAGGTTTGGCGGAGAATCCATAGCCCGGCAGGGAAGGAATGACCACATGAAAGGCGTCAGCTTCGGTGCCACCGAAGGCGGTCGGATCGGTGAGGGGTTTTATGATTTTCATCTGTTCGATAACTGATCCGGGCCAGCCATGGGTGATGATGATCGGCAGCGCATTGTCGTGCTTCGATCTGACATGGATGAAGTGGATGTCGAGGCCGTCGATCTCCGTGAGGAACTGCGGGAGGGAATTGATCCGATCCTCGACCTTTCGCCAGTCGTGGGTCTTCCAATGGTTGGCGAGCTTCTTGATCGTGTCGAGCCTGACGCCCTGGCCGTCGTCTGTGACGTTTTCCTCGTCCGGCCAGCGGGTGGCGGCAACGCGTCGATTGAGATCGGCGAGCTGATCCTTGGACGCGGTGAACTTGAAGGGTCGGAGCCCGGATTCGGTACCGGTCGCTGCGAACGCTTTGGGAAAGACTCCGATGGCGCTGGCGGACGCGGCGATCGTAAGCAGTGTTCGACGGGTGACTTTTGGCTCTACTCGGGACATGGCGTCCTCCTTGCTCGTGAGCTGTTATTTTACGAGGAGGAAATTCGCAGTGAAGGAGTTCTGCAACAATTGGACCAAGGTATGGCCGACACCTTGGTATCGGGTGGTTCCTCCGACCGCTCGACTGCCGTGCGGCGATGGACAGGATCACAGCTAGTGCCTGAGCTGAGCAACGGGCCAGGTTTTCAGTGCGAGGCTGCCGTGATGCTTGCCTCTTCGGCCGACGGTACGGAGAAGTGCATGGTGACGCCCGGCCCCTGGTTAGGCTCAGCCCAAAGGCGACCACCATGACTCTCGATGATGGAACGACAGACTGAAAGACCGATCCCCATCCCATTGTTCTTCGTCGTGTAGAAGGCTTCGAAGATCCGCGTCCCTCCGTCTGGGTCGAGACCAATTCCATTGTCGCTAACCGCGACGCTTATCTGCCCATCACCGCCGAGCTGGGTTCGGATCTCGACTAATCTCAGCCGATCCTTCACGCCAGATACCGCGTCAATGGCGTTGCGAAGCAAGTTGTTGATCACTTGTTGAAGTTGGACTCGGTCGCCGTTGACGGGGGGAAGGGAGGTGGCGAAGTGCGTTCGAATAGCGACGCCGTTGCGTCTCTGGTCACCTGCAGACAAGGCGACTACCTCACTCACCGCCTCGTTTATATCGACGTCTTCGAATTCGATGTTGCGCTTACTGAATAACGCCCGCAGTCTGGCGATTACCTCGGTGGCACGATTGCCGTCCCTGATCGTGCGCCGCGCCGTCTCAAGGGCCGTTTCTATGTCGGGCGGTGTGGCTGCAAGCATCCGCAGACAGGTGTTCGCGTTCGTGATGATGCCTGACAGTGGCTGGTTCACCTCGTGCGCGATCGCCGCCGACATCTGGCCGAGGCTGAGGATGCTGGTCACTCGCGCAAGCTCTGTGCGCAACCGATCGCGCGCTTCCTCCGTCAAGCGCCTTTGTGTCACGTCCTGGATCGCTCCAAGGCATTCCCGATTTCCATTCCGGTGAATTATAACCTCGCCGATGACGCGAACGTACTTTATGTCGCCGTTGCGGGCGAGAACGCGGACCTCGTATTCCGAGTCCTCGTCGCCTTCGCGTACGGCGCCGATCTTCCCGGCAAAGAGCGCAACGTCGTCCGGGTGTATCCGCTCCGTTATCCGGTCAAACGTCACGACTTCGTCCTTTTCGAATTCGAGGATTCGAAGCCATTCGTCGGACAAGATCAGCTCGTCGGTTTCGACATGCCAGGAGAACGTACCCGTCCTGATCAAGCGCTGGCCTGCAACGAGAAGGGCCTGACTTCTACGCAGTTCATCCTCGGCCTGCTTGCGATCGTCGATGTCAGTCAGTAGTCCATACCATCGGACGATCTTGCCCTCTGCGTCACGAAGTGGCTGTCCTCGCACCTGGAACCATCGGAACACGCCGTCGTGTCTTCGATAACGGCTTTGGTAGTCGTAAGGATTGCCGCTCTTGAGTGCGCCCAGGAAGGTATCGATATTGACTTGCACGTCATCGGGGTGAGTTATGCCGTTCGTTGACCAGTCTTGCACCTCGTCGAGAGAGATTCCGAAGTAGTCCAGTAGCTGTTGGTTGCTCCCGTCGAGCGTTCCATCAGGCTGCGAAAGTATGATCATGCCCGGAACCATGTTGACGATATGGCGGAATTCCCTCTCGCTGTTAGCAAGCGCCACTTCGGCGTGCTTCCGGTCGTCGATATCATTCAGCAGGAAGTACCATCGCACAACGAGGCCCTCGTAGTCGCGCACGGGAGTTCCCCGCACCTGGAACCAACGATAGACGCCGTCGTGCCGACGGAGCCTTTCCACTACCTCGTACGATTGACCAGCGGCGACTGCCTCGGCGAACCTGGCCACGCCCCGGTCACGATCGTCAGGATGAATGATATCGTTGGTCTTCCACTTTTGATGCTCGTTGAAATCATAGCCGAAATATCGCAAGGACTGATCGTTTACGCTCTCCACAGCCCCGTCGGGCCGGAGCACAATGATGAGGCCTGGGATCGAGTTTACGATCAATTGCAGCTCGATCTCGCGCTCGCGCAACGCCTCCACCGCCCTGCGCCCATCATCGATATCAGTCAGCAGACCATACCAGCGGACGATCCCGCCATTATCGTCTTTGACCGGGTGGCCGCGGACCTGGAACCAGCGAAATTCGCCATCATGGCGACGGAAGCGCGTCTCGAAGTCATACGGCTCTCCCGTTTTGAGCGACGCCGTAAATGTCTCGACACAGTGCTGCAGGTCGTCGGGGTGCGTGATACCGTTGGTCGCCCAGTTCACAACCTCCTCCAGGGGCAGTTGGAAGTAGTCGAGAAGCTGTTGATTTGCGCCGTTCAACTGACCTTCGGGCGTAAAGAGCGCGACCATTCCTGCGATAGTGCCGACAATCAAGCGAGACTCTCGTTCACTGTTTGCAAGAGCTACCTCGGCACGTTTTCGGTCATCGATGTCTATCAAAAGATGCAGCCACCGCTGAATCGCACCCGACTGGTCCCGCAGCGGTAGACCAAGTACATTGTGCCACCGATAAATTCCGTCGGCGCGAAGATGGCGGCTCTCAACGTTATAAGACGTGCCCGCCATGTGAGCGGCGATCTGGGCTTCGATGGTTTCCTTCAAGTCATCCGGGTGCACGACCTCCGAAGCCTTCCAGTCCTTTAGATCCGAGAGGCTTAGCCCAAAATAGGAGAGGGTCAGTTGGTTGAGGCCTTCGACTTCCCCAGCAGGTGTTGTCACGGCCACGGGTATCGGGATGCTATCGACGACGAGCTGGAAATCGAGTGCGGCCTGTGACCTTTCCCGTTTTTGAACGACGGGTTCAATATTGGTCGCGACCGCGCACCAATTCACTACGCCGTGGGGAGCGTCTTCCAGAGGTGCCCACTGGATAAGGAAATGGTGAAATTCGCCTGCAGCGTTCCGAAGCCGCGCTTCGATCGTTCCCTGTGTCTCTGCGTGCCTAACGCTCTGCAGATGGGCGGTGACCGCGCCAACGTCGGCCGGGTGCACCGCATCCTCCCAGCGCCAAGACTCTCCGGACGCCGGTCGCAGCCCCGTGAACTCTACCCAGCTTCGGTTGACGAAATCGACTTGGCCATCCTCCAGCATGGTCCATGCCATGCCGGGCAGCGCATCGAAGAATTGAAAGACGTTTATCCCCATCGCCCACTCAAAGCCCACTTTCCGGGCGAGAGCCTACAATATCGATCCTTTGACGGCTACTGCGCGGCACTAGACACTTTAGTACCTACGCGTATGCCGGATTGCGGGGCATCCTACGTCCGCGCCAGCCCCTCTATATCAGTCTATCAATGATGCGAGCCGCAACGCATCCTGAAGGTCGTCGGCGCTGAAGGGCTTGAACAGACAGTCGCAAGCCCCCTCACGTATCAACCTCGACCGCACGTCCTCATCCTTGATCGCCGTTATGAAAATGATTGAAATCCGTCGGCCTCTCCGGTCGAGTTCCTGCTGAAGCTCCGGCCCGGTCATGCCAGGCATTGCCACGTCAAGAATCATGCCGTCGCTGGTTTGTAACGACTTAGAATTCAAAAACGCCTCAGCGGACGAAAAAGCTTCCACGGACAAACCGAACGAGCGGAGAAGATCTGGGAGGGCTTCGCGGACGGATTCGTCGTCGTCGACGACCGAGACATGTCTTTTGCGGCTAGTCATAAATTCCTCTGCATGTCACTTGCCGTCTGGACCGCTGACGGACCGATACTTTCCCCATCGCCGCTCGCAGACGTCGGGACCGAAAATCCTACGGTAGCACCATGGTCAGCGTTTGGTTCGGCCCACAGCCGGCCATGATGATTCTCAATAATCGAACGACTGACAGAGAGGCCGATTCCCATGCCGTCTGGCTTCGTCGTGTAAAAAGCGTCGTAAATTCGGTCCACCCCCTGGGGGTCAAAGCCTACGCCGGTATCCTCGATGTAGAGCCGGATTTCTCGAAGGCCTCCCTCTGTCTTCAAACGAATTCGTCGCGGCCGATCTCCCGCGGCCGGCATCGCCTCGATCGAATTTCGAAGGAGGTTCATGATAACTTGCTGAAGCTGCACCCGAGCGCCGGTCACGCGCGGCAAATCGTTTGCGAAGTCGGCCGTCAATGACGTTTTCGCATGCTGCAGATCGCTCGATATCAGTGCGATGACTTCCTCGGCAATCTCATTAACGTCGACTGCCTCGAGGTTCGGCGGTTTGCGGCTAAACAATTCCCAAAGACGGGCGATCACGTCGGCAGCGCGGTTGGCGTCGCGGATCGTTCGCCGTGCCGTGTCCTTCGCGATATCGAGATTTGGAGGATTCGAAGCCAGAACTCGCAGACAAGTCTCCGCATTGGTCACCAGGCCAGCTAGCGGTTGATTCACCTCGTGAGCAATTGACGCGGTCAACACGCCGAGGCTCGTAACGCGAGTTACGTAGGACAGTTCTGATCGCGCCCGATTGAGCGCATCTTCCGCCTTCCGGCTCTCGGTAACGTCCTGCACGGCGCCGATCAATTCCTGATCCCCATCCCTGTTCCGCTCACTATGCGCAAGCACCCGTACGTATTTTGGCGAGTGGCTCGGCGTTATCAGGGTTATGTCGTAGTCGAAGTCGCCGGCCCCTCTGTTGGCTTGATCGATAACCTGCTCCACGGTAGCTAGACTATCGCGATCCAGACGGGACAGGACGATGTCGAGCGTCACCGGCGTCGTCGGATCGACTTCGAAGATACGATAGGTTTCCGCTGACCAGGTGACTTCGCTTGTGCCAAGATTAAGCAAGAAGCTCCCTGTCTTGCTGAGGCGTTGGGCGTCCGCTAGAAACGCCTCGCTTCTGCGCAGCTTCTCCTCGGCTCGCTTTCGGTCGTCAATATCCGTCAATAGTCCATACCACCGGACGATCTCGCCTTCGGCGTCGCGAAGGGGGAGCCCCCGAAGCTGGAACCATCTCCACGTGCCGTCGTGCCGGAGAAAGCGGGTTTCGTAATCGTATGGTTCTCCCGTGGCGATGGAGCCCATGAAGCTATCGATGCAGGTCTGCAGATCGTCGGGGTGCGTGATACCGTTGCTCGACCAGTCATTCAATTCCGACAGCGGACGCTCGAAATAGTCGAGGATCTGCTGATTGCCGTCGATCAACTGGGCGTCTGGCGAGAAGATTGCTATCATTCCTGCGATGCCGTCGACGATCAAACGAGACTCACGCTCTCGTTCGGCCAGCGCTCGTTCCGCGCGCTTCCGGTCTTCGATGTCGATGTGGGTGCCGTACCACTTGATGATCTTGCCGTCTTCACCCAGGAGCGGCGTCGCGCGAAAGAGAAACCACCTGTATCCGCCATCGGCTCCACGCATTCTTGCTTCGAAATCAGCAGGACGACCCGAAGCAAGAGAAGCGTTCCAGGACTTTGCGAGATGGCTCGCATCCTCCGGGTGAACGACGGATTCCCAACCGGAACCTTCTGCTTGTTCGGCATTCAATCCTGCATACTCCAGCCATCTATCGTTGACGAAGTCGCAGTAGCCATCGGGGCGGCTCGTCCACACGGTGAGTGGCATCGCGTTGACGATGTTCCGAAGCTCCAGTTCGTTGGATCGTAGCGCGTCCTCGGCCTTCCGCCGATCATCGACATCTATATGGAGCGCGTACCAGCGGGCGATGCCGCCGTTTTCATCCGCGAGGGGATAACCGACGATTTGGAACCATCGATATTCGCCGTCGGCGCGCCGGAGCCGTACCTCGGCCTCGTAGGCCGTGCCTTTGTCGACCGCCTGTTGAATGGCTTTGGTTAACCCCTGCATGTCATCGGGATGGACGACATCACTTCGACCCCAGGAGCGTAGTTCATCAAGCGACCGACCATAGTATTGCAGGAGGTGGCCGTTGATCGCCTCGACGTTTCCGTTCGAATCGAGAACTCCTATGCCGGCCGGAATACTTTCCAAGATAGTCTGATTATCCAATGCCTTCGCGGCGGCGCCGTCTCGTATCTCTGGTCGCGATGCAATGTGCGCCCCCTCGGTCGCCAAGCCGTACCACCTCTCCACCCGGTCGTTTTCGATCAATGGCTTGCAGCGAACATGCAATTCCTGCAACGCGGCGGTGGGGTGACCTATAGGCAATGTGATTTCGAAAGGCTCGCGTCCGGACAGCAGCGCGTCCCACTGCTGTCTCGTGTTCCGCAGATCTGCGGGAGAGGCGGCTAATGGCCAAACCGTCACCGCTTCGCCAAGCCCGAGGAAATCAACCAAATTGGCGTTCATGAAATCGATGCTGCCGTCCGGTAGGGCGGTAAAAGCCATTCCTGGCAACGCTTCCAGAACCCGAACGAGTTCCACGCTCATATCTATCCTTTTCGCGGGATTGCACCCTCAGGATATCGTGCGTTTTAATCAACCTGCCGTATATTATCCTATGGTATCGGTTGTGCCGTTGTCGCCGGGTTCTAGCAAGTTGTGCCGCGCGCCGATCGAGGCTTTACGCTTCAGTGAATTTCGGGTGGCTCCTCCAGCCGAAGGCGCGCGGCCATGTTCACGAGGTCGGGAAGAGTTCGGGCGCACATCTTCCGCATGACTTGGCCGCGATGCGCCTTGACGGTGATCTCGCTGATATCCAACTCGTATGCCACTTGCTTGTTGAGAAGTCCTTTGACCACGCGCACCATGACCTCTCGTTCGCGCTTGGTAAGCGCCTCGTAACACCCTTGCAGCGCAAGCAGGTTGCTCTCGTCACGCAACATGGCCGCGCTCTGTTCCAACGCCGAGCTCACGGCCTCCAGGAACGCAACCGTCTCGATCGGTTTGGTAAGGAAATCCAACGCGCCTCCTTTGAGAGCTTTCACGGTCGTCGGGACGTCGCCGAAACCGGACACGAATATGATCGGCATCCTGCTCCGGCTTATCGTAATCATGCTCTGGAGATCGAGGCCGTTCAGTCCTGGCATATTCACGTCAAGAACCAGGCAGCAGGGAGAGGCCAGAACCGGTGCTTCGAGAAAACTATGCGCGGAGTCGAAAAGCAGGGGTCGCCACCCGGCGGAGCCAATCAGCAGCTCCAGCGATTCTCGCACTGAGATGTCGTCATCAACGACGAAGACTGTCGGTCGATCCTGATCGCCTAGGTTCGAAGTCGTCACCGTGGAGGTCATCCGGTACATGTGCTCTCCCAAAGAGCTGTCCAGGTCGTCGCCAACTTCCCGAAAAATGGTATCACAAAATGTGCGCTTGGCGATAAAATCATCAACTCGCTTAGCAAGCCTGGACAGAATGATCGGTCCAGCGGGGAAGTCCATTGTACGATGGTATCGGGCCTGAAGGGTCGCGCGTCACCTGCTTGTTGGGTAGATGGCCCGTCACCGGCAACTTCGCGCGGCTCGCCGGCGCCTAAAGCGGTCAGGAGCAGATAATGGATCGTATCGATGCAATGAAGGTCTTCGTCACTGCGGTTGAAGAAGGAAGCCTGGCGGGCGCCGCTCGTAGGCTGAAGCGGTCCCCGACTGCGATCAGTCGGGCATTGGGTCTGCTTGAGCAACATGTTGGCGTGGAACTCCTTCACCGAACGACAAGGAGTCTAAAGCTCAGCGAAGCGGGCCAGAGATATGTCGAAGCATGTCGCAGGGTGCTTGTCGATCTCGAGGAGGCGGACATGATCGCCGGCTCGGAGCGATCCTCTCCGCGAGGAACGCTGACAATTTCGGCGCCGCCCATCCTGGGCGAAGAGGTGCTCCGGCCGATCCTCGACAGCTTCCTTCTTGAGAACGCCAACGTCTCCGTTCGGCTTTTGATGCTCGATCGCTTCGTGAACCTGGTCGACGAGGGAGTGGACGTCGCCCTGAGGATCGGAAATCTCGCCGACTCGACCCACATGTCCACGCGCATTGGCGGAGATGTTCGCCGCGTCGTGGTCGCCGCGCCGCAATATCTCGACAGTCGAGCCGCAATCACTGAGCCGTCCGATCTCTCCCGCCACGACTTGATCGCCTTCTCGAACTTCGGCCTCGAATCCTGGAGCTTCGCGCCGGCCAAAGGCACTTCCGTCCCAAGAACCGTTCACTTCACCCCACGCTATCTGGTCAACAGCGTCCGAGCGGCTGCGGCATCGGCCGCCGAAGGAATGGGCGTGACCCGGCTCTATTCGTATCACGTCGCAGAATATGTCCGCGACGGTCGCCTCAGGGTCGTTCTTCATCAGGCGGAGCCACCTGCGCTGCCAGTTCACATCCTGACCCCTCAAGGACGCGCAGCCGTTCCGAAAGTTCGAACTTTCATCGACTTTGCAGTGCCGCGTCTACGTTCGGAACTTGGACGCATCGCCGCCGAATCCGGAAGCCTCGAATAATTGTGCCGAAACGCGGTTGGCTGTGTGCAGGCAAGCGACGGTTCTCCGCGACGCGCTTCCCAGCTAACCTCCCAGTCACGGTGATGAGCTCGGTACCGGCTCGGTGCTCGTCAACCGAGGCCGACGGACGAGTGTCGCCGGTAGCCAGCGGGAACGCCGGCACGAGAGGACCGGCGTTCTTGCGCAATGGTCGGGGCGGAGATGGTTGCCTGGGGCGCAGGCTTTCGTTCAGGAGGTCACGTCGGCAGGGTTTGGCCAGACTGCTCTTTGATCAGATAGTCGGCGTACCATTCTGGCCACGCCTCGTCGTGCTTGCCGCCGTCGCGCTTCTCATGCTCGCCATGGGCGGCCGCGGCCCTGCGCAGCGCCTCTGCGAGGTCGCCCGCGGATGTGAACGCTGCACCTTTGGTGTCGATGCGACCAGGAAGTCTCGCCGTGACTTCCTGTAGGAGCCAGCCGTTTCCGTCCGGGTCGGAGAAGGAGGCGAAAGAACCGTAGCTCGACCGGGAGGGATGTGGTCCTGGCAGCCGCTGGTCGGCACCCTTGTGATGGAAGACGCCGCCGGCGTCGTGAAAGACGCCGCTCATCTCGGCGCCGTGGGAGGCAAGAGCCGCGTGCGCCATCTCGATGTCGGTAACGACCAAGTGGAGGCCTTGAGCGGAACCGGGTGAGGCGGCCGCCACATTCGATCCGAAAATCACGGAGCAAGGCGATCCTGGAGGGGTCACCTGCACGACGCGAAAACCGTCCTTGCCAGAGACGTCGGCGTCGAGCCTCCAGCCAAGGCCGGTGTAGAAGGACTTGGCGCGATCGACGTCGGACACGGGAATGACGACGACTTCGAGCTTCATGTCGATGTGATCCGCGCGCGCGGATTTGGTTGGGGTGGGTTCTTGGATAGCCATCTCGATCTCCCTGTTAATCGCGGTCACTTTCACCGCGATCGGCACGATGCGCCGTCGCTGTCCCCGATGTCCATTGTCCCAAGGTGTCGATGCGTCGAGCAACGTCGGTAACCGATCCATTGGTATCGCCGATACCTTCGAACAATATCCTCGCCAGCCCTGCCGGACGATCCCTAAGACGCATTCCAACCATTCAGTTTCAACGGAGGACGTCATGTCAGCAAGAGTAGAAACGAGAACCGCACTATCGACGACGCGGCGCCAACTGCTTGCAATCACAGCCGCGACCGCCGCACTCAGCATTCTCCCCAAGCCCGTCAGGGCGGCGACGGAGGGCGATGCTATCCGCCCCTTCAAGTGCGCAATCCCGCAGGAGGAGGTCGATGAGCTGCGCCGCCGTGTCCGTGCGACACGTTGGCCTGGCAAGGAGACGGTTTCCGACCGTTCGCAAGGCGCGCAGCTTCAAAAGCTAAAGCCGCTCGTGGAGTACTGGGGCAAGGAATACGACTGGCGGCGCGGCGAGAAGAAGCTAAACGCGCATACGCAGTTCATGACCAGGATCGACGGCCTCGACATTCACTTCATTCACGTCAAGTCCAAGCACGCGGACGCCCTGCCGCTGATCATGACGCACGGCTGGCCCGGATCGGTGCTCGAACTCGTCAAGACGATCGGGCCGCTCACCGATCCGACCGCGCACGGCGGCGCCGCGGAGGACGCCTTCCACGTCGTCATACCGTCGATGCCCGGCTACGGCTTCTCGGAAGTCCCAAGCGAAACCGGATGGGGCCCGGACCGCATCGGGCGGGCGTGGCACGTGCTGATGAAGCGGCTCGGCTACGACCGTTATGTGTCGCAGGGCGGGGACTGGGGCGCTGTCGTATCCGACAAGATGGCGGCGCAGGCACCGGACGGACTGCTCGGCATTCACACGAACATGCCGGCGACCGTTCCGCCCGACATTGCAAAGGCGCTCGCCGATGGCGAACCCGCGCCGGCCGGGCTTTCCGAAGACGAGAAGGCCGCCTACGAGCAGATGAACGCGCTGTACACGAAGGGCGCGGGCTACGCTTTGATGATGGTCACGCGGCCGCAGACGCTGGGCTATGCGTTGACCGATTCACCGGTCGGTCTCGCCGCCTGGTACTACGACAAGTTCGCCGACTGGACCTATAGCGGCGGCGATCCGGAGAAGTCGCTGAGCAAGGACGAGATGCTCGACGACATCTCTCTCTACTGGTTCACCGGGACGGCCACGTCTGGCGCGCGGCTCTACTGGGAGAACAACGCCAACAACTTCAACGCCGTCGACATCAAGATTCCGGCCGCGATCACCGTCTTTCCCGGCGAGATCTACCAGGCGCCGAAAAGCTGGGCCGAGAAGGCGTACCACAACCTCATCTACTACAGCAAAGTCGACAAGGGCGGGCACTTCGCCGCCTGGGAGCAACCGGAGCTTTTCGCATCGGAGCTGCGTGCGGCGTTCAGAACGCTTCGCTGACAAGCATTCCGAATTCACCTCAATCAAGGAGAACCACAATGACAAACTTTCCAAGAGGCACTGCGCTGATCACCGGTGGATCGTCGGGTATCGGCGCGCTCTACGCCGACAGGCTAGCCCGCCGCGGCTACGACCTGATACTGGTGGCGCGCAGCCAGGATGCGCTCGCCCGGATCAGCAAGGATATCGCAAGTTCGACCGGTCGGAACGTAAAGACCGTCCGGGCCGACCTTGGCCAACGGGACGACCTGCTGAAGGTTGAAGGAATCCTTCGGAGCGACCCGTCGATCACCATGCTCGTCAACAATGCCGGGGTCGGCGCGGTCGAACCGTTGCTCATGTCCGACGTCGAGGCGATGGAAAAAATGATTGCGATCAACGTGACGGCTCTGACTCGTCTCGTCTATGCCGTCGCGCCGTCCTTCGTCGCACGTGAGCACGGCACGATCGTCAACATGGCCTCCGCGTTGGGCGTGGCCCCCGAAATCCTCAACGGGGTCTACGGCGCAACGAAGGCGTTCGTCATCGCTTTGACGTTCTCTCTGCAGAAGGAGCTGGCGGAAAAGAACATCCGGATTCAGGCCGTACTTCCCGGCGCGGTGGAGACGCCTTTCTGGGAGGCATCGGGCGGTTCGCTCGACCGCCTGCCCGACCAGATCGTCATGAAGGCCGAAGATGCGGTCGATGCTGCACTCGCCGGTCTCGACATGGGCGAACTGATGACCCTTCCTTCGGTACCCAACATCGACGACTGGAACGCATACGAGGCGGCTCGTCAGAAGCTGATGCCGAACCTTTCTCGCAACGTTCCTGCCCCGCGCTACCGGACGCCGGCGCTAGCGTCCTGACACCGGTACGACAACACTCAAGAAGCGAGGCAGAGATGTCCGACTGGGATCTTTTGAACCGGTTTCCGCGCGTACGCCTGGTGAACGGACCGACGCCGATCCAGCGGCTGGATCGTCTGGAGCAAGTGCTCGGCGAGAGCCGACGAGGCGTCTCGATCTGGGCGAAGAGAGACGATCTGATGGAACTCGGGGGCGGGGGCAACAAGCTCCGCAAGCTTGAATTCCTCATCGGGCAGGCCCGGTCGAAAGGCTGCGATACCCTCGTCGTAACCGGCGGCGTGCAGTCAAATTTCGCCCGTCTGGCCGCGGCCGCCTGCGCCAGAACCGGACTGGCATGCGAGGTCGTTCTGACTCAAACGGTGCCCCGCGGGACCGAGATCTACCAGGCCAACGGCAACGTCTTGTTGGACCGGGTCTTTGGCGCCCGCGTCCACCTCCTCGGCACCGGCGACGATGCGACCGCGTTCGCCACGGCCCGCGCGTCGGAGATCGCCGCGGCCGGAGGGAAGGCTTTCGTGGGCACGCTTGGCGGTTCGACGCCGGTCGGAGCTCTGGGCTACGTCGACTGCGCATTCGAAATCGCAGCGCAATCGACTGAGATCGGCATCGCGTTCGACCACGTCGTCATCCCGAACGGTAGTGGCGGCATGCACGCCGGTCTGGCCGTGGGAGATGCCCTGGTCGGAAAAAATCCTTCCAGGATCAGAGCATACACCGTGCTCTCGCCAGCGGAGACATGCGTCGCCGCGACGGTGGAGAAGGTCAATGCGGTCTTCGACCTCCTCGGGAAGAAGGACCGAATTCGAGCTGAGGAGCTGGCGATAGACGGCGCGAAGCTCGGTGGCGGCTACGGCGTGCCGACGTGCGAAATGATTGAAGCGATCAGGCTCGTCGGCCGCTCTGAAGGCCTGCTTCTGGATCCCGTCTACGGAGGGAAAGCCTTTGCCGGCCTGCTGTCCGATATCGAAAACGAAGTCATCGCGCCAGGATCGAACGTCCTGTTTGTCATGACGGGAGGTTCTCCTGGGCTTTATGCCTATGCAGACGCCCTGAGTAGCGACTGATCCTCTCCCAGAGGGTCATTATCATCAACCCGACATAAAATTAGGAATGCCATGCCTACGAAACCTAAGATCGCCATCATCATCGGCTCCACCCGACCGACCCGTTTCGCCGACAAGCCCGCACAGTGGATACTGAAGCAGGCTCAGGCCCGCGACGACATCGACGTCGAAATCCTCGATCTGCGTGACCATCCCCTGCCGTTCTTCGACGAGGTGGCGTCGAACGCCTACGCACCCAGCCAGAGTGCCGAAGCCGTTCGTTGGCAGCACACCGTCGCCCGCTACGACGGGTACATCTTCGTTGTCGCGGAATACAATCGCTCGATCACCGGCGTGCTGAAGAACGCCCTCGACCAGTCCTATGTGGAATGGGCGCGCAAGCCGTTCACTGCGATCGCCTACGGCACCGCGGGCGGGTCGCGCGCACTTGAGCATCTTCGCGGAATCGGCGTCGAGCTGCAGATGGTTTCCACGCATGCGGCCGTTCATATCGGCGGCAGCGACTTCTTCACCGTTTTCTCGATGGGCGGCAACAAGCCGATCGAAGAGATCGAAGCAAACCTCCTGCCATCGGCGAAGACTGCGCTGGACGAGCTGGTCTGGTGGGCGAAGGCCACGATGGCTGCGAAGGCTTCAGAGGTCTAACCTCTGCAAGACAAGGAGCGGGGGCGTGAGCCGCCCCCCTCCAGTTTTTATCTTCTACGCGCGAGGGGCGGCCTTAACATCCTTGAGTGGGGCTGGAAGCAGGCCGACCGGAAAGTCCTGGTAGGAGACTGGGCGCAGGAAACGATAGATCGCCAATGTGCCGACCGACGTCGATCTTCCGTCCGACGTCGCCGGATAAGGTCCGCCATGGACCATCGCCGGGGAGACTTCGACGCCCGTCCCGAAGCCGTTGACGAGGAGCCGGCCGGCGAGAAGTTCCAACTGCGGGATCATCTGCGAGGCCGCATCGACGTCCTTGGCATCCACGTGTAGCGCGATCGTCAACTGTCCTTCCAAGGATTCGACCACTTTACGGAGGTCGTCGTCGTCGTGGCAACGAACGATCAGCCCCGCCGCGCCGAACACCTCTTCCTGGAGCTCTGGATTGGCGAGAAAGTCAGCCGCCGTCGTCTCGAAAAGCGCGGCAGACGCTTGATGAGCCGTTCCGTTTTTCCCCGCAGAGACCTGCGAGACGGGCGGTGAAGACGACAGCCGTGCCACGCCCTTTCGATACGCCTCGCAGATGCCGCCTGTCAGCATGGTCTGAGCCGGCGCTTCGGCCAACGCCGCCGCTGCGCTCTCGATGAAAGCGTCGAGGCCCGCTCCCTCGATGGCGATGATCAAACCAGGATTCGTGCAGAATTGACCGGCGCCGAGGGTCAGCGAAGCCGCGAACGATCTCCCGATTTCCGCGCCCCGGCCCAGCAGTGCGTTTGGATAGAGGATTACGGGGTTGATGCTGCTCATTTCGGCGTAGACGGGTATCGGCTGCTTCCGCTCCGACGCGATCTTCATCAACGCGGTGCCGCCGCGGCGCGAGCCGGTGAAGCCAACTGCGCGTACCCGGTGGTCGGCGACCAGGGTCTGGCCGACCTCGAAGCCTGCGTCGAACAACAGCGCGAAAGTCCCCGACGGGAGCCCGCATGCAGCGACGGCGTCGACGACGGCCTTGCCAACCAGTGCAGAGGTTCCGGGATGGGCGGAGTGCGCCTTGACGATCACCGGACAGCCGGCCGCGAGGGCGGAGGCAGTGTCGCCGCCAGCGACGGAAAAGGCTAGGGGGAAGTTCGACGCCCCGAACACTACGACCGGTCCGAGAGCGATGTTGCGGAGCCGAAGATCAGGCTTCGCCACCGGCTTGCGGTCGGCGTCGGCGGGATCGAAACGCAGTTCCTGGAAAACGCCGTCGCGGACTTCCTTGGCGAAGAGCCGAAGCTGTCCGACCGTTCGGGCGCGCTCTCCTTCGATGCGGCCGCGCGGCAGTCCCGTCTCGTCGATTGCTCGCAGGACGAGTTCGTCCCCGATGGCCAGAATTCCTTCCGCGATCGCTTCCAGGAAGCGGGCCCGATCCTCGAGCGATGTTTCCTTGTAGACCGGGAAGGCGTCCCAAGCCAAAGACGCGGCTTGCTCGACCTGCTCCCTGGTCGCGCCCGCAAAGCTCGGCTCCATGGAGCTGCCGCTGGCTGGGTTGATCGCGGAGAATGTCGCGGCCGCGCCGCGCATGCTCGCGCCGCCGATGAGGAGGTCGCCAGAGAGTGTCATCGTGGATCCTTTCGAAACGAAGAGCCGATACTGTCCTCCACTCATGTGGGAGGCTCGACGCTAACCGTTGGCAGTTGGCTTTGACCTCAAATAGGCGTCGACGCGAAGCCTGCCAACCCTCGGCATGCAAATAGTATTACTTTTCAAATGGAGCTGCATCCGGCAAGCTTGATGCCCCCCGAATGCAAGTAGCCCGTAAAATGGCTGCCTACGCCTCCTGGGTGAGGGCGATCGCCGCCACGGTTTCCTTGGTGTCGATGATGGCGCTGGCATAGCTGGGCAGATTGACCTCCAGTGCCGCATGCATCATTTCCGGCGAATAGTCGGCGACCGCATCCTTAACGACGGTCACGTCGTAGCCAAGTTCGGCGGCGTACCGGACGGTTGCTTCGATGCAGGTGTGGGCCACCAATCCGATCACGATGACACGCTGGATGCCATGCCGCTTCAGCTCGAGATCGAGATCGGTGTTGGCAAAGCCGCTCGAGCACCAATGCTCGGATGCGACGACCTCGCCGGCCACGGGCACGAACTCGGCTCTAAACTCACCGCCCCACGTGCCGAACTCGAAGCTCTTGCGGTGCCAGGCCGCACGCTGGATCGGCGCCACATACTTCCAATTCTCGTAGTCTCCGGCCCGATAGCGATGATGCATCGCGAAAAAGACCCGGAGCTTGGCTTCGCGGGCGGCGGTTAGCACTTCGAGCATGTGCGGCACGCAGTTGTTCGCCTCGGCGACCTCCTTGATTCGGGGCCAGATCTTGCCGCCCTCCGAGATGAAGTCGTTGTAGGGGTCGACCACCAGCAGGCCAGTGTTATTCCGATCAAAGGAAAGTTCTGTCATGATGTTTTCCTTCGGCTCAAGCCGCTTTCGTGGCCGAATTCTTCAGGGCCGCGCGCTCAATGCTCGCCGCGAACAGCGGCGTCTCGCCCTTGTTGTGAGCAATCGACATCGGCTGTCGCTGCGTGCGGAAGAGTTCGAACGGGATGCCCTGGCGATCAAGGAAGGCCATCATCTCGTCGGTCGCGTAGGATTGGACGCGGTTGGTGAATTCGCAGCGGTTCGCATCGAGCTTCTTCACACTCAGTTCCCAGGTGACGTGGATGGTGACCCGGCCGTTCGGCGTAAAGACGTCGGAATCGGAGTCGAGGATGAGATGATCCTTTTCGCCGAGTGTTTCGTGGTAATGCTGGACCATCAGACTGCCGCCGATTGTCTCGACATTTATCGACATCCGCGTGCCGTCGTCCGCTGTCGTGAAGCCCGCTGCGATGTGGGCAGGCGAGCATCCCTGGTATTCCTCTTCCGGCAGGTTAAAACACCATGTCGGAATATCGATCGTCTCGATCGGGGCGTTGATGATGGCCGAAAAGCTGGAATCGACGATCTGGTTTTCAAGGCTGTGCATGAGACTTCTCCTTTGTGGTTGAGTGCGTTGAAGGACGTTGATGCCCGCGCGACCTGCCGAGTCCTTGCGCGGGCACCGCCTCGGCCTACTCGTCGGCCAGAGTTTGCGTGTAGTGTCCGAGCCTGGCCTCGATGTCCGGGTCCTTCTGCAGGCCCATGTCCATCAGGCGTCCGATGTTCTTCTGCGCCGCCGGACGCTGGACCGACGTAATGAAGGCGTCCCAGCCTGCGGCGATCTCGGGGTCGCTCGGAAGGCTCGCGAAGTCGACCAGGCGTTTGGTGTCGGCGATCGCCTGGCGATCAAAGCCAGAGATCCGGTTAGCGAGAGCGTCGACGAACGGATCGAGCTTGTCGTCGTCGAAGGCGCGATTAACGTATCCGTACTTCTCGGCGAGATCGCCATTGATGTCGTCGGAGCCAAGCAGGACCTCCAGCGCTCGACCGCGCCCCATCAGCCGCGGTAGCCGCGCCATCGGGCCGCCGCCGGGCACGAGTGCCGCGCCGACCTCCCACTGAGAGAGAATTGCTTTCTGACGGCTCGCGAAGCGCATGTCGCTGGCGAGAGCAAGCTCGCTTCCGACCCCCGTCGCGCGGCCGCGGATCAGCGCGATCGAGACGACTGGCGACTTGCTGATACGGACCAGCATGTCGGGCAGGGGGTGCAAACCGGTCGGGCCAGAAGGGAGGCTGGTGGATTCGGCGAGAGGCGGCGTAAAGTTGTAGTGGGTGAGGAAGAACCCCGGCACAGCGCTGTCGAAGACGACGACTCGAAGATTAGGATCGCTCTCGATTTCGGCCACCACTTTCTCCATCTGGGGGATCGTCTCCGGTCCGAAAATGTTGAAGGGCGGGTTGTCGAAGGTGACGCGCCAGTAGGCGGGCGTCCGCTTATCCACCTTGATCTGTGCATGTTCCCGACCTGGGTCGGCCTTGACCTCTGCAGCACGATCCACTTTCTCGGCGACCTTCGTCTGACCGGAAAGGGCGAGCGCTGGAAGCAGCAGTAGCGCCGCGGCGGTAAGGGCTTTCGACGACATCGCGATGGCGCTTGTCCTGGTTGGTTGTCTGACCTTCATGGTTGGCTCCGTTCTTGAGTTTGTGAGACGAATGCTGGCCCGATCTCGAAGACCAGTTCGACCTCGACGGGCATTCCAAGCGGTATGCTGGAAACGCCGAGGACGACACGGGGAGGGAGCCGGGCGGGACCGAACACATCGAGCAACAGCTCTGACGCTCCATCGGCGACTTTGGGGTGTTCATGGAAATCGGCGGGGCAGGCGATGTAGACTCCCAGCTTGGAGACCGATCGGATCCTGTCCAGCGTTCCTAGCTGCGACTGCGCGGCGGCTAGACCACTAAGGCAGGCCGCCCGCGCCGCGTCGTAGCCTTCGGCGACGGACAGCTCGCGGCCGACGAGGCCCGTATAGAGTGGCAAATGTCCGGCGACCGGTAGCATGCCGCTTAGGAAAAGCAGCGAGCCGCTTTGGAACGCTTCGACATACGCGCCGAATGGCGTGGGCGCCTTCGGGAGGCATATCGCCAGTTCCTTGATGCGCGCCTCAGCGCTCGCGACTACCATTTGCCCAGATGTGCGCCGTTGTCGACGTGCAGCACCTCCCCGGTGATGTTGGAGGATTCCGTCAGATAGACGACGCCGTCGACGATTTCCTGAACCGCCGTGATAGTCCCCATCGGCGACAAGGATTCGAGGAAGGACCGCGGGTTTTTCGCATGGAGAGGAGTGTCGACCACCCCCGGAGACAGGGCGTTGACGCGGATGTTGTCCTTGGCGAACTCCAGCGCCAGGCTCTTGGTGACGGCGTTGAGGCCGCCCTTGGTGACCATTGGAAGCGACGCGGTCACGCCGGCAATCGGATGGTCCGTCAGCGACGACGTGATCGTCACGACGCTCCCGCCGGACTTCTGGCGCAGCATTTGTCCGATCGCGCGCTGCGTGAAATGGAGGAATCCCTCGACGTTCGTCGCGCACAGGCGCCGGAAATCGTCGATGGTGTATTCGAGGAACGGTTTGGTGAAGAACACTCCGGCATTATTCACGAGTGCGTCGATCGAGCCGAACTGCTCAATCGCCGCCGCCGCCGCCCGCTCGGCGGTTTTCGGATCCGCGACGTCGCCGCTGATCAGTTCCAATCGCCCCGCACGGTCGAAAAGCGTGCTCTCGCTGATGTTCCGAGAGGTTCCGACGACGTTCCAGCCCTTGTCCAGGAACGTCTTGACGAGTCCGGCTCCGATCCCTTGCGACGCGCCCGTGATGATAACAGTCTTATGCACGCTCATGCCTGCCTCCGTTGTGGCGACGCGGGTACCCTTCGTCCGCCAGGTGGCGGTCGGTCGCTTTGTTCCTCGTGTGATGCGTTGATCCAGCCATCGGCCGGGAGCTTCCCGGCGGTCGCGCCGTCGTCCGCTCTGCCACGACAATCGCGCCGAAAATCGGGCCCCGATATTGTACCAAGGTGTTCCCGATACCTTCGGATTGGGTCGCTCTTCAGGACACCAAGGTCCAATAGACGCGGGTCGTGGCCGGAGGTATCAGCGTTGCAACGTCACGCATGACAAGGAGTCCACATGACCCGCTGGCGGGATCGCCGAATTCTCGACCTGTTTGGAATCGAGCTTCCCATCATCCAGGCGCCGATGGCCGGAGCCACGACGGTCGAAATGGTCGTCGCCGCGGCCAAGGCCGGCGGTCTGGGATCTCTCCCAAGCGCTCAGTTAAACGTCGAGGGGCTGCGTCAGGCCCTCCATGAGATCCGCGGCGCTACCCACGCGCCTGTGAACGTGAACTTCTTCTCACATGTTTCCCCCGCCGAAGATGTGGCAGCGCAGATGCGATGGAGAGCCCTGCTCGCGCCCTACTTCGTAGACGCAGGACTTGACCCCGCCGCGCCGATCGCCGCGGCGGGCCGTGCACCATTCGACTCTTCGTTTTGCGAGGTGGTCGAGGAGTTGAAACCGGAGGTCGTGAGCTTTCATTTCGGGCTGCCCGAAAAGTCACTGGTGCAGCGTGTGAAGGCGACAGGCGCGAAGATCATATCATCCGCCACGACCGTGGCCGAGGCCGTCTGGCTCGAAAAAAACGGCGTCGACGCGGTCATCGCCATGGGTTTCGAGGCCGGCGGACATCGCGGGAATTTTTTGAGCCAGGACATGACGACACAGGTTGGAATCATGGCGCTCCTGCCCCAGGTGGTCGACGCGGTGCGGGTGCCGGTCATCGCCGCCGGCGGGATCGCCGACGGGAGAGGTGTCGCCGCCGCCCTGATGCTCGGAGCTTCCGCCGTCCAGGTCGGGACAGCCTACCTGTTCTGCCCTGAGGCGAGGATTCCCGCAGTTCAGGCAGAGGCGCTGGCTTCGGCCCGAGACGACAGCACCGCGATAACGAACGTTTTTACCGGCCGTCCAGCGAGAGGCATCGTAAACCGTCTGATGCGCGATTTAGGTCCAATCTCAGATGCCGTGCCCGCATTTCCAACTGCCGGAGGAGCTCTCGTTCCCATCAGAGCAAAAGCCGAGGCGGAGTCGAGGAACGATTTTACGAACCTCTGGTCGGGGCAGGCCTCCCGTCTTGCTTTGAAAGTTGGTGCCGAGGAATTGACGCGAGAGCTCTACCAATCCGCGTTGGACGTTATCGCACGCCGCAGTCCTACCTGACGGCATCCCGCAGATCCTTCCGGATCCCGGCAGACAGCCTGCCGCAGACTGACGGTTCACGCAGACCTCGACCAATCTACCTGAAGGGGAGCAGCCGTCGCGCGAATTCGTGGCGACATATCTCCAATCGAACAAAGGACAGCGTCATGTCTAAACACAGCCCCAGCCCATATGTGGTCGTGCTCGCGGGATCGGCGTCCCTCGCCATCGCCATGGGCGTCGGTCGGTTCGCATTCACTCCAATTCTGCCGATGATGCTACACGACGGCGTCGTTGATCTTTCGCGAGCCGGAGGACTCGCGACTGCCAACTACGTCGGCTACCTGGTCGGTGCATTGGCAGCGATGGCAGTACCCAAGAGGTGGGACCATACCTTCGTCATACGCCTGACACTGGTGGCCACGGTTCTGCTTACGGCTCTGATGTCAGTGCCCTATGCCGAGGCCTGGGTCGCTCTTCGGTTCTTGGCGGGCGTCGCTTCGGCGATCGGATTCGTCTTCACCTCCGGTTGGTGTCTCGCCCAGCTTTCGGGAACCGGCAGCTCGATCGGAAGCGCCATATTCACGGGACCCGGCGCAGGCATCGCCGTGTCCGGGCTGGCCGCCAGCGGGATGACCATTCTCGGGCTGTCCGGCCACACCGCCTGGCTGATATTCGCCGCGATCTCCGCCACGATCAGCGGGATCATCTGGAAGACCTTCGGCGAGAGCGCGAAGCCATCCGACGCCTATTCGGTGGGGGCGCCGACGCGCGCCTCCGGCAAGGTGCCGAAATCGGAAATGCCTCTATTTGCGATCGCATACGGGCTGGCCGGCTTCGGCTACATCGTCACGGCGACCTATCTTCCGGTGATCGCGAAGAACAGCATTCCTGGTTCACCCTTGCTCACCGTCTTCTGGCCGCTTTTCGGGGTCGCGGCAGTCGTCGGATCGCTGCTGGCGGCGCGCGTTCCGCATAGCGCCGACGTGCGGCTCCATCTGATTGCCGCATACCTCGTGCAGGCGGTCGGGGTGGGGCTGTCGGTTATCTGGCAGGACGCTTTCGGCCTTGCACTCAGCAGCGTTCTCGTAGGCCTGCCGTTCACTGCGATCAGCTTCTTCGCCATGAACGAAGTTAGGCGGATCAGATCGAGCCACCACGCGCGTTACATGGGACTGCTGACGGCGGTGTTCGCGATCGGACAGATCATGGGGCCGCCTGCCGTAGGAGTGATCATGAGGCATGTGGTGAACGTAGACGCCGGGTTCGATCTTGCGCTTGCCGTCGCCAGCATCGCGCTCGTAGTCGGCGCCGCGATCTATGTTGCGATGATCCTGCTGTTTCCAAGCGAGCGGAATGCGAGGACCGCAGGGCGCTCGGTCCGTCCCACTTGAAAATCACGCGCTTCTATCTTCTCCGATGCGATCGTCGCGTATCTCCAAATTTATGCTCGACACCATCGTACAATAGAAGGGTTGGTATCGATTGCGCATGCTGCCCTGACGTAGAGACGGGTAAACCAAGTTGGCCAGTACGAGGAGAGCTACATGCTTTCCAAGTGCGTCAGCCACCTTTGAGGAAGTACGGAGAAAATCAATGGACCGGCATCTCACAGAAGTTAACGGCGGCGAGACGGCGCAGGACGATGGAACCGCCTTGGATGCTTTGATACAATTCTATCGAGCCTTTAACGCTGGCGATCTCAAAGGGCTGGAACAGGTCTGGCTCGGCGGCTCGGATCCCAGCATGGACAATCCGATCGGCGGCATCCGCCGCGGTTGGGACCAGATCGCCGACGGGTATTCAAAGCTCTTCAAGGGAAAAACGAAGGTTCAGGTGACCTTCCACGACTTTACGAGCCAGGGCGGCGACGAGTGGCACCTGTTCGTCGGCCGCGAACGCGGAGTATGTCAGACGGCGACAGAGACGCTTGATGTCGCCTTCCGGACGACCCGGTGGTTTGTACGCAAGGACGGCGGTTGGCGACAGCTTCACCATCATGGGTCCGTCGAGGATCCGCAGATGCTGGCTGCCTATCGGAAACTGATCTTCGGCTGAAGAGATGGGGCGCCGGCAAACGTCGGCGCTCCGCGCGACGCGCACCCGCTAGTCGCGAAGCTGTCCACGCATCAAAGGCGCGACGTCGGTTCCCAGCAGCTCGATCGAACGACGCATCGCTTCCGCGTCGAGCGCGGCGGTGCTCATCTGAAAGGTGATGCGAGCAATTCCTCCCAACGTTCTGTTAACATGGGATATCTTGGCAGCCACCGTCTGGGGGCTGCCGACGAGGAACGCGCCACCCGGCCCGCACATATGCTCGAACTGAGCCTGCGTCGGCGGCGGCCAGCCGCGCTCTCTTCCGGCGTCCGTGAACATTTGGAACCAGCCGGGGAAAAACGCTTTCTTTGCGGCCACGTCGGTCTCTCCGACAAAGCCAAGAGCGTGGACGCCTATCCGCTGGTTTTCAGC
This sequence comes from Rhizobium leguminosarum bv. trifolii WSM1325, assembly GCA_000023185.1. Lineage (NCBI taxonomy): Bacteria > Pseudomonadati > Pseudomonadota > Alphaproteobacteria > Hyphomicrobiales > Rhizobiaceae > Rhizobium > Rhizobium leguminosarum. The sequence continues at coordinate 283,211 of CP001624.1, read as the reverse complement.
GGGATGCCCGGCGACGAGCCATGCTCGACGATAGAGCTCGACCAGGGGCAGAAAGCGCTCGAAGCTCCCTCCGATGATGGCCACCATCAGCGGGAGGCCGAGAGTCCCTGCGCGGACGAAGGATTCGGGCGTGCCGCCAGCGCCAAGCCAGATTGGCAATTTGGGCTGATGCGGACGAGGGAAGACACCCTCGCCATTCATCGCAGGACGAAACCGGCCCTGCCACTTGATGTTGGGCTGCTCCCTGATCTTGAGCAGTAGGTCCAGCTTTTCCGCAAACAGCGCATCGTAGTCCCTCAGGTCGAAGCCAAACAGGGGATAGGCCTCCACGGAAGAGCCACGACCGACCACGATCTCCGCTCGTCCGCGGGATATCAGGTCCAGCGTTGCGAACTCCTGGAAAAGCCGGACGGGATCGGAGGCGCTAAGGACGGCGACGGCGCTCGTCAGCCTTATCGACTTGGTGCGCGCCGCCGCTGCGGCAAGTATCACGGCGGGCGCGGAATCAAGCGCGTTTTCCCTGTGGTGTTCGCCCATTCCGAAGACGTCCAGACCGACCTGGTCCGCCAGCTCCACCTCGGAAAGTACGCTCTCCATTCGATCGACGGCCGACTGCAGGCGACCCGTGTCAGAGTCGGGCAGGAGCATCGCAAAACTATCGATACCGATTTCCAAAGTTGAATCCTTTCAAGGAGCTCGCACCCGGAGCCACGGCGTTCTGACGCCTTCCCGGCGGAAGCGCTTCCCATCTCACGACTAGGCGATGCCTCGCCAGTGTGGTTTTTCGGATGGAGATCATCGATTTTTTCGATAATTGAGCGCGTCGGGACCCCGGTTGCTCACGCCCAGGAATCGACATCTCTTACCGCCTTGGCGAACGCCTCGGGCGCCTCCTGCGGCAAATTGTGGCCGATCCCGCCCGCCGCGAGACGGTGTTCGTATTTCGCCTTGAACTTTGCGGCGTAGGCGTTGGGATCCGGATGAGGCGCTCCGTTGGCGTCGCCCTCCATCGTGATCGTCGGCACATGGATCTCGGGACCGGCCGCAAGCCTGGTCTCGAATTCGTCGAACCGTTTTTCACCTTCCGTCAGGCCCAGCCGCCAGCGGTAGTTATGAACGACGATCGAGACGTGATCGGGATTGGTAAATGCTTCTGCACTCCGATCGAAGGTCGTGTCGTCGAACTTCCACTGCGGCGAGGCGAGACGCCAGATCAGCTTGGCGAAGTCGTTCGTATATTTTTCATAGCCGTCGCGACCGCGGTCCGTGGCGAAGTAGAACTGATACCACCACTGAACTTCCGCGGCTGGGGGCAGGGGCGCCTTTCCAGCAGCTTGGTTCCCTATGAGATAGCCGCTGACGGATACTAAACCCCTGCATCGTTCTGGCCAGAGCGCTGCGACGATGTCGGCGGTCCGCGCACCCCAGTCGAACCCGGCGACCGTCGCCTTTTCAATCTTCAAGGCGTCCATCAGCTTGAGGGCGTCGACAGCAAGCGCCGACTGTTGGCCGTTCCGCATAGTGTCATCGGACAGGAATCTAGTGCTGCCGTATCCGCGCAGATGCGGCACGATCACGCGATGACCACGCTCCGCGAGCAAAGGCGCCACCTCGGCGAAGGCGTTGATGTCGTAGGGCCAGCCGTGGAACAGCATAACGGGCGAGCCGTCTTCAGGACCGAGCTCGGCGTATCCGACATTCAGGTCTCCGGCGTCGATACGCTTGTCGGCAACCAGGCCCATACCCTTGTGCCGTACCGGCCCTTTGATCTGCTCGGCACCTTCGACGCGCCCTGCGAGGATTCCTGCGGCCGTCAGCCCGAGTGCCACTCCGCCAAAGGAGCGGCGTGTCCAGGTCGCGTTGTTTGAGTTGCTCATGGCTGTGTCTCCAAAGATCGCTTGTTGAATGCCTGCCGCACGACAGGCCGTTACGAGTCCATTTCAGACAGGTGGCAGAAATGCGCTACTGTCCAATGGTGTCGGGTCAGCTACGGCTCGTGCTTAAACATGGAGGCGCTGCGGCGCCTCAGAACGCCGAAAGTTCGTTCGCGACGGAGCCTGACGCGGGGCCGAGCCTTGCGGCCATATACAAAAGGTCAGGAAGTGTTCTGGCGTTCATCTTTCTCATTAGCCGGCCACGATGAGCTTTGACGGTGATCTCGCTAATGTTCAACTTGAAGGCCACCTGCTTGTTCAGCAAGCCTTCCACCACGAACTTCATGACTTGCCGTTCTCGCGGTGTCAGCGTGAGAAAATAGGCTTCCAAACGGTTCGCCTCGTTGAACGCACGAATAGATGCGTTTACCTCCTCCGCAATTACGGCGGGATCATCCTGCTTGGGGAGGAAGGTCACCCGGAATCTGGTTGTGGCAACAGACGTGGCCGGACTGCCGCTAGGGGTGACGACGATGATTGGGCAGTGTACGGCGTAAGAACAAATCAATCGCGCTAGATCTGCAACCGGCAGATCGGCCATGCTTGCGTCAACAAGGATGCAGTTGAAGCGTCCAGATTGGGCACCGCTGAGCAAGTCGTGCGCTGAGGTGAACCGTTGTAGTCGCCGGCCCATGCCCGAAATATGTAGATGCAAATTGGGATCGAATTCGGTGCCGTTATCCAATACGGCGACCAAAGCATCGCTGTAGAGTGTTGTCGCCATTGTCGAGAGATCAGTCGGTTTTTTTGTGGGGAACATGCCATTCGTCCTCATCGATCGTGCACGCGACGTGCTGCGGCTGGGAGATTGTTATGAATGCTTCACGCTGCCTCGTAATGAAGGTGCTCCGCGATTTTTAAACCGGCACGCATGCGTTCGCGACTTAAGTGGTGTGAGAGATCCTGAAAAAAGCTGAAGTATTCCCTTATCAGTTGTTGAAGTGCCCTTGGCGCAATCTGCCCCTCTGTGATTTTATCGATGCGGTTGAACCAGATAGATTCGGGTCGCTTTGGGACAGATTGAGATAGGCCTCTTCGAGCACTCCGGATGGGAGCTTGATCTCGAAAAGCGAGAGCTGCGTGCGATGGGCGCTCCGGTACCGCTCGGCAGTCGCGCGTTCGAAATCCTCGAAACACTTGCAGTTTCTTCGGGTAGGATCGTCACGAAAGACGAGCTGATGAAGCGCGTCTGGCCTGGAATGGTCGTCGAGGACAACACCCTCCAGGTTCATATCTCTGCAATAAGGCGCGCGCTTGGAAAGGACCGAGACTTGCTGCGTACCGTGTCCGGTCGCGGATATCGACTACTCGGCGAGTGGACGGAACCCGAAAAGCGGTTTGCCGATCCGACGTCCGCCACGCTCGTGCGGTCGAGCGAACGAGAGGATTTTGTTACTAACATCCCCTCGGCAGCGTCCGAGCTGATCGGCCGTCAGGCTGCAATTTCTCATATCGTGACGCTCATGTCGGCCTATCGAATTGTAACCCTGACGGGACCCGGTGGGATAGGGAAAACCGTGCTCGCGTCCGAAGTCGCCCGCCGCCTGCAGCCGACGATCGATGGGGATGCATTTTTTGTGGAGCTGGTTTCCCTCTCGGATCCAAATCTTGTTCCCACTACACTTGCACAGGCTCTCGATCTGCGCCTTCAAGGCGACGACGTCTCTGCCGAGCTCGTTGCGCGGGCAATTGGTAACCGGAAAATGTTGCTTCTAATCGACAATTGCGAACATGTTGTCGATGCAGCTGCCGAGATGGTCGAGGCGATGCTGCGCGCCTGCCCGAACGTTTCGGTTCTCGCAACGAGTCGGGAACTTCTCAGGATCGAGGGGGAGTTTACATATCGTGTTCCCCCGCTTGATGTGCCCGCGAACGAAAAGGTTGGTGATCCGTTAACGCACAGTGCGGTTCAGTTGTTTGTCGCCCGAACGAGGGCGTTGCAGTCCGACTTTACGACGAGCAGGGACAGGGTCTCGATTATCGCGGGTATTTGCCGGCATCTGGATGGAATTCCCCTGGCCATAGAGTTCGCCGCCGCCCGTGCTGCCACGTTGGGGCTTCAACAGATCGCCGGCCGATTGGATGACCGTTTCGTTCTTCTGACCGGCGGACGCCGTACTGCCTTGCCTCGACACCGCACGCTTCGGGCCGCGCTCGATTGGAGCTATGAACTATTGCCCGAAGGAGAGCGTCGCCTTCTGCACAGTCTCTCCGTATATCCCGCAGGGTTTACCTTGGAGGCCGCGATGGCCGCCAGCGGGGAGGACGAGGAAGAGACCGCACTCGGGCTCTCGAACCTCGTCACGAAATCGTTGGTGACCTTCGACGGAACGGAGGCAGCCCCGCGGTGGCGTCTTCTGGAGACGGTGCGGGTCTATTCGCTGGAAAAGCTTGGAGGGGGCACCGACTATCGAATGACGATGAGGCGGACCACGGCCTTCTTCCATTCGTTATTTCAGCCATTTTCGAGTGAAGACTCGCTGCAGTTGGCAATCGATGGTCTGGGGCCGTATCGCCGAGAGATCGATAATCTCCGAGCCGCTTTGACTTGGGCGCTTTCTCCAGAGGGCGATGGAAAGCTCGGAGCAGGCCTCGCCGCAATTGCCTCCGATTTCTGGACCGCGACCTCGCTCGTGTCCGAGTCAGGCGAATGGGCTAAAAAGGCGCTCTCCTGCCTCGAAGGAGAGGAGGGGGGACGTACGGAACTGGTCCTACAGTGCGCCCTGGGCTTCGCGATGATTTATACGCAGGGTATGAGCGAGCAAGGTAGAGCGGTGCTCGCACGCGCCCTAACACTCGCTGAAACGTTGGATGACCAGGACTACCGGCAACGCGTTACTTGCGCCCTCTGGCTTTTTAGCGCTCGATCGGTGGAGTTGGATGATGCGCTTGTTTACGCGCAGGAATACGGGAAAGGCGCTGGCGGAGGCGATGCGAGGTCACGCGCCACGGCAGCTTGGCTGTCGGGCATCCCGCAGACCTATCAGGCTCACCACGTGGAAGCTCATGACCGACTTGATTGGGCGGCGAGGAATTCGCCGCCCAACAATCGTCGTACCGATATGCTCAGGCTCGGGGCGGACATTCGGACGTCCTCAATGGCTCATGACACCGTCAACTTGATCTCGTTGGGCCGATTGGAGGTGGCTTCTCAAGCATCCGAAGACTCAGTCGATGAAGCCCGTGCAACCAAGCAACCATTCGTATTATGCGTCGCGTTGGCCTGGGCGTCCGCCTTCGTGTCACTCAGTCTGGACAACGAAGCGCGAGCACGACACTGGGGCGAAGAACTCACTGCACATGCACTACAGCATGGTCTGAAACCGTTCTACGCAGTTGGCATATGCGTCCGAGGCAGCCTGGCGTCGCGTTCAGGCTCGCCCGCGGAGGGGATCGACGCTCTTCAAGCCGGCATTCGAGACATGCAAGAATCCTCGTATCTACTGTTCTATCCGTTTTTCATGTGTGAACTCGCAGCCGCGTTGCAGGCGGCCGGACGTCTGGACGAGGCGCTCTTGGAGATCGACAGAGCACAGAAATTTTCAGTGGAAAAAAGCTACCGCTGGATAATGCCCGAACTTCTACGAAAGAAAGGCGAGATCATCGCAGCACAAGGTGCGAACGAGAGCTTAGCCGTAGACCTCTTTCGGGAGGCTGGCCTAAGAGCATCCGCTCAAGGCGGTTTGTATTGGGAACTTACAGCGGGCATGAGCTACGCGGAATATCTGGCCAGCCGCGGTGATCTTCGAGCGGCACAAGAAATCCTTCGTCCCGTCTACGAGCGGTTCCGCGAAGGACTGTCTACCCCTCGACTTTTGCAGGCGAAGAGGTTGCTCGGCGCGAAGCAATGAGCTTCGTAGATCTTTGACTGATGCTTCGACGCGGCTTCGAAACTGCACGGCCACGTTGTTGCCCGCTCGCTGACGAAGCCTGGGAATACGAAAGTATTGGCAATACCTATGTGCAACAGCTTCCCTCTCTGCTGGTTGCCATAGTGGGCTCCTAGCCAGGCCGTTTGTCGGCGGGTGTCAGGAGAACACTATGTCTCACAGGAACCGCAAGCCGTCGGGCAGTATCTTCCCAGGCGTCGCAATCTTATTCGCAATGGCAGCTCTGGTTGGCGCCCTGGTGTCGATACAGCGGCCAGCGGCTCCGATCCGCGTCTGGGTACCTGCCCAGTCCGGTGAATCCCGTTTAGGCGGGGAAAAATCGCTCTCTACGTGCTCACCAGTGTGGGCCGGCTGCAATCCGTCGAATCCTGTATAACCTATAGTATCAAGGGCGCCGATATGATGAAGCTGCATTACAGCATGTGCGGGGCAGTGCTAAGCTCGGAGCACGTGTCCATGATGCGTGGTTTGCTCAAGGAGCATTGCGAGAACCGACAGTACGATAGACAAAGCGCCGAAGCCGAGGATGCGGCGAGGGGCCTTCTTTGGTGGTACCAGAACGGAGTGACCGAGCAAGAGAGGCTCAGGCACCTACTCGCGATCAGCGTGGTTCGCGGGTCTTGAGGCAGCCTACAAACTGACGCCTCTAGCCGTCTCGGTGTTTGTCAATCTGCGAGTTTCACCCTGACTGGCACTCCCTTGTAGGACGGCGCACCGGACTGGCGATCGAAGTGTCGGAGCGAGATGACGACGTTCATCTCTGGATAGTAGCCCGCGATGGAACCCTTCGGAATGTCGTAGGCTACCGCCGTGAAACCGCTAACGAGATGGTTGTCATCAACCTCGCCAATGAGCCCTCGGACCTCGATGCGATCGCCGTCCTTAAGGCCTCGACCCGCGAGATCTTCCGCATTCATAAAAACCACGTCGCGCCGACCGAATACGCCGCGATAACGATCGTCCAATCCGTAGATGGTGGTGTTATATTGATCGTGACTTCGAATAGTCGTCAGCATCAAGGCGCCTTCGCTCTCGGCGGGCGTATCCTCGGAGAGACCGGGAGACGGGAGGAACTTCGCCTTTCGCTCAGGCGTGTTCCACCGGCGAAATGAAGCAGCGACGTCAAGTCTAAAGCCGCCCGGTTTGCGCACGCGAGTATTGAATTCGTAGAAGTCGGGAAACACCTCCTCGATCTTGTCGCGGATGTGGTCGTAGTCCGCTACCATGCCCTCCCAGTCTATGCCATATCGGTCACCAAGCGTAGCTCTTGCAATCCCTCCGATGATTGCCGGCTCGGATCGGACAAGTTCGCCAGGTGGGTGAAGAAACCCTCGCGAAGCGTGAACCATGGACATCGAATCCTCGACAGTGACCGCCTGGCGGCCGGATGCCTGGATATCGAGGTCCGTCCGTCCTAGACACGGCAGAACGAGAGTGGTCTTCGCGGTCAGCAGATGGGAACGGTTGAGCTTCGTTGCGATATGGACGGCCAGATCGAGGTTCCGCATTCCCGAAAATGTGGCCCCGGAATCGGACATCGCGACCGCGAGGTTGCCGCCAAGACAGATCAGGGCCTTCGCTCGGCCATCGATGGCGGCCTCAACGGCCTCGATCGCGTTGTGACCTTTGTCGCTCGGCGGGCGAAAACCAAAGGCGCGTTCCATGCCATCGAGTAGCGCCTTGTTGGGAATTTCGGTTATTCCTACCGTCCGATCTCCTTGAACATTGGAGTGGCCTCGGATGGGCGCGATTCCCGCACCCTCTCGACCAATGTTTCCTCGCAGCATCAGGAGGTTCGCGATGTGCTGGACGTTGTACGTGCCCTTGGCGTGCTGTGTGATGCCCATGCCATAACAGACAATTACGTTCCTCGCGTTCGCGTAGACGTCGGCAGCGCTCTCGATGGCCTGCCGGGTTAGGCCACTGATCGCGACTATCTCTTGCCAACTGGTCGCATCGATATCGGCACGTAGGATGTCGAAGCCAGAGGTATGTTCTTCGATGAAGGGCCGATCAAGTATGCCAATGCCGCCTGCAGCGAGACTTGCCGCGTCGCGTTCGAGCACCGCCTTCATCATACCTTTCAAAACGGCCAAATCCCCGCCGACACGGACTTGGTGGTAGGCCGAAGCGATCGGCGTTGAGGACATGGTGACCATCTCTACCGGATCTTGAGGCGCGGCGAACCGCTCAAGCGCGCGCTCCTTCAAGGGGTTGAAGACGATGATGGGAACGCCTCGGCGCGCCGCCTCATGCAATGTCGTCATCATGCGCGGATGGTTCGTGCCCGGATTGTGCCCAAAGCTGAAGATCGCGTCCGCATGATCGAAGTCTTCGAGCGTGACGGTTCCCTTGCCGACGCCGATGGATTTCGGAAGCCCCACGCTGGTGGCTTCGTGACACATGTTTGAACAGTCGGGAAAATTGTTGGTGCCATAGGCGCGGACGAATAGCTGATAGAGGAACGCTGCTTCGTTCGAGGCACGGCCGGAGGTGTAGAACTCGGCCTGGTCCGGATCGTCGAGCTTGTTCAACTCGGCTGCGATCAGCGCAAATGCCGCATCCCACGCGATCTGTTCGAAGTGATCGGTGCCTTGGTCGTACCACAACGGCAGAGTCAGGCGGCCGGCGTCTTCGAGCTCATGATCCGTCCACGTCCAAAGCTCGGACCGGCTATGCTGCCTGAAGAACTCGGCGTCGGTTCGCTTCGCGGTGGATTCCCACGTAATCGCCTTGGCGCCGTTTTCGCAGAATTCGAACGACGACGTGTGCTTGGGGTCGGGCCATGCGCAGCCTGGGCAGTCGAATCCCTCCGGCTGGTTGGCCTTGAGTAGAGTTTTGCTGCCTTGCGCGACGATCTGCTGGTGGGCCAGCGTCTTCACGACGGCCTTAAGCGCGTCCCAGCCGCCAGCCGGGTGGTCGTAACGTTCGATTCCATCCGGACGGTTGTTCTTCATGACAGTTCCTTCATCGCTGGTGGTTTGTCTGATAGATATTGGTCGCCAGATCCGCGTGAGCGCACGCGACGCCTGCTTGGGAAGTTCGACTTCAAAAAAAGGCCGTCTCCGGGCGGGTGGAGACGGCCTTGGCGGAGCCTTGGAGGATCCGCGCGCTCCAACAGAGGGGAGGAGTGCTGGAGCGCTGTGCTCTGAGAGCTTCTCGCCCTGGAGGGGTGGGGGATGAGTAAAGCTAACTCGTTCACGCAGCCCGCATAAGTGCACTTTGGTATTGGACGTTCGCTGCCTCAAGCGACGGTCGTGAATGCTCGGACAGCTTTACGAGGGACGTTGCTCTGGGTCACGTGCCATTTCGTGCTGGTAAGCAAACCAGCCTGTGGCTTCCCTGTTTCTGACCTTGGTGCGAAGAGCCTCGATCGCGAGGCCGAGGTGTCTGCCTCGTTCGTGCAGTTCTCCTGCGGTGCTGAGTGGAGGCTCGGACGGTTCGGCTATTATTTTCGTGTTTGACATTTGTCTCGCCTGTTCTTGCGGTGCCGCGTTGGGTTTCGTCGCAGCCCTTTGGCGCTACGCAGGGAGGCTTATGATGAATCCCTCGGCTCGACGGGGCTACTGTACGATGGTGTCGTACATCCAACCCACGGCGTCCTGGCCGCTTCCAAGCCGTCGATACCTAAGTGCAATGGCAGGCGTGGTGCGAGTTCATAAGCTTGGGACGCGTGTCGCCACCTTTAGGATCCGTCGGCGACAATCTCAAAGGAGCACTGATATGGATAGCGAACTGAGACCATCCAGCAAGGAAGCCCCGCAGTCCCTCTCGGGAGTTGCGATGACACTCGAGCTTGCGGTGATCGCCGTCTCCGACGTCGACCGAAGCAAACTTTTTTATGCAGCTCTCGGATGGCGTTTCGATATTGATTTTCAAGGCGACGACTACCGCATCGTGCAGTTCACTCCGCCTGGATCTGGATGCTCCGTGATGTTCGGGCAGAATTTAATTACGGCCCCCTCTGGTTCATCGCGGGGATTGCACCTGGTCGTTTCGGATCTGCCGGCAGCACGTAGCGATCTCCTATCTCGAGGCGTCGAAACGAGCGAGCCATTTCATGACGTCGGCGGAATTTTTCATCATTCCAACGGCGTGGGCATCACGGCTGGACTGAATCCGGAGCGGAAAAGCTACGCATCGTATTTCATTTTTCATGACCCGGATGGAAACGAGTGGACTGTTCAGGAGATCACGACCCGCCTGCCGGGGCGCAAGGGAGATACCGCATTTACGAAGGAGCTAACTAAGGCGGTGTGGGGATAGCGAGCTGGTCCACGGCCGCCGACGAGCGCGCTAACAATTATGCCGAAAAACGGTTCAGTGACTGCCGCTGCCTGGCAATTCTCCCGATGGTCGACAGCATCTAAATCAATAGCACCGACGCCGAGGGCGACGGGCGGCCCGACAAGGACCGATGCAATTGAAAGGATGTATATCATGAGCAATCAGCAGAAGGTCGCCGTCATCACCGGTGCATCGCAGGGCATTGGTGAAGGTCTGGTCCGCGCCTACCGCGCGCGGAACTACCACGTCGTCGCTACCTCGCGTTCAATCAAACAAGGGTCCGACGATGGCGTACATGCCGTGGCGGGCGACATCTCCAACTCCGAGACCGCAGAGCGCGTCATCCGCGAGGCGATTGACCGTTTCGGTCGGATCGACACGTTGGTGAACAATGCCGGCGTCTTCACTGCCAAGCCGTTCGTCGACTTCACTCAGGAAGATTATGATCTGAACTTCGGCGTGAACGTTTCGGGCTTCTTCCACATTACGCAGCGGGCTGCGAGGGAGATGCTCAAGCAGGGCTCCGGCCACATTGTCAGCATCACGACCAGCCTCGTAAACCAGCCGGTGTCGAGCGTCCCCACGGCCCTTGCTTCGCTCACGAAGGGCGGTCTTAACGCCGTCACGAAGGAACTGGCGATCGAGTTCGCCAAGACGGGCGTCCGGGTGAATGCCGTGTCTCCTGGCATCATCAAGACCCCGATGCATGCTCCAGAGACCCACGAATTCCTCTCCGCGCTGCATCCCGTCGGCCACATGGGCGAGATCAGCGACATTGTCGACGCTGTGATCTACCTCGAAGACGCAAGCTTCGTCACTGGAGAGATCCTCCATGTCGACGGTGGCCAGAACGCCGGCCGCTGGTAGGTCTCGAATATCACGCGGGCGCGTGGCGTGGATAGGCCGCGCGTTCTGCATGCGAGTGAAAGGAAAGACAATGGAACTTGTACTAGCCGCCGATCCGATGTGCTCGTGGTGCTATGGATTCGGCAAACAGATGGGGCTGCTGCTTGAGCGGCGTCCGGACCTATCCCTGAAGATCCTCCTCGGTGGATTGCGCGCGGGCGCGACCGACGTTCTCGATGACGCGGGCAAACAGTTCAGACTGCACCACTGGGGCAAGGTCGAGGAAGCCAGCGGCGTACCGTTCAACCGAGAAGGCCTTCTTGCCAGACAGGGCTTCGTCTACGACACCGAACCCGTGTGCCGTGCGGTGGTGGCCGCCCGCATTCTTAGGCCGGAAGCCGATCTTCTGAGCGTCTTCCGGGCATTCCAGCATGCCTTCTACGTCGACGCGCTCGACACGACGGACGGAGCCACATTGGCTGAGACCGGTTCTCGCGCGCTCGCTGAACTCGGTCATCCCGTCAGCTCGGAGGAATTCCTGGCAGAATGGGATAAGCGTAGCACGATCCAAGAAGCCGCAACGGACTTCGCGACGGTGCGAGGAATGGGTGTTTCAAGCTTCCCGACCTTGTTCTTGAACAAGGCTGGAACTCTCAGCAAGGTCGGCGCTGGGTATGCGCATGTCGACGAACTTGAGAAGCACCTCGCTGCAATGGCCGCCTAGCAGATCGACGAAGTCATCGAACAAGGAGAATAGCAAATGCCCATAGTCACCGTGCAAGTAACCCGTGAGGGCACGACCCCAGATCGCGCGTCGGTAACTCCCGAGGAGAAAGCCGCAATCATCGCTGGCGTCAGCCAGGTCATGCTCGACGTCCTCAACAAGCCGCTGGAGTCGACTTACGTGGTGATCGAGGAAGTCGACTTGGACAACTGGGGCTGGGGCGGCCTTCCAACCGTCCAATACCGGAAGAAGAAGGCTGAAGGCAAAGCCTGACCTCACGGTATTCCAGAGGAAGAATATGCACGCCGCCGGTGATCACCGGCGGCGTGTGCGTTTTTCGCTGCCGGCCGGATCTAACTGAACGCAAGGAGCCGAAGCTCTCAGCTCGGCAAACAGGATGCGGAGCATGCTGTGAGCGAAGTGGGTTCATCCCAGCCAGCCGGCGGGCCTGGTGCTGCGGCAAGGATCCGCCATCGCTTCTCCGTGCCGTCGAGGCGTCGGAAATACCATCGTGCAATAGCCTTGGCCCCCTAGCAGGAGGACAGTTCTCAGCGACACTGTTTTCGGCAATTTTGGAGACACCAATGCCTCTCGTCAAAATCCATATCCTGAAAGGTCGTTCGCCACAGGAGGTCGACGTGCTGCTTGATACCATTCACGACGTCGTCGTGGAGACTTTCGGCGTTCCGCGGAGAGACAGATACCAGATCCTTCAAGAGCACGAGGCGTCGAATATTCGCGCGCTTGACACTGGGCTCGACATCACCCGGACCGAGAAGTTCCTACTGCTCGAAATAACCAGCCGCCCGAGGTCTCGAGATGCCAAGGTGGCCTTCTATTCAAGCCTCACGCGTGCGCTCCAGGCTCGCTGCGACGTGGCGCCATCTGACGTGATGGTCTCTCTGCATATCAACTCGGACGAGGACTGGTCGTTCGGCATGGGCAGCGCGCAGTTCCTGACGGGCGAGCTCTGATAGGCACACACGTCTCGGTCTGGTAGGCCCACCAATACCAAGGTGTCGGCGATACTAACGTGCACATGCAAATCCGGCTGATCCAAGACATGCTTCCAGTCGTGCAGCCGATCGGCTGCAAATTCAGAAAAGTGGAAGGAGCCTAAGCATGAAGATCCTCATGGTATTCACCTCGCACGACACCCTCGGAAGTACAGGGCGCAAGACTGGTTTTTGGCTGGAGGAGGGCGCCGCACCGTATTACGTCTTCCGCGATGCAGGCGTCGACTTGACACTCGTGTCCCCCAAAGGCGGTCAACCTCCGATCGATCCGAAGAGCGATCTGCCGGAAAATCAGACGCCCGCCATGACGCGGTTCAAGGCCGACGAGGCCGCGCAGAAGGTTTTTGCGAGCACCAAGAAGCTGAGCGAAGCCCGTTCCGAAGATTTCGACGCCGTCTTTTATCCCGGTGGGCACGGTCCCATGTGGGATCTCGTGGACAACCCGGAGTCCATCAAGCTAATCGAGTCCTTTTACAACTCCAGCAAGCCGGTGGCGGCAGTCTGCCACGCGCCGGCCGTGCTTCACCGCGTCACCTATAGAGGCGCTCCGATCGTCAAGGGAAAGCGGGTGACAGGCTTTACCAATGGCGAGGAGGAGGAAGTGCAACTGACGAAGGTCGTTCCTTTCCTTGTTGAGGACGAGCTCAAACGTCTCGGCGGTCTCTATGAGAAGAAGGCGAACTGGGAGAGCTTCGCTATCACCGACGGCATGTTGATCACTGGGCAGAACCCGGCATCTTCCACCGCGGGTGCGCAGGCCCTCATCAAGCTTCTCACCAGTTTGAAAGCCGGCGCCGTCGTCGCCTAGGCTGATCATCGGTAAGCGAAAAAGAGGTCGCCAGATGGTGTATCTGCGGCCTCTTTGTGGGCTCGTGGAGGATCAAGTGGAACGGCCAATTCAGGTTTCTGACAAGGTGGCCGGCTTTGGTTTTGAGAAATGCGCGGCCGGCCTGTTGCGTTGCGCCTGTTGGTCGCCAGCGCACGAGTTTGCACGAGCTCTTGAATGCCTGGCCGAGCATGTGAATTGTCGTCACCCTGCTGGGGGCGCTGAGAGGTCGCTCCACGGGTGCGCCCCAAGCGGAACGGCTTGCCGGGGGCAGTCGGTCCTCGTTGCGAGCGGCGCTCCGCTAACCCTCTTGCGGCTACCCTTTTAACCGGTCAAGCCGTGCGCGAACTGGCGCCGGCGCGGACGCGCCTTCGCCTGGTATGCTCATTGTTTGGAGGGGCGCCTTGCCGTGGCCGGCACGGCCGCGCGTTAAGCTTGGGCCTGCGGCAGCGACCGCCCGCCACGATGCTGTTACGGATTTTTGGCGCCACGTGGCCGATCGCGAGCCATTTCGCTCGGTCGCCGGACAAGTGTTTTCGGACCAACAACGATCGACCATCACCGGCGCGGCTTTGAAAAGGACCGCAGACTGGCCGCGATCTGCCGTGGGCGCGAGCATTTCGTGTATGTTTGGAAAAGATCTCGATTAACCGTATGGCTCGATTAGTATCGGCGAAGGAAACGGACGCTGGACCACGTACAACCGCTGCGATATCCAGTTCAGCAGCATCATTTGGTAAACAAACCACTAAAGGTTTCGCGTGCGCTTTGAAGCATTGAACAGGCTCTGGGAGGGCGTTCGGGAATCCAGCCACGACTTTCGTGCCTCGACCGACATCTTCCCTTCGCTCGATATTGACAAGACCAGTTCCACGCTCGATCTGCGGGCAAAGGGTGCCGAGAACGGCAAGCTTAATCGGCCCGCGCCAAGCGCCGCGTCGCCGGACGAGGTCGAGCAGCGGATAGTCTCTCGGATCGAGGAGGAGAAGGCCGCCTCCTATCAGGTCCTCGAGGATCAATTTCAGACCTTCGAGGGTCGCCTGCGCAATCTCGACTTCGAGGGGCAGTTCGGACTGATCCGGCAAGCCAACGCGTCGAGCGTATCCGACTTCAAGGCCGAGGTGGCAAGTGGCGTCGACGAACTGCACGGGCTGCGCCGCGACCTGAAGGCCGCCGAGGACGAGATGTCATCCTTCAAGGCGAAACACAATCTCGACCGCGCCGCGAAGGTTTCGACCGCCGCCGCGCAGGCGTTCAAGATCGCCCTGATCGTTTTCCTCGTGCTCTTCGAGATGATCATGAATGGAAGCTTTCTCGCCAAGGGAAGCGAGCAGGGGATCGTCGGCGGCGTGACGGAGGCGATCGCGTTCGCCGTCCTCAACATCGGATCGGCTCTGCTGTTCTCGGTTTATTGCGTTCGCTTCCTCGTCCATCGATCCCTGTTTTTCAAGCTGCTCGGGTTCTGTGGGCTGGTCGCCTATATCTGCATCGCCCTGGGCATCAATTTAGCCCTGGCGCATTATCGCGAGGTGTCATCGACCGTTCTTTCCGGAGCCGGCGCGGAAGTCATATCGCGGCTCGGAAACGCGCCGCTGGAGCTTGCCGAACTGAATTCCTGGATGCTCTTCGCCGTCGGACTGCTTTTTTCGATCCTGGCCTTCATCGACGGCTGCTACCTCACGGATCCCTATCCGGGTTTTGCCGGCGTGAGGAAGCGGTTGGACAGCGCGCGTGCGAACTACATCGACCGGAAGCTCGAGCTCATCGACAACCTCCGTGACATAAGAGACGATCACAACGCCAAGATCGAGGAGATCGTGCGCGATCTCAGCGGGCGGCGCCAGGAATGCGCGGCCATCATCGCTCACCGGACGCGGACCGTGGGACTGTTTGCGGAGCATCAGAGCAATCTCGAGCGCGCCGCCAACGCGCTGCTGACGATCTATCGCGACGCGAACCGCGCGGGACGGACGGAACCCGAGCCCGGTTATTTTTCCCATCCCTACAAGCTCGAGCGCCTGGCACCGGTGCTGCGCACCAGCGAGGAATGGGATGACGCGGTCTT
Source organism: Rhizobium leguminosarum bv. trifolii WSM1325 (assembly GCA_000023185.1). Classification (NCBI taxonomy): domain Bacteria; kingdom Pseudomonadati; phylum Pseudomonadota; class Alphaproteobacteria; order Hyphomicrobiales; family Rhizobiaceae; genus Rhizobium; species Rhizobium leguminosarum. Next base: position 267,623 of record CP001624.1, on the reverse strand, counting down.
GAGCGGTCGAATTCAGGCGGCTCAGGCGGAACTGTCGGAGCAGATTCGCAGGATCGGTGCCGAGTTCGAAGCCGCTGTCGAAAATTATCACAAGCTGGACAACATATTCCCGGAGGCCGGCCTTGGCGCGATCCAGCAGGCGTAGCCGTAGGCGGGGTGGCAATTCCGTCGGACTGATTGTCGGCGCCATCGCCCTTGGCTTGGTGTCTGTCGCCATTATCGGCGCGTTCGGGTGGCTCAAATACAGGGCAAGCAGCACCGTGGCGGTCGACAAGGCCTCCCTTTGCCCGGTCACCGGCGCGACGTCCGAAACCCTGCTTGACGTCACCGATCCCATTTCCGACACGACGGCGCTTGATCTCAAGAACCAGTTTCAGCAAATCGTGGCCAGAGTTCCAGTCGGCGGTGCCATCGATATCTATTCGCTGACCGAGAAGGAAGGCGAGCCGGAGCGTACGTTCCACGGCTGCAATCCGGGCAGCGGCGACCTCGCCGATGAATGGACCAGCAATCCACGACTGATCCAGGACCGTTGGGAAAAGGGCTTTCAAAAGCCCCTCGAGGAAATAGCTGGCAGGCTGGCGTCCGGCAAGGCGGGCGATGCCTCGCCGATCATGGCCGGAATCCAGCGGATCAACCTCGAGGTGTTCTCGAGCCTCCCCGCCGGAACGCCCAGGGCCCTGTTCGTCGCCTCCGACATGATCGAACACACGCCGGCGTTTTCGAACTACCGCGACGGTGTCGCCTATTCGAAATTTCAGAAAAGCGAGGCGCGTGATAAGTTCAGGACATCTCTCGACGGGGTGTCGGTGAAGATCCTCGCGTTTCAGCGTCCAAACCTGAAATTTTCCGCCGAGGAACTGGCCGAATTCTGGAAAGAGTGGATCACAAAGAATAACGGCTACTTCGACGGTTTCATCCGTCTGGAAGGAAAACGCTGATGGCCTCGAGAGAGGTGACAAGATCCGCGATCCGCGACTACGGGCCGCTGGTGCTGTTTGCGCTCACAACCATCGGCGGCATGGTGTTCATCTGGACGGCCAAGCTATGGGGATGGTCGACGGCGGTCGTCACCGTCGTCCCGTTGCTGCTGATGGCGACCTACTTTCTCGCTTCCCTGCTATTGGCGGGCTTCCGGCTGCATAACGAGCAGGCCGGCGACAATCTCTACTACATGGGCTTTCTGTTCACGCTCTCGAGCCTCGGGGTGTCGCTCTATCTATTTGCCGGTGAGACCTCCATCGACACGATCGTGCGAAACTTCGGTATCGCGGTGACGTCGACGATTGCCGGGGTGACGCTCCGGATCCTGTTCAACCAGATGCGTCGCGATCCGTTGGACATCGAGCGCAGTGCCAGGCACGAGCTTGCCGAGATGACCAGGCGCGTCAGAACCGAGCTCGATTCCTCGGCCCGGGAGTTTTCGAACTACCGCAGGGTCAGCAACCAGATGCTGTCGGAGGGGTTCGACGAGATCGCCCGCCAGGCAGAGAAGAACGGCGAAGATATTCGCAAGGCGATCGAATCCCTGTCGAAAGAGGCGATCAAGCCCATTCAGGAGGCGGCGCAGCAGCTTTCGGCCATTATCGAATCCCACAATAAGACTATCAATGACAGCAACAACAACGCGGCGGCGAAACTGACCGAAACCACCGGCCAGCTTTCGACGATCATCGATAAGTTCGGCGGCGCGGTGGAAAGCGTCGGGACACGGCTTGGCGAGATACGTGCCCCGGAAGATGTCATCAAGATCGAACTCACGCCGGTCATCGAGTCCATCAGGGAGATGACCGAGGCGCATTTGAAGCGCATGGAGGCGGATACCGAGCGAGGGCGTTCCTATATCGAGCAGACCAAGGAAGCGCTGCAGCCGCTGCAGACCCTTGAAGAAAAGCTCGACCGTATCGCCAACGCTCTTGAGAAGCCCCCGACACCGTTGCCGCCTGAAGCAGGCCCGAGCCCGAGCACGTACGCGGACCGTCCTGAGCCGGCCGTTCCGACGGGGGCTGGTTCGGTCTCTGAGGAAACCGCGATCGACTTGGCCAGTCTTGAAGCCTCGCCAGCCAAACCGGTTGAAGTCGATGATAAGCCGCGACCTGCATCAGCGATCGAGCGTAAGAGGTGGTTCAATTGGCAGCGCACATAGCCGAGACCCCGAAGCTCGAGCATAAGGGCTACAATCGCGGCCTCATTCTGGGCCTGACCATGGCCGAATCCATGCTGCTGCTCGTCTTTTGTCTCCTGCTGGTGGCAGCCGCGCTGGTGACTGCCGAAAGGAAAAAGCGATATGAGGCCGAACGGGAGCTGCAGGTCACCGAGCAAAAGCTGGCGGAACTCAAGAAGGACAATTTCGACGCGACCGCCCGGGTGGTCGAACTTCAGGCCAGGCTTGGAGCCGGCAACCTCTCACCCATTGATCGGGAGAAGTTCGAGAAGGAATGGCGGGAACTGATTTCGGCCCGCCAGGCCGTTGATCGCTTGCAGAAAAGCGGGGTCGAGATGTCGGAGCTCGAAAAACTGGCCGCGTTGCGGAAAGTCCTGAGCGACAACGGCATAGATCTCGACGCCGCTCCCGCGGAGATCAAAAGGCTTGTCACCGCCAACGCGGCGGCGAAAAGCCCGCACGAGTGGCCGCCCATCATCAATCTCAGCGAAGCGGGCGGCTATTATTTCAGGTCAGGCAGCGCCGAGCTGACAAACGAATTTCAGCAGAAACTGGGCACGTCCATCTCCGACCAGATTGCGGATAACCTGTCTCGCTATCAGGTCGACGTCATCGAGGTCATTGGCCATACCGACGAGCAGCCGCTGGCCCGGACGAATTCCAATCTCGACAAAACCTTCATCGATGTCCTGGACAGTAAATTGCCAATCACTGCCCTTGAGCCGGCCGACAACGCCGGTCTGGGACTGGCCCGGGCGATCGCCGTCGCGAATATCCTCAAGGCGAATCCAAAACTGGGGCAAGCAACGGTGCTTCCCATGTCGGCGGCGCAATTGATACTTCCGGGCGATACCGTCACCGTAGGGCAGGCAGGAAATGTCGAGGCCCGGCGACGCATCGAAATCAGGATCCGGAGACGGGCTCAGTCCCTGTCTCCGTGATCAATGGCCCCATTGCGGCGCCCGCCATCCGGCTTTCAGCGCCTGGGCTTCATCACAAAACCAGCGCTCGCCTTTCTTGGTATCGACCTTGGTGCGGTCGTACCAAGGAGACCAAGGCGCATGGTAGATATGGCCGTTCTCGGAGATGTTGCCTTTGATCGGGCAGCCCTTAGGCGCTTGTTGCTCAGCCACGTTCCATCTGTCGGCGCGATATTCCCACGCGGGGATCGTGGAAGCCTGCCAAATCCCCAGGTGCTCGTTGTGGGCCCTTTCCTCGAGTGTGACGTAGTCGGTGGAGTATTTTCGGAATGCCCAGGCGTTGCCCGACGCGACCATTTCGGCATTGATCTCACGCTTTCCGACACGACATACACCTAGCTGTCGTTGATAGATGTCCACTCCGCGATCATCGCAGACGACGTCTCCCGATGCCACCAGTTCCTCCATCGCCGCGATGGCGACCTTGCCGCAGGGCCAATCCCGTCCGGAGAGAGAAGCGCATTTCTGTCCGGCCTCGGGTGCGTCGATTCCGTCGAGCCGAACCGTGATTTGGTCAACAAGGATGGTGTCCCCGTCTATGACCCGCACCGTGGCCGCCGTCGATTCCAGTGGGAATGCCCCGATCGCGAATAGGATGATGACGATCATCCAGCCCGTGTGTCTGAACTTCGTGTTCGTCAATAAGGAGTTGCCTTCTCTGTTCTTCAAAAACGCGTCGCGAGGCGCCCGTTTCCTAATTCGCACGCGAAACCCTCATGCCGGCTTAACGCGGGTTTGCCTTCCCGGGAAAGATCAGGAATTCTCCGAGCGTGGCCGATATTTACGCAATGCGAGACATCGCCCATCCCGCTTCAACTCGCGGCGCGACAACGTGAGAACGGGCTCGTTATCCGAGGAAGCCCGTGAAGGGCAAATCCACACCCGCTTGTCACATTGTCCTTGAGCGCGATTTTTTCAGATCCCCGACCCGTCGAGGTTCCGGTCATCGTCGCCCTCCCAGGGTGGGGGTATCGACGTGCGACCAAGGTTGGCCGAAGGCATTGGCATCCAACATTTCAGTTCCGGATCGGCGTATTCGATGATCTGCCCCGGCGAGGAGTCGGATGCCCGCCAGCCTTCTCCCGCGAACTGATCGCCATTCGACCAGTACGCGAGATCGACCTCCGCCGGCCCCTGCTCGGATGGCCGGATCGTGACCAGGATCCGACTACCGTCTTTCGGTGCGCTTGCCATATGGCGCCAACGGTCTGCCTCGTCCATCGTTTCTTCCTCCTGCCTCGCTACAGGAGAATGTCACCTCCCCATCGAAAACGGTCAACTGAAACTTTGCCGAAGCGAGCCATTGACCTGTATGGAAAACAGCGGCCGATCCCGTCGCGGAAACGGGCATTGCCGAGGCCGGAGCAAGGTGACATCGCTGGAGGGTTCGGCGACGCGATTTTGGAGAACGCATCGGATTGCCGTTTTCATGCTCACCGCTGTCGCGGCGACATTGTTCCCCGTTCCACGGATAAGCTGCTGTCGCGCTTCACCATCGCCGCGGCATCCTTGGATCGGATGCCGCGCGAGCGATGTTGGCGACACGTCGTCAGCCCACGGGTGCGAGTGTGGTCGGTTTGAGCTGACGACGTCGGCACGCGTCGAAACGAGGACCAGCCGATGACCCGGCGGCCCTTTCTTCCGAGGCAAGCAACAGCAGCCGCCTTAACCGTGCTTAGCCAAAGAACGCGCGCAGTTGAGCGAAAAACCCACTTGGTTTGGAACCTGACATCTTCCGCAAACGGCGAGCGACGACTGCAGCGCTGACGCGTTCACCGAAATGGCAGAAGCACACGAGATCATGCAATTGCTCGTCGCTGAGTTCGAAGAACCGTTTGGCTTCTCCATAGCTGTCATTTTCCATTCCCGCCGCCCGCAGAATGGGATCAGCGAACGCGACGGAGATGGGCGTGCCGTCATCGCGCAGGGCAAGCCGATCTGAAATCGGCTGATATTCGGTTTCGTGAAGTGTCTTGAGAAACGGTCTGGGGCTGCGTTCGAGACTTTCGGCCCACCGTTCAAGCCGTTCGCGCCGCGTTATTTCGAGGCGCTTGCAGGTCGGGCTGACCGTTGCGATGGTTTTCAACTGATCGAGTGCGTACTGTTCCATTTCGGCCTCCTATCTCCGGAAAAATAGATGGTCCGCCTCCCGAAAACAGCGTCGCTCAGGTCGCGGCCGATGTCCAATCACGATTGAAAACGGACATGTCGTTGACGTTTCCGTAATCACTGGAGGCGCCTTTTACTTGCGGGGCGGCTCTTTTCTCATAGGGTTTCCGCGCCATGTCATGCAAAGGCAACCAGGCAGTGTTCGGTATGGACGAAATTTTCGAGCAGCTTCTGCACCTTTCTGGACGCACAGAGACGCTCATTGCCGTCTACGATGGTCATGACCGGCTGCGGTACGCCAACAGCGCCTTTCGTTCTGTCTATTTCATCGAGCCCGATGAAATTCCACTCTGGCCTGATCTCATGCGGCGCAATTTCGAGCTCGCGCGAGGCACTGTCATTCGGACGAGCAATTTCGACGAGTGGCTGCGCTCGACGCAGTCACGCCGCGGCAAGATCGGCTATCGAGCTTTCGAGACGGACCTGTGCGATGGCCGGTGGTTTTGGATGACCGAGGCGGTCCAGAAGAACGGTTGGATGTTGTGCATTGCGAGCGACATCACCAGTTTACGAGTACATGGCAGGACTGTCCGGCAGGATCGGGACCAGGCGATCAAGGCTTCTTACACCGACGAACTCACGGGTGTCGCCAACCGCCGCTTTGTGATGGCACGCGTCGACGACATGCTGACAGCCGCCCGGCACGGAAACAACGGATGCCTTGCCGTATTCGACATCGACAATTTCAAGCACATCAACGATAGGCTTGGTCACCATGCTGGAGATGTCGTCCTGCGCGATTTTGCTCATCGCATTCATCAGAATGTTCGCCGCAGCGATTGTTTTGGACGGATCGGCGGAGAAGAGTTCCTTCTCGTGATGCCGGCAACCGGGCCGGAAGACGCCATTGCCATGGTCGAGTGCATGCTGACGGTGATCCGCTTCTCCCGGCCTCTGCCTGAATCACCCGACTTCAGCTACACCTGCTCCGCCGGTATCGCCGCTTGCGCCTCGTCAGACAGCGCTTCAGAGCTTTATCGACGCGCCGATCAAGCGCTCTACGCTGCCAAGTTGAGCGGACGGGACAGGGTGCGCGCGGCGTAGGGACATGGGCTACGCTTGAAGCTCCGTTTGGCCTGTCTTGCGCGTCAGTCGCTCGCCGGGGCAATGGCGATCGTCGGGCCGGCCGAGCAAGCCATCGCCGTCGCGTGCAGCCGCGACGCGAGCGATGTGACGCCGCCTCGCGGATTTGCTACGTCCGCCTGCGTCTAACCCCCCACCTAGACTTCGACCATCGCGTCCTGCCCCGGCTTTTGGTCCTGCCAGGCTCGCGCCGCCGGCAACGGCTTTGCCGTCCTCCACTGCGTTGCGGCCCTGCGGGTGCAGGCAGCGCTTGCAGCCCGGCTTTCGGACCGCCGTAGCAGGTCGCGATGGCCGCGACCTCGAAACGGAGGTTCCAACATGAGCAGGCAGCAATCCAACCAACGAACCGATATCCACAGCCGCATCACCAACACGATCATCGCCGATCTCGAACGGGGCGTGCGGCCATGGACCAAACCCTGGACGACGGGACATGCGGCAAGTGAGGTCAGCCGGCCACTGCGCCACAACGGCCAACCCTATTCCGGGATCAACGTCCTGCTGCTGTGGTCCGAAGCCATCGCCCGCGGCTTTGCCTCATCACGCTGGATGACCTTTCGCCAGGCAATCGAGCTCGGCGGCGCCGTTCGCAAGGGCGAAACCGGCACGACCGTGGTCTTTGCCAGTTCGTTCGTCCGCACCGAGACGACCGAGACGGGGACCGAGATCGAACAGGACATTCCATTCCTCAAAGCCTACACAGTGTTCAACACCGATCAGATCGCCGGTCTTGATGGCCGCTTTGATGAGATCGCACCTCACCAGGATCCGATGAGCCGCATCGGCGATGCCGGCCGCTTTTTTGCCAATACCGGCGCGCTGATCCGCCACGGAGGATCGGCTGCCTATTATGCCGCTCAGCGTGATTACATCCAGATGCCATGCCTGGATGCCTTCCGGGACGATGCTTCCTATGTCGCCGTCCTCAGCCACGAGATCACGCACTGGACCGCCGCACCGCGACGCCTTGATCGCGATCTCAGCCGCTACGCGAAAGACCGGAGCGAACGCGCCCGCGAGGAGCTGATTGCCGAACTCGGCAGCGCGTTTCTCTGCGCCGATCTCGGCATCGTTCCCGAGCTCGAACCACGCCCCGACCACGCACGCTATCTCGATGGCTGGCTGAAGGTTCTCGACCACGACAAGCGCGCCATCTTCTCGGCGGCAGCATATGCGCAGCGCGCCGTCGACTACCTGCATTCCTTGCAGCCGGAACTCGACGAGGAGGAGGCGGCGTAAGCCGTCTCTTCCTTCACTCGGCCGTCTCTCCTTCACTCAGGCATGCGAGACGCGGATGCCGATCACTGCAGGACCCGATAGCCTCTCGACCGCTTCCTGCGCAAAAGGGTGAGCAGGAGATCGACGGCTTTTGCCTCGCTGTCGAAGACATGGATCTTCTGCTGACCGCGGCTGCCGATGCGTCCCCAGCTGCGCACCAGCGAGGTCTCACCGAAGAGGTTCGGCTCGATCGACAGCGCATAAAAGCGGGCCATGTTCTTCGATGGATCGATGCGTTCGATGTAGAGGCGATAGGGCTGAACTGTCATGCCGGCAGAATCGCAAACACCAGGCGGCGTCGTCCAACGACATTTGTGAATCGGTCAGGCCCGATCGATTCATCCGGGTGATGCGAACCGCTTGGCTCATCTCTCCCGCCTGGCGAACAATCCGGCGAATTCCGGGTCCGAATAATAGCGCGACTTCATCGCAACGATCGGCGGGCGTCAGCAGCGGGCGGGCGACACGCTGCTCGGCAATTTCCGACACAGTGCCGCCGCGTGTTGAACACCACGGTCTCCTGGCCAGGCAAATTGGAGGCGGCCCTATCCGTTGAGGCTAAGGCGCCTGACGATGATCTCTAAACATATCGTTTGCTCTAATATGATCCGTAAACAGATCTATTTTCGTTGACAACGGGGACAAGAAGATATCTATACGTATCAGTGCAATGTCGAATGAAACGCGCAGGTATCATCATGATCCCAGATTCGGCGGCTTTGCTCCAAATCGGGCGGTTATTGAAGAAGGCACGACAGGCCTCGGCAATGACCCAGGAACAGGTCGCCGATTTGGCTGGCATTTCGCGCCCTCGTTATCGCGACATCGAGACGGGGGTCGCCGCGGCTCGCGCGACGACTTTGCTGAATGTCGCCCGCGCGCTCGGCCTGGAAATGATGATGATCCCCCAAGCAATGGTTCCCGCGGTCGAGGCCTTGCTGCGCCCACATGACGACGATGATCTCCCGGCTTTCATCTCCCGCCCCGACGATAACGATCATGGCTAAGATGTTTCAGGCTCCCAACGCCATTCCTTCGCTTGAGGTGCTGCTGAACGATCTGAAGGTCGGCACACTCGTCAGGACGCCTGGAGATTTCAATGCGTTCAGCTTCGATGAAGCTTATCGCGCGACGGGTGGGTTCCCAGTCCTTAGCCTGTCATTCCGGGCGGCGACGGGAGGGTTGCGCAAGGATCCCAAGCCAATTGCCGGCGCCTTGCCGGCGTTCTTCGCCAATCTTCTTCCTGAAGACAAATTGCGCGAGGCGATGGAAAAGCACCACGCAGGTCATGTGCGCGCGAGCAACGATTTTGATCTACTGGCCGCACTCGGTCAGGACCTGCCGGGCGCTGTCCGCGTTGTACCGAGCGGTGGCACGACGGCGGTGATCGAGGACGCGTCGAGCGGCAAGCCGAAAGCCCGGTTTTCACTCGCGGGTGTGCAGATGAAACTCTCGGTGATGAAGAACACTGGCAGGGGTGGTGGCCTAACCTTGCCGATGGGTGACGAGCAGGGCCATTACATCGCAAAGTTTCCTTCGACATCGTTTCCTGGTGTCTCTGAAAACGAGTACGCCAACCTTGCATTGGCTGCAGCGATCGGCATGGAAGTGCCAGAACGCGAGCTTGTCGAGAAGTCCGATTTCGAAGGGATCCCCGAGGAGTTCGACACGCTGTCGGACGGAAAGGTCCTCCTGGTCAAACGCTTCGATCGGGGCGCCGGCGCCGAACGCATCCATATCGAGGATTTCGCCCAGGTCTTCGGCATTTATCCCTCGCGCAAATACGAGGCCGCGGCATACCACGATATAGCCTCCGCCCTCGGTGTCGCCATCTCGCCGACGGCCGCCCTCGAGTTCGTACGCCGTCTGGCCTTCACGGCAATAACCGGCAATGGCGACATGCACCTCAAAAACTGGTCGCTGATCTATCGTGGCAATGGCGACAAGCCGGAGCTCGCGCCGATCTACGATGTCCTGTCGACCGTGCCCTATATTCCCGCCGACGCGATGGCGCTGTCGCTCGGCGGCGAGCGCTCCTTCAAGGCGCTCGTCGCGCAGCGATGGAAGATCTTCGCCAACCGCGCGAGGCTGCCGGAGCCGGCTGTGCTGAAGGCGGTCATCGATGTCGTTGAACGCGTCAACAGGCATTGGTGGAGCCTTCCGGAACGGGCCGTCGTCCCGGAAAAAGTGCTCGAGCGGATCGATGAGCACGTGAAGGTGATGACGCCGGTACTCAGCAGTTGCGCCAATCAATGAGGCTGGAATCACAAGCCGCTGTCATGACGGATCTTCCGCTGCCGCGACTGCGAATGCGTCCAAGACGCGCGCCGATCGGTTCATCGGGGTGATGTGAACCGCCTGGTTCATTTCTCCTGCCTTATCTGTCCTGCTTGCCAAACAATCCGACGAATTCCGGATCGGCATAATAGCGCAACTTCGTCGCAACGATCGGCCGCTGGCCGGCAGGCCACTGCCCGCCTTGGTGAGCGGCGCAATCTCTCTTCGGCCGGCAAAGCGCGCAGACCCATGCGTATCGTCCATCGCCGATCCAAAATGCGTGATCAAGGGAACCGACAACAATCGTATGAGCAGCACGACGGCAAAAAGAATGACCACCCAGTCGCCGATATGCCAGATGACGTCACCCCTGTGGCCGCCGAGCATCACACGTCTGAAGTAGTCGATCCCGAAGTAGACGGTGAACACGACAAACAAGTAGCCGGCCGCACCCATGACAAACGACTTGGCATATCGCAGCGGAAAGGTGATCAGGGCGACGATCGCCCAGAGCGGATCGCGGGCCGCCATGCGCATCATGTTTGCCAAGGCGGTTTTGATCTTGATGGCATGGATCATCACACCGCACTCCCACTGCCGATATTGCCGATAGTCGGCTCATTTGCCTGCGGCTTCAGCAGATCGTCGAACAGGTCCCGATCGCCATCGCGGGTGAGGAATTTTGGCAGTTCGGATCTGAGCCAGGCTGCCAGTCCGCCGATCTGCACATCGCGATCATTCTCCAGCCTATGCAGCACCAGTGCGCCGATCAGCACCTTGCGGCGGGTGTCGATGGCGCGCTCCTGCTTGCCGAGACGGATCTGCAATGTCTGTCGCTGGGCTTCCAGCTGCGCCAGCCGTTCGCCGATGGTTTTGCGTACCACTGTCATTGTCTCCCTTCACGTCGATGAGCGATTGAACCCGCGCCATCAGGACAATGACCGCACACGATCGCATGCGCAGATGCTGCCGCGATGGATGCATGTCGGCTACCCGCAAATCTGCGCGTGGAAGCAACCGGCTGAACGGCTTACGAGGTCATCGGGAGATTGCCGCGTGCTCCCACCAGTGCCCGAAGGAGCGAAGCGACGAAGGCACAAGGGCGCACTTACGAGTTGCGGGGCAACTCAAAGCGCGGGCCGGCGGCCCGCTAACAAAGGGGACAAGCGATGGCGATCTATCATCTCAGCATGAAGCCGATCGCCCGCAGCGCTGGCCGCAGCGCCGTGGCGTCCGCCGCCTATCGTGCGGCCGAGCGGCTGACGAACGAGCGTGATGGGCTAACCCATGATTTTAGCAACAGGACAGGTGTCGAGCATGCCGAGATCGTCTTGCCGGTTCGCTCTTCTGCCTATTGGGCGATGAAGCGATCGGCCTTGTGGAATGCCGCCGAGCGTGCCGAGAAGCGAAGTGACGCCCGGATTGCCCGGGAATTCGAAATCGCCCTGCCACACGAATTGAGTTCCGATCAACGCCTGGTGCTGACGCGGGCCTTTGCCGAAGATCTCGCCAATCGTTATGGCGCTGCTGTCGACTTTGCGATCCATCGGCCAGGTGAGGGAAGCGATATCCGCAACAGCCATGCGCATCTGATGATGACGACGCGTGAGGTGAGGGAAACCGGTCTTGGCGACAAGACGCTGCTCGAGCGGGAAAACAGATGGCTTCTCGCCAATCACCTGCCGCCATCGCAGCTGCAGCTGAAGGATCTCAGACAGGCGTGGGAGCATCTTGCCAACACGCACCTTGAGAGAGCCGGCCTCGATATCCGTATCGATCATCGTTCGCATCTGGAAGCCGGGATCACGATCGAGCCGAGCGAACATGTCGGTGTGCATGCGACTGAGATCAATCGCCAGGGTGGGGCAGTCTCGCGCGTCCGCATCTCACCGCAATCGGCCGATCGCAATGCCGAGATCATTCGCCGGCGGCCCGAAGAGATATTGAAGCTCATCACCAACGAGAAAAGCGTCTTCAACCGTTATGATATCGCCAGGGCTTTGCATCGCACCATCAACGACGATGCGCAGACCTTCCAGAATGCTTTTGCATCGGTCATGGCGTCGAAGGCGCTTGTCGAACTCAGACCCGACAGTTCAAGCCTTCGCGGCCGTGACGGAGAGGCACGCTATTCGACGGTCGAGATGGTGGCGATCGAGGGTGCGATGGCAACAGCCACTGTTGCGATGAAGACGCGCCAAAACCACGGTGTCTTCAAGCGCAATGTCGATGCGGCCATCGCCGATCAGGACAGATCGATCCAGGCGGGAAATCCTTCACCGGGGCAGGGGCTGTCGGCTGAACAGCGCCAGGCGATCGAGCATGTCACGGGTCCCGGTCAGATCGCCGTGGTGATCGGTTTTGCCGGTGCCGGCAAGAGCACGATGCTGGCAGCTGCCCGCCAGGCCTGGGAAGCGCAGGGTTATCGCGTTCATGGCGCGGCTCTGGCCGGCAAGGCCGCGGAAGGCCTGGAGCAATCGTCCGGCATATCGAGCCGCACCTTGGCATCGTGGGAATACAGCTGGCAGGCCGATCGCGGTCGGCTGAATGCTCGTGACGTCTTCGTCATCGACGAGGGCGGCATGGTCGGAAGTCGTCAGATCGCCCGCTTCGTCGACGAGGTCAGACGGGCCGGCGCCAAGCTCGTCCTGGTCGGTGACCATGAACAGCTTCAGGCGATCGGAGCGGGCGCGCCGTTTCGGGCGATTGCCGAAGCCGTCGGTCACGCGCAACTGTCGGAAGTGCGCCGGCAAAGAACCGATTGGCAAAAGCAGGCCTCGATCGACTTCGCCTCGCATCGGACTGCCGACGGGCTTGCTGCCTACCAAGCACATGGCAACATCCAGCTGAAAGCAAACCGCGACGACGTGCTGAAGGCGATCATTGCCGATTACGTCGCTGACCGATCGGCCAATCCCAACGACACGCGCATTGCGATGGCCCATCGACGCGACGACGTCCGTGCCATCAATGCCGGCATTCGCTCTCGGTTGCAGGAGCGCGGTGAGCTCTCAAGAAGCACCGGCACCTCGGATGATCGTGGTGAGGAACTCACCTACCAGACCAGCAATGGGAAGCGATCTTTTGCGCGCGGCGACCGCATCGTCTTCCTGGAGAACGATCGTGATCTCGGCGTCAAGAATGGCATGTTGGGCGAGGTGATCGCCGTCCAACCGGACGCAATACAGGTTCGGCTTGACGGCAAGGCGCAGACGCAAGATGGGCAACGTCAGGTGATCATTCCGGTGAACAGTTACCAGGCCTTTGATCACGGCTACGCCACGACGATCCACAAGACGCAAGGGGCTACCGTCGACCGGAGTTTTGTTCTGGCGTCGACGACGATGGACCGGCATCTGACCTACGTGGCGATGACCCGTCATCGCGAAGGGGTGCAGCTCTATGCCGGGCTGGATGCGTTCAAGACGCTGCGCTCCCTGACGGAGACGCTGAGCCGGTCAGGCGTGAAGGAGACGACGCTCGACTATACCCATGACTTTGCCAATCGGCGCGGCATGGAGGATCGCCGGGGGCAGGGCGAAGGTGAGGTCGCACCTGCGGTAATCACCAAGGAGGCGGAGCGCATCGCGGACACGGCGGTTCCCAAGCCAACGCAGGAACCGCGGCCGCCGACACCGCTCGCAGCCCGCAGCATCGCCGATGGCGGCTCTTCGCACCAGGATCCCAATGTCGATGAACGTCGCGATGAACGTCGCGTGCTCATTGCGGCCGTGAAGACCTATGCGATGAGCGTCGAAGCGGTTGGACAATCAAAGGCGATGCCGGCATTCGAACGAGATTGGGAGGCGGCAAAGCAGCTTGCGCCGCAGGTGTTCAAGGACGCGCGAGCGGCCATGGACGTGTTGCGCGGTCGCATCCTCGATGAAAACGCCGATCCGGTCGCGCTCGCAAACCAACTCAGCACTTCGCCCGAGACGATCGGCGCGCTCGCCGGCAAGACCGGCCTGTTCGGAGACAACGCTGAACGCAAACACGCGCTTTCCCGGATCGATGCGCTGGCTTCGCATGTTCGCCAATCCGCCAACACCTGGCAGCGTCGCCTCGCGGCTGAATGCGGCTCGGAGCGCTGGAAACGAGAAAAGCAGGACGCGGTCGAGGTTCTGGGGCCGAGCCGCCGGAGTGAGGCGCTGCTGCGCCAGCTCGACGATCTCCCCTATAGCGACAAGGCCAAGTTCGTCGAACGACTGGCGGCGACACCGGAGGGCCGTCAGGCGCTTGCCGAGGCAAAGGACATCGCTACTGCGATCGAAACGCGCTTCGGTCGCGCCGATCCCTCAGATCGCGCGGATCAGCTGAAGCGCGCCGGGCCTGATCAGGCTGGGGACATCGAGCGTATCCGCGAGGTTGCTCGCCTTGCCGATCGTAGTCATCGCGCGGAGCTCACCCGGCAGATGGAGTTGAAGCGGTCGCTGAAGCGGGGCAAGTCCTTGGGCCTTGGGATGTAGATGTTTGGGTCGGACCACAGGCGATTGGCTGCAATAAGTCGAGGATCGACGGAAGATAATCATGCAGGGAATGCGGGGCTTGGCTATCGGCCTGCCTCTGTCATTCCTTTGTCCTTCACACAATAAAATTCAATCAACTGCTCCGAGGTCATTGGCCGTGCCAGAGCGTAACCTTGCAATATATGGCAACCGAGATCCTTCAGGATCTTCGCATGGTCCATTGTCTCCACGCCCTCTGCAACGATGTCGATGTTCTGCGATCGGCCGATTTCGATAATGGAGGAGACCAGGCGGCGCTGAGATGGAGACGCGACAATCGGCTTGATAATTTCGCGATCGATCTTCAGTCGTCGCGGCTCAAATCGAAGCAGACTGACAATGCTGGCATGTTCGGTGCCGAAGTCATCGATCTCGATTTCGATGCCAAGCTTTTTGACGGCTGGAATGATCTCTTTGAGAACAGGTTGAAGATCATTGAAGGAGATTGTCTCGAGCAGCTCGAAACACAGGCGACCTTTCGCTATGGGAAGTTCGGACAGCTCGGCAAGCAGATTTGGCTGCGCCAGCCGACGCGCTGAAATGTTGACAGAGACACGTGGAATTTGCATTCCCAGACTGTCCCATCTTGTCAGCTCGAACAGGGCCTTTTGCAGGATCAGCCTATCCATGTCGCCGGTGCGCCCCAGTTTTTCCGCAACGTCCAGAAATTTGTCCGGGGCGAGCAGACCTTTTTGCGGGTGATCCCAACGGGCAAGTGTCTCGACGCCGGCAAGGTCCAACGTATTTGCATCGAACTGCGGTTGAAAGAATGCAACGAGTTCATCGCGATCTAGCGCTTGCTTGAATTCGTCCGCCAATTCTTTCGAGTGGATCGCGGCGCTGCGAAGCTCTTCCGTAAAAACCGCCGCGCGGCCGCGACCCGCCTTCTTTGCCTCGTAAAGAGCCAAATCGGCATTGAGAAGCAATTGGCCGAGGTCCGGACCGAGAGCACGTTCAGTCTCCCAGGCGACGCCGACGCTTGCACCGACAACACACGCCGCATCGTCGATGATGAGGGGCTGATCGAGCGTATCGACAATTTGTCGGGCCAATGCGGTTGCCTTCGGCTCCGGATCGGCACTCCAACTGGCGAAGATGAACTCATCTCCACCGATCCGAGCCGCTACGTCGTTTGGACCAACCAAATCGGCAAGGCGAGAAGCCGTTGCTTGCAAGACCGCGTCACCGCCAGCATGCCCTCTCGTGTCGTTGATCTCTTTAAATCGATCCAGGTCGATGTGAATGAATATCAGACAATCTTGTGGACGGGGTCTCG
Source organism: Rhizobium leguminosarum bv. trifolii WSM1325 (assembly GCA_000023185.1). Classification (NCBI taxonomy): domain Bacteria; kingdom Pseudomonadati; phylum Pseudomonadota; class Alphaproteobacteria; order Hyphomicrobiales; family Rhizobiaceae; genus Rhizobium; species Rhizobium leguminosarum. Next base: position 251,891 of record CP001624.1, on the reverse strand, counting down.
GCGGTTGCGAGATCATCCGGTCGACAAATCGTCGATTGGGAAGCCCCGTCAATGCGTCATGCAATGAGAGATGCTCCAGCCTCTGTCGTGCTCGAACGAGCTTTTTCTTGTGAAGGCGAAGCTTTTCGATCGTTCTTTGGCGTGATCCGGTCAGAAAGCCGATCCAGACAATCGGTGCAACGACACATAATGCCAACAGGCTGGCGTAGAACTCAAAAATGCCGATCCCGCTATTTTGGCCCCATCCCTGCTTTGGCAGTGCGGCGAGGGTCCATCGGCCATAAACCATGTCAACGGATGTCTGAACCGGTTTGCTGGAAAAAGTTGCCAGGCTGCCGAAAAAAACCTGTTTGGGCGAATTCGGCTCCGGTACGGTGCTGATGGCGATCTCAAGCTCGGTCGAAGCAAGGCCACTTTCCTGGTAAAGCTTCGGTATGTCGACTATTCCGGAAAGCAGGCCCCAAAAGACCTGGCTTGTTCCGGTATTGATGTAGACCGGGCACCTGACGACAAAAGCGGTTCCACCTTGGACAAGCTCCACTGGGCCCGTCAGAACGATATTGTGGGTGTTGCGCGCCAGCATCGCGGCAGCCCGTTGCTTCTCATTGTTTCGGTAGTCGAGCCCGACGGCCTTTTCGTTTCCTTTCTCCGGATAAACCCAGCTGACCACCAGGTCGGGCGCGGCAGCGAAGCTTCGCAATTGCGAATCGGGTTGCAGGATCTGCGCGGCAAGTTTGGAAAATCCGTTTTGGCCCATTTCTGGATTGACTGCGATGCCGGCCGCCAGCCCCTGCAACAGCTTCACATTGCTGTTGAGGTTCGTCTGAAGCCGGGAGGATATGGTGGCAAGCTCGCCGGCAACGATCGAGCGTTCATCGGCCAGCGATCGCTCCAGCCGCCAGTTCGTTGCGACCCAGACGACGATTGTTGCAATAATTGCGGCAAATATTGCGGGAGCGAATGCGCTGGTATGGCTTATTACAGAGCGAGCGAGATTGCTTCGAAACTTCATCAGGTTACCGGCGTGGATGACAGGTCCTCATCCTTGCACGGTTTCTTTAAGGCAACGCTAAACCTGCCAACACTCATAAAGGAAAGCTGCCTGTTCGTTGCACCACTCACACCGCCGCACTAAAATCCGCCGCCAACACCGCATCCTTCAGCGCCCGCGAATACTCGTGCTGCGGATCATCCAACACGGCCCGCGCCTGTCCCCGCTCGACGATTTCACCCTTGCGCATGATGATGATGTTGTCGCTGATGTAATAGGCGGTGGCGAGGTCGTGGGTGATGTAGACGATCGAAAGACCGAGCTCGTTTTTCAGGCGGCCGAAGAGATTGACGATCGCCATGCGCAGCGATGCGTCGACCATGGATACCGGTTCGTCGGCCACCAGCAGCCGGGGTTGCGGGATCAGCGCACGGGCGATGGCGACGCGCTGAAGCTGGCCGCCCGACAATTCGTGGGGGAACCGGCCTTTCACTTCTTCCAAAGTCAGGCCGACATGGACCAAGGCGGCATCCGCCATCTTCTCCGCCTGCTCTCGGTCCGGCCGGTTTCCCGAGAACGAAAAATTGCGGGCGGTCTCGAAGAGATAACGGTCGACACGTTTCAGCGGATTGAAGGCTTCGAAGGGGTTCTGCAGAACCGGCTGGACCTCTTTCATGAAAGCCTTGCGTTCGGATCGACTATGGATGGCGACGGTCCTGCCGCTGAATTGAAGCTCGCCTTCCGTTGGTTCGGTCTGGCCGAGGATCATCGCCGCGATCGTCGATTTTCCCGAGCCGGATTCTCCAACGATCGACAGGATCTCCGGCTCCGCTCCCAATTCGAAGCTGACGTCCTTGACCGCCGTGATCAGCCGCCGGCCGAGCATGCCGCCCTGCCGGTAGACCTTCGTGACGTGCGAGAGGCTAAGAAGAGCGCTCAAACCTGATCTCCCGTAACGGCAAAACACGCCACGCGCCGCTGCGGCTCGACAGTGACGAGCGGCGGAACCTTCTGCGAGCAGATCTCCATGCGCTTGGGACAGCGCGGATGAAACCGGCAGCCTTCCGGCGGCATGGCGAGGTTAGGCGGACGCCCCTCCAGCGAAGGGCGGGCCGTCGCATCGCCGATGCGCGGCAGGCTGCCGACGAGGTGCTGCGTATAGGGGTGGAGCGGTTTGTTGAAGAGTTTGGCGGTCGGCGCTTCCTCGACAAGACGCCCGGCATAGACAATGCCGATGCGGTCGGAGACCGTCGCGTGAACCCCCATATCATGGGTGACGAACAGGAAGGACGAGCCCATCTCGCGCTGGATCTCGCGGATCATCGACAGCACGTCGCGCTGAACGATGACGTCGAGCGCGGTCGTCGGTTCGTCGGCGATGATAAATTCCGGCGTCAGGATGGTGGCCAGCGCAATGGTCATGCGCTGGCGCATGCCGCCGGAGAGTTCGTGGGGATAGGCATCGAGCAGATGCGGATCCAGCTTCAGCCGCTGCAGATGGGTGGCGACCCTTTCGAGAAAGACCGGGCCGCTGACCTTCATGTGGCGAAAGGCGAAATCGGTGAAGGAATGACGGATCCGGCGCACCGGATTGAGCACATTCATCGAGCCCTGCATGATATAGGACAGATGCTTCCAGCGCAGCGCCAGCCGATCCTCCGGCTTCATCGCATAGATATCCTGGGTGCCGCCGTCGAAATGGAATGTCACTTTCCCGGACACGACCCTCAGCGGCGGCCGGATCGCGCCGGCAATGGTCTTGATCAAGGTCGTCTTGCCGCTGCTCGATTCACCGGCGACGCCATAGACCTCGCCGCGGGCGATGGTCAGGCTGATATCGTCGACGGCGCGCACCTCGCGATCGACGCCGTAGAGGAAGGCACGGTAATAGGCTTTCAGATTCTCAATTTCGACCAAAGGATCCATACTAACTTCCCATCCGGTTCAGCCGGCTGCGCGGATCGTTGTATTCGTTCATCGACATGGACAGCAGGAAGAGCGCCAGGAAGAGGACGACGATGACGGCGACGGGGGCGGCCACCCACCACCAAATGCCTGATATCAGCGCCGAATGCGCATTGGCCCAATAGATCATCATGCCCATGGTCGGCGTCTCGATATCGGTGAAGCCGAGCACCGACAGGGTGATCTCCATGCCGATCGACCAGATCATGTTGTTCATCGTGGTGGCAAAGACGATCGGCAGAACATAGGGCAGGTGCTCCTCGACGAGGATCTTGCGCATGCTCATGCCGGAATAGACGCTCTGGGTGGTGAAGGATCTCGTCTTCAGGCTGATCGCCACCGAACGGATGAGGCGTGCATCATAGGACCAGCCGAGCGCGGCCATGATGAGGATCAGCGCCGTCCAGGTCATGCTGTCCTTCAGCACGAAGTAGAACAGGATCAGCAGCGGAAATTGCGGGATGACCATGACGCTGTCGTTGATGGCCATCAGCACCCGGTCGACCGCGCCGCCGGCATAGCCGGCGACGAGGCCGACGACCAGCGAGATGATGCGTGAAATGAAGGCGACGCCGATGCCAAAAAACAGGGTGTTCCTGAGCGCGGTTGTCAGCTGCCAGAAAACGTCCTGGCCGCGCGACGTCGTGCCGAGCCAATATTCTCCATCGGGCGGCATATCGGGCGGCAGAAGATAGATGTCGGTCGCGCCGTAAGGCGAGAAATAGGACACCACTATCAATGCGACGATGACGGCAAAGAGCAGCAGGCCGCAGAGGAATTCCATATTCTGGCGCGCGAGGTCGCGGACGATCGTAAACATGCTCTATTCCACCTTGATGCGCGGGTCGATCAGCGGGCTCAGAATGTCGATGATGAAGACGGCGGCGGCGACGCCGACGATCGACAATGCGCTGAGGCCGAGCACCAGGCTATAGTCGCCGGCATGCACCGCTTCGATCAGCAGGTTGCCAATGCCCGGATAGCCGAAGACGATTTCGGTGATGACCGTGCCGTTGAAGATCGCGCCGAGCGACATGGCAAGCCCGGTGAACTGCGGCACCATGGCATTGCGGGCGATGTAGGAGCGCAGGATCTTTCGCTTCGGAACGCCGCCAAGCTCGGCGAAGACGACGTAATCCTCGGTGATGATGTTGGAAACGAGCGCGCGCATCCCGATCAGCCAGCTGCCGGCACCGACCATGATCAGCGACAAGGCCGGCAGGATCGAGTGTTTCAGGATATCGAAGACCAGGGCAAAGGAGAGGTCCAGATTGGCGTTCATCTCGTAGCCGCCATTGATCGGCAGCACCGGCCAGAGATAGCCGAACACAATCAGAAGCACGAAGGCGAGGATGTAATAGGGAATGGGAAGCAGGGCGATGAAGACGAGGCTGACGGCCTTCAGCACCATGTCCTTGCGGTAATAGCCGGCGAGCGCGCCGATCGCATTGCCGAGCACGAAGGTGATCAGCGTCGATACCGTCATCAGTCCGATTGTCCAGGGCAGGGATCGCAGGATGATGGTGGAAACGGGCGTGGGGAAAGCCGATAGCGAGGGACCGAGATCACCGGTCGCAAGCCGCAGCCAGAAATGCAGGTATTGCTGCCAGATCGAGCCCTCCATGCCGTAAAGCTCGCGAAGCGACTGGCGCATCAGTTCGATCGCATTCGGATCGGACTGCCCCATCTGGGTGATGGCGCCTATGCTTTCTTCGACCGGATCGATCGGGGTCAGGTGGGTGACGAAGAATGTGATGGTCACGCCAAGAAATACAACGAGCAGAAACTGACCGAACCGCTTCAGCACAAAGATCAGATAGGACGTCATAGGGCGGTGGTTCCTCTCTGGTTCCCTTCATCAAGTGGAAAGGATCGACGGACATGCCACATGCCCGTCGATTAGGGGGCCGGCGCGCAACACTCGCGCCGGCGTTGGGAGGATTATTTCGGTTGTGCCGGCTTCAGCTTGACCATCATCAGCCTGGAGTTGGCCCAATTCGGCACCGGATCGGTATAGGGATCAGCGATCGTCGGATAACCGGTCCAATAGGTCGTATCCATCGAGGTGAAGACGTTATACGACATCAGCGGGATCGTCGGCATTTCGCGGGCGACCAGCTTCAGATAATCCTTGCCGAGCTCGACGCCCTTCGGATCGTCGGCGCTGATGCCGCGAATGCTTTCGATGATCTTGTCGAGCTCCGGATTGCTCCAGCGCTGCCAGTTGCGCGGCGGCTGATTGTCACCCTTCTTGGCCACGAACTGCGAATGCCAGCTGTCCAGGAAGAACGACAGGTCGGGATCGCCGCCCCAGGTCTCGACGCTCCAGGCGATCGCAACCTGGAAATCGCCGGGCTGTAGCGCCGTCTGCCAAAGTTTCGCGGCCGGCACGGCTTTGGCGTCGATGCCGAATGCGGCCCATTGCTGTGCGATCAACGTCCCGGCGCGGGTGAAGACCGAGCGTGTGTCGCCTTCCACCGTCATCCGGATCTTGAAGGGCTGTCCATCAGGGGTCAGCCATTTGCCGCCGGATTTCTTGAAGCCTGCCTTCTCCAGCAGTTCGCCGGCAGCCTTCGGATCCGGTTTCCACCAGCCATAGCCGAAGGCACCGCTGATCGCCTCCGCGTCGGTCGGGATCTGGTCCTTGAACTTCGGCTGCTTGCGCAGGATATCGGCGATCTGTTGCCCGACCGTCGGGTCATAAGGCTTGATCTTGCTCTTGCCGGTATCGATCTCGAAATTCTTCAGCCAATCCTGCATCGGCGCCTGATAGTCCTTCATCGTGGCCGCCGTCGGCGGCACGCCGAGCGCCGAAAGCGTCGCTGCCCCGCGATAGCTCGCCATATCCACCGCCTTGATGTCGATCAGCAGGGCAAGCGCCCAGCGTACATCGGCATTGTCGAAGGGCGGATTCTGGGTGTTGAAGATCACGGCCGGAAGCGTCGGGTCCGGATGGGCGAAGGGGAAACCCGGGAACCAGGTTTCGATCGTCTTGGATTTTTCCTTCAGCGTGAACATGCCCTCGGGCGTGTTGTCGTGAATGATATCGAGATTGTGCTCGAGCTGAGCGATGGTGCGTTTATCCGGCGGGCCGGGATCGGCATAGGTCACATATTTCGGAGCCGGCTCGCCGAAGCGGGCAAGCGATGTCCGCTGCCAGTCGTCGCGCTTCTCCCAGGTATACCACTTGCCCTGGGGGTCGTAGGACTTGAGCTTGTAGGCGCCGAGCGAAACGGGATTGGCGAAATCATAACGAAGCGGATCTTCGACTTTCTCGAAAACATGCTTGGGCATGATCCAGGCGCCGTTCCAGCGAACGGTGAAGATGGCATGGAAGCGCGAATTGGGCTTCTTTAGCTTGAACACCACAGTCGAGGGGTCGGTCGCCTCGACGCTTGCCACCTGCACCGAGAAGGCAGCACTCCAGACCATTCCGGGGTGATCCATCTGCGTCTTCACGGTATAGACCACGTCGTCTGCCGTGAACTCCACGCCATCGCTCCAGAAGAGCCCCTTGCGCAGTTTCACGGTCATCTCGGTAAAGTCGGCATTGTATTGCGGCTTGTCGGCAGCCAGAGAATTGTCCCAGGTCGCGCCGCCAAGCCCTTGTTCGGGGTCGATATACCAGAGCGTATCCATGGTCAGCTGCTGCAGGCCGGTCGATACGCCGCCGCCGCCATTGACCCAGATGTTGAACCAGCCGGGATTTTTGATCGTCCCTTCCGGATTTTCGACGATGAGCGTCTCCTTGCGCGGCAAGGAGGTGTAGTCATCGGCCTTGGCCGTCGCTGTCAGGCCGAGTGCGGCCAGCGCGACGCCAAATGCGAGCCTCTTCCACTGTTGCATGAACTCCTCCCTAGAAAGCGACGATACGGCGGCCGCAAAGGCACGCATGGGCACGTCGCGGTTGTCGGTTCGCAGAAGCGTCAGGACTTGAACAATCAGGTCCGGGACCTCAGTGAACCATCTCTCCGGCTCCCTGCCTCCTCGCAGCGAGCCGAATATTTTCAGCCGAGGCGTGCCCCCAATGGGCTACCCGGCGGTAGCTGTCACACCGACAGCCGGATGACGTTGTAGGAGAACGGTTTCAGCGCCGCCCGCAGGCGTCCATCCTCGATCTTTCCACTCTCGACGTTGACGGGGGCGACCGTCTTCGGCCGCACCGCCGTATTGACGGCTTCCAGGTCGCCGTGGGTCATCTCCACCTGCTCGACCACCCGGGCATTTCCGAAGCCTTCCAGTCGCACATCGAGATCGAGCGCCGTGCTCGGATGGCGGTTGACGGCAAAGAAGGTCAGCGTCTTGCCGTCTTCGGAATGGACTGCCGATACGTCGAGATAGGGGACGTCGTTCTCCTCGTCGCTGTCATAGGTCGGGCCATCGACGACCAGCTGCAGTGCCGTTCCACGGCCATATCTGGAGGCGTAATAGAACGGGTAATAGATGGTCTGGCGCCACGCCGCACCGCCGTCCTCGGTCATGATCGGGGCAATGACGTTGACGAGCTGCGCGATGCAGGCGATGCGCACCCGGTCGGAACGTCGGATGAAGGTGTTGAGGATGCCGCCGACCTGCAGCACGTCTTCGAAATTATAGATGTCTTCCAAGAGATGCGGCGCATCCGGCCATTCGTCGCGCGCCAGGATCTCCTTGTCCTGCTGGTTGGAATGATACCAGACATTCCATTCGTCGAAGGAAATGCCGATCGTCTTCTTCGAGCGTTTTTTCGCCTTGATGTAGTCGATCACGCCGCCGATCGTGGTGATGTAGCGGTCGAGCTTCGTCGCGCGGGCAAGATAGTTGAGGGTATTTTTCTCGCGGTTGGCAAAATACATATGCAGCGAGATATGGTCGGCGCTGTCATAGCACTGCTCGAGGACCTGGGCTTCCCACTCGGGATAAGTCTTCATGTCGGAATTGGACGAGCCGCAGACCACGAGCTCAAGCGACTTGTCGAAGCCGCGCATGGCTTTGGCCGTCTCATCCGCCAGCCGGCCATATTCATAGGCCGACTTGTGGCCGACCTGCCAGGGGCCATCCATCTCGTTGCCGAGGCACCACAATTTGACATCGTGCGGATTAGACCAGCCGTGCTTGCGGCGCAGATCCGACCAGTAGGTGCCGCCGGGATGATTGCAATATTCGAGGAAATTGCGAGCCGCATCCAGGCCGCGTGATCCGAGATTGACGGCGAGCATCGGCTTGGTATTTGCCTTCTTGCACCAGTCGACGAATTCATTGACGCCGATCTGGTTGGCTTCGCGGGTGCGCCAGGCAAGGTCGAGGCGCACCGGGCGCTCGGCACGCGGGCCGACGCCGTCTTCCCAATTATAGGCCGAGACGAAGTTGCCGCCGGGATAGCGGCAATAGGGCGTGTCGAGATCACGGACGAGATCAAGGACATCCTGGCGGAATCCGTCCTCATCGGCCGTCGGGTGACCGGGTTCATAAATGCCCCCGTAGATCGCCCTGCCGAGATGCTCTAGAAATGAACTGTAGAGCCTGGAATCAATGGTCGCGATGCGGAAATCGCGGTGAACCACAACGTTCGTCTTCAACGGATCCTCCCGTTTATGTATCAGATATTTTGTTTTCTTGCCTCTAACTTGATATCAGGAATGTTGTTGTGTCAACCAAGTTGCGACTTTAATCATACTAATATGGAGTTCAGAAAAAATTGTTTAATTACAGTTATTTGGGCGCCTTTATCGGCCACCGGAACCGGAAAGAATCGTAATATTTAAATCAAGATTTCCGATTTTTATTTTTCAGACATGCAGTCGCATGATGATATCGCGCCCGTGATTTCCGAAGCTACGCCCGAAAATATTCACGCCGCCAGTATGACCGGCATTTTCGGCGATGCCGACCCGCAGCCGGATCGAGGAGTGCTGGGCAAGCGCGAGGTCGCTGAGCGTGACATTCGAGGCGGCGATACCGTCGATGAAGGTCCCGCGGGTGGAAATCCGCCAGGTCTTCATCATCCCATATTGCGAGCCTTCGAGCTTCCACCATGCCGGCGTGAAGGCGCCGCGCTTGTCGCCGTAGTCGCCGGGCGACGTCCAGGTGCCGATGGCCATGCCGTTGACCCAGAGCGTTATGTCGGACGGCCAGTCCGGATTGGTGCCAGGCACCTCAGACGACAACTCCAGCGAAAACTCGATGGCGCGGATATCCTTGTTTAACACCTTAGCATTGTTGGGGAATTTATATTCCACATAACCCCGGCCGAACCAGACGAGCCCGGCCTGCATGCGCTGCGGGTCGAGAAAATAGTCGGGAACATCGAGCGGGCCGATGACGCTCTCGGTGGAGCAAAGACCACACGGCGCATGGACGTCACAGCTGGTGTAGAGCCCGACCGGCATCTCGACTTCGATGATATTGTTGGCCCTTTGGGCCGCACTTTCCTCGAAACTGATCAGAATTTCGCTGTAGATCGCCGAGCAGATCTTCTGGTTTCCCTTGCGGGCCTTCGTCAACTGCGAATCGACAAGCCGGGCGTCTTCCAAAATCTGGATCCCGGTGGCGACAGTCGATTGAGGAAGAGAAAGGGCACGTGCGATATCGTTGATATTCATCGGCCCTTTGGCGCAAAGCAACTTGAGCATCTCGAGTCGCGCCGGTGCCGAAAGCGCGCGTATCGCATCATTATTCTCGCCAGCGGCAATCGTCAAAAACGAGCGTTCCATCATTCCTCCACTATTTCCGCTGAAGTGATGTATATCGGAAATTATGATACATCAAGTGGGAGTGCTTGGGTCTCGGCTGATTTTAGATGGTTCAGAATTCTGCGATGCGAGGGACTTAGAGATCCTTCCACGGATTGATGATCTGCAAGCCGAGTCCCTCGAAATCAGACGCATTGCGCGTTGCGAGTGGAGCGCCGCGCGAGACGGCGACGGCTGCGTTCTGCGCATCAAACTGGCGTTGCGGGGTGCGGGGAGCCCGAGGGAAGCCGAGATTGCGGTGGCTCACCGGCGCAGCAGCGGCCGCAACGCGGCCTGTGTTTCCTTCAGCAGCGGCAGATAGCGCTCCTTCATCTCGGCCGCCGGGACGAGGGCGGCCGGCGCGCCGATATTGATCGCCGCGACCGTTTCGCCGCGGTCGTTGTCGACAGGCACCGCGATAGAGCAGAGGCCGATCTCCAGCTCCTGATCGATGATGGCGTAACCGTCAGTGCGGACCCGGCGGAATTCGGTGATGAGGTCCTCCGGATCGGTCTTCGTATTCGGCGTGTTTTGCTTCAGCTCGCTGCGGGCGAGGATGGCGCGCGCCTCGCTCTCGCTAAGGGCTGCGAGCAGCACGCGCCCCATCGAGGCGCAGTAGGCGGGCAGGCGGCTGCCGGGGGTGAGGTTGATCGACATGACGCGGCGTTGCGAGGCGCGGGCGATATAGACGATGTCGGTGCCATCGAGCACCGAGGCCGAGGCGCTCTGGCCGGCCTTTTCCGAGAGAAGATCGAGATGCGGCTGCAGCAGCGCCGGCAGCGGCGTCGCTGCGAGATAGGCATGGCCAAGCCGCAGGATCTTCGGCGTCAGCGTGAAGAACTTGCCGTCATAATCGGCATATCCGAGCTCGGCGAGCGTCAGCAGCGAGCGGCGCACAGTGGCGCGGTCGAGCTCCGTCAGCTTGGCGGCCTCGGCGATGGAAAGCCGCTGTCGCGTTTCGCCGAACGCTTCGATCACCTTCAGGCCGCGGGCAAAGCCACTGACGAAATCCGTTTCGCGCATGGGTCCAGTCTCCAATGGATTCATCTCAAGTTGTGCGATATATGAACAAATGTCAAATATCGCACAAATACGTTGCCGCTTGGACCGCGGCACTTTATGTCTATGCCAGAGGACGGGAAGGGAGTTCCCCGACCGAGTAGCCAAGGAGAGGTCACGCATGGACAAGACAGTCGGGAGCACGGCGGAAGCCGTCTCTGAGATCGGTGATGGCGCGACCGTCATGATCGGTGGTTTTGGTGGCTCGGGCGCCCCGATCGAGCTCATTCATGCCTTGATCGACAAGGGCTCCAAGAACCTCACCGTGATCAACAACAATGCCGGCAACGGGCGCATCGGTATTGCAGCGATGATCGATGCCGGCATGGTCAGAAAGATGATCTGCTCATTCCCGCGTTCGTCGGATCCGCGCGCCTTCACGGATAAATATCTGGCCGGCGAAATTGAGCTCGAGCTGGTGCCGCAGGGAACGCTTGCCGAGCGCATCCGCGCCGGCGGAGCCGGCATCCCGGCTTTCTATACGCCGACCGCCTACGGCACCGAACTGGCCAACGGCAAGGTCATCGCCGAATTCGATGGCCGCCACTATGTGCAGGAGCGCTGGCTGAAGGCCGACTTCGCGATCGTCAAGGCTGCGATCGGCGATATCCAGGGCAACCTCACCTACAACAAGGCCGGCCGCAACTTCAATCCGCTGATGTGCATGGCAGCTGCGAAGACCATCGTCCAGGTGTCATCGATCGTGCCGGCCGGCGGCATCGATCCCGAGCAGGTGGTGACACCAGGCATCTTCGTCGACCGCGTCGTCACTGTTTCCAATCCCCAGCAGGAAGAAGAGCTCATTCGAGCCGGAGTGGCCTACGTATGACCATCAACACCCGCCCCATCAACACCCGCGAAGACATCAAGCTTTCCAATGCGCAGATCGCCTGGCGCGCCGCGCAGGATATTGCCGACGGCGCCTATGTGAACCTCGGCATCGGCTTTCCCGAAATGGTCGCCCGTTATCAGCCCCCCGGCCGTCAGGCGATCTTCCACACCGAAAACGGCATTCTGAACTTCGGCGAGCCGCCGGCGGCAGGCGAGGAGGATTGGGACCTGATCAATGCTGGCAAGAAGGCGGTAACGCTGAAGCCGGGTGCCGCCTTCTTCCATCACGCCGACAGCTTCGCCATGGTGCGCGGCGGCCATCTCGACGTCGCGATCCTCGGCGCCTATCAGGTTGCCCAGAGCGGCGACCTTGCCAACTGGCGGGTGGGCAGCAAAGGCGTGCCGGCCGTCGGCGGCGCCATGGACCTGGTGCACGGCGCCAAGCAGGTCTGCGTCATTACCGAGCACGTCACTAAGACAGGCGAGCCGAAACTGGTGGAGACATGCACCTTCCCGCTGACCGGCGTTGCCTGCATCACCCGCGTCTATACCAGCCACGCCGTCGTCGACATCGTCAACGGACGTTTCATCCTGCGCGAGAAACTGGCCGCGATGTCGCAGGAGGAATTGCAGGCGATGACCGGTGCGCCGCTGCACGTCGAAGGGCCGGTTGCCGACCTTGTCGTCCCGAAACTCTGAGGAAAAGCCATGACCGAAGCCTTTATCTGCGACTATATCAGAACGCCGATCGGCCGTTTCGCCGGCTCGCTCTCCCAGGTGCGGGCCGACGATCTCGGTGCCATCCCGCTGAAGGCACTGATGCAACGAAATGCCGCCGTCGATTGGGAAGCCGTCGACGATGTGATCTTCGGCTGCGCCAACCAGGCGGGTGAGGACAACCGCAATGTCGCGCGCATGTCGGCTCTGCTCGCCGGCCTGCCGATCGCCGTCCCCGGCACGACGATCAACCGGCTCTGCGGCTCCGGCATGGATGCGGTGATCACGGCCGCACGCGCCATCCGCGCGGGCGAAGCCGAGCTGATGATCGCTGGTGGCGTCGAGAGCATGTCACGCGCGCCGTTCGTCATGCCGAAGGCCGAGACGGCCTTTTCACGGGCCGCCGAAATCCATGACACGACGATCGGCTGGCGCTTCGTCAACCCGCTGATGAAGAAGCAGTACGGCGTCGATTCCATGCCGGAGACTGGCGAGAATGTCGCCGAGGACTATCATGTCAGCCGCGAGGATCAGGATGCCTTCGCGGTGCGAAGCCAGGCGAAGGCGGCCGCTGCCCAGGCGAACGGACGGTTGGCGAAGGAGATCACCCCGGTGACCATCTCGCAGCGCAAGGGCGATCCTGTTATCGTCGACAAGGACGAGCATCCGCGCGCAACCACGATCGAAACGCTGGCGAAACTCGCGACACCTTTCAAAAAAGAAGGCGGCACGGTGACAGCAGGCAATGCCTCCGGCGTCAATGACGGGGCGGCGGCGCTGATCGTCGCTTCGGAAGCGGCGGCGCGGAAATACGGCCTGACGCCGATCGCCCGCATCCTCGGCGGCGCGGCTGCCGCCGTTCCGCCAAGGGTGATGGGCGTCGGGCCGATCCCGGCCTCGCGCAAGCTGATGGCACGGCTCGGCATGACCGCGGATCAGTTCGACGTGATCGAACTCAACGAGGCCTTTGCCAGCCAGGGGCTGGCGGTGCTGCGCGCGCTCGGCATTGCCGATGATGATGCGCGGGTGAACCGCAATGGCGGCGCGATCGCGCTCGGCCATCCGCTTGGCATGTCGGGTGCACGCATCACCGGCACGGCTGCCCTCGAGCTTTTGCAGACCGGCGGACAATATTCGCTGTCGACCATGTGCATCGGCGTCGGGCAGGGGATTGCGATAGCACTTAAAAGGGTTTGAGGCCGGGACGCTTCCAGCTTTTGCCGGAGGCTGCCGACCCGTTGCGCGGCGTGCCCGGTTTCGTTAGAGATCGGGCATGCTGATCCGACCCGCAGACAAGAACGATCGAAGCGCCATCTGGAGGATCATCGGTCCGACGATCCGCGCCGGCGAAACCTATGCGCTCGATCGCGATTTGAGCGAAGCTGATGCGCTGGCCTACTGGATGGGACCGGACCGCGAGACCTTCGTCGCCGAAGCGGATGGCGTGATCCTCGGCACCTATTACATCAAGGCCAATCAGGCAGGTGGCGGCCGGCATGTCTGCAACTGCGGTTACATGACCGATGCTGCAGCAAGCGGCCGCGGCGTCGCTCGGCTGATGCATGTGAATTCCCTGGAGCATGCCCGCGCCAGCGGCTTTCGGGCGATGCAGTTCAACTTCGTCGTCAGCAGCAACGAACGCGCGGTCGCGCTGTGGCAATCTCTCGGCTTCGATATCGTCGGCCGGCTCCCGGGCGTCTTTCTTCATCCGACGCAGGGCTATGTCGACGCATTGGTGATGTTTCGCACGCTTTGATCACGCAGTTTCAGGAAGCGAGAATTCGGGCAACGCCAACAACGGCATCGAACCACGCACCAAACGCAGGAAATCGCGGACCGGAGATTTTTCGAGCGCGCGCGGAAAGTAGATTGCGCCCGATTCCTGTACGCGGCCGTGGTCCTGGAACATCACCGGTCTGATCCCGAACCCATCGAACAATTTCGCAAAGCCGCTGGAGGCGGCCATCACCAGCGGCGAACCCTGCATGATCAACAGAGCCTGCAACATGGAGTCCACACGAACCGCAAAATCCCGGGTCTGACGCTCGAGTTGACCAGGCCCTTCATCATCTCCGTAACCGGGGCTGATCCAGCGCTGACGCAGAAGATCATCGAGGGTGACGGTCGCCGCTTTGGCCAGGTGATGATCCTTGTGGCAGTAGATGTAGGTCGCCTGTCTTGCCAGCGTTTCGAACTCGACTTGCATGACGGCTTCATATTTGTAGGAGAGCGTTCCGAAGACGAGATCGTAGACGCCGTGCCGCATCCCTTCGAAACGTGTACCGTCATCGGCGATCTCGACGTGGACGACGACACCCGGATGCGTCCGGCTGAAGGCTTTTATGATCCCCGGCAATATGACGAGCCCCCAAAGATCGCCGGTGGCTATGCGAATAACGGCCTTGGCGCGGCCCTGAAGATGTTCGATCTCTTCTTTCGCTTCATCGAGCGCCGGCAATATCCGCACCGCCCGGCTATAAAGGGCTGAACCGTAAACGCTCAATTCGACGCCGGCGCCGGTCCTGTTGAACAGCGGAACGCCGTAGCTGTCTTCGAGTTGCCGGATAGCCCGGGAAAGCGCCGGCTGCGAAATATTCAGCTTCTTGGCGGCACGCGAGATCGATCGCTGGTTTGCCACTTCGACGAATTGGCGTAGCTCCCGCATCCGTCTCCCTCCCTATGCGACTTATGCATAACATATAGCATGTTTGCATTTGACCTCAGCACCATCTGCGCCACATTGTACACAACAATAGTAGACTAATTCGAGCGTGCCAAGAGCTGCGAAAGCCCCTCATGAAAGGGAATTTCGCGCCGATGAGCACGTTCTCGACGGACGCTCTACACAGAAGAATAAGCCTTCGACAAGGAAATCGGGGCGCGGGATGGGGATAGAAGGAGGAGGAACCGATGTTTAAAAATGGCATAGGCCGGCAGTTGATTTTCGCCGCGACGACGGCGGCGTCGATGATTTTTGCGGTCGCTCCATCGGCGGCGCAGGACAAGGTCCAGCTGACGTTTCGTCAATTCGATCCCCCGACCGAAATTCAAGGCCTGATTGCCGCCGTCGAGGCCTGGAACTCTAGTCATCCCGATGTCCAGGTCAAATTGGAGACGATGTCGGGCGGCGACACGCTTGCCCAGTTGGCGCGCGAAATTCCCGCCGGTGCGGGACCGGATGTTCAGCAGCTGGCTTTCGTGTGGACGCGTGATCTCGCGCGATCAAAGCTGCTCCTCGATCTTAGCCCTCTCATCCAATCGAATGCGCCGGGAGCCGGCACCGACGATTTTCTGGCTCTCGACCTCGCCACCCTCGATGGCAAAATCTTCGGCCTGCCATGGACGGCGGATACATTCTCGATGGCCTATCGCCCGGATCTCCTGCAGGCAGCAGGTGTCTCGAACTTTCCCGATAGCTGGGACGATCTTGCGGCAGCTGCCAAGAAGTTGACCACCGAAGGTGGTGGGACCGAACAATACGGTTTCTGCTTCCCCGCAGGCAGCGCACCCGACAGCGGCATGTGGACGCTGGTAAATTATTACCTCTGGAGCAACGGCTCGACCTTGGTCACGGAGGAAAGCCCGGGGAAATGGAAGGTGGCGGTGACGCCGGAGCAACTGGCGGCGGCGATGAACTATTTCAACCAGTTTTTCGTGGACGGAACGGCGCCCGAAAACCTCATCACCGTGAATGCCTGGGGCGATCCCGAGCTGATCGGCGGGCTCGGCCGAGGCGACTGCGCGATCACTTTCTTTCCGCCGCAAACCTTCAGGGCCGCCGAGAAACAATCTGAAAAGCCGCTGCTGACCGCACCGATCCCGAAAGGGACGGAAAAGCGCATCTCCCATCTTGGCGGACGTGCGCTGGGCATCAATCCCAACACCAAGCATCAGAAGGAGGCCTGGGAGTTCGTCAAATATCTGGTCGGCCCCGAGACCTTCAAAACCTACAACCAATATCCCTCGCAGAAGTCGCTGCTTTCACAGCTCCAGTTTCCGCCGGCCGAACAGGGCTATGTAACGATGCTTCCGTTGGCGCAGACCTTCGAGCGCTACATCTCGTCCCCGATCAAGGTGTCGAGCATGACAGCGCTCATCAATCGTGAGTTCGGCGCCGTATTCTCCGGGCAGCGCAATCCTGATGAGGCTGCGGATGTCATCATCAAGGAGCTCAACGACTTGCTTGCCCGCGGCAAGGGCTGATGATGTCTGTTTCCGCAAACCCGGACGGCGCGCTGGCCAAGCGCGCCGAAAGACGAGGATCATTCCGGAGTTGGCATTTCGAGCCTTATGGCCTGGTCATGCCGGCGATGCTCATCCTGGCAATCTTTTTTGCCGGCCCGGCATTCTACAATATCGCGCTCAGCTTTCAGGATCTTAGCCTTTTCGATCTGGGAAAGGAGGGTCGGTGGGTCGGCTTTGCCAACTTCGCCGCCGTCCTCAAGGATGATGGAATTGCCGGCGCCTTATTCAACACCGCTTTCCTGCTGACATTCGTGACGGTCGTCATTCGATTGGCACTCGGACTTGCGCTGGCGATCCTTCTCAACGCCGAGGTCTTCGCCAGATGGCGCATCGGCTGGCTCGTCCGGTCGCTGGTGCTTGTCCCCTTCGTAACGCCGCCGGTCGTCGCCGTCGCCGCCTGGAAGTGGCTGCTCGATCCCCGCTATGGCGCGGTCAACCAGTTTCTCCTGTCGACGGGGCTCATCGACAGGGGAATTCCGTTCCTTTCCAGGACGTCGACGGTCTGGGGCGCGGTCGAAACGATGTTGATCTGGCGCGAGCTTCCTTTCGTCATCATCACCTTTCTCGCGGCGCTGCAGTCGATTCCGAGGGAACTCAGGGAAGCGGCCCGCATCGACGGCGCGTCCGAGTTTCAGATCCATTTGCGCATCATCCTGCCGATGCTGAAGCCCGTGATCGCGGTCGTCGCGCTGCTGACGACGATCTGGACCTTCAACAATTTCGTCTACGTCTGGCTCGCCACCCGAGGAGGACCGGGCGACTACACCCAGGTTCTGGCAACGAAAATGTATACGGTCTCGTTTGTCGACTATCGCGTCGGCGAGGGTGCCGCCATCGGCGTTCTCATGAGCCTGATGATGTTCGCCTTCGCGCTCGTCTATCTCGGGATTCTCTCCCGCGGGAAACGGGGAGCGTCGTCATGAATGTTTCGATGACGCATAAAGCGCGGCATATCAGGTTCGCCAGGGACCTGATCACCGTCATTCTGGGTATCGGCCTGCTGCTGATTTTGGCGTTCCCCTTCATTTGGGTGGTTCTGATTTCCTTCCG
Source organism: Rhizobium leguminosarum bv. trifolii WSM1325 (assembly GCA_000023185.1). Lineage (NCBI taxonomy): Bacteria > Pseudomonadati > Pseudomonadota > Alphaproteobacteria > Hyphomicrobiales > Rhizobiaceae > Rhizobium > Rhizobium leguminosarum. The sequence continues at coordinate 234,323 of CP001624.1, read as the reverse complement.
CCCGGACAAGGAAATCTTCACCCGGACGTTTCAGCTGTTCACCAGCGTCACCCTGGAAAACTACTACACCCTCCTTCAGAATTCGCCGTTCCCGAACTATCTCAGAAACAGCCTCGTCGTCTGCACAATCTCGACTGTAGCGGCCGTGACCATCGCGCTGATCACCGCCTATGGTTTTTCGCGCAACCGCGATTTCCGCGGCCGCGGCCTGTTGCTGATCCTGGTGATCTGCACGCAGCTATTTCCCTACGTGATCCTGATCACGCCGCTTTATTCGATGTTTTTCGCCGTCGGGCTGATCAACAATCCGCTGAGCCTGGTTCTGTCCTATACGGCCATGAACCTGCCATTCGCCATCTATCTGCTTCTCGGCTACCTCGACACAATTCCCCAGGATCTCGACGAGGCAGCCAAGCTCGACGGCGCCTCCACGATCCAGATCATCTTCAAGGTCATTTTGCCGATCGCCTGGCCGGGTGTGGTGACGGTCGCGGTCAACGCCTTCGTGTCGGGGTGGGATGAATTTCTGTTTGCCCTGACACTGATGACAGCGGACGAAAACAAGACCGTGCCGGTCGGGCTGGCCGGCTTCTTCGGCGAATACACCACCCAATGGAATCTGGTGATGACGGCATCGGTGATTTCGACGCTGCCCACGCTTGTCCTTTTCATGCTGCTTCAGCGAAAGCTGGTCTCCGATCTCGCGGCCGGTGCGGTGAAGCTGTAGCGGCGTGAAAGCCTCGAACGAACATCGAAGGTCCTTCCATGAACATCATCCTCGTGCTTATCGACAGCGTTAACCGCAATGCTCTTTCGGCCTATGGCGGAACTGAGTTTGCGACACCGAACCTTCAGTCATTTGCGCAAAAGGCCTGGCGTTTTGACAATCACTTCGTCGGCAGCCTGCCCTGCATGCCGGCGCGGCGTGAGATTTTTTCCGGCTTCAGCGGCATGCAATGGCGTCCTTGGGGCCCGCTCGAACCCTTCGACCTTCGTCTGCCGAAACTGCTGGAGAGTGCGGGCTACACCACCGCGATCGTCACCGATCACTATCACTACTGGGAGGAGTCGGCGAACGGCTACATCCAGAGCTTCCAAGGCGCGGAATTCATTCGAGGGCACGAGCTGGATTTCTGGGAACCGCTTGTGCCGGAGGCGGATCTGCCGCGATGGGCGCACAATATCGAGAAATGGCGTCCGGGCTATGGCCATCGCTACTTCTCCAATGTCGCGAACTTCAACGATGAGGCCGATTTCTTTCCCGCCAAGGTGATGACATCAGCCAGCGAATGGCTGGCCAAACCGAAAACCGGAAAGCCGTTTTTTCTGCAGGTCGAGTCCTTCGACGTGCATGAACCCTTCGATGTGCCGGAGCCCTATGCATCGATGTACGGTGACGGTGCGGCGCGCGACCGCTTCACGCTGTGGCCGCCCTATCAGGATGCGGCGCGTCAGGCGGAGTTCATGAGCCAGGCGAGCCCCGAGGAACTGGCTTTCGTTCGCTCCCAGTATGGCGCCAAGCTGACGATGACGGACCGGTGGCTGGGCAAGCTGTTCACAACCCTGGACGAACTTGAGCTCTGGGACGACACGGCTGTTATCGTCACCACCGATCACGGACACGACCTCGGCGAACGCGGCGGCTATGGCAAACAATTCCCGCATTTCGACAGCCACGCAAACATCCCGCTGCTCGTCTGGCACCCCGGCTTCCAAGCCAATGGTGGCGCGATAAAAAATCTGACGTCGACCGTCGACCTCTTCGCGTCGATCCTGGCTATGGCCGGCGTCGAGCCGCCACGACAGACGCATTCGCATTCATTTCTGCCGCTTCTCAAGGGCGAGACGGGCAACGCGCGGAATGCCGTCATTTACGGGACATTCGGGCAAGGCATCTGCTGCACCGATGGCGAATGGACGCTGATCCAGCCGCCGGATCGCGAGAAACCGCTTTACGCCTACTCAACCATGGTGCCGACCACCATCGAGCCGCAGGACAGGCCGGTCGATCATGGCTATTACATTCCCGGTATCGACATGCCGCAATGGAAAATTCCCATCACCCCCGACGGCCCCGGAGACCGGCGGAACCTGGACAGCCAGCCGCTGCTATTTGATCGACGCAATGATCCAGGCCAAAAGCGCGACCTCTGGCAGGATCGGCGCGAAGAGCGAGAACGAATGCTGCATCTTATGCGGCAAGTCGTCGAGCAGTATGGCGCGCCGACCGAACTGTTTCAGAGACTGGGATTGGACTAGTTTCGAGGATCAGAGCGCATTGCCGATAGGGCCATTGCCGGTTCGACACTTAAAAAAGATGTGAGTGCGCTGTCGAAATCGCGGCGGTTCAAACGTCTTGAGATCGCAGGCGCGAAATGCGGTAGGCTTGCCGCATGCGCCGCGATCACTCTGTCGGCATGGAGGTTATGTAGCCATGAGTGTTTCCTATCGTTGGGTCATCGTCGCTGCGGGCGCATTGATGACATGCGTTGCGCTCGGCGCGATGTTCTCGTTGGCGATCTTTCAGGAGCCGATTGCAACGGCGACCGGCTGGTCGCATGTCGGCATAGCAAGCGCGATGACGCTGAACTTCATCGTCATGGGTTTCGGCGGCTTCTTCTGGGGGGCGGCGAGCGACCGCTTCGGCCCGCGCATCGTCGTGATGATCGGGTCCGTGCTGCTCGGCTTGGCGCTGGTCCTGGCGAGCCGGGCCGAAACGCTGCTGCAGTTCCAGCTAACCTACGGCATCCTTGTCGGGCTGGCCGCCAGCACGTTCTTCGCGCCGATGATCGCGGCGACGACCGCCTGGTTCGACGAAAACCGCGGGCTTGCGGTGTCGCTGGTCTCGGCTGGCATGGGCGTCGCGCCGATGACGATCTCACCTTTCGCGCGTTGGTTGATCTCAACCTATGAATGGCGGCCGGCCATGCTGATCATCGGCGTTGCGGCCTGGGTGCTGCTCGTGCCGGCTGCGTTTCTCGTCAGGCGTCCGCCCGCCGAGACTACTGACACCGGAACCGAGTTCGCGGCCGACGGCGCCCGGCCGCAACTGTCGAAGGTCTTTCGATCGCCGCAATTCATCGTGCTTGGCCTGACCTTTTTTGCCTGCTGTGCGGCACATTCCGGGCCGATCTTCCACATGGTGAACTATGCGACGATCTGCGGCGTCGCACCGATGGCGGCCGTCAGCATCTACAGCGTCGAGGGTCTGGCGGGATTGGGCGGCCGGCTGCTCTATGGCAGCCTTGCCGACAGGATCGGGGTGAAGCCGGTGCTGGTCGCCGGCCTGCTCGTGCAGGCGGCGGCCCTTGCGACCTATCTCCTCGTCAGCCAGCTCGGTGAATTCTACGCGCTCGCCATCGTCTTCGGCAGCGCCTATGGGGGTGTGATGCCGCTTTATGCCGTGCTGGCGCGGGAATATTTCGGGCCGCGCATCATCGGCACGGTCTTCGGCGCGGCGACGATGCTCTCCAGCCTCGGCATGGCCTTCGGCCCTCTCATCGGCGGCTGGATATTCGACACCTTCGCCAATTATTCCTGGCTGTTCATCGGCTCCGCGATGGTCGGGCTGGGGGCCGCGGCGATAGCGCTCGCGTTCCCGCCTCTCGCCCGCCAGAAACCACAACCTGCCTTCGGCATGGCGCCGTAACCGGCGCCTTAAAGCCCTCACGAGCAGTATCGAGAGTGGACGTCGGTGAACGCCCACTCAAGGTTTTCGCATCGTCGCGACTTTTGCCGCCAGATCACCAACACCGCAGGCGGCACATTCGCCTCCACCGTAACAAATGGACGAGGACCAGCCGGACCGCGATCATTCACATCCGCTGGCTTGTGTGCCATTCTGGATTGCGAAAGAACAAAGCGTTGCAAGGCAAGGAATATACTTGATTCACGCAAAAGTCGAGTTCGTATTGGTGTAGTAGCGGACGATACGGCGACGCGCTCTGCTAGGGCGGTAACGGGTAAGACGCACCAATCCTTAAATATTCACTTGAGGAACCCTCAGTTCTTCGGCAGTATACTCTTTATTAACTATTGGCTGGGGGCCATGCTGCATCAATGAGGGTAATAGGGATTGCTCTGGCATGTATCATGTTGCTGTCGCAGCCGGCTCTGGCGCAGTCTCCACTCGACATCATCAGGAGCTTGACCGACGGCGTCACACGTGATGCCGCGCCGCCAGATGCTGGTAGCCCACCGTCTAAACCGATACCGACTCTTCAATCACAGCTGACAAGATCGCAAGTGCAACGCCTGCAGCGTGCCCTGGAAGCGCTCGGTTACTATCATGGTCCGATCGACGGAAATGCCGGGGTCGAGACGTGGAGTTCGGTGGTAGCGTGGGCACGCGACCGGGGATGGGAGGCTCCAACAACCCTCCGTGTCGCGCATCTCAATTCTCTTGAAGCTGAACGCGCGCAGGGACAGGTCGCAGAACAGGATCGTCCAGGCTCTGGTCCAGAAGATGGGACTATTCGTCGCGTTCAATCGGCCCTCTCACGGCTCGGCTACTATTCGGGGCCGGTGAATGGCCAGACAGACCAAGCGACCATGGCTGCCATGGCGGCCTGGGCAGCCGATCGGAACTGGGAGGCGCCGGCATCTATCCGCGAGGCACATGCCGTCAACATGGAGGAGGAGCTTTCCCATAGGACAGGCCCGGTTGTCGGCGATGCGGCCTTGCCACCGTGGCAGCCGGACGACACGGGGATAGGCAGCAAAATCTGCGCCTCCACCGGCTACAGCAAGGTCTGCCTTCGTCTTGCCTGCGATGCCGAAGCCGGTGTGGTCCTTGATTTCGAAGAGGTAGCGGGCTACTCGACACCGTCGGTCTCGAGCGCGGGTCTGACGGTGGATCGAGGCCCTGAGGCAACGCTTCCCCTCGATGGCATCCGCAAGAGACCGGTCCTCGATGCCGGTCGCGATGCAGCGCTCATCGCCCACCTCTCCTCCGGGCGGTCGCTGAACCTCAAGTTGGGGACATGGTCGATGTCCTTCGGTCTCGCGCAATTCGGCCCCGAGTACGACCGGGTTGGAAAGGCATGTGCTACCCTCCTCGCCAGGCTTCGTAGCGGCCAGGATCCCTTCCCTGGCCAGTTCTCCCGTCTTGCCGACGAACTGGCCGAGGCCACCGTGTCCGAAGGAACCTGGACCTCGCAGCCGAATATGGATCTTGGCGGCGATGACATTCGACATGGGCTGACCGATCCGCTTCTGCGTGGTCTCACGGAAGGCGTATGTATCGCGATCTGCTCGGAAACCGACATGTGCCGAGCCTATACGTTCAAGCCGAGCGGCGGGGGATGTTTCCTGAAGTCCGCAAAGGGCTCGCCGAAACCCCACGCAGCCGCAAAAAGCGGCGTTTTCGATGGCCGGAAAGCGGGTTTAGCACCTCCACCCACCCGCGGTCCGGGACCGATCGTGGATGGAGCGGTCGGGTGGCACGAGGGCGAGCCGCTGGAAGGCTTCCAGGCCCGCGTGAAACAAGCTGCTCGCAGGCTCGGCGGGTCATGCGAGGAGGAGAAGGAGACGCTCCGGCGCCTGGCCGAAAAATTCCAATGGACACTACCGCATCAGGGACCGCTCCGCGCCGGAAACAGCTTTGCGATCGAGTGGTCGGGCAACACGCTCGAAGATCGCATACCGGTTTGGTTCATGGTCAAAGCAGAACAGCCCGTCCGTTTTAAAGGCAAGGGGCATGTCGCGTTGGGTCCTGATGCACCCAATCCGTTCGCGATCAAAACCGGTCTCGGCAAGACACGCGCCATGGTCGCTCTGGCGACGCGTGGCGCCGCGGCGAGTGGTTCAGTTTCAGCCATTCCGCTGCAAGCCGGGCCTTTGAACCTATCCGTCACATTGGTGGGCTATCTGCGCGCCTGCGAGGAGGAGATCGTTCTGAAGGAAGGGTCCGAGCGGCTCGAAATCGCACCGGCGCCCGCCGAGATCGTCCTCAACACCGCCGAGGGCCGCGCGGCGTTCACACATAGCATCGATATCCCTAAATTCTCCCGCCGCATCCTCCTCAACGATACCCGCTTTCTTCTGCTGGATGCGGCAAGCGGGACGGAAATCGTCGAGCGGGCAGGCACACACCTGCGGATCTCGCCAACCCACCGCTTCATCGGCGTCGAGCATAATGGCCGGCTCGACATCGTCGACATGGTCGATGGGCATACGGCTGCGACAGCGGATGCCGGCGACCTTCGCTGGGCGCTCGGCGACAGTGTCGTCTTCACCACACTCGCGCCTTGGGCGGAGGTGAATTTTTCCTCTACCTTCGGCGATCATTTGCGCATACGGGAACAGATTACCGGGCCGTCTTGCTGCACCGCAGAACGCGGTCAAACGCGCGTGGCGATCGATCTGGAGAATGCTGCCTACGCCATCTGGGGTGGCGCCGGCTACCGCGTTGGTGCGCTCCAGAACCCGGATTACGCCTCGATCGCGAATTCTTCGGGCGCTTACAGTTCCGAAGGTGGCGAGACAATTCCCCTTCATTTTCATATGTTCTGGTCGCTTGGCATGGTGTCGCCCGTCAGTGTCGCTCGGGAATTCGATGTTGCCGGCGGCTTCAAGACGACCAGTACCTGGGAAGACTGGGAGGTCGCGGAAGCCGACAGCCGCCGCCCCCGCGATTTTACGGAGAGCCTGTCGCGCACGTTGGCCAAAATTGAGCTTCAGGCAGTCATGATCGATACCGCCGTGGCATCGAACGACCAAGGCTCCACCAGAGCCGGCAACGACACGCCTCTCGCCGCTGCCTTGCCCGAACAACTCTTGCGCCTCGGCGTCGCGCTCGATCCAATGGTCGACGGTGAACGCCTCCTCGCGTCCTACGCCGCGGGTGAAAACAACGCCCTTCACGCGCTTGATCGCGACCAGCGGCTGAAACGATCCGCAGAGGCGATGGGGCGCTTCCGCCGCGAGGCGGAGCGTGCGGGCTGGCGATTCGACTGGGCTCTGCCCGTCGGGGAGGAGGGTCCCATCTCCGACTGTGAACATCTTCTGCTCGGAGAATCCTCAAGCTCGGGGGGCACGGGCTCGCTGCTAGCGCCTCGCGATGTTGTCGAGGTCTCGACCGTCCGCACGTCTCGCGGGGCGGTATGGGTGGCGCGTGCGGAGTGTGTCGCGGGGGCGACGTTCGGGAGCCTCAGGCCCTATGCTGCCCTTTACGTCATGGATATCGCGCGCCCCGCGCCGGCGGCGAGTGCGGCACTTCAGGCGGAAGGCGCATTTTTCTTCGAAAACAATGCCCATCGTCTGTGGTACCAGCACGCTTTTCGTATCAAAGCCAATGACGACCTGCTGCTGACCTATGCGCCCGGCAACGGCGTCATTACCGTGCGTGACCGCGCAACACAGAAGTTCCTCTGGATCGGCGAGAATCTTCCGAATGGCGACCTCCTCGTCGACGCCTGGTTGACGAAAGACCGTCGCCATGCGGTGCAACTTAATTCTGACGGCAACTTCTATATTCACGCCATTCTGGACGATAGGCAGTCGCTTCTGTCCGGGCGCATCGCCGACGACGAGATCGCGGTCTGGACCAGGGACTACTTTTACGACGCGACAGCCGAGGCCGCCGCCCTCATCGATCTGAAGTTTCCCGGTAGGGTTGGACAGTATAGTCTCGACCGGTTCGGCATAGCGCGCCAGGTCCCAGATCTGGCGCGCGCCGTTCTTGATCGAGGGCAGACGCCGCAGGCCGTCGCCGAGGTGGGCGTACCGCCGTCGTTGACAGGCGAGATTGCGCTCGAGGAAAACGGCAGTCGCGTAAGAGCCGTATTGCACTTCGACCCGGCTGAGACGGTGCATATGTCCGTTTTTCAGGACGGTGTTCTGACCGGAACGGTTGATGCAGCCACCATCGGAAATGCAGTGTCGATCGAGAGGCTCAAGGACGCGCGTTGGGTGTCGGTCATCGGATTCAATTCTGCGGGTCTGGCGAGCCTCCCGGTATCGGCTGATCTCGGCGAGCCTCTTGCGCGCCGTGCGGTCACCCGCGCGCTCGTCATCGGCGTGAACACTTACGAGGATGAGCGCCTCCGTTCGCTCAATTACCCTCTGCGCGATGCAGGCACGGTGCTCGAAACGCTGACCGAGCCGCTTGGTAAAGAGCCACCGTTCCGCGGCGAGGCAGGGCCGAAGGACAGGCGTGCCACACCCGAGGCCATACTAGAGGCGACGGCGCGACTGCTGGACGGGCTGGTCCGTGGGGACCACGCGGTCCTGTTTCTGGCCGGCCATGGCATGCAGGATCGCAATGGGCGTTTCTATTTCGCGACGTCTGCCACCGATCCAACGGATCTCGAACACACAGCCTTGCCTTTCGACCGGCTGGCCGCGCTGTTCGAAAGGACCGAGGCGCGCATCACTATCCTTCTTGACGCCTGCCACTCCGGCGCCGCGGGGACCGGGGCTTTCACCACCAACGACGATCTCGCCAACAGCCTCGTCGCCCTTAAATCCAATCTCACCATTCTCGCCGCTGCGAAGGGGCGACAGGAGTCGCTTGGGCGGCGGGAGGTCGGCGGCCTGTTCACCAACGCGGTCGTTACTGTCCTCGGAAAGGAACGCGATCGTTATGACCACAATCACAATGGTCGCATCGAGGCCTCTGAACTGTATCGCGGCGTCAAGGCGCTGGTTTTCGCGGCGAGCGACGGCAAGCAGACACCCTGGATCATCAACAGCCGATTGGTGGGAGACTATGCCCTCTTTTAGATTTCGCGACGCCTATGGAACGGTTGCGGTCCTGGCAGCTGCCATGCTGCTTCTCGCACCTGCCGCCGCCGGCGCCGCGTGCCTCATTTGTGACGAGGTCGTCGAGCTGGATGAGGTAAGGGCAAAATGCTTCCGTCAGGACTATGAAAAGTTTCTTTCAACCGCCCGGAGCGCGGAAACGAGCAATGCGGAGGTCGATCTCTCCGCCTGCGCCGGGGACGACGGACGCGAACGCCGCGGTCTTGATCGGATGCCCGGGCTATTACCGCCCGGAGGTGAATCCACAGCACGGAACCAGCGCGAGCTACGCTCCGTCTACATCTTCGATGAGGCAGGCCTTGTTTGCCTGAAGCGGTTGCTGGATGGTCACGAAGGCACGATCGATCCGTCGGTGCGGTTCGATCTGGTCGAGAACTGCAAGCCATGAGCCAGCCATCATCCAGGCGGCCGGCCGGCCTCTCTTTCTTCTACGTTTCCGATGCCGGCTGGTCGCTTCTGAGCAGCATTATCACCGTTGTGACCTTCGTCGGCGCGGTGGGGGGAATCTTTTGGGCAGTCTTCGAGTACCGCGAGAACCAGGAGACCGAACGGACGAAATATACGCTCACCCTCATTGAGACCTGGGAAACGCAGGGCTATCGGCAAGCCTATGGTGAACTTCGTAAGTTCTACACGTCGTTCATCGAGACGGTCCCGCCCGCCGACAGGAAGACGGCTGAGACGAGCGGACACGCCAGGGACAACCTGCTGCAGTCCTTCAACCGTCGGATCGCGCAGGAGCCCGCACGCCAGGAGCAGGTCAGGGAGGTCGTCTATTTCTTCAACCGGCTTGGTCTTTGCGTGAGTGCGTCGCTCTGCTCCAAGGAGACAACCGCGGTCTTCTTCAATGATACCGTGCAGTCTTTCCTCGATGCCTATGGTCCTTATATCGAAAGCAGCAAGGAAACATTGCCAGGCCGGGGCGCGACACTTGTCGATCTCTCTCGGGAACTCAATCCCGCTGGTCGGGACTAGGCACCCTGCGAATCTCTCCCTTTCGTGCATTGCCCTTCGCCGATTTCCCCTGATAAGACTTCTCCTAGTCGTTTCATCACCTATGTCCTTGGTTATTCGGGAGGCAATCGTCGCCATGGTCGAACTTGCGCAATCGCTCGCATCCATCAAGCTGCCGGACCTGTCCGGCAAGGCCGTGCTGATCACCGGCGCCTCGACCGGGATCGGCGCGGCGCTCGCCCGCGCCTTTGCGGCTCAAGGGGCCAAGGTCGGCGTGCATTACAATGCCAGCCGCGAACCGGCGGAGAAGCTTGCAGACGAGATCCGGGCTGCCGGCGGCACCGTGCACCTGATCCAGGGCGACGTGTCGAGGGAAGGCGAGACCGAGCGTGTCGTCGAAGAGACGGCGAAGACCTTCGGTCATCTCGACGGGCTCATCAACAATGCCGGCGGCATGCTGGGGCGCAAGCCGACCTCGGAATATACCGACGCCCATTATGCCGCGGTCATGGACCTCAACGCCCGCTCGGTGCTGGCGGCAACACGTGCGGCCCATCCTTGGCTGAAGAAGCAGGGTGGCTTCATCATCAACACCACCTCGATCGCTGCGCGCAATGGCGGCGGCAATGGTGCGATCCTCTATGCGGCATCCAAGGGCTTCGTTTCGACGATCACGCGCGGCCATGCCAAGGAATTCGTCCCCGACCGGATCCGTGTCAACGCTGTGGCGCCGGGCGTTATCGCCACACCCTTCCACGAGCGTTATACCAATGACGAGCAGATGGAGCTGCAGCGCAAGTCGATCCCGATGGGTTTCGTCGGCACGTCGGAAGATTGCGTCGGCGCCTATCTCTTCCTCGCCTCGCCGACGCTGTCGGGCTACATCACCGGCCAGATCATCGAGGTCAATGGCGGCCAGCTGATGCCGTAAACGCCTCGATCGGCGGGCAAGATCCTTCGCTTTCCCTTTTAATGAGGGAACTTTCGAACCGCCGTAACGTTTCCCGCTTGGTCTTTTCAGCACGCGGGGCACCATGAGCTTTTCATTTTCAGAACTCGACTTCCTCAAGCCGGAGCTGGGAGCGGAGTATACGGGTTCTGGCACCCATTTCGCGGTATTCTCCGCCCATGCGGAACAGATGGAGCTCTGCCTCTTCTCGCCTGACGGAAAGAACGAGATTGCCCGGCTGCCGTTGCCGAAACGCGAAGGCGACATCTGGTCGGGCTATATTGCCGGCGTCGGACCGGGCACGGTCTACGGCTACCGCGCCCACGGCCCCTATGACCCGCAGGCCGGCCATCGCTTCAATCCGAACAAGCTCCTGCTCGACCCCTATGCCAAACAGGTGACGGGCGAGCTTAAATGGGATGACGCGCTGTTCGGTTACCAGATCGGCGAAGACGACCTTTCCTTTGACGAGCGTGACAGCGCCCCCTTCACGGTCAAGGGCGTGGTGCAGGATCCGGACTTCGATTGGGCGGGTGAAGAGGCGATCCGCCGTCCCTGGCCCGACACCATCATCTACGAGGCGCATGTGCGCGGCCTGACGATGACCCATCCGAAGGTGCCAGACCGGCTGCGCGGCACCTTTCTCGGCATGTGCAGCGATCCAATCATCGACCATCTCGTCAAGCTCGGCATCTCGGCGATCGAGCTTCTGCCGATCCAATATTTCCTCGACGATCGTTATCTCCTGGAAAACAACCTACGCAATTATTGGGGCTATCAGACACTCGGCTTCTTCGCGCCGCAATCACGCTACATGTCCGGCGACAAGATCACCGAAATCAAAACCATGGTGAAGAAGTTCCATGCCGCCGGCATCGAAGTCATCATGGACGTGGTGTATAACCACACCGCCGAAGGCAGCGAGAAAGGGCCGACGCTGTCCTTCCGCGGGCTCGACAATGCGAGCTATTACATTCTCTCTCCCGACGATCCGCGCCACACCTTCGATACCACGGGGACCGGAAACACGCTGAATGCCGCCAATCCCATGGTAATGCGCATGGTGCTCGACAGCCTGCGCTACTGGGTCGGCGTCATGCATATCGACGGCTTCCGTTTCGACCTTGCCAGCACGCTCGGCCGCCAGGATATGGAATTCGATCGGCAGGGCCTGTTCTTCGGCGCAATCCGCCAGGATCCGATCCTTGCCGGTGTCAAGCTGATCGCCGAGCCCTGGGACGTGGGCGATGGCGGTTATCAGGTTGGCGGCTTTCCACATCCCTTCCGTGAGTGGAACGACAAGTTTCGTGACGACGTGCGTCGCTTTTGGAAGGGCGATGGCGGCATGGTCTCGGAGATCTCGCAACGCATCACCGGCTCGGCGGTACAGTTCAACCACTCGGATCGCGGCGCGACGTCATCGATCAATCTGCTGTCGGCCCATGACGGCTTCACGTTGATGGACACGGTTTCCTTCGATGACAAGCACAATGACGCGAACGGCGAGGATAACAGGGACGGACATTCGGATAATCATTCGGACAATATGGGTGCCGAAGGCGTGACGGATAACGAGGACATCAACAGCCTTCGGGCGCGGCGGCGCCGCAACATGATGGCGACGCTGATGCTCTCCCAAGGGGTTCCGATGATCCTTGCCGGCGACGAGCTGGGCAACAGCCAAGGCGGCAACAACAACGCCTATTGCCAGGACAACGAGATCGGCTGGACGGATTGGTCGGGGCTCGACGACCCCTTCCTCGATTTCTGCCGGCAGGCCGTCGCCTTCCGCAAGGCCCATCCCGTCTTGCGGCAGGAGCGGTTCCTGACCGGAGAGACAGCCGACGACGGGCGCATCGAGATCGCCTGGTACAAGCCGGACGGCGGTTTCATGGACGATGGGGCCTGGAACGACGACGGTTTGCAGGTACTCGGCGTCTACGTCTCGAGGAGCGTGCATGCACCGGACACCGAGGAGATGGACGACCTCTTCCTCGTCTTCAATGCAGGTGGCGACTGCGAGGTTCACCTGCCCGTGGTGAATGGGCTGAAACAGTGGTCGAGGGTGCTCGACACGGGCTCGGAGACGGGTTCTTTCGAGGTGCGCGAGCCAGAGAATCCGGTCATCGTCTATGCCCAGAGCGTGGCGGTCTTCGCGCCGAAGGGACAAACCGAGCCGCCGAAAGGCGCGACAAAAGCCGAGCGTCGCCGCTGGTTCCAGTTCGGCCGCAGGAGCAAGTAACGGGTCGCAGAGAACATGAATGCCGAAGCCATCACCGACCTTGGTCTTGTCTATGTCAGCGACACCGAACCAGGCATCCGCAGGCGAAGGAAGGGTAAGGGCTTCAGCTATGTGATGCCCGACGGTACGACGCTTGCCGACGAATTGCAGCGGGCGCGCATAGGCGCGCTCGGTCTGCCCCCAGCCTATGAGAATGTCTGGATCTGCCTCTACGACAACGGCCATTTGCAGGCGACAGGCTTCGATGCGCGCGGGCGCAAGCAATACCGCTACCATAAGGAATGGCAATCCTTCCGAAGTGCGGGAAAATTCCATCAATTGATCGAGTTCGGCCGGGCGCTGCCTCGAATACGCCGCACCGTGCTGCGCCATCTCGATACCGGTGCAGAGGATGTCAATGGCGTGCTTGCGGCTTTGACGACGCTGCTCGACGAGGCGCACCTCCGCGTCGGCAATCAGGCCTATGTCAGGGAGAACGGCACCTATGGCGCAACGACGCTGCTAAAACGCCACCTGAAGATCGTCGACGGGCAGATCGAGCTGAAATTCCGTGCGAAAGGTGGCAAGCGCGTCCAGCGCAGCCTCAAGCATCCGAGGCTGCAGAAGATCCTGGAGGAGATAGCCGACCTGCCAGGCCGCCAACTCTTCGTCTGGAAGGACGAAAGCGGGACGCTGAAGCCAATCGATTCCGGGCGATTGAACGCCTATCTGGCCGAGATATCCGGCATTCCGATTTCGGCGAAGACCTTTCGCACCTGGGCCGGATCGCTGGCGGCTTTCGGAGCGGCGCGCGAGACGATCCTCGGTGGCGGCCGGCCGACCGTGAAGCAGATGTCGGAGGCCGCGGCCGAGGCGCTACACAACACACCGGCGATCTCGCGCTCGAGCTATATCCATCCCGCGATCATCTCGCTCGCCGGCAACGATCATCCGCTGATCGAGACTGGCAACGAGCCGCTGCGGGGCTTGCGGGCCGAGGAAAACAGGCTACTTGATTTCCTCACAAGCGAGATCGAAGAATGAGCCCCAGACATACGCCGGCATCGGACGTATCCTTGACGCATCCCGACCGGCTCTACTGGCCGGACGAGGGCGTGACCAAGCAGGCGCTGGCGGATTACTACGCGGCGGTCTGGCCATTCATGGCGCCTTATGTCGTCAACCGGCCCTTGGCATTGTTGCGTTTGCCGGACGGCATAAAGGGCCATCAGCGATTTTTCCAGAAACATGCCTGGAAAGGCATGAATCCGCACATCGAGGAGATCGCCGACCCGCAGGATGCGGACGGCGAAAAATTGCTGCGCATCGGCGATTTCAACGGTCTCGTGGCGCTGGTGCAGTCGGCCGTGCTCGAAATTCATCCCTGGGGGGCAACGGCCGACAATTGGGAAAGACCCGATATGGTCACCATGGACCTCGATCCCGGCGAAGACGTGACCTGGAGCGCGGTGATAGCAGCAGCGCTTGAATTGAAGTCGCGGCTGGAAGCCCGCGGCCTGGCTGCCTTCGTCAAGACGTCGGGCGGCAAGGGGCTGCATGTGGTGACGCCGCTTGCGCCGAAGGCCGGCTGGGCCGAGGTGAAGGATTTCGCCCATTCACTGGCCGAAAGCGTGTCGGCCGATGCGCCGGACAAATATCTGGCAACCGCGACAAAGGCAAAACGCGGTGGACATATCTACATCGATTATCTCCGCAACGGCCGCGGCAACACGGCGGTCGCGGCCTATTCGACGCGGGCACGATCGGGCGCGCCGGTTTCCATGCCGCTGGATTGGTCAGAATTGAACGAGGTGAGCGGTCCGGCCGCTTTCACGCTCGCCAACGTGCCGCAACGGTTGGAGACCCGGCCGAAGGATCCATGGGGAAATTTCTTCGATGCGGCCGTTCCGCTGGAATGAACGGCTTTTAGTTCGGCTTTAACGGAAGCGCAGAAGCCGCTCTATCCTTTTACTTTTACGCAGTCCCAGCAAAACCGCTTCGCGCTTTGCCTGGCGAAAACCGCTTCGCAGTTTTCCTGAAATTTCTCTTGTCTCAGCCGGCACCGTCCAGCTCAGGATAATGCCTGAAAATCCCTTCCTCGTTGAAGGCGAGGCGGCGGGCGGAGGCGAGATAGCTGGCGATGTTCGGACGCTTCGCGACCGCGTCATGCAGAGCCAAGAGGCAGGGATATTCCGCCTTGCGCTTCGTCATGGCTTTCGGAAAGGCGTAATTCAGGCCCTCGATTACCTGGAAGAGCGAGAGGTCGACATAGGTCAGCGCATCGCCGACCAGATGGTTGGGGCCTTTCGGGTTCTGTCGCAGCACCCGCTCGAAATAACCGAGGAATTTCGGAATGCGGTCGCGGATGAAGGCGGCCGAGCGAGCTTTTGCCTCTGGCTTCTGGTCCTCGTAATAAAGCGACATGTCGATCGGGTGATGCGTATCATGCGCTTCGGCGACGAAATCGGTGACGGTCAGCTGCAGGCCGTTGACGACATGGCGAAGGCCGTCATCCTCAGGCGCAAGGCCGAGTTTCGGTCCGAGATAAAACAGGATGTTGGCGACATGCGGTATAATAAGGTCGCCATCCTTCAGGAACGGTGGCGCAAAGGGAATGTGCGTTTCGCTTTCGCTCTCCATCACGTCCATCATGGCGCCGGTGCCGCGCCCGGGCTGGCGGGTAACGTCGATATATGCGGCGCCGACTTCTTCCAGCGCCAACCGCACGAATTCGCCACGGCCTTGAATGCCGTCCCAATAATAAAGCTCGTATGCCATGGCTGCTCAATCCTTCGGTTTACGACCAAAGTCTTTTCGCAGTTCGTCCTTGGCCTTTTCAAGGGTTCCGCGCCGCTTTTTCGTCAGTTGGTCGCCCGCGCGGTTAATGTAGAAGGTCAGCATCGACATGGCAGCGCGATAAGGGCTCGACTTGCGGCGATCACTCTCCTCGGCGGAGTGCTTGACGGAACGGGCAATCTTCCTCGGATCGTCCGATTTGAACACGCCTTCCTTCAGGTCCATCGCATCGCTGCGTTCGGTGACGTCCTGAGACCATTTCTTTTTCGATTTGGCCATGGGTCTAAAACTCCCTGTGTGGCTGGCGGAAAGCCTCCGCTGCCGCATCCTAGTCAATGGTGGCTGTGGTGTTCGTTACGCTTGCGCGTCGCCGCGGCCTTCTTCCCGGAAGCGGAACGTTCCTCCTTCGAGCGTGCGGCGGATGCCGCACCGCCGACGCGGCCGCCCTTTTCGGAGGATTCATGCGTATCCTTCTTGCCGCGGCCGGAACCGGATTTGTTGCCGCCGCCGCTTTCCTTGTTGACGGTCGCCCAAGCACGCCGTTCGGCTTCCTTCTCGGAGACGCCGCGATCCTCGTAGCCCTCCTCGATGTGCTCGGCTTTGCGCTTCTGCTTGTCGGTATAGTCGGATTTATCACCTCTCGGCATCTCGGCCTCCTGTGGTTTGCAAAGGGGCTGAACCGGTACGGAGCCCAAAAGTTCCCGCCCAGGTCATTGGGCCGAATTCGGAACAAAAGCCGGGTTTGTCAGGTTTCCGATGTGCATAAGAAGCAGCCGAGAACATGGAAAAACACATCGTCAAAGCCGATGGAAACGGTGCGATTGACGTGAAAGGCCAGGTATCACCGGTCATCTATACCGTCAGCCTCAAGCACGGGAAGGGGCGTGCCTATGAGGTCGACATCCGTTTGATGGCGCCGCGTGACTGGCTGCTACGGAGGGGCTTCGAGCGTGATGCCGTGCTGGTCAGTCAGAGCGGTGCGCGCATTCCCCTATCACGACGATGGCAGTTTTCACGATGGCGGCAGCCATCACGATGATGGCCGTCTCGACCCTGCCGACACGATCTCGATCGAGCTGACGGCGCGCGACGACAGTTGCACCAGCGAGGTGGATCTGATGCGGAAATATCCTGAGCTCGACGGCGCCGACGCATAAAGCAAGAGTTGTAGCATATCGTGACTGGCCTACACGCCAGGCCGTTGTTGGACGGCGTTCTTGACCGCCTGGTCGAGCGCTATGCTGCTGAAAGGTTTCGACAGCAGCACCGAGCCGGGGAGATGATTTGCATCCGGCAGGCTGCTGTTGCCGGTGGCAAAGACCAGTCCGACCGAAGGAAAGGCCTCACGCGCCTTCGCGGCAAAGGCCTGACCCGACATGCCGGGCAGGCCGACATCGGCGACGATGATGTCGACGATGGTATGTCGGAGGATTTCCACGCCCCGTTCGCCACTATCAGCCTCGATGACGTCATAGCCGAGATCCTGCAGAAGCTCGGCGGTATCCATGCGGATGAAGGCGTCGTCTTCCACCAGCAACAGCTTCAGCTTTTCACGGGCGACCTCGGGATGTTTGGGAGCGGCCACCGCGGCATCGCTCGCCCCTTGGCGGCGTTGCGTCCTGATAGTAAGCACGTGGCGGATCTTGCGGGCGAGTTCCTCGCGCGTATAGGGTTTGGAGAGCAGTTCGAGGCCGGGATCGAGCCTGCCGCCATGGACGATCGAATTTTCGGTATAGCCCGATGTGTAGAGCACGGCGATGTCAGGCAGACGCTCGCGTGCCATGCGCGCAAGCTCCGGGCTCCGCAACGGCCCGGGCATGACGACATCGGTAAAGAGCAGGTCGATATGGGCGCCGCTTTCGATCACGGTGAGCGCGCTTTGCGCATCCTTGGCCTTCAACACGTAGTAGCCGAGATCCGTCAGCATCTCGACGACAGTCGTGCGCACACCCTCGTCATCCTCGGCGACGAGGATGGTTTCCGTGCCCCCGGTCGCCGGCACGTTGTCGACATTGGTGATGCGATCCTCGCTCTGGAACGAGCGGGGCAGATAGAGCTTGACGGTCGTGCCTTCGCCGATCTCGCTGTAGATCTTCACGTGGCCACCGGACTGCTTGACGAAGCCATAGACCATCGACAGGCCAAGACCGGTACCCTTGCCTTCCGGCTTGGTCGAGAAGAAAGGCTCGAAGGCCTGTTCTATGACCTCCTGCATCATGCCGGATCCGGTATCGGTAACCGCCAGCACGACATATTGGCCGGCGGTGACTTCAGGATGGGTGCGGCTGTAGGTGTCGTCGAGGAAGGCGTTGCCGACCTCGATCGTCAGCTTACCGGGGCCAGCCATCGCGTCTCGGGAGTTGATCGCAAGGTTGAGCAGTGCGTTCTCGATCTGGGTCGGATCGGCAAAGCTGTTCCAGAGCCCACCGGAGACCATGGTCTCGACTTCGATCTCCTCGCCGAGCGCGCGGCGCAGCATGTCGTCCATGCCGGTGACGAGACGGCCAATATTGACGACCTTCGGCTCCAACGGTTGCCGGCGGCCGAAGGCGAGCAACTGGCTTGCCAGCCGCGAGCCGCGTTCGACGGCGGCAAGCGCGTTGGAAATGCGTTCCTTGGCCCGACCGCTCTCTGCCACGTCCTTGCCGAGAAGCTGCAGGTTGCCTGAGATCACCTGCAGCAGATTGTTGAAATCATGGGCAACGCCGCCGGTGAGCTTGCCGATCGATTCCATCTTCTGCGACTGCTGGAGCGCTGCTTCGGCCTGCTGGCGCTCGGCAATCTCGGCCGCGACGCGGACCTCGAGCATTTCATTAAGTTTCCGCAGCTGATCTTCCATATTGCGGCGCTGGTCGATTTCGACTTTGGCGGCACGGAAAAGCCGGATATTGTCGATCGCGACGGCCGATTGGCCGGCGAGACTGACCAGGCTCGCCTCGGCCGCTTGGGAAAAACGGCCGGGCTGGCCGTGGCCGAAGAACAAGCCGCCGATGACGCCGCCGTCGCGTGATTTCACCGGCACGGCAAGATAGCTCCTGACGGGAAGATGTCCCTTCGGCATGCCAGCATGCGGCGCATTCTGCCCGTAGCGCGGGTCGAGCAGGATGTCGTCGGAGCGCGTGATGCCTTCGCCGTTGAAGGTCGGCGCGAAAACCTTGGTATTGCGCGGCATCGGGAATTTCTCGAAGTTCTTCCGATCGACGCCGGCGAGCGCATAGAGCATGTAGCTGCCGCCCTCGCCATCATCGACATTGTAGAAGAAGGCGCCGAATTCCGCGCCGGTCAGCGTCACGCCGGCATCGACGACAATCTGGGTGAGGCGTTCGACACTGGGCTCGGCGGTGATCGCCGCACCCGCCCGGTTGACGACCGCAAGCGCCTCCGATTTTGCACGCAGTTCTTCCAGCGCGTTCTGTTCGCCGCGCTTGGCCGACACCTGGTCGGTAACATCAAGGGCCGCGCAGAGGATGCCTGCGACCCTGCCGTCATCGTCGCGCAGCGGCGTGTATGAGAAGGTGAACCAGGTGTCCTCGGTACGGCCGTCGCGGCGCATCGGGATGAGCAGCTCTTTGAAGAGCTGCGAACTGCCTTCGAGCGTGCTGGTGACGATCGGCGAGAACTGTTCCCAGATATCCGCCCAGACCTCACGAAAGGGTCGTCCGAGGGCATCGGGATGCCGCTCGGGGAAAACGGGCACATAGGCTTCATTGTAGAGAAAAGCGAGATCCGGACCCCAGGCAACGAATTTGGGCTGGCGGGAATTCAACACCATTTCGGCGACGTGCTTGAGAGAGGCAGGCCAGCTTTCGACCGGACCGAGACCGACGGCGTGGAAATCCGGATGCCGTAACAATTCGCCGATTTCGCCCCCACCTCTCGGCCAGCCGTCCCCGACGCTTCTCATTCAAAATCGCTTCCTTGTCGTCTGCCGCACCGATGTGATCGGTCGGCTCGGGGGCCAAACCTTCCAAACCTTCAACATAGAGGCTAACGATGGGAGGAAAAGGGCGCGATCGAAATATCCTTAACTGCCGGGTGTTCAACGCTTTTCGCGGTTTGCGGCGGTGCCCGGGAGGTTATTTTCGATAGAGTTTTTGTGAAGCGACCAAAGCGCGGCCGATGTGGAAGAAGGGCAAGTCCGCGGGCGCACGGGGATCGCGGAAAACCAGTCCGACGAGGTTATCGACGACAAGGATGAGGCCGAGGGCGAGACCGAGGTAGAGCAGCGCGGCGACAATGAGGAGCGACATCTCCATCCCTCACACGATCGCGGTCGAGGCGCGGTTGCTGGCTAAAAAGAGGATTTCGGTATGACTGTCCTTCATGGCAACTTCCTCGTTGCGCCATAAACAATCATCGCACCTTCTTGTTCCCGGTTATCGGGCGAAGGTTCAACTTTTTTCGGAAGCCTCAAAGCTTGCAGCGTCATTCGGCCTCTGTTCACCCCCGCATGGAAGCCCATCGTGGAATTCGATAAAGCAAAACTAAATCAGGCATATGACAAAACGGGATCAAAGGGCGTCGCGACGACGCCCTTTTTAATAGCCTTGCTCGGTAATCCAGTGTTCAGGACGCCGTCTTGCGGCTTGCAGTCCGCTTCGGTGCCGGTGTCACGACGCCGTTGGTCTTGCTGCCCGTCACGCTGCGCTTCGCCTTGGGTTTGGCTTCCTTGCCGTTGGAAGACGCAGCAGAGCCCTCGAGCGCGTCGCGCTCGTCTCGTGCCTGTTCCCAATGAATGGAATCTCGCCCTGTCGGATATCCCTCTTCTTCCCAGAGGGTGTATGCACGTTTTTTGATCCACTCTTCCCGAGTTTCTGCCATCGCTGATCTCCAGTCACATGATGCCGTCGTTCGAACGCGATACTGCTCGGATGGTTCCAGAGGAGGGGAGCTCTTTCAAGCGAAATCGCGCCGCAACCGGAAATATTTCGCATCGCAGCATATTAGGGTTGAGAATCGACGTTTACCGGGGCCGAAACTCCGCGGCCTTGTGCAGATCTGACACGAAATCCCGGCGCTGCTGGTCTCGGTCCGCCTCGTTACGGATGCGCAAGAGATAGGAGGGGTGGATGGTGACCAGAACAGGCGGATGGTTTGTCGGATGCAGGATATGGCCGCGCTCCGGCGTCAGCTTTGCTTTCGGGCCAAGCAACGCATACAGCGCACTTGCACCGAGCGTCACGACGAGCTTCGGCTGCAGGATGTTGAGCTCTGCGCCGAGCCACCAGGCGCACCGCCTGATCTCGCCGGCATTCGGTTTTGCATGCAGCCGCCGTTTGCCGCGCGGCGTGAACTTGAAGTGCTTGACCGCATTGGTGACATAACAGCGTTGACGATCGAGACCGGCCTCTTCGAGGCAGCGATCGAGCAGCCGCCCGGCGGGGCCGACAAAGGGCCTGCCGGTCAAATCCTCCTGGTCCCCCGGCTGCTCGCCAATGAGGACGATCTCGGCTTTCCCGGAGCCTTCGCCGAAGACGATTTGCGTGGCATTCCTGTAGAGATCACAACGGGTGCAGTCTTCGGCCTGATGCCAAAGTTCGGCAATGCTGTCGGCATTCGCGACTTCAAGCGCCCAGGCGGGACCGACATTTGCGGCTATGGTCATGATGGCGACCCTCATCTCCTCGGGATCAATCGATCTGTGCCGGCATTGTTCCCGCGGTGAAGCGGGCGGCGGCGGTAAAATGGTCACGGCAAAAAATTTCGCGTCATGAGAGAACAGCGTTGTGATTGATCGCCGGCGTTTCGCGGCTATATTCGCCAGCGATGTTCTATCTCCTGTCGACCTACTGGCCGCATATCCTCTTTGTCGTTTCGATCGCCATGGGGGCTGCCGCGGCGATCCATGCCGCGATGACCAAGGAGGAGGTGCGCGCCGCGATTGGCTGGGTCGGCGTCATCATTCTGTCTCCGATCATCGGCGCGGTGCTCTATGCGATTGCCGGCATCAACCGCATCCGCCGCAAATCGTTGAGCGTGCGGCGCGACGCGCTGCTGCTTGCGGCCGAATTCGACGAACTCGAGACCTTCGATGCCGAGGCCGAGACGGTGATCAGCCAGTTCGGCCGCCGCTTCGCGGCGCTGCAGACGCTCGGCGACCGGGTGACGCGCAATCCGCTGACTTCAGGCAATACGATCGATGTGCTGGAAACCGGCGACGAGGCCTATGCGGCGATGAAGACCGCCATCGACGAGGCGGCGCGCAGCATCCTGCTCGAAACCTATATTTTCGACCGCGATGCGGTCGGCCTTCGCATCGCCGATGCGCTGATTGCGGCGGCCAGCCGTGGTGTGGAAGTCCGGGTGCTGATCGACGCGGTCGGCGCGCGTTATTCGGTGCCGAGCATTCTCGGCCATCTGAGGGAAGGCGGCGTCACCGTTGCCGTCTTCAACGGCAATGTCATCATGGGTTTACGGCTGCCCTATGCCAATCTGCGCACCCACCGCAAGATCCTGATCGTCGACGGGAAAATCGCGCTGACGGGCGGGATGAACATCAGGGCGGGCTTCAGCGAGGAGGCAACAGGCGAGAGCTTTGCCCACGACACGCACTTCAGCGTCACCGGCGCTGTCGTGGCCGACCTTTTCGACCTAGCCGCCGAAGACTGGCGCTTCTCGACGCAGGAGTTGTTGAACGACGAGCCCTGGCGCATCGAACCGCCGGAGCGCAGTCCCGGCGATCCCATCCTGATGCGCGTCGTCGCCTCCGGCCCGGATCGCAGCGTCGAGACCAACCACAAGATGCTGATGGGCGCCTTTTCCGTGGCGCGCCAGTCGATCCGCATCATGTCGCCCTATTTCCTGCCGGACCGCGAACTCATCAGCGCCCTGGTGACGGCGGCGCGGCGCGGCGTCGAAGTCGATATCGTCGTGCCCGCGCTCAACAACCTCGTGCTGGTCGACCGGGCGATGACGGCGCAGTTCGATCAGATCCTCAAGAATTACTGCCGCATCTGGCGCTCCACCGGCAGCTTCAGCCATTCGAAACTGCTGACGATCGACGGTACCTGGGCCTATGTCGGCTCTTCCAATCTCGATCCGCGGTCGCTGCGGCTGAATTTCGAGGTCGATCTCGAAGTGCTGAACGAGGGCTTCGCCGCCGAGATCGACGAGCACATCGAGGAAACCTTGAAAACCGCGACGCCCGTGACGCTTGAGGGGCTGCAGGCGCGACCCTTCCCGGTGCGGCTGCTTGAGAAGGTGCTATGGCTAGGGTCGCCCTATCTCTGAAGGATTTTTTGTGATCGGACGTGGCAAGTCCGGCTTGCCCGCCTATACTGTTGAGACAAGCCTTTTCGATCAACGGAACAAGTGCGCCTGCCGATGCACGCCAGAAAAGACAGCCTTCCCGCCAGCATTCTCGCCTCGATCAGGAGCAGGAAAAAGCGGCTCGATGCAGCCTATACGGAGGCAAGGCCGCCCACTGCGGGGACGCTGATCGCCTCCTACAACGTGCACAAGTGCATCGGCACCGACCGGCGCTTCGATCCGGAGCGCACCAGCCGCGTCATCCACGAAATCGGCGCCGATGTGATCGCGTTGCAGGAGGCCGATACGCGCTTTGGCGAGCGCACCGGCATTCTCGATCTCGGGCGGCTGGAGCGGGAAACGGGACTGATCGCGGTCCCGATTGCCGGCATGGCGAAGGCGCATGGCTGGCACGGCAATGTCGTGCTCTTCAAGAAGGGGCTGGTGCATGACGTGCATCAGGTCAAGCTGCCGGGGCTCGAACCGCGCGGCGCGCTGGTTGCCGAGATCGAACTCGAGAAGGGCGGGGTGCTGCGCATCATCGCCGCGCATTTCGGGCTGCTGCGCCATAGCAGAGCCCAGCAGGCCCGCATGCTGGTCGAACTGATCAACGACAGGCACGAGATGCCGACCATCCTGCTCGGCGACCTCAACGAATGGCGGCTCGGCGACCGGTCTTCGCTCAACACCTTTCAATCCGCCTTCGGACCGCTGCCGCCCGCCGTCCCGAGTTTCCCCGCCGGCCTGCCGCTTCTGGCGCTCGACCGCATCATCGCCAACCGCAAGGGGATCATCTCGGAGGTGGAAGCACATGATACGCCGCTCGCGCGTATCGCCTCCGACCACCTGCCGATCAAGGCGCTGATCGATCTGGAACCGGTTGCGGGTTGATGTCATGGCGACAGCGGGTGCTGTCGCCGTTGTCACTTCGGTCGGCGCTTTCACTCAGCCATGGCTGAAACGTCACAAGCCGGATGGCGTTCAACATGATCTCGAATATCCGCTTGCGCATCGATATCTCTCCTTGGCAATCATATGCCGCCCCTTGCCTCGCGCCTTCAAACGAGCTTATCGTCGGCCTCGAATGACTTGAGGTTATGGATGAAGCGCGGACGCCTGCCATTGACCGCTTTGCGGAGTTTCGAGGTCGCCGGCCGCCTCGAGAGCTTCACGCGGGCGGCGCAGGAGCTGTTCATCTCGCAGGCGGCGGTCAGCCGGCAGATCCGCGAGCTGGAGACGTTGCTGGGCGAAGCGCTCTTCGAGCGCCGCCATCGCGGCGTCCATCTGACCGCCTCGGGCAACAAGCTGCTGGCGATCCTGACGTCATCCTTCGACCGGATCGACGAATCCCTGGAAGAAATCCGCAGCCGACCGGCGAGGGCAGCGCTGACGATCAGCGTGGAACCTTCCTTCGCGGCGTGCTGGCTCGTTCCCCGCCTGCCGGAGTTTCGCGAACGGCATCCTGAGATCGACGTGACGATCGACGCCGATTCACGCCTGGTCGAGTTCCGAGGCGGACAGGCCGAGATCGCCATCCGCCACAGCGCCAGCGTGACCGCCTGGCCGAGGACGGAGAGCGGGCATCTCGCCGATGTCAGGATGGTGCCGGTCGCGGCACCTGCGCTGCTCAAGGGAGGGCCTGCGATCGACCGCCCGGAAGACATGCTCTGTCATACGCTGTTGCATGAGGAGACCCGCGACGTGTGGTTCCGCTGGTTCGAGATGGCAGGCATCGCCATGCCGGAAATCGCGCGGGGGCCGGTCTATGCCGATGGCGGGCTGGTCATGCAGGCGGTCCTGCGCGGGCAGGGCATAGCACTGATGGACGATATCTTCGCCGAGGAAGAGATCAGGGCGGGCCGGTTGCTTCGCCTGTCCGACCTTGCCGTTGCCCACGGCGCCTACTGGCTGGTCGCGCGCAGTTTTGAACGTCTCGCTCCGCCTGCCTCGTTCTTTGTCCGCTGGATCAACTCCCGGATCGAAACCTTCTGAAGGCGGCCTATCTGCCGTGACGCTCGACCTCGGTCAGCACCGTGATGAAGGCCCGCAAACCCTGCGGCACGTGACGGTGGCCGGGATAATAGAGACAGAGGCCCGGAATGGCAGGACACCAGTCGTCCAGCACCGTGACGAGCGCGCCGCTTTCGAGAAACGGCCGGGCGGTGCGATCCGAGACATAGGCGATGCCGAGCCCCTTTGCCGCCGCCTGCGCCATCAGCTCGACATGGTCGAGCGTCAGCACGCCCGGAACGTCGACGGCAATCTCGTGGCCGTGTTTTTCGAACTCCCAGCGGAAGAGCTTGCCGCTTGGCAGCCGGAAGCGGATGCAGGCGTGGGTCTTCAATGCGTCCGGTGTCTGCGGCGCCGGATGCGCTGCCAGATAGGCCGGCGAAGCGACGGCAACAAAGCGGGTATCTCCGCCGAATTCCACCGCGATCATATCGAGCGGCACCGCCTCGCGAAGCCTTATGCCGGCATCAAAACCGTCGGCAACGACATCGACGAGCCGATTGTCGGTGACGAGATCGAGCGACATGTCGGGATAGCAGGTGAGAAAGGTCGGGACGGCGGCATCGAGCAGCACCCGCGCGGCGATCTCACTGGTATTGACCCGCAACGTGCCGCTGGGATGGCCGCGGAATTCGTTGACCTCCTCGAGCGCCAGATCAAAATCCCTGAACAGTGGCGTCAGACGGGTAACGAGGCGCTCGCCGGCCTCCGTCGCCGCCACGCTGCGGGTCGTCCGGTGGAGAAGCCGAACGCCCATATTGGCTTCGAGCGAACGCATCATATGGCTGAGCGTCGAAGGCGACAGGCCCAACTCGTCGGCAGCCTTGCGGAAGCTGCGATGGTTGACGATAGCAGACAAGGCTCTCAGATCGGCAAGGCTCGGCTTGTAATTCATGGCTAGAATTCACCAACTCATGCAGCATTCGACGTATAGAAGCAGGAATAGGCTTATCTATCTTTACCTTCAAGAGCAGCCGCAATGCCGCGGGATGAAAGGTAAAG
Source organism: Rhizobium leguminosarum bv. trifolii WSM1325 (assembly GCA_000023185.1). Classification (NCBI taxonomy): domain Bacteria; kingdom Pseudomonadati; phylum Pseudomonadota; class Alphaproteobacteria; order Hyphomicrobiales; family Rhizobiaceae; genus Rhizobium; species Rhizobium leguminosarum. Next base: position 208,380 of record CP001624.1, on the reverse strand, counting down.
ACAATGGGAAAGACATGGATGATTACTGGCGCCTCCTCCGGTTTCGGGCGCATCATGACCGAAAAATTGCTGGCGCGCGGCGATCGCGTCGCGGCGACAGTGCGCAAGCCGGCAGCGCTCGATGATTTGAAGTCGCATTACGGCGACAACCTCTGGATCGCGACGCTTGACGTCAGCAATGATGGGGCGGTGCGCTCGGTCGTCGACGCCGCTTTTGGAGCGATGGGCCGGATCGACGTCGTCGTCAGCAATGCCGGCTACGGTCTGTTCGGTGCTGCCGAAGAGGTCAGCGACGAACAGATCCGCCATCAGATCGATACCAACCTGGTCGGCTCGATCCAGGTGATCCGGGCAGCATTGCCGCATATGCGGGCGCAGGGCGGCGGCCGCATCCTGCAGGTGTCTTCGGAAGGCGGGCAGATCGCCTATCCGAATTTCAGCCTCTATCACGCGACCAAATGGGGCATCGAAGGCTTCATCGAAGCCGTTTCGCAGGAGGTCGCCCCCTTCGGCATCGAATTCATCATCGCCGAGCCAGGTCCGGCGCGGACCGATTTTGGCCGCGGGCTGGTCGCGCCGCGGCCGATGAAAGCCTATGACGCGACGCCGGCCGGCGACATCCGCCGCGCTATCGCCGACGGCAGGTTCGAGGCCAAGGGTGACCCCGTCAAGATGGCGCAGGCGATGATCGAGGCTGCCGAACAACACTTGGCTCCGAAGCGGCTGGCGCTTGGCGCCGGCAGCTATGCCTCGATCCGCAAGGCGCTGGTCGAGCGGTTGGCTGAACTCGACGCCTTCAAGGAGGTGACGATTTCAGCCGATGTCGATGCCTGATCGGGACCAGCAAATGCGCCGCCGGTGCCGGTTGGTCGATGTCGTCAGGCGCCGTATGTCCCATCCTGCAAATCTCGTTAGAGAGCGCCCGCCGCCTGCAGCAGCTTGCGATCGAGATCGACTGACACACGGGACTGCTTGTCGAGAACCATGGTCGCCGGCTTGTCGGTTGTGTAGGCCGGCCAGTCGGGCAAGCCCTCGGCGCTCGGCTTGCCGTTGCGCGCGAAGTTGACCCAGGCCTGGCTCACCTTCCTGGAAAGCGCCAGGGCGTCGCTCCCACCACCGGTCGACGTCTTGACCAGAGCGGCGTTCGCAAACACGTAGGGCAGTTCCGAGCAATGCCAGGCCATGGCAATCCCATCCAGGACCGGTGACTCGTAGGCGAACATGTAGGAGTAGACCGGAGCCCCGTTCTGCTTCGCCTTCAGGTCGAGATCACGGATGGCTCCCGGCCGGAAGCGCAGATCCAGGAAATAGGCGTCGGCGATCTTTTTCTCGGGGTAGGCCGCCATGAATGCCTTGCCGACCGCGTCGGATTTGTCGGCGAAGCGCTCCTTCAGCTTGGCCTCGGACTTGTCTTCGTCCCAGTTGTTCTTGTTGTCGGCAAGAAGCTCGCCCGCCTTGTGATTGATCACCGTCTCGAACTCGTTGAGGGTGTTTCCGACCATCAGCGGAATGTCCTTGGCCTGGTCAACCCACTCTGTCCCGACGGGGTTCACCGGAATGTAGTCCCCGTCCTGAACAGGTGCGTAGCGGGCGTCTTTTGCGCCTTGGGCGGTCGCGTCCTTGATGGCCTTGTCGGCCGCGGCAAGGAGATCGTAGTAGTCGACGTCGGCAAGCTTGTCGATTTCCTCAGCCTTGAGACCGAGGTTGGCAAGCGTCAGTTCGGCCACCTTCCGCGAGGATGCCTGATCGACGACGGAATCGCTCCGGGAGCCGCTCTGAACGATGGCCTTCTGGAAGAGGCCCTTCGCCGAAGGCGTCCCCATCAAGGCGCGCACCTTGTAGCCGCCGCCGGACTGGCCGAAAATCGTCACGTTGCCGGGATCGCCGCCGAAGGCCGCGGCATTGTCGTGGACCCATTTCAGCGCGGCGACGAGATCGGTGACGCTGGCATTGCCCGTCCGTTTGTATTTCTCTCCGTAAGCGGAAAGATCGAGGAAGCCGAGCACGTTGAGCCGGTGGTTGAGGGTGACGACGACGACATCACCGTCCTTGCTCAGATTGTGGCCGTCATACGAGGTCAGTTCGATGCCTGAACCATTGGTGAAGCCGCCCCCATGGATCCAGACCATGACCGGCCGTTTCTTTCCGTCGTTGATCGCCGGCGTCCAGATGTTCAGGAACTGGCAGGCTTCGCTCATCGGCAGATAGCGGTGCGGATTGAAGAGTTCGTCGCCGGCCACTTCCTTCATGCGGGGGATAAAGCAGTTCTCGCCATAGGTGACCGCGGGGCGGATGCCTTTCCAGGGCGCGACCTCTTCCGCCGGCATGAAGCGGTCGGCATGTGCATAGGGGACGCCAAGATAGCTAAAGATGCCATCGTCGAGTGCGCCGACGAGACTGCCCTTGTTGGTTTCGACGACCGTCTTGCTCTGCGAAGCAACAAACTCTTCGGCGAGAGCGGGCGCGCCGACAATAGAAGCCGTCATCGCCGATAGCGCGGATATCAAAGTGCAATAATATAGAAACGTCCTTTTCATCAACTTATCCTCTTGTCGTTGATTGTAAGTTCAAAAGTCCGACGGCCGCCATCCCCGGCCGTCGGTGACTAACTAGGTCGGCGCCGACGCTTTTTCACGCCACGGTCAGACTGTTTGCCGGAGAGAGGATCATGCCGGAGGGTTGGACGAGTCTTTCTTGCCGACCGGCCACCAATGAACAGGAGATCTGACGCCGGGCGGGCCGCTTCCACGCGGTTTGGTCCCGCCGGACGTCGAGCGTCTTGAGCATGGCTGACGGAACACCATCGGCGCCTGGGTGGTGGCGATTGGGCAACATTATCCGCACAGGTGATCACACGGCGAGATAAGCCGAGATCCCGCCGCTTGCCAGGACCGCGCTAGCATCCGCCACTTGTCAAAAAGATGACGAAGGGACCACGCCGATCGTTGGGACGGGTGGTTTGTGCTCCGGCATCTTGTTTCCTTGCTCGTCGCCGGCGCTCAGGGCCTCGCGCACTTCATCCTCTTCCCAACCCGCCTCGACGGCGGAAGCCACGAGCGTTTCAATTTTCTCGGTTTCCGAGTTGTGCGATATCTCATCGAGGCGGCGTCTGGCGGTCTCGAGACACTGACGAAGGTTCGAAGCGCGGCTGGCGTCGTTACGGTCGTAGCTTGGCGATGAGACGTAGGTCATTTGAAAGCTCCCTGCTGATCGACAGGAACACCTGAAGAGAGAGGCGGTTCCACTGCGTGCCCGCGGTAAGCGCCGCGCTGAAACCATTTCGGAGGTGCAAAGGGAATTGTGGAGCGGCCGGCCGACCAACAAACACCCCTTGACGTCTTTCCATCTTTGAGAAATGCTAAGATGTCAGACCAATTCTAGACGTCGGCTGCCTGATAAGAAAATGGGGAACCATGAAGGCAAATAGCAGCGACAGGCCGGTGATCCGGCCGCTTCCAGTCATGGACCGCGCGCGTCAGGTGACCGATGCGCTGGCGGATTATGTCGAGGAAGCCAGGTTGAAGGCGGGCGATAGGCTTCCGGCCGAGCGCGAGTTGATGGCAGCCCTTGCCGTCGGCCGCTCGACCATTCGCGAGGCGATCCGCCACTTCCAGGCGCTCGGCGTCATCGAGACGCGTAAGGGCAGCGGCACCTATTTGCTGAAACCGGTTTCCAGGGCGACGATCCACATGCCGCTCTCTTTCGACACGGTTCATCTGCGCGACGTGCTGCTGCAGACGCTGGAGGTTCGACGCGGCATCGAATGCGAGGCAGGCATGGTCGCGGCCCGGCGGCGCACGAACACAGACCTCGTCGTCATCGAGGAAAAGCTGGACGCGATGGAGCGGGTGCACTTGGAGAAGGGTACCTCCGGGCCGGAGGATCTGGCCTTCCATCTCGCTGTCTACGACGCCACCCACAATCCGCTGTTTCGCCAGCTTCTCGAGCAGATGCGCGAGACCTTCGAGCGCTTCTGGGAGCATCCGTTCGACCGCCAGGATTTCGCACGCCGGTCCTTTCCCTTTCACCGCACCCTTTTCGATGCGATCGCTGCCGGGGATCCCGAGGCGGCGCGCGCCGAAACATTGAAAATTCTCGATATCGTCGAGGAAGACATCAAGGAAATGTCCAAATGAGCAACGGCTCTGAACCGTTCGATCTTGCTTCCCTCATCACGGCGCACGACGAAGGCAACTTCGCCGACGCCGTCGTGCCGCCGATTTTCCAGACCTCGCTTTTCACCTTTTCCGATTATGACGACATGATCGCCTCTTATCGCGGCGAGAGGGTGCGGCCGATCTATACGCGCGGCCTGAACCCGACGGTGCGTGCCTTCGAAGAAATGCTCGCCAAGCTCGAAGGTGCCGAGGATGCGCTGGGTTTTGCAAGCGGCATGGCGGCGATCTCATCGGCGGTCTTAAGCTTCGTCGAGCCGGGCGACCGCATCGTCGCCGTCAAGCATGTCTATCCCGATGCCTTTCGCCTGTTCGGCACCATCCTGAAGCGGATGAAGATCGAGGTGACCTATGTCGACGGACGCGACGAGGAGGCGGTCGCCAAGGCGCTGCCCGGCGCCAAACTCTTCTACATGGAAAGCCCGACGAGCTGGGTGATGGAGGCGCATGACGTCGGCGCGCTCGCAGCACTCGCCCAACAACATGGCGCCATCTCGATGATCGACAACAGCTGGGCAAGCCCGTTCTTCCAGCGGCCGCTGACGCTCGGCGTCGATCTCGTCATCCATTCAGCCTCGAAATATCTCGGCGGCCATAGCGATGTGGTGGCCGGCGTCATCGCCGGCTCGACGGCGATGATCGCGCGTGTCAAGGCCGAGGCCTATCCCTATCTCGGCGGCAAGCTTTCGCCGTTCGACGCCTGGCTGCTGATCCGCGGGTTGCGCACGCTGCCGCTGCGCATGAAAGCCCACGAGGCATCGGCGCTTGAAATCGCCAGGCGCCTTCAGAAGCTCGGCGTGGTGGAGACGGTCTGCCATCCGGGGCTCGCCAACCGTCTGCCCACTGGCCTCATCGGCACCTCGGGCCTGTTTTCCTTCATATTCCGCGACGGCGTGGATATCCGTGCCTTCGCCGATCACCTCAAGCTCTTCAAACTGGGCGTAAGCTGGGGTGGACATGAAAGCCTGATCGTACCGGGCGAGGTGGTGCTCCAGCAGAAAGCACAGCCGAATTCCGCACATGCCTTCGGCATCCATGCGCGATCCGTACGTCTCCATGTCGGCCTCGAAGGAACCGAGGCTTTGTGGAGAGACATCGAGGAGGCGCTCGCCGCCGCCTCACAATCCTGAAACCCGAGAGAAACCTAATAAGGGGGAACTGAGCCATGAAAAAACTAATAATCTCGACGATCTTTGCGTCGATGATGGCGGGCACGGCCTTTGCCGATACGACGCTCAAGCTTGTCGAAGTCATCACCAGCCCGGAGCGCACCGAAACGCTGAAATCGATCGTCGGCAAGTTCGAAGCCGCCAATCCCGGCACCAAAGTCGACATCATCTCGTTGCCCTGGAACGAGGCGTTCCAGAAGTTCGCGACTATGGTGTCTGCCGGCGACGTGCCCGATGTGATGGAGATGCCCGACACCTGGCTGTCGCTTTATGCCAATAACGGCATGCTCGAGAGCTTAGAGCCCTACCTTGCAAAGTGGGAGCACACCAAGGAGCTGACGCCGCGCGCACTCGAACTCGGCCGCGACGTCAAGAACACCGCCTATATGCTGCCCTACGGATTCTATCTCAGGGCGATGTTCTACAACAAGAAGCTGCTTGCCGAAGCCGGCGTCGCCGCGCCGCCGAAGACGATGGAAGAATTCACCGCCGCTTCGGAAAAGGTTTCCAAACTGTCCGGCAAATACGGCTACTGCATGCGCGGAGGAGCGGGCGGCCTCAACGGCTGGATGATCTTCGCCGCCTCGATGGCCGGCTCGAACAAGTATTTCAACGACGACGGCACCTCGACGATGAACAGCCCCGGCTGGGCCAAGGGCATCGAATGGATGGTCGATCTCTACAAGAAGGGCTATGCGCCGAAGGACAGCGTCAACTGGGGCTTCAACGAGGTCGTCGCCGGCTTCTATTCTGGCACCTGCGCATTCCTCGATCAGGATCCGGATGCGTTGATCGCCATTGCCGAACGCATGAAGAAGGAGGATTTCGGCGTCATGCCGCTGCCGAAGGGGCCTGACGGCAAGTCCTTCCCGACGATCGGCTATGGCGGCTGGTCGATGTTCACGACCAGCGGCAACAAGGATCTCTCCTGGAAGCTGATCGCCACGCTCGAAGGGCCGGAAGGCAATATCGAGTGGAACAAGCGCATCGGCGCCCTGCCGGCCTATACGGCGGCCGAGAAGGATCCCTTCTACGCCGGTGACCAGTTCAAGGGCTGGTTCGAGGAACTGGCCGACCCGAACACGGTACCAACAGTCATGCCGACCTATCTCGAGGAATTCGCCTTCTTCAAGGATTCGCTAGCGATCAAGACCTCGCAACAGGCGATGCTCGGCGATATCTCGGCGAAGGATCTGGCCGACCAGTGGGCGGAATACCTCACCAAGGCGCAGCAGAAGTTCCTCGCCAAGAAATAAGCGACGGACTGACGGCGGCGGCCTCGGAACAGGCCGCCGCCGCTTTTTTGATGACACAGACGGCGCAGAACGCCGCGAACGGGACCTTTTGGCTGATGACCATTTCCGCCGATACGCTCGACATGCGTCGCGACCGCAGACCATGGCTGCGTCGCGTTGCCGATGCTTCGGAGCCCTATCTCTACAGCGCGCCGTCGCTGATCCTGATCATTGCGGTGATGCTGGTGCCGCTGACGGTCGGCATTTCCTACGCCTTCCGCGATATCCAGCTGCTCAATCCGTTTTCCGGCGGCTTCATCGGGCTCGATCATTTCCGCGAGCTTTCAGGCGACGCCGCCTTCTACGGTGCGCTGAGGAACACGCTGTGGTGGACAGGCGCTTCCGTCGTCCTGCAGTTCGTTTTCGGGCTGATCCTGGCGCTGCTGCTCGACAAGCCGTTCAAGGGCCGGGCAATCGCCCAGGCGCTGGTCTTCCTGCCCTGGGCCGTGCCGTCCTTTCTTGCCGGCCTCAACTGGGCCTGGCTGTTCAATCCCGTCATCGGGCCGATCCCGCACTGGCTCTTCGCCCTTGGGCTGATGCATGAGCCGGGCAATATCCTCTCCGATCCCAACTATGCGATGTGGGGGCCGATCGTCGCCAATGTCTGGTGGGGCATTCCCTTCTTCGCCATTACCCTGCTCGCCGCCTTGCAGGCGATCCCGCGCGATCTCTATGAGGCGGCGTCGATCGACGGCGCCGGCTGGTTCCAGCGTTTCCGCTCGATCACCCTGCCGTTTCTGGCGCCAACGATCGCCATCACCGTGCTGCTGCGCACCGTGTGGATTTCCAATTTCGCCGATCTCATCGTCGTCATGACCAATGGCGGGCCGGCAGACCGAACGCAGATCGTCGCCAGCTACATCTTCACGACAGCCTTCAGGCGGCTCGATTTCGGTTATGCCTCGGCGATCGCGCTGGTGCTGCTCGTACTGCTGCTTGCCTATTCGATGCTGATCATCCTGCTCCGGCAGACGCTGCTGAACAAGGATTGAGATCATGAGACGATCCGTCATTCCCACCATCGCACACCGTCTGGCGATCCTCTGCTACATCGCCTTCGCGCTCTTTCCGCTGTTCTGGCTGCTCAAGGTCTCGGTGACGCCGAACGACCTGCTCTATAGCGAGGGCGTGCGCATGTGGCCGTCGCGCACGACTTGGGATCATTATGCCTTTGTCCTGCGGCACAGCGCCTTTCCGACCTTCTTCAAGAACAGCCTGATCGTCTCCGCCTCGACGGCCATCACCGTGACCATCTGCGCCTCGCTATCGGGGTATGCGCTTTCCCGCTTCAATTTCCGGGCAAAATACTGGATTGTCGCTCTGATGCTGCTGACCCAGATGTTCCCGCTGGTCATGCTGGTCGCGCCGATCTTCAAGATCCTGTCGCCGCTGCATCTGACCAACAGCCTGACCGGGCTCGTCATCGTCTACACCGCCTTCAACGTGCCTTTCGCCACCTTCCTGATGCAGTCTTTCTTCGACGGCATCCCAAGGGATCTCGAAGAGGCGGCGAAGATCGACGGCGCGACGCAGTTCACGGCATTTCGCCAGATCATCCTGCCGCTGACGCTGCCGGGGATCGCCGCCACACTCGGTTTCGTCTTCACCGCCGCCTGGAGCGAACTGCTCTTCGCGCTGATGCTGATCAACGGCAATGACGCGGCGACCTTCCCGGTTGGCCTTCTTACCTTCGTTTCGAAATTCTCGGTGGATTTCGGGCAGATGATGGCGGCGGGCGTCATGGCGCTCATTCCGGCCGGCCTCTTCTTCCTGCTCATCCAGCGCTATCTCGTCCAGGGCCTGACGGCCGGCGCGGTCAAGGGTTAAACAAATGGCATCGATCGATATCCGGAATATCCGCAAAGCCTATGGCCATGTGCAGGTGCTGCACGGCGTCAACCTGGAAATCCAGGACGGCGAATTCGTCGTGCTCGTCGGTCCGTCCGGCTGCGGCAAGTCCACGCTGCTGCGGATGATCGCCGGGCTTGAGGAGGTCACATCAGGCGAGATCCGCATCGCCGGCAATAGGGTCAACGAGTTGCATCCCAAGGACCGCGACATCGCCATGGTGTTCCAGTCCTACGCGCTTTACCCGCATATGAATGTCGCCGGCAATATGAGCTACAGCCTCAGGCTGCGGAAGGTGGCGAAGGAGAAGATTGCAGGCGCGGTCGCCGCGGCTGCCGCAAAGCTCGGCCTCGATCCGTTGCTCGAACGCAGGCCGAAGGCGCTTTCCGGTGGCCAGCGACAGCGCGTCGCCATGGGCCGCGCCATCGTGCGCCAGCCCAAGGCCTTCCTGTTCGATGAACCGCTGTCCAACCTCGATGCGCGCCTGCGCGAACAGATGCGCGCCGAAATCAAGAAACTGCATGGCGACCTGAAGGCGACCTCGATCTACGTGACCCACGACCAGATCGAGGCAATGACGCTGGCGGACCGGATTGTCGCCATGCATGGCGGAGTGGTCCAGCAGGTCGGCAGTCCCCTGGAACTCTACGACCGCCCCGCCAATCTCTTCGTTGCCGGCTTCATCGGCTCGCCTGGGATGAATTTCCTCGAGGCCACCTACGATGCCGACGGCGTGAAGCTGAAGGACGGCACGATCGTGCCGCTTGCAAAGCCTTTGCCGCTTTCAGACGGCGCAAAGGTGACGCTCGGCATCCGGCCGGAGCATGTGCTGATGAGTGACGGCGGGGCGGGGCTTGCCGCGGATGTGGAACTCGTCGAACCGACAGGCTTCGGCATCATCCTGCACCTTGCCCTGCATGGTCTGCCGTTCAAGATCTTCACGCTGAACCGCGAAGCGCTGAAGGCAGGTCCCAAGGTCAATGTGGCCTTCCCGGCTCAATATCTGCATGTGTTCGACGGCGAGGGAAAACGCGTCGATTGAACGGTTAGGCCGGTAGCCCGATGCTGTCGGTTTCGGCATAGTGTCTCCGGCAGGGGCGGGGAGGCAGAACATGCTCGTTGCGCAGATTTCCGATATCCATGCGGGGCCAGACCTTTCGTCGCTGCGGACGCTGGAGCGAGCGATAGGCTGGCTGAAAACGTTCCGCCCGGATGTGCTTGTTGTCACCGGAGATCTGGTAAACGACCAATGGCGGCACGGCTATCGCCTTGTTGCCGAAAACCTGCGGTCGCTGGACTGCCCCGTCCATCTGTTGCCGGGCAACGGTGACGATGTGCAATTGATGCGCTCCGAACTTGTCGCTGTCGGCACGTGGATCAATGCGACGGGACCGATGCATTTCCGGACAGCCGTCGATGGGCTGACCCTCTTCGGTGTCGATGTGACCGTTGCCGGTCAGAGTTACGGCGACGTCCTGCCGCACCTGCCATGGCTGACGAGCGCGCTTGCGGATGTGACGACGCCCTCCCTTCTCTTCATGCATCAGCCGCCGTTGCGGATCGGCATCGAGGTGCTGGACCAGGTCGGATGCAGAAACGGCAGTGCGCTTCTCAGCACCCTGGAGACGATGCACAGGCTACCACTGGCGATTCTCTGCGGCCATGTTCACCGACCCGCTTTTGGCCGGCTGGGATCGATGACTGTCCAGACCTGCGGCTCCCTTTGCCCGCCCAATCCGCTTCTGCTGGACGGCCGTGCCGATCTTTCGGTGATCGACGCTCCGTCCTTCCTCATGCATGAGGTCAGCGACGGCAGGCTGGTTTCACATGTGGTCTCGGTTCCGATATCAGACAGGGGCGCATGAAAGGGATTGCACGATCATTCCTCACGTGCTGCGAGCGGAAAAATCTTTTGCCGCATCGCCCATGAGGGCTATATCGTCCGTGTGATCTTGCTGGATTGGATGCCATGACCGACACTGTTCTCGACCGCTTTCTCCGTTATGTCGTTATCGACACGCAATCCGACCCCGCCTCCTCGACGCAGCCGACCACCGGCAAGCAGAAGGATCTCGGCCGCGTTCTGGTCGATGAACTGCTGAAGATCGGTCTTGCGGACGCGCATCTCGATGAACACGGCTATGTCTACGCGACCATTCCGGCCAATAGCGACAAGACGGTGCCGGTCATCTGTTTCTGCTCGCACATGGATACGGCACCCGATTTCAGCGGCACTAATATCAAGCCGCAGATCATCAGGAATTTTGCCGGCGGCGATATCAAGCTTGCCGGCGACACCGGCCGGGTGATCCGCGTCAGCGATCATCCCGAACTGCAGAACCAGATTGGCAATGATATCGTCACGACCGATGGAACGACATTGCTCGGCGCCGACGACAAGGCCGGACTGGCCGAAATCATGACCGCGGCTCAGATACTCGTCGGCAATCCAGATATCAGGCACGGGACGATCAAGATCCTGTTCACGCCCGACGAGGAAGTCGGGCGCGGCGTCAACAAGGTCGACCTGAAGAAACTCGGTGCCGACTTCGCCTATACGATGGACGGCGAGACGGCCGGCCATATCGAGGATGAGACGTTTTCGGCCGACGGCGTCGAGATCAGCATATCAGGTGTGGCGATCCATCCCGGCTTTGCCAAGGGCCGCATGGAAAACGCCATCAAAATCGCTGGCGCCATCATCGACCGGCTGCCGGGGGATATTGCCCCCGAGACCACGGAAGGCCAGCAGGGCTTCATCCATCCCACAGGCGTGACCGGTTCGATGGAGAAGGCGTCGCTGAGCTTTATCATCCGTGATTTCACCGACAAGGGTCTCACGGAAAAGGAATCGATGCTCGAAGGCATCGTCAAGGACGTGATGGCTGTCTATCCCGGCTCGACCTATCATTTTGAGGTGAAGGAGCAGTATCGCAACATGAAGGTGGTGCTCGATCGTCACCCGGAGATCGTCGACAACGCGATCGAAGCGGTGCGCCGGGCCGGCATGACGCCGGTGCGCGGCAGCATCCGCGGCGGCACCGATGGCTCGCGTCTTTCCTTCATGGGGCTGCCGTGCCCGAACATCTTCGCCGGCGGCCACGCCTTCCACTCGCCGCTCGAATGGGTGAGCCGCCAGGACATGGAAAAGGCGGTGAAGACGATCGTGGAACTGGCGAGGGTTTGGGAAGAGCGCGCTTAAAACAAGTCCAGCAAAAGCGCGCTTCCATCTAACTCATACCGGAACGGCGGTTGGTTTAACCGCCGTTCGCTGGAAGGCTTTCACGCAGCATCACGCTGTCATAGGCGGGCCGGGGGATAGGGATCGCAATGGGCATTCCCGGCTCGGGCTCGACCGATGTTAGCGGGGATGTTTCCGGCGCGGTCACCGGCGCCGTGATCCGCATCTGCCCCGTGCTCGCCGTCGCCATGGGGTCTGGAGCCGGGAGAGGAACGGGAACCGCCGAGGGTATCAGGGCCTCGAATTGCGGCGGCAGCATGCTTTCGCCGGGCACATAGTTCATCGCCACCTCGTAGGAGGGCAGCGGCGGCGGCGTTTCAAGCATGCCGTTGGAGTCGCGCTTCTCGTAGAAGGCGTTGCCGCCGGCAACCGTCACATAGTGCATGTTGTCGTACGGGAATTTCAGCCCATCGGTGTGGAAGAACATCGCGTCCTTCACCGCAGGATGGCGTGCGCCTTTAACAAGGATTGCATCGGCCGCGCTGGCAAGCTCGGTTTCCGCCTGCGGCTTGACTTCGCGCGTCATCACGCCGGGCGCGAACTGCCTTTTCTGGGCCACCACGCCGCAGATCGACGTTGGATAGGCGCCGGAGGTGAGCCTGTTCATGACGACGGTCCCGACAGCCATGTAGCCGTCCTTGTCCGAATGCAGCGATTCGAAATACATCGCGCGCTGCAGGCACTCGCGGTCTTTGGCCGTATAATTGAACGTGACTTTCGCCGCTTGGCCCGGCTTCGTCTTGGTGTTCGCCGCCGTTGCCGCCGGTTTCGATGTCGTTGTGCAGCTTGCAGCTGCCAGTCCCACGAACAAAATCCCGATCAGGGATTTTCCAAAGGAAATCTCCGCCCTCAACGCCAGGTGCCTCCTATGGGATTAGTCCAGCCCTTAATGGTTAAGCGTAAACGTTTTACTCGTCATATGACTGAAATACAAACAACCTTAGATAACAAAAACCTTAAGGGACTCTCGCCAAATACGATTCCGGCGATGGCCTTCTGCATAATCCCCTAAATCGGAATCGATTTAGAGATAAATGCTGCAGGAATTCAAGGTGTTAGCGTCACCAATCCTCATCAGCTGCGGAACAGTTTCCAGCGGGTCGGCTTGAAGGCTACCCGGTTGCGGTCAAGCCTGTCGGCCTCGCTCGGTGGCAATTCGATCTCGATATGCGGGCGATCATTGCCGATATCCAATTCGATATGGCGGGTGCCTGCCACGCGGCGGCTGGAGACCGGCTGGCCGGCGATACAGTTTTCAGCTGATTCGCAAAGCCTGACGTCGTGCGGGCGGAAATAGAGCTGCGCCGTGCCATCCGGCTCGCCTTCGGCATTGAGGCCGAGCGAGCGACCTTCGAAGCGAATGTCGCCGTCTGATATCTCGACCTGCAGGCAGTTCGACTGGCCGATGAAGCCGAAGACGAAGGGAGAATTGGGATTGTCGTAAACCTGGTCCGGCGTGCCCACTTGTTCGATCGCGCCTTGGCTCATGACGACGACGCGGTCGGCAAGCTCCAGCGCCTCATCCTGGTCGTGGGTGACGAAGACTGTGGTATGTCCGGTGCGATCGTGGATATCGCGCAGCCATTTGCGCAGGTCCTTGCGCACCTGGGCGTCGAGCGCGCCGAAGGGTTCGTCGAGCAGCAGCACGTTCGGCTCGACGGCCATGGCGCGGGCGAGCGCCACACGCTGGCGCTGGCCGCCGGAAAGCTGGGCTGGGTAGCGTTTTTCGAGACCCGAAAGCTGGACAAGGTCGAGCAGTTCCAGCGCCCGCCTGCGGATATCGGCCTTCGGCGGCCGCCGCGCACTGTTTCTGACCTTCAGGCCGAAGGAGACGTTTTCGAGCACCGTCATGTAGCGGAAGAGAGCATAGTGCTGGAAGACGAAGCCGATATTGCGCTGCTGCACTGATTTCTTCGAGGCATCCTCGTCGCCGAAGAAGATCAGCCCCTCTGTCGGGCTTTCGAGGCCGGCGATCAGCCGCAGCAATGTCGTCTTGCCGGAGCCCGATGGACCGAGCAGTGCGATCAGCTCGCCGGAGCGGATGTCGAGCGAGACATCGTGCAGCGCCGGAAAACGATCGAATTCCTTGCGAATGTTTTGAACGCGTACTTCCATTCCAAATCCTTCAGTGCCGCCGGCTGGCGGCGATTTCTGCGCTATAGCGCATTTCCAGCAGCGTCTTCAAAACAAGAGTTACGAGCGCGAGCAAGGCCAAAAGCGTGGCGACCGCAAAAGCGCCGGTGAAATTATACTCGTTGTAGAGAATTTCTACCTGCAGCGGCATGGTGTTCGTCTGGCCGCGGATGTGGCCGGATACCACCGAGACGGCGCCGAATTCGCCCATGGCGCGGGCGTTGCAGAGAAGCACGCCGTAGAGCAGTCCCCATTTAATGTTCGGCAGCGTCACGTGCCAGAAGGTCTGCCAGCCGCTGGCGCCGAGCGAAAGCGCTGCCTCCTCGTCGGCCGTTCCCTGTTCCTGCATCAGCGGGATCAGCTCGCGGGCGACGAAGGGGAAGGTGACGAACATGGTGGCGAGGATCAACCCCGGCACGGCGAACAGGATCTTGATGTCGTGAGCGCTGAACCACTGGCCGAGCCAGGTATTGGCGCCGAATAGCAGAACGAAGACCAGGCCCGATATGACGGGCGAGACCGAGAACGGCAGGTCGATCAGCGTCGTCAGGAAAGCCTTGCCCTTGAACTCGAACTTGGCGATCGCCCAGGCGGCGGCGACCCCGAAGACCAGGTTGAGCGGCACGCTGACGCCGGCAACGATCAGTGTAAGGCGGATCGCCGAGAAGGTCTCGGCGTCCGCGAGCGCCTGGAGGAACGGGCCGGCCCCCTTGCGGAAGGCCTCGACGAAGACGGCTGCGAGCGGCAGAAGCAGGATCAGCAGCAGGAAGACGAGCGAGAGGATGATCAGGCTGAAGCGCGCGATCCTGTTTTCGGTGGTCACCGAACGCAGCTTCGTTGGTTGAGCGGTCGCATCAAGCGCCATAGCCGTACCTCCGCCTGCTCCAGCTCTGGATGAGATTGATGACGAGCAGCATGGCGAACGAGATGATCAGCATGATCGCCGCAATGCCGGTCGCTGCCGCATAATTATACTCTTCGAGCTTGATGATGATCAGCAGCGGCGCGATCTCCGATTTGAACGGCAGGTTGCCGGCGATGAAGATGACCGAGCCGTATTCGCCGACGCCGCGGGCAAAGGCCAGCGCAAAGCCGGTGAGCACGGCGGGCGCCAGCCCCGGCAGCAACACGCGGAAAATCGTCTGGAAGCGATTGGCGCCGAGCGTTGCCGCGGCCTCCTCCACTTCCTTGTCGATCTCCTCCATGACCGGCTGCACGGTACGCACCACGAAGGGCAGGCCGACGAAGATCAGCGCCACGACGATGCCGGTAGGCGTAAAGGCGATCTTGATGCCGAGCGGCGTCAGGAACTGGCCGATCCAGCCGTTCGGCGCATAGAGCGTCGTCAGTGCGATGCCGGCAACGGCGGTCGGCAGCGCGAAGGGCAGGTCGACCATGGCATCGATGATGCGCTTGCCGGGGAAGCGGTAACGCACCAGCACCCAGGCGAGAATGATGCCGAAGACGGCATTGACGATCGCGGCGATGAAGGCGCTGCCGAAGCTTATGCGCAACGCGTTCAGCGTGCGCGGATCGAGCGCGATCGACCAGAATTTCTCCCAGCCGAGCGCGCTCGACCGGACGGCAAGGCCCGAGAGCGGGATGAGGATCAGAAGGGTGAGCCAGGTCAAGGTAAAGCCGAGCGCCATTCCGAAACCCGGAATGACGCTCGGCCGTTTGAACCGCCACCGCGTGGGGCTATGTGCTTTCATGAAGTCTATTATTGGGCCGGCTTGTAGATTTGGTCAAATACGCCGCCGTCGCCGAAGAATTTAGGTTGTGCGTCCTTCCAGCCGCCGAAGTCGTCGATGGTCGCCAGCGTCAGCTTCGGGAAGCGGGCGATGTCAGCCGGATCGGCGGCTTCCGGCTTGGTCGGCCGATAGTAGTGCTTGGCGGCGATCTTCTGGCCTTCGTCCGAATAGAGGTAGTTGAGATAGGCTTCGGCGACCTTGCGCGTGCCCTTCTTGTCGACATTGCCGTCGACGACGGCGACCGGCGGATCGGCGCGGATGGAGAAGGTCGGTGTTACGATCTCGAACTGGTCGGGACCGAGCTCTTCGAGCGAAAGATAGGCTTCGTTTTCCCAGGCGAGCAGCACATCGCCGAGGCCGCGCTGGACAAAGGTGGTCGTGGCGCCGCGAGCGCCGGTGTCGAGAACCGGGACGTGCTGCAGGAGTTTCGCAACGTATTCCTGCGCCTTGGCTTCGTCGCCGCCATTTGACTGCTTGGCCCATGCCCATGCGGCAAGGAAGTTCCAGCGCGCGCCGCCCGATGTCTTCGGGTTCGGGGTGATCACCTGCACGTCGTCCTTGACCAGGTCTCCCCAATCCTTGATGCCTTTCGGGTTGCCCTTGCGCACGAGGAAGACGATCGTCGACGTATAAGGCGTCGAATTGTTGGGGAACTTGGTCTTCCAGTCGGCCGGGATCTTGCCGGTCGCCTTGGCGATGGCGTCGATATCGCCTTCGAGGGCAAGTGTCACGACATCGGCGTCGAGACCGTCGATGACCGAGCGGGCCTGGGCGCCGGAACCGCCATGCGAAGCCTGGATCGTCAGGGTTTCACCATTGTCCTTTTGCCACTTGGCGGCAAAGGCGGCATTGAAATCCTTATACAATTCGCGGGTCGGATCGTAGGAAACGTTAAGAAGCGTCTGATCTGCGAATGCCGGAGCAATGCTTCCGATCGCGAAGCTGCCTGCCATGACCGCAGCTGCGATGAGCCGGGTGAGCCGTTGTGTCTGCATGGGGAACCCTCCTGTTTTCTGCCTTAACTCTATCAACTCGGTCGTATAATGAAACAAAGGTTCTTCCGGTTCCGGCGTGGCTGTTAGAATGCCATTCCATTTAAGCGGCGATTTGGAAATGGACGTGCCGAAGTTGGCCGCGGCCAATTGGTCGCTGGGCGCTGGCTGCCGTGGGGCCGTGTTTTTTTGGCCACAGTTCCTCCACGAAAACGACATGGTGATGCAGATTTTTGCCAAGATTTTGCCGCGATGACACTTGCGGATTCCTATATGGCTCCCGTGCGGTCGTATTCGCCGACTGCTACGCGGGGGTACCCTTGAAGTGCGCCTCGCATTCCAAACCTGTTAGGGCCATTCAAAATGAATATCAGAACTATCCTTTTTGCCTCCGTTGCCGCCCTTGCCGCGGCCTCCGGAGCCCGCGCAGCCGACGCCATCGTGGCGGCGGAACCCGAGCCCGTGGAATATGTTCGCGTTTGCGACGCCTACGGTACCGGCTATTTTTATATTCCGGGGACGGAAACATGCCTTTCGATCGGCGGTTATATCCGTACCGAAGTGCGTTTCGGTCAGCAGATATCCGGCGATTCCGACGTAGACTTCTGGACTCGTGGTCAGGTCACCTTCCAGACCAAGAACGACACCGAGTACGGTACGCTCACCGGCGTCATCACACTGCGTTACAATGCCGACGATGCCTCCGATCAGGAAGCATTGCTCGATGAAGGCTATCTCGACATTGCCGGTTTCCGCGCCGGTAAGCTGTACAGCTGGTGGGATGACGACATGAGCGGCGAGACCGATACGCTCGCCAGCAACGAGACGACCCACAACTCGATCCGTTATCAGTACGAGAATGGCGCTTTCGCGGCCGGCATCTCGGTCGACGAACTCGAAGAAGTCTACGCCACCAAGCCGGGCGACGGCCCGAACAACTTTGGTGTCGCAGGCCAGGTCTCCTACAAGGCCGGCGCCATCAGCGCTTACCTGCTTGCCGGTTACGACACCGACACCAGCGAAGTCGCTGTCCGCGGTATCGTTTATGCCGACATCGGCCCGGGCACGCTCGGCATTGCCGGCGTATGGGCAAGCGGGGCCAACTACTACTACGAAGAGTCCGAATGGACGATCGCAGCAGAGTATGCCTTGAAGATCAACGACAAGTGGTCGGTCACCCCGGGCTTCCAGTACTTCGAGAACATTGCTCTCGAGGCTGACGGCAACGGTTTCACCGGCGGCAGCGCCTACACGACCGGTGTCACCATCGACTACCAGATCGTCGAAGACCTGCGTTCGAAGCTCAGCGTGCAATATCACGATGAGGACGAAGGCGACGACGAAGTGTTCGGCTTCCTGCGCTTCCAGCGCGATTTCTAAGATAGTCTGATTGCAGACGAGCGGGCGCGGCCTTCGGGCCGCGCCTTTTTTATGATGCCGAAACGTGTGAGCGGTTTTCGGACGACATCATGCTCCCGCTATTCAATTTGGACGTCATACCCGTGAATCGGCGATGAAATCGGAATAGTATTCGTCGACCGTTCGTGCCTTGCGCATGGCGACAAGCGTGCCGTCCGATTGCAGCCGCCTGGCGATCGCAGAAAGCACGTTCAGATATTCGCCGCGATTGTTTTCCCCGAAGAGCAGCACGAAGGCGATATCCGTCGGGATATCGTCGATCGCCTCGAAATCCAGCGGATGGGCAAAGCGGAGGAGAAGGCCGCGCGGGCTGGTCATGCCGTCGATTGCCGCATGCGGGATGGCGATGCCGTTGCCGATCCCCGTCGAGCCGAGCTTCTCACGCGCTTCGAGCGCCTTCAGGATGGTCTGGCCGTCGACGGAGAAAGCCTTGGCGGCCTTGTCGGCGATGGTCTGCAGCGCGCGCCATTTCGTCGGCGCCGACACGCCGATGAAGGTGTGTTCCGGGCGGATGATGTTGGGAAGGTTCATGTCATTCTCGATACTGTTCGGCTCGATACTGTTCGGCTCGATACTGTTCGGCTCGATACTGTTCGGCTCGATAGTGTTCCGGCAGCGGGAGGGAAGGGAGTTCAATCCGGTTCCCTGAGCCGGTAACCAACGCCGGTCTCGGTGGTGATATAGTGCGGCTGGTCGGGAATCTGCTCGACCTTTTGCCGCAGCTGCCGGACATAGACGCGCAGATACTGCACATCCGCCGCCGGCCCCCATACCTGCTTTAGAAGAAACTGGTGTGTCAGCACCTTGCCGGCATGCTGGGCGAGCACGCGCAGGATGTCGTATTCCTTCGGCGACAGCTTTATTTCCGCGCCTTCGACCTTGACGATGCGCTTGACGAGATCGATCGACAGCCCGCCGGTCTGGAAGATCGCCTTTTCGCCCTGTTGCTGCAGGCGGTGGCGCAGCGCCACGCGGATGCGGGCGCCGAGTTCGTTGATGCCGAAGGGCTTGGTGACGTAATCGTCGGCGCCGCTTTCCAGCGCCTTGACGATACCGGCCTCGTCGGTGCGGCTGGACAGAATGACGACCGGCATGGAAAGCCCTTCGTCGCGCCACACCTGCAGCAGGTCGTGGCCTGATGTGTCGGGCAGGCCGAGGTCGAGCACGATGAGGTCGGGCATGTCGTCGGCGACCGACTGACGGGCGGCGGCGGCGTTCGGCGCCTCGCGCACCTCGTAGCCCTGCGCGGTCAGGCCGACGCGGAGCAGCTTGCGGATCGGAGGCTCGTCGTCGACGACGAGGATTTTGACGGCTGAACCGGTCATCGGAGTTCATCCACTTTCGGAATGTCGTTGGGTTTCGGCAGGCGGATGGTGAAGACGGCGCCCGGACGGCCCGTCCGGTTGCCGGCGGTGATCGTGCCGCCCATCGCCTCGATGAAGCCGCGGCAGATGGAAAGGCCAAGCCCGGTGCCGGCGCGCACCTGATCGCCCTTGCGCACGCGGTAGAAGGTGTCAAAGACGCGGGTGAGATCGGTCGGCGGAATGCCTGGGCCTTCGTCCGAAATCTGCACGACGACGTTGTCGGCATCGGCCCAGCCCTCGATATGGATCACCGATTGCTCGGGCGCATATTTCGCGGCATTGTCGAGCAGGTTGAAGATCACCTGCTCAAACAGGACGGGATCGACGCGCACCATCGGCAGGTCGGCGGGAATACTCATCTCTGTCTTGTGGCCGTCGAGGATCTTTGCGGCACGGCGAAGTGCGCTGCCGACGATATCGCCGGCATAATGCAGTGCCGAGTTCGGTTCCATCGCGCCGGATTCGATCTTGGTCATGTCGAGCAGATTGGCGATGAAGCGGTTGAGTCGTTCGGATTCGTCGACGACGGTCGACAGCAGATCGCTGCGATCCTCCTCCGGCATCGAGGCGAAATAGTCGCGCAGCGTGCCGGCGGCGCCGAGGATGGCGGCAAGCGGTGTCTTCAGGTCGTGCGAGATCGATGTGAGCAACGCCGAGCGCAACCGATCGGCTTCGGCCCCAAGTCTTGCCCGGTCGACATCGGCGACGAGCTGCACACGTTCGATGGCAAGGGCCGCCTGGTCGGCGAGCGCATCGAGCAGCCGCTGTTGCTCCGGCGTCAGCAGCGGCCCGTCGCGGCGGTCGCTGTCGAGGCCGATGACGCCGACGGCGGTGCGCCCGGTTCTCAGCGGCACATAGAGGCGCTTGGCGCCGGGCAGGGTATCGGCGCCGCGGCCGGCGGCGTGGTTGTGCTCCCAGGCCCAGCGGGCGGCGGCAATATCCGCCTCATCGAGCGTATCATCAGGCGGATAACCGGCCTTGACGGCGATGCTGCCCTCTTCCGGCAGCAGCAGCACGACGCGGACCTTCAGCATCGAGGCAAGCTGGAAGGCGGTTGCCCAGAGCACGTCATCGAGCGTGCCGGTGCCGGCGAGCTTTTTCGAGAAGAGATAAAGGTCTTCGGTCGTGCGCGCCCGCTGGCGGGCGGCGGCGGCCTGGCGCTGCACGGTCGCCGTCAGGTTGCTGGCGATGATGGCGACGCCCAAGAAGAAGAAGAGCGCAAGCACGCTTTCCGGATCGCTGATCGTCAGCGTGTAGCGCGGCGGCAGGAAGAAGAAGTTGAAGGACAGCGCGCTGAGGATGCAACTGTAAAGGGCCGGCCGCAGGCCGTGGAGGACGGCTGAGGTCAGCACGGCCATCAGAAAGACGAGGGCGAGGTTGCGCACGTCGAGCACCTGGTCGAGCACGACGCCGACGGCGAGCGCGATGGCGACATAACCGGTCGCCAGCAGGTAGGCCCCGAGATCCAATGGCGGCGGGGTGGCCGCCGCCCTCACGCCGCGCGCGGTGGTGCCGTCCTTCTCATTGCCGGAAATGACATGGACGCTGATCTCGCCGGCCCTGCGGATCAGCTCGTCGGTGATCGAGCGGCCCCACCAGTCCCGCCATGTCGGCTTCTTCGGGGCGCCGATGACGATATGGGTGACGTTGTTGGCAGTGGCGTGGCCGACGAGCTCTTCAGCCACCTCGCGACCGGGAAGGGTAATCGCCTCGCCACCGAGCTGCTCGGCGAGGCGCAGCGTCGCGGCGACGGTATCGCGTTCGGCTTCGGTCAGATTGATCGAGCGGTTGGTCTCGATATAGACGGCGGCCCATGGCGCACGCAGCCGCGAGGCCATGCGGGCGGCGTAACGCACCAGCGAAGCGGAACGTGAATGGTGGTCGACCGAGACGAGCACCCGCTCGCCCGCCGCCCATGGGCCGGAAATTGCATGGGCCTGCATATGGGAAAGCAACTGGTCGTCGACGCGCTGGGCGGTCTTGCGCAGCGCAAGTTCTCTGAGCGCCGTCAGGTTGCCAGGCGTGAAATAATTGGTCAGCGCCCGCTCGGCGGTGCGCGGCATGTAGACCTTGCCGTCATGCAGGCGCTTGATCAGATCATCCGGCGTCAGGTCGATGATCTCGATGTCGTCGGCAAGGTCGATGATCGAGTCCGGCACAGTCTCGCGCACGCGGATGCGGGTGATCTGCGAGACGACGTCGTTCAGGCTTTCGACGTGCTGGATGTTCAGCGTCGTATAGACGTCGATACCGCGATCGAGCAATTCCTTGACGTCGAGATAACGCTTCGGATGGCGGCTGCCCTCGGCATTGGTGTGGGCGAGTTCGTCGACCAGCACGAGATCAGGCCGGCGGGCAAGGATGCCGTCGAGGTCCATTTCCTCGAGCGCCCGGCCCCTGTAGCTGATTTCGACGCGAGGGATGATCTCGAAGCCGGGGATAAGCGCTTCGGTCTCCTTGCGGTCGTGGGTCTCGACGACGCCGATGACGACATCGAGACCGTCGGCGATCTTGGCACGGCCGGAGACGAGCATCTCGTAAGTCTTGCCGACACCGGGTGCGGCTCCGAGAAAGATCTTCAGACGGCCGCGCGTTTCAGCCCGGGCTTTTTCGAGAAGCGCATCGGGCGAGGGCCTGCCGGCCTGGTCGCGACTGTCGTCTGGCATGCGTATGGTCTTTCTGCAGATGGCTGCCGAGGACGGGCGCTATATCTTCCTATCCTTCGCCCCTCCGGTTAGCGCAGCGATGGGAAGAAAAAGGGCGCCCAGCCTATCAGGGTCACTCAGTCATAGAAGCATCAAGGCTCTGATTCAACGCCAGAACATTGACCCTGGGTTCGCCGAGAATGCCGAGCTCGCGGTCTTCTACGGCGCCGTCGACCAGCGCCTTGACCTTGGCCTCATCAAGGCTTCGCGCCTTGGCAACACGCGCCACCTGGAAATAGGCAGCCTCCGGCGAGATATGCGGATCGAGGCCGCTGCCCGAAGCGGTGACGAGGTCGGCCGGCACCTCCGCGTTCGGGTTCGTCGCTTTGGCGGCGTTGTAGTCGCCCTTGACGCGGTCGATCAGCTTCTGGCTGGTCGGGCCGAGATTCGAGCCGCTGGAGGCAGCCGCATTGTAGCCGTCGCCGGCGGCCGAAGGACGGCCGTGGAAATATTTGTCGCTGGTGAAGGCCTGGCCGATCAGCATTGAGCCGATCACCTGGCCGTTGTTCCCGATCAGGCTGCCGTTCGCCTGCTTCGGAAAGAGGGCCTGGGCGGCACCGGTCATGGCGAGCGGATAGAGAAGGCCGGTGATGGCGGTGGTGGCAACGATCATGACGACCGCCGGACGAAGTTCTTTCAACATTGTCTTACTCCTTGGAGTGCATTCAGGCTTCCGTTAGGCAAGGCCGAGGGCTGCGACAGCCATGTCGATCGCCTTGATGCCGATGAAGGGGACGATGATGCCGCCGGCGCCGTAGATCAGCAGGTTGCGCGACAACAGCGCACCAGCGCCGATCGGACGGTAGCGGACACCCTTCAACGACAGCGGGATCAGCGCGATGATGATCAGTGCATTGAAGATGATTGCCGAGAGGATGGCGCTTTGCGGCGTCGACAGTCCCATGATGTTCAAGACGCCGAGCTGCGGGTAGAAGGTCAGGAACATCGCCGGGATGATGGCGAAGTACTTGGCGATGTCGTTGGCGATCGAAAACGTCGTCAGCGCGCCGCGCGTCATCAACAGTTGCTTGCCGATCTCGACGATCTCGATGAGCTTCGTCGGGTCCGAATCGAGATCGACCATGTTTCCGGCCTCGCGGGCGGCGACCGTGCCGGTGTTCATGGCGACGCCGACATCGGCCTGGGCGAGCGCCGGCGCATCGTTGGTGCCGTCGCCGCACATGGCGACGAGCTTGCCCTTCGACTGTTCCTCGCGCATCAGCGCCAGCTTCATCTCTGGCGTGGCTTGGGCGAGGAAGTCGTCGACGCCGGCCTCGGCGGCGATGGCCGCTGCCGTCAGCGGGTTGTCGCCTGTTATCATCACGGTGCGGATGCCCATGCGGCGAAGCTCGGTGAAACGCTCGCGGATGCCGCCCTTGACGATATCCTTCAGCTGGATGACGCCGAGCAGCCTGCCGTCGCGGGCAACGGCGAGCGGCGTGCCGCCGGATTTGGCGACCTCGTCGGAGATCGATTGCAGTTCACGGACGATCTCGCTGCCGTTTTTCGAGGATGCATCGCCGTTGACATGAGCCAGCACCGCATCGACCGCACCCTTGCGGATCGAGGAACCGTCGAGATCGACACCGCTCATGCGGGTCTGGGCGGTGAAGGGCACGAAGGTCGCCTTGAGGCTTGCCATGTCGCGGCCGCGGATCGCATATTTCTCCTTGGCGAGCACGACGATGGAGCGGCCTTCCGGCGTTTCGTCGGCAAGCGAGGCGAGCTGGGCGGCATCGGCGAGATCCTGTTCGGAAACGCCGCGAACCGGGCGGAAGGTCGTCGCCTGACGATTGCCGAGCGTGATCGTGCCGGTCTTGTCGAGCAGCAGCGTATCGACGTCGCCGGCGGCTTCGACCGCGCGGCCGGACATGGCGAGCACGTTGAAGCGAACGAGGCGGTCCATGCCGGCAATGCCGATTGCCGACAGCAGCGCGCCGATTGTCGTCGGGATCAGCGTGACGAAGAGGGCGACGAGCACGATGATCGGGATCGAGCCGCCGGCATAAATGGCAAAGCTCGGGATCGTCGCGGTGGCGAGCACGAAGATCAGCGTCATACCGGCAAGCAGGATGTTGAGCGCGATCTCGTTCGGGGTCTTCTGGCGCTCCGCACCTTCGACGAGCGCAATCATCCGGTCGATGAAGGTCGAGCCGGCAGCCGCGGTGATGCGCACGCGGATCCAGTCGGACAGCACCTGCGTGCCACCGGTCACCGCCGAGCGGTCGCCGCCGGATTCGCGGATAACAGGGGCGGATTCGCCTGTTATCGCCGCTTCGTTGACGGAGGCGACGCCTTCGATGACTTCACCATCTGATGGGATGATGTCGCCTGCATCGACGATCACAACATCGCCGACCTTGAGGCTAGTGCCGGGCACCAACTTGAACTGGGTGCGGTCCGTACCGGTTAGAAGCTTTGCCTGGGTTTCGGTGCGCGCTTTGCGCAGCGAATCCGCCTGCGCCTTGCCGCGGCCTTCGGCGACGGCTTCGGCGAAATTGGCAAAGAGCACGGTGAACCAGAGCCAGAGATTGATCTGGAACGAGAAGCCGAGATTGCCGTTGCCCGCCACCAGATCGCGCAGGAAAAGAACGGTGGTCAGTACCGAGACCGTGGCCACGACGAACATGACCGGGTTTCTGGCAAGCGCCCACGGGTTTAGCTTCTTGAAAGCGGCCCCCACGGCCGGAATGAGGATGCGAGAATCCATGACGCTCGCGGATTTTGCCTGGCTCATAAGAGACTCCAGCTTTGAAACGAGGATGGCGAACCGGCAGCCGGTCAGCCCTGTAAGATTTTGACGATGGCGGCGATGACGAGGAGGCCTGCCATCATCACCAGGATGACGTCGGAGGCTTGGGGTCTCGGACCATTCCCTCGTCCCGGCGCACCGGGACGAGGGTGGAAGGCGTTGCGAAGCCTGTGACGGAGGATCATGGCATCACCTCAGAAGGTCTGGCCGGCGATCATGACCAGGTGCTCGACGACAGGGCCAAGCGCCAGCGCCGGGAAGAAGGTCAGGCCGCCGACGATCAGGATCGTGCCGACGAGCAGGCCGACAAAGAGCGGACCATCCGTCGGGAAGGTGCCTGCCGAGGCTGGAACCGACTTCTTGGCGATCAGCGAACCGGCGATGGCAAGCGCCGGGATGATGACCAGGAAGCGGCCCATCAGCATGCCGAGGCCAAGGGTGATGTTGTACCAGGGCGTATTGCCGGTGAGGCCGCCGAAAGCCGAGCCGTTATTGGCCGCAGCCGAGCTATAGGCATAGAGGATTTCGGAGAAGCCGTGCGGGCCGGCGGTCCCGACCGATGCAACCGCACTTGGAAGGACGCTTGCGATTGCCGTGAAGACCAGCATGGCGAGCGGCAGGCAGAGGATGGCGAGAACGGCCATCTTCATTTCTTTCGCCTCGATTTTCTTGCCGAGATATTCCGGCGTGCGGCCAACCATCAGGCCGGCGACGAAGACTGCGACGATGATGAAGAGCAGAATGCCGTAGAAACCCGCGCCGACACCGCCGACGATAACTTCGCCGAGCTGGATGTTGATCAGCGGGATGAGGCCGCCGAGTGCGGTGAAGCTGCCGTGCATCGCATTGACCGCGCCGCACGAGGCCGCGGTGGTGATGACCGCAAAGAGCGAGGACAGGGCGACGCCGAAGCGGACTTCCTTGCCTTCCATATTGCCGCCGCCAAGACCGAAAGCATGCATCAGCGGGTTGCCGGCAGCTTCCGCCCAATAGGTGACACCGACACCGACGATGAACAGGATGCCCATCGTGGCAAGGATCGCCCAACCCTGGCGCTGGTTGCCGACCATGCGGCCGAAGACGTTGGTCAAAGCCGCACCGATCGCGAAGATCGAGACCATCTGGATGAGATTGGAGATCGCGTCGGGATTTTCGAACGGATGGGCCGAATTGGCGTTGAAGAAGCCGCCGCCATTGGTGCCGAGCATCTTGATCGCAAGCTGCGAGGCGACAGGCCCGACGGCAATCGTCTGCTGCGCACCTTCGAGCGTGGTGGCATTGACATAAGCGCCAAGCGTCTGCGGCACGCCGAGGTAGACGTAGACCAGTGTCAGCACGATGCAGATCGGCAGCAGCACATAGAAGGTTGCCCTCGTCATATCGACCCAGAAATTGCCGACGACCTTGCCCGAAGCGCGCGAGAAGGCGCGGATGAAGGCGAGCGCGATGGCGATGCCCGTCGCCGCAGAGACGAAGTTCTGGACGGTGAAGCCGGCCATCTGGGTCAGATAGGACATCGTGCTTTCGCCGCCGTAGTTCTGCCAGTTGGTGTTGCTGACGAAGCTGACGGCGGTGTTGAAGGAAAGCTCGGGCGGGACGGCTGCCATGCCGGCCGGATTATAGGGAAGGCCGCCCTGCAAGCGTTGCAGCGCGTAAAGTATGATGACACCAAGCAGGCTGAAGAGCAGCACGGCGAAGGCATAAGAGGTCCAATGCTGTTCCTCGCCTTCGCTGGTGCCGGCAAGGCGGTAAAGCCCCCGTTCGATCGGAACGAGGACCGGTGACAGGAAAGTGCGCTCGCCGCTGAAGACACGCGTCATGTAACCGCCGAGCGGTTTGACGAGCACGAGGACGATCCCGCAGTAAAGCAGGATCTGAAGCCATCCGTTGAGGGTCATGGAGGTAAACTTTCAATACCCGGCTGCCTCTCGGTCGCGCATGGGCGACCGCAGAAGCGCCAGTTCTCTTCAAAAGCGTTCTGGGCGAAGGAGAGCGTAGGTGAGGTAAACGGTGAGAAACACGGTCACGGCACCGCTCAAGACATAATCGAGGGTCATCGTCGTTTCTCCGGTCAAAGCCTGTCGCAGGCTCGGGTGTAGGCAAAGCACAGCGCGAAGAATATGATCGCGGTGCCAAGTAAAATGATATCCATCATGATCGTGACTCCTGTTGTTCTTCTTGGAGTCAGACAAGACAAAGGGCGCTGGGAGGCCGCCTTTCATGCTTTCTGGCGTGGAGATGATCTTTCGATCTCTCGGCCATCAATATGGAGCCGAAGCGCATAAAGGTTCGAGACGGACGACAGGCCATCTATATAAAAATCTTATAAATGCCCTTACGAGGCCGCTCGCCGTCGGACCAGGCTGGCGCAGTTTTCGGACGGGCCGCTGCCGGTGCTGAGCCGCGGCAGATCTGCGTGAGCAGTTTTTCATTTGTTGAGCAAAAGCCTTCTCAATCTGGTTGAATTGGGAAGGCTTCGGGCTTTATAGTCGGCTTCAACGCTGCCCGATGAAACCATGGGCAAGCCACTAGGGAAGGAAACCGACGATGACCAAAGTCCGTGCGCTTGTCCTCGAGCGCCAGCATGAGCTTGCGCTCCGCGATATCGATCTGCCGCTCGAAACCGGCCCCGGCGAGGTAAAGATCAGGATCCACACGGTCGGCGTCTGCGGTTCAGACGTGCATTATTACACGCACGGCAAGATCGGCCCCTTCATCGTCAACGCGCCGATGGTGCTCGGCCATGAGGCGGCGGGCACGGTGGTCGAGGTCGGCGCCGGCGTCACGCATCTGAAAGTCGGCGACCGCGTCTGCATGGAGCCCGGCATTCCCGATCCGAATTCCAAGGCAAGCCGGCTCGGCATGTACAATATCGACCCGGCCGTGACCTTCTGGGCGACCCCGCCGATCCACGGCGTGCTGACGCCGGAGGTCGTGCATCCCGCCAACTACACCTTCAAGCTGCCCGACAATGTCAGCTTCGCCGAAGGCGCCATGGTCGAGCCCTTCGCCGTCGGCATGCAGGCGGCCACCAAGGCGAAGATTACGCCTGGTGATACTGCCGTCGTCCTCGGCGCCGGGCCGATCGGCACGATGGTGGCGATCGCGGCGCTTGCCGGCGGCTGCGCCCGCGCCATCGTCGCCGATCTTGCCCAGCCGAAGCTCGATATCGCCGCGCAGTACCAGGGCGTCATTCCGGTCAATATCCGCGAGAAGAACCTGGCCGAAGAGGTTGCCCGGCTGACCGACGGCTGGGGCGCCGATGTCGTCTTCGAATGCTCCGGGTCGCCGAAGGCCTGGGAGACGATCATGGCGCTGCCGCGCCCAGGCGGCGTCATCGTCGTCGTCGGCCTGCCGGTCAACCCGATCGGCTTCGACGTCTCGACGGCATCCACCAAGGAAATCCGCATCGAGACAGTGTTCCGCTACGCGCATCAGTATGAGCGCTCGATCGCGCTGCTCGGCTCGGGACGCGTGGATCTGAAGCCGCTGATATCAGAGACCTTTAAGTTCGAAGATTCGATCAAGGCGTTTGATCGCGCCGTCGAGGCCCGGCCAAGCGACGTGAAGCTGCAGATCGTGATGGACTAGACCATGATGATGCCGAAAAGTGTGATCGGTTTTCGGACAACATCATGCTCCAACTATATAATTTAGAACAGGATTCGGGTTTTAGGCCGACCCGGCCTAAAATCATCCTGTTCTAGGACGTCATACCGCTATGAGTGCCTGGCGCTCAGTTTCATCTTGCGAAAGACAAGGGCCGCGACTGCGGCGACAGCCGCGGCTCCGATTGCAATCAGCAGATGACGGTGCAGCGGAAGGTGGCCCAATGCCTGTTCGATGCCGTGCCCGAAGAGATAGCCGAGCGCCGTGAAAAGCTGCCCCCACGCAAACGCGGCCACGGCATTCAGGATGATGAATTTTCCGGTCGCTATTCGCGTTGTCCCGATGACGATCGGGCTGATCGTCCGCAATCCCACCAGGAAACGAAACGCAAGGATGAAGCCGGTCGGATATCTTTCCAGAAGGCGGGTGGCGCGCGCCAGCGCCGGCCTTTCCATCAGCCGGCGCACGAGACCCCATCGAGCCGCATAACGGCCGGCGAAGAACCAGAACTGATCGCCGGCGAAGGATCCTGCCGTTGCCGCGAGCGACGCCGACCAATAGGTCAGCAGTCCGCGGTGGGAAATGACGCCGCCGAGGAAGGCGGCTGTTTCGCCTTCGAAGGCCGCGCCCAGAAATATCGCCAACAGGCCGTAGTGCTCGATCAGCAGTTCGATAGACACTCAGCCCGCCTCCAGCTGTCGATTTCGAAGCATCAATTCATCGCTAAACCGGCTTCAAATCCCCAAGCAGCGTCGGGATCAGCTCCGACACCGTCGGATGGATAGGCACCGACCATTGCAATGCGGGATAGGTCGTTCCTGCATTCATCGCGTCGATGATGCCGTGGATCACCTCGTCGCCCTCGATGCCGAGTATCGCCGCGCCGAGGATTTTTTTGGTCTCCGCGTCGGCGATCACTTTCATGAAGCCTTTGGTCTCGCCGCGCTCGCTGGCGCGGCCGACGCGGCTCATCGGCCGGGTCGAGATCAGGATCTTGTGTCCCGAGGCGCGCGCCTGCTTCTCCGTCATGCCGACACGGCCAAGCGGCGGGTCGATATAAAGCGCATAGGCCAGGATGCGGCTCGAGAGTTTGCGGTCGTCGCTGTCGAGCAGATTGGCGGCGGCGATCTCGAAATCATTGTAGGAGGTGTGAGTGAAGGCGCCGTGGCCGTTACAGTCGCCGAGCGCCCAGATGCCGTCGACATTGGTGGCAAGCTTGTCGTCGACGGTAATGAAGCCGCGTCCGTCGGTGATGACGCCGGCGGCATCGAGGCCGAGATCGTCGGTGTTCGGTTTGCGGCCGGTGGCAATCAGCACATGGCTCGCATCGATCCTCGCTGAATCGGTGGCGACCGTTATTCCGTCGCTGCTCTTGGAAAAGGCGATCTCGCTGGCGCCGGTATGAATGTCGATGCCCTCCGAGCGCAGGACGTCGGCGATCGCGTCGGATATATCCTCGTCCTCGCGCGATGCGAGCTTCGGACCATGCTCGATAACGCTGATTTCGGCGCCGAAACGGCGATACATCTGCGCGAATTCCAGCCCGATATAACTGCCGCCGATGACGGCCAGATGCCGTGGCAGGGAGTCGAGATCGATGATCGAAGTGCTGGTGAGGTAATCGATATCGTTGATCCCGGGCAGATCGGGGATAACTGGCCGTGCTCCGACATTGAGAAAGATGCGCGGTGCGGTCAGTGTTTCGCCGTTGACGCTGACGGTCTTCGGGTCCTCGAAACGGGCGTGGCCATAGATAACGGTCATGCCGTCCATGCCGGCGAACCAGCCGATCAGGCCGTTGCGGGCGTTCATGGTCACGGTTTCGGCGCGCGCCCTGACCACCTTCATGTCGATGGCGATCTCGCCTGGGATATTGACGCCGTAGGTGGCGCCGTTTCTTGCGACATGGGCGGCGCGGGCGCTGGCGACCAGCGTTTTCGTCGGCATGCAGCCGGCGTTGACGCAGGTGCCTCCGAGGAACTTGCGCTCGATCAGCGCCACCTTCATGCCCTTTTCGACCATCCTTGCGGCAAGAAACGGGCCGGCCTGGCCGGCGCCGATAACGATGGCGTCGAAGCTTTTCATGCGACGGCCCCCACGATCAGCACCGCGCCGATGACGGCGACGGCATCCTCGATGAGAGCGGCCGGCAGATCCTTGCCGAAGGACGCGGCAAGTCTGCCGCGGACGGTGGCGCCACCATATGTGCCGATGACGGCGCCGATCACGCCGGCAATCAGCCCGCCGAAAAGCAGGCTGCTGGCGGCGCCGATCGTGGCGCCGGCCAGCGCGCCGGAGACGATGCGGGCGCCGAACTGCATCGGCACCTTGCGCGACGGCGTGGTCGGCAACTGGTCAGCGATCAGTTCGACGATGGCGAGAAGCGTGAAGATCCACGGCGTCCACTGGTAACCCATGAAGGCAAGCGGCGTCTGCGAGACATCAAACCATCCAAGCGCCGCGCCCCAGGCAACGGCGGCAGGCGCGGTCATCGTGCGAAGCCCGGCAATGACACCAATCAGTAATGCAAGAAGCAGAAACATGCATGATCCCCTTTTTGCCGGCTCTTGCCGTCGTCAGGGAAGGTTGCACATTGTCAGGCGCGTGGCAATTCGCCCTTTCGCGTCAAAGGCTAAGCGCGTCGCGTCAAACCGGAATCATGCGACGCGCTTAGGTCTCTGTTTTATGCACACCGTTGTCCCAAAACCGCTGCACACTTTTGGGCGGCATGTATTAGTTCGCAAAGGCGGCAATGCCGGTGATCGCCCGGCCGATGATCAGCGCGTGGATGTCGTGCGTGCCCTCATAGGTGTTGACCACTTCGAGGTTGACGAGATGACGGGCGATGCCGAATTCGTCGGAGATGCCGTTGCCGCCGAGCATGTCGCGGGCCGCCCGCGCAATCTCCAGCGCCTTGCCGCAGCTGTTGCGCTTCAAGATCGAGGTCAGCTCCACCGGCGGATGGCCTTCCTCCTTCATGCGGCCAAGCCGCAGGCAGCCTTGAAGGCCGAGCGAGATCTCCGCCGCCATGTCGGCGAGCTTCTTCTGGATCAGCTGGTTGGCGGCAAGCGGCCGGCCGAACTGCTTGCGCTCGAGCGTATATTGCCGGGCTCTGGCATAACAATCCTCGGCAGCACCAAGTGCGCCCCAGGCGATGCCGAAACGGGCCGAGTTGAGGCAGGTGAATGGTCCCTTGAGGCCGGTGACATCAGGCAGAAGGTTTTCCTCCGGCACGAAGACCCCGTCCATCACCACTTCGCCTGTTATCGAGGCGCGCAAGCCCACCTTGCCGTGGATGGCGGGAGCCGAAAGCCCTTTCCAGCCCTTTTCGAGGATGAAGCCACGGATGAGGCCGTCCTCGGTCTTTGCCCAGACGACGAAGACATCGGCGATCGGCGCGTTGGAGATCCAGGTCTTCGAGCCGGTGAGGCTGTAGCCGCCGTCGACCTTCTTGGCGCGTGTCGCCATCGAGCCGGGGTCGGAGCCATGATCGGGTTCGGTCAGGCCGAAGCAGCCGATCCATTCGCCGGTGGCGAGTTTCGGCAGGTATTTCAGCTTCTGCGCCTCAGACCCGAAGGTTTCGATCGGCACCATCACCAGTGAGGACTGGACGCTCATCATCGAGCGGTAACCGCTGTCGACCTTTTCGACCTCGCGGGCGATCAGGCCGTAGGCGACGTAACCGAGACCGGCGCCGCCATAATCCGGCGAGATGGTCGGGCCGAGCAGCCCGAGTTCACCCATTTCGCGGAAGATCTCAGGATCGGTCTTTTCATTGCGGAAGGCGTCGAGAACGCGGGGAGCAAGCTTTTCCTGCGCATAGGCATGGGCGGTGTCCTGCACCATGCGCTCTTCGCTGGTCAGTTGCTCCACCAGGCGGAACGGATCGGCCCAGTCGAAAACTTCGCGCGTATGCTGCATGGCGGTGTCTCCTCAGCTTGCCTCGCTCAAGTTGGCCATAGACCCGCCAGCCGACCGCGTCAACAGACGGCGGTCGCGTCGAAAAGACAGGCCCGGCCATCTTTTCAAAAGCGTCGGCATGATCCACTTTGCCCACGATCGATTCTGGAACGAGGAGGCGGAAATGTCGTCAAGCGATCTGTTCGTATCGGCCGAAGGCGCCGAATGGGTCAATCCCGAGCCCGGCGTCGTCAGGCGCATCATGACCTATCTGCCCGAGATGATGCTGGTGGAAGTGGCCTTCGAAAGCGGCGCCGTGGGTGCGGCCCATTCGCATCCACACATCCAGGCCAGCTACGTCGCCGAAGGCAGTTTCGAAGTGACGATCGATGGCCGGACCGAGGTGCTCAAGCAGGGCGGCAGCTTCATTGTGCCCCCCAATCTCATCCACGGCGTCAAGGCGCTGGAAAAGGGCCGGCTGATCGATGCATTCACCCCGCATCGGGCCGAATTCCTGAAGTAGTCAGGTTTCCGCCTTTGCGCGTCGCGCCGGACCGGCGGCGGTCACATAGGGCGGCACGAAGCGCGCATCCTCGCCGCGCACCGCCTCGCGCAGGAAGTCGATGACGGCGCGCACGCGCGGCGCCTGTTTCAGGTCGCGATGGCAGGTGATCCAGTAATGGCGCTTGAGGTCGATCTCGTCTGGCAGCACGCGCACGAGTTCGGGATAACGGCTGGCGAAGAAATAGGGCAGGATGCAAAGGCCGAGGCCGTTTCTGGTGGCGGTCAGCTGCGCGAAGATGCTGGAGCTCTGGAACTGCGGCTTGATGCGCGGGTGCACGTCGCCAAGGTAATCCAGGCCCGGCGCGAAGATCATTTCCTCGATATAGCTGACGAAGGGATGGCTGAGCAGGTCTTCGCGGGAGTTGATGTCGGGCGCTTTGGCCAGATACTCGCGCGAGCCGTAGACCTGCAGGTGGTAATCCGTCAGCTTCTCGGCGAAATAAGCCCCGCCCTTCGGTTCGTCGAGCACGACGGAAAGATCGGCCTCCTTGCGCGACAGCGACATGATCTGCTGGATCGTCACCAGTTCGAGCGAGAGGTGCGGATGCTGGGCGGCAAACTGCGGCAGCACGGTTGCGAAGAAAAAATTGGCAAAACCCTCCGGCGCGCTCAGCCGCACCAGGCCGCGCTGCGCCATTGAGCCGTCGGCGAGGTCGGCGCGCAGCCGCTCGGTCTCCTGCTCCATCCTCTCGGCCGTCTCGACGAAGCGCGTGCCCATGGCAGTCAGCACGTAGCCTCGCGGATTGCGCTCGAACAGCTTGACCTTGAGGGTGAACTCCAGCCGGTCGATGCGGCGCGAGACGGTGGCATGGCTGGAGCGCAGCTGGCGGGCCGCCGTCGACAGCTGGCCAGTGCGAGCGACGGCGAGAAAAAACTGCAGATCGTCCCAAGTAAACTGCGGTGGGTTGTTCATCGCGGTCCCCTTTATTCAAAAACCAATAATGAATTGCGCAATTTTCCGCACCTGCCATCCCGTCATCATCGCTATGAGCAGAAGGCCGATGCGACGTTGTCCAAACTCGCACAGTAAAAACCCGCGTGGCTTAACAGACCACGACTGAGACTTCCCCGCGAACTTCTTCCATAATACGCGCAAAAGGAGTTCGCCCACATGTTTGCGGATAGTACGGTTTTCATGTTGGTGCCGGGGCAAGCGTTGAGGAAAAATCAATCGCTTCGGCTGAAGCCTGGATCGTCATCGCTCACATCCGCATTCTCACCCGCTGCCTGGCAAGATACTACATTCGTTGAATTCTTTTCGAGGCAGGCTCTGAGGTTTATTGGAGGATATATTAATTCTTCTTAAGTACTATTGAATATGGTTAATATTATGTTAACCTTAAAAAGATCCGAGGCGATTAGTACGTTTTCAAGCCGGAAATTTGAAACATGAAGCTTTCGCAAATAATATCTCCAGCTATGTCGGAATATAGGCTGAGAAGAGGTTCTCGCCTAAATCAAACAATACTGTGTGTGGTATTTGCGGCAGTTGTTCCTTTGACGCCGGCGGCAGAAGAGTTACCTGCGCCCGCGCAACCGGTCTCGGTTGTGACATCTGGTGAGACTTTGGCCCGGCAGCCTCAGTTGTTGCGTGACGGTCTTCGCTCAGGCGATAAATTGAATCTCGCATTTTACGAAAGCCTGGCCTCCGTAGAAGATCGCTGGGCGGGTTCACAGGGAGCAGTTCCCTGGAACTTTTACCAGCGGCCTGAGCTCACTGGCGAATACGCCGTTGAAGCGGACGGAACGATTTCGGTTCCGCTTTTGGGACGCTTCCCGGTTCGAGGGCTTCCTCCGTCGGATGTGGAGGCGATAATTCTGCCGTCCTACGAAAGTTTGGTCGGCAGAAAGGGGTTCGTGAATATCGTCAAGATTGAGCACCAGCCTATTTATATTACCGGCCCGGTTCGTAATCCTGGCTCGTTTCGATATGTTGATGGCATGACCGTTCTGCATGCCGTTGCGCAAGCCGGTGGCATGGCGGCGAAGACTATTGAGCCATGGCAGAGTGTGGAAATTACACGCCAGATCGAGCGGTTGAAAGTTGGGCTGTCCGATCTGAAGCGGCTTGCGTCGCGAACCGAGGTGCTCAGGGCGAAGCGCGATTCCGTACAAATTGCCAGCATTGGCACACCTGTTCTTGGTCCCGATCCCGATGCTCAACGGTTGCTGGATGATGAGACATGGCAGCGCCAGTTGGTAACGACGAGCAAGGATGCGCAGAGCAGTGCTTTCGTAAAATCTGTTGCCGATGCTCAGACCGATCTCGATCTGCGTCAGGCACGCGTCGGCAATTATGATGCCACCATTCGGGTCCGTCAGGATCGGCTGGCAAGTATCGAGAATTTGGCCAAAAACAAACTTGTCACCAGCATTGAGTTGACCCGGGCACAAAGCGAACTGACCGAGTCGGAAGATCGAAAGCAGCAAGCCGTCATCGATGTAGAGAGCGCGAAGCAACGGCTGGCGGCAGCAAAACAGGACGTTGAGCGCGATCGTATCGAACGCAAGATCGAGATCGAAAAGTCGGCAGCGGATGCTGAAAGAGGCCTATCCACGGCATTGCAGACGACCGAGAGCGATCTTGAAATTTTCCAGTCCATGGTATCGTCGAACGATAGCGGCGATGTTGAATTCGAAATCGTTCGGCCTGGACCGAATGGTGTCATCGTCGAAGCTGCGACCGAAGAGACGGTCTTACAGCCCGGCGATCTGATCAAAGTACATTGAGGCTTAACCAGATACTCTTCCCGAGTGGGAGAGTTTAGTCCTCCTCTCGGCCAAAGAGCTCAGGGGCATCGTCGATTTGCGATTTGTCATGCGGTCCAAAACGCCAAGGAGAGCTTATGTCTACAATCAAAGCTTTAGAATCGTCGCATTCCTCAATGCCGGTCCAAGGTCCGATGTTCAATTTGCCAAGGACCTCACTCGTCATTCCAACCTTGAACGAAGCGGAAAATATTAAGCTGCTTTTGCCCCGCATACCGACATGGGTGCATGAAATCATCATCGTCGACGGGCGATCGACAGACGGAACGCCGGATATAGCGCGAAGCATGCGCGACGATGTCAAGATCGTACTTCAGCCCAAGAAGGGCAAAGGTATCGCATTGCGGACGGGCTTCGAAGCCGCATCTGGTGATATGATCGTGATGCTTGATGCCGACGGATCGATGGATCCTTACGAAATCATCTTGTTCGTCGCGGCTCTTGTTGCAGGTGCGGATTTCGTCAAGGGCTCGCGCTTTATGCAGGGTGGCGGCACCAGCGACATGACGGTTATCCGCCGTTTCGGCAATCTGGGTCTGACCTTGCTGGTCCGGATGCTCTATGGCAGCTCTTTCAGCGACCTGTGCTACGGCTACATGGGCTTTTGGAAACGGCATGTTCCCTTGCTGCGTGCCGATTGCGACGGCTTCGAAATCGAGACGCTGATCAATTTGCGGGCCCTGAAGAACAAGCTCAAAATCATGGAAGTCGCGAGCTTTGAATCGGAGCGCGTCTTCGGCGTCAGCAATCTGCGTGCGCTTCCGGATGGCTGGCGCGTGCTGAAGACGATCTTCCGAGAACGCGTCAGTACACCGACCGGCGTCCAAGTCCTCGAGCAGAGCATTTCCTGAGGTCTGGAATAATTGGCGAGGCCGCATGATGCGCATTTTGATGCTCAGCGCGAGATACCTGCCTTTTGCCGGAGGGACGGAAACCCATGTAGGCGAGGTCGCAACCCGGCTCGTGCGCAAGGGGCATAAGGTGACGGTATTGACGGGCAATCCCCACGGCCTTCTTCCGGCAGTGGAAACCCGAGACGGCGTGCAGATTGTCAGGCTGAAGACATTTCCCCGCGGGCGGGATTGGTGCTTCGCCCCCGGCGTCTTCAGGGCGGTCGCCGAAGGGGATTGGGACCTGATGCATGTTCAGGGCTACCACACCTTCCTGGCACCGCTGGGAATGGCTGCCGCATCGCGCAAGGGGCTTCCTTTCGTGGTCACCTTTCACAGCGGTGGCCATTCGTCACGATTTCGGTCCTCGGTCCGACGCTTCCAACATAGAATGCTTGCGCCTCTGGCTGCTAGGGCCGCGCAACTCATTGGCGTGTCGCGATTCGAAGCGGATCTATTCAGCCAGAATATGGCAATCGCGAGAGACCGGTTCATCGTTATTCCCAATGGCGCGCGCCTGCCGGAAACGTCCGGGCGGCGACCGGCTTCACCTCACGACAGCCCGCTGATTGTATCGCTCGGCAGACTGGAGCGTTATAAAGGTCATCATCGGGCGCTTGCTGCATTTAATGTGCTGGCATCAAAATTCCCCGATATGCGACTTCGGATCCTGGGAGAAGGGCCCTATGAGGCGAAGCTGCGTCAGCAGGTGGCCGGACTCGGGCTCGGCAACCGTGTCGAGATCGGGGTAATTCCGCCGACCGACCGGTCCGCAATGGCCGATCTTTTGTCTTCGGCCGCTCTTGTCGTGCTCCTCAGCGATTATGAAGCTCATCCCGTGGCGGTTATGGAGGCGCTTTCGGTAAAGGCTCCCGTACTGACCACCGACACATCCGGCTTTCGGGAGCTGGCTGAGGAGGGCCTCGTGCGATCCATTCCGCTCAACGCTTCGCCAGACTTCACCGCGCGTGAAATGCTCGCTGCCATGGACGCGGGGCCGATCTCAATTGAGACGAGGTTGCCGGACTGGGACGATTGCACGGACCAGCTGCTGATGGTGTACAGGCGCGTACTTTCGCATCCGCAGCCTGAACTGCGAGCCGGTCCAGCACTGCTTGGAGATTTGAAGCACGATGACCGTTGTTAAGGGGCGGACTTCTTCAGATGAGCAGAAGGCCTACCAGGACCGAGCTTATCGTCATGGCTATACAGGAAGCGTTGCCATTCCACCTGTCGATCTGTGGATAGCCGCATTTCTGGGCCTGCGCAGGCAGGACAGCGCGGTCGGAGGTGTTGCAGATCCTTCATCGCTCGGGATGTCGCCGGTCTTTGCCTTTCTATGCAGCTGCGCCCTTGTTGTGGCCGCTCATGCTGCAAATGCCAGTCGGCTGGGAGAGGGCTGGGCGGTTCCGACGTTCTATTGCGCTATCGCCGCAATCTTTCTCCCCGCGGCGGAGCGGATCATCCATCCGCGCGCCAGCCGCCTGGAGCGCCTGGCGCTCATAGTGATCGTGACCTCAGCCCTCTTCGTGGTGCGCGTCATCCGCGCGCCCGTCGCCTTCATAGACCATGACGAATTCCTGCACTGGGCGACGGTGAACGACATTCTGGAGGCGGGGCGACTGTTCCTGCCTAATCCCCTTTTGCCGGTCAGCCCCCTCTATCCTGGGCTAGAGCTCATAACGTCCGCCTTGGTCAACCTGTCCGGACTGTCCGTCTTCGCGGCAGGCCTCATCGTGTTGGCGGCAGCACGGCTGATGCTGATGCTTGCGCTATTCCTGCTCTTTGAGAAGATCACGGATTCTGCACGGATCGCCGCCATCGCCTGCCTGGTTTACATGGGCTCGTCCACGTTTTTGCTGTTCGACGTCCACTACTCCTATGAAAGCCTGGCGATTCCCATGCTTGCGGCGGTGCTGTTGGCTTCGGAAAGCCAACGCGTCGAGCCAAGCGACGCGCCACGCTGGCCGACGGTCGTCGCCACCGTGGTCCTGATCCTGGCGCTCGCGGCCACTCATCATCTCACCTCCTATTTTTGCACGGCGCTTTTGTGCGGCACGGCGGTGATGGAATGCCTGAGACAGGGCGCGTCCGCTATGCAGAAGCGGCGGGCGATCCTGCTGGCCTCGATCGCCGTGATTGCCCCGGTCGCCTGGTCGAAGATCGTCGGGAACCCCACCGGCAGCTACATCCTTCCCGTCCTCGAAGGCGGCATACACGAGGTAGCGCAACTCGTAACGAGTTCGACCTCGACGCGTAAGCTTTTCGTGTCGGACACGGGAGCCTTGGCGCCTGCTTGGCAACGTTACCTGACGATGGCGGGCGTCGCGCTGATCTGCCTGGGACTACTCACCGGCTTTCTCCGCTCGCTCGTTTTCAATGGGCAGCACCGGGATGCGAGCATTCTGTGGCCGCCGACCAGATGGCGCCTATGGCGGTCAAGCCTTCTCCAGATCCTCGTTTTGGTGACGCTGGCCTATCCAGTCAGTATCATCTTCCGCCTGACGCGCAGTGGGTGGGAGATTGGCAACCGCATCGGCTCGCTATCCTTCCTCGGCGTCGCAATTGTCGTCGCAGTGGCCGTCGCGGCGTTCTGGCACGGCACGTCGCGTGGCTGGCTGCGCGCAACGGCGCTTGCCGCCGCCGCAACGACGGTGCTGATTGCTGGTGTCATCAGCTCCGAGGGACCACGTATCCTAGTTCCCGCCGGCTATGAAGTGTCGGCCGACTCCTCATCGATAGAACCGATGGGGATCAGCGCCGCAAGGTGGACCAGGAAATGGCTGGGCGGCCAGCATTTCGCAGCCGACCGGATCAATCGCCTGCTCCTGTCCACCTATGGCCGGCAAAAGGTCTCGACCACGCTTGAGAGTGGGCAGGATACAGGCATGGCCATCACCGCAGCCGCTCTCGGCCCGATGGAACGCAAGCTGCTGATCGACTCGGGCGTCGGTTTCGTCATGGTCGACTTGCGCTTGACCACCGGCCTGCCCGGCGTCGGCGTCTATTTCGACGGCGGCGCGCAGGACCGAAACCACACGGTCCCCCTGCAGTCATCGTCGCTGCTCAAGTTCAATTCCGAGCCCGATGTCGACCGCACCTTCGACAACGGCTTCATGGTCATTTTCGACGTCGGGCGGCTCGGGAAAGCACGTCAGCCCGCCGTCCCTCGTAAGCGGACCGGAGAGCCGGTGCAATCCTTGGAAAGAACAGGAGATTTGCAATGATCGATAGCCGTATCGACGCTTTCATGTGCGTTCATTCGCGGGACATCGAATATTTGCTCGAAGCGTCACTTCGCTCCTACCAGCAGCATTTCCCCGACAAGGGAAACCTGACCATGGTCACCGACAACCCGGCCGCTTTAAGAGCCTTCCTCGACGCGAAGGGTCTCGTGCCTGGCGCCGCCGTCACCGGCGACAACGACTGGCTTTCGGCCAGCGAACTGGAACTTCCCGGTTGGTTTCGACAGCAGATCATCAAGCTGCGCGCTTTCGAATTCTGCCGGACCGAGCATTTTTGTAATCTCGGTGCGGATACACTGCTGCTGCGGCCCATCGCGACGACCGATCTCATCGACCGGCGCGAGCCGGTTCTCTATTATTCCAGCCACAGGCTTCCCGATCTTCACTACCGTTTCGAGAAGAAACGGTTGCGCAATGTTGCAAAGATCCTCGGCGTCGAGCCGGCCCGGTCTTTTCGCTACGTCGATTTCATCAACGATTTCTTCTGCTTCAAGCGCGAATGGCTTATCGCGCTGAACGACTACATCGCGTCGAGATACGGCTCAAAACCCTACGTCGAGCTGCTCCAGGGGCTGAGCGCGTCCAAAGATCAGACACGGTTCGGAGAATGGACGCTCTATTCCGTTTTTCTGCTCGATGTGATGCACCAGTCGCCGACGATGCGCGATGCGCGCGGGGCGTATCTGACTCAGATCCATAGCCGCCTCGGCCTCACTTTGAGCCGGCTGGACAGCAAGATCGTTCATCTCGTCCAAAAATCCTTCGACCCGAACATAATACGCCAGAAGCTCATGAAGGTGAACCCGGGCGCCGCTCAGATCATCGGCGCAACGGCATGGGCGGATGCAGGAGCCCGTCCCCGATGATGGCCCGCCGTGTCTTTCTGGGAACCCTTCCGCTGTGGGTTCTTGCCGCTGCCTTGGCCGTAACGTGGCTGCCCGAAACCTTTTCGACCTGGGAGAAGGCGGTCCGTCTAGTTCTCTGCGCGCCGCTGATACTGTATCTCCCGGGCCGCATGCTGGTGGACACTCTGCGCATAGAGGGCGATATGGTCACGAGGGGGACGCTCTCGGTGTTCCTGAGCTTCGCGGCCTGCATTTTTTGTGGGCTTCTGCTGCATGTCGTCGGGCATCTCGATGCGCGAGGCTGGGTATACGCGCTGGGCCTGACGACTTTCGCCGTTCGATGGCTGAATGTCGTTTTGCAGCTCGCAAGGCCGGTTCCGGCCATTCCCTGGGCTTGGCCCGGCCGCCGTTTTGGGACCTTTGCAGCTTCCATGATCTTGGCGACGAGTTCCGTCCTCGTGGCGCGCCCGGTCGCGCTTGAACGCAAGCC
Source organism: Rhizobium leguminosarum bv. trifolii WSM1325 (assembly GCA_000023185.1). Taxonomy (NCBI): domain Bacteria; kingdom Pseudomonadati; phylum Pseudomonadota; class Alphaproteobacteria; order Hyphomicrobiales; family Rhizobiaceae; genus Rhizobium; species Rhizobium leguminosarum. Next base: position 167,224 of record CP001624.1, on the reverse strand, counting down.
GTTTCATTTCACCGAGCTTTGGATGGTGCCCAAATGGAACTGGACGAACAATGTGGTAACGGTCGGCGTGCGCAATTCGGAAGACGCCAAGACGGTCTACAGTCTTGACCTTGTTCTGGGCGGCACGCTGATTGGAAAGATGCCAACCTTCGAACTGGCACCTTCCTCCAGCCAAACCTTCGAATTCTCCGTACCGACAAAAACGCGCCCTCCCGCACGGCTGGAAGCCTGGCTATTCAAGGGCGGCGACAGGGGAACGATCTACCGCAAAGTCTGGATGACCATAGATCCACTCCAGTTCCCGGCATCCACCGGAATAAGCCTGCAATTCGCTGATCCGGAGATGAAAAATGGATAATTTCCAGCACCCCGTGCCCGGCAAGCTCACGACGGCAATCGTCATCTGCTGCTATTCCGACAAGCGCTGGGACATTCTCAACAAAGCAATCGAGGCTGCAGCGCGCCAAATCCCGGCCGCGGACGAGATCGTCGTCATCGTCGATCACAATCCGGCACTCGCGCTGCGTCTGCGCGCCAAGCGCTTCGAAACCCCGGTCAGGATCGTCGAGAATATTCATCCGCCCGGTCTCTCCGGTGCCCGCAACACCGGTATTTCTGTCAGCCGCGGCGAGGTCATCCTGTTTCTCGATGACGACGCCGTGTCGGATCAGGATTTGCTGGCGACCTTGGTGCGGCAACTCGAGGATCCCTCGGTTCTGGGCGCCGTGTCCGCTATCCGCCCGTTGTGGGAAACAGACCGTCCGTCCTGGTTTCCCGACGAATTCCTGTGGACCCTCGGCTGCACCTATCGCGGCCTTAATCCGGGGCCGGTGCGCAATCTCATCGGCGCGTCGATGTGCATCCGCCGAGACATTTTCGATCATACGGGCGGCTTCGATTCGGGCTTAGGTCGAACGGCCAAGGCTTTGCCGCTCGGATGTGAGGAAACCGAACTCTGCATCCGTGCAACCAAGGCCTTGCCGCATGGCCGTTTCGTCTTCGAGCCGTCGAGCGGCAGCGATCACGCCATACCTGCCGATCGCGCGACGTGGAAATATTTCCTTCACCGATGCTGGGCCGAAGGGCTTTCAAAGGCCAGACTATGTTTGATGGCAGGCTCCGGCGAGGCGCTGGCGTCGGAACAGACCTATATGACGAGGACGTTGCCCCAAGGAGTTATGCGGGGATTCGCGGATGTGTTGCTTGGCCAGCCGAGCGGCCTTCTGCGGGTCGTGGCGCTGGTCGCCGGCCTGGCGGCCACTGCGGCCGGCTTTACTCTCGGGCGGACCCGCGCTGCCCTTAAGCGACCGTTCACCTCGGTTCCTGCTCGCGCTCTCGAACCGGTGGAGTAGGCATGATGACCGTCAGCGCCGCCATTGCCATGGTCCGCAGTCTCCTGATGAACCAGGCGGTTTTGCTCCTCAATGCAGGCATGCTGGGCCTTGGAACGTTGATGACGGCCATTCTCGGCTTCGTCTACTGGTGGTTCGCAGCGCGATCCTTCTCGGCCGAAGCTGTCGGTCTCGCCGCCGCCGCCATATCATTGATGAATCTCCTCGCGAATCTCGGTGAAGTCGGTCTCGGGCCCTTCCTGATGGGCGAGATAGGCCGTCAGAAGAGAGCAGGCCCTTTTCTGACGGGCGCGCTCCTGGCCTCGTTCAGCGCCTCCATCGTCGTGGGGCTGATCTATCTTGTTATCGCAGCCAGTACATCGACGCAGCTGGGCTCGATCGTCGGTTCCTCCGCGACCGATCTCTTCTTCGTCGCAGGTTGCGCTCTGACGGCCGTGACCCTCGTGCTCGACCAAGCCCTGGTTGGCCTTTTGCGCAGCGGCCTTCAACTGACCCGGAATGTCGTCTTCGCCGCCAGCAAGCTTCTTTTGCTGATCGCTCTCGGCCTGACACTTGGCCGGGCGACCAGCGGACTGGCGATCTTCACCACCTGGTTTGCCGGGCAGCTTGTCTCGCTGGTCGTCGTGGCCGCGCTTCTTGTTTATGCCGGCAGGCGCATTTTCCACCGGCCGGAGACCCACGCCTTCCGACCGGTGCTCGGACAGGTTTTCGGCCACCATGCCCTCAGCATGGCTGTTCAGGCGCCAGCGCTGCTGCTGCCCGTCGTCGTCACGGTGATGCTGTCCGCTGAGATCAACGCCGCCTTCTATGCCGCCTGGACGGTGCTGAACGTTGCGCTTCTCGTCCCTGCGTCACTCGCCTCGGTGTTGTTTGCCATTGCCGTGCGGGAGCCGGAGCTATTTTCCGGGCGCCTGCGTCTATCGCTCGGCTTGTCGATGCTCGTCTGCGCGGCGACCGCCTTGGCGTTCCTCTTCCTGTCGCGTTTCATGCTCTGGATATTCAATCCGGCCTATGCTGCGATTGCAGGAAATAGCCTCCAGTTTCTTGGCGTTGCCGCGTTCGGAATGGCGTTGAAGTATCATTATCTGGCGGTTCAACGTGTCCGAAGGCGCCTTGGTTTTGCCACCCTCGTTCTGATCGGCGCTGCGGTGCTGGAGATCGTCGCCGCCGCCGGTGGTGCGCAATTCGGGATCGCAGGCACAGCCAACTTCTGGGTCATCGCTGTTTCACTGCAAGGCCTGTTTCTGTGCCCGGCATTGTATTGGGCCACACGGCGCATTGCGACGCCGTCAACCACAGCGCCACCAGCGGCTGCCGGTGTCTCGACATGCGGCAATTCCCTCGACGAGACAGACCAATTCGGAATTGCGTCACGGGCTTGAAAGGGAGTTTCTTTGCATGAGACGTATTCACCGTTTTAGGAATTTCGCTGTCGGCGCTGTGGCGTTGGCGCTCTTTTGGTCCGCTCAGGTCGGATCTGCGGACGCGCAGTCATCTGGGCAGCAATTTTTCGTCACGACGAAAGAGGGGGGCTTCCTGCTGGACGGCAAGCCATTTCGCGTGGCCGGCGTCAACAACCATTATCTGACATTTGGCTCGTCAGGCGAAGTCACCCGCGTGTTGGACGACGCCACGGCAATGGGTGCCAATGTGGTGCGCACCTTCCTGCAACCGGTTATAGGGTCGCTGGACGGCCGGGTGCCGACGATCTGGAACTCAAAAAGCACGGCCGATTCCAGCAATCTGGGAACCAAGGGCATCTATATGATGAGCTGGGATCCGATAACCAACAAGATGGTTCCCAACGACGGACCTGACGGCCTGCAAAAGGTCGATTACCTCATCGCGGAAGCGGCGAAGCGCAAGCTTAAGCTGATCCTCGCCTTCGTCGATTTCTGGGCCTACACGGGCGGTGCCCAGCAGATGAACGCCTGGTACGGGAGTTCGGACAAATACACTTTTTTTGCCGCGGATCCGCGAACCCGACGCGATTACAAGGAATGGGTTCGGCATGTTCTGTCGCGCGTCAACACGATTACTGGTGTCCGCTACTCCGATGATCCCACCATATTTGCCTGGGATCTGGCCAACGAACCTGACATCCATCCCATACCGCTCCTTCATGACTGGGTGTCGGAAATGTCAGCCTATGTCAAATCCCTGGCACCGAAACAGCTCGTAACGACCGGCCATGGGAATATGGATCAGAAGCTGTCGGATATGAACATTCCGAGCGTCGATTTCGGCACGTGGCATGGCTACCCATCCTACGTCAAAATGAGCCATTCCGATTTCGATGCCCGCATTCGCGAATACTGCGCGATCGGACGAGATGTTGGGAAACCCGTAATCCTGGAGGAATTTGGAGTTCCGCGATCCGATGCCGATCAGGCAAATGCCTATGGAACCTGGCTGAACACGATCGCCTCGTCGGATTGCGCAGGCTGGGTGGTCTGGCGGCTCACCAGCACACAGGACTCGGGCCTCTATCCCCAGGACGACTACGACAAATTCGACATCCATAATGATGGAAGCCCCGCTTGGCAGGCTCTGCGCGACGCCGCCCTCAAGCTACAAAATTAGGGCCAACCGAGCCATTCCGCCGTCCAGCACTCGTCGTCTCGGGCGTGCCGGGGTACAGCACGGGGTGTTGTCATTCGAATTGCTGGCTGCCAACAACATGTAGCATGTTGCTCAAGAAGAAAATATGCGTGACACGACGAGCGGAAGCGCCTGCGAACTAGTTACGCGTTCTTTCTCCCCAGGGCATTGTCCGCAATATCGTCGCATACTAACAGACGAGTCATAGCGATCTCAACACGTCAGCGTATTGATCTCAATGCCTCCATATTTTCTTGCGATCTAAACTGGGTCTCCAGCTTCGCCAAACATTCGCGGTATATCCAGGATATCGGGGACAAACCGGAGATTTTCGCAGGTCGGCATTTGGTAATATGAATAATGCGGACGGCTCGCTCCCAGATGCGATATTGTAAATTGAATCATCATCGGGCTACCCGATTCAAAACAGGGATTGCGGCAGTGAACTCTTCACGCTTTCTTCAATCAATCGCTGAAGCCGAATCCGATGATACGCGGTTGAATTTCGCCCGCGCCGCGATTTTTCAGCTTTATAGTGCTTGCCTGCCAACCGGTTCTGCGCCGGCTCAGTTTTCCGTCCAACTCTCTCTATCTCAAGGAGAAGCGGTCACGCTTGTCGTGCGGCCGTTCGTCAATAAAATCGAAGCACTTGGCGGGCTTGTGAAATCCCTGTTTTCGACAAAGGCGGAGACCGTACTGCGAGTCCTGCCATGCAGGGTGGAGGATAAGATTGGATCCGGCATTGGATTGATACTTTTCGTCGACGATGAGCCGATGATCACCATCGGATCTCTTGCAGATGATAGCGGACTGTTTCTTCGCCAAATCGAGTCCGCATCCAGAAATACTTCCGGGGCCGCGACAATCGGTACTGTGGTAGGCCAACGACTTGCTAGTGTGGTTCCTCTTCCGACTGGATCTCTCGATCTGCGTAAGCCGAAATAACTGTCGCTTGCACCTCTGCCTCGCTTGTGTGGTGCGGATCAGCTCTGCCGCAAATAGCACGCTCGATCGCCTCCGGCGGTTGATCTGACCTTCGCCTGGTCGTTGCGCCGCTGTGGCTTGACGCCATTGCGAGCGGGGTCTCGCCCAGAACGCGAGCAAAACGCTCGACGACGGGAAGCCCCGACCTCACGCGATTGGTCTTTTGTCTAATGCTGTCAGACCTGCCGAAGCTTCGAAACTGCTCTAGTTCTTACGGCAAACGCTTACCATGTCGCGCTTTTTAGGAGCGCCGACTAGAATTGTCTGATTCACCCCTGTTCAAAAATGCACAGATGCTGTTTGGAATTAGTTGTAAATCACCCGTTGCCTCAGGGCGGAATTTCCGTGATCGTAGGGGGAGGGTCCGTCGTTCTGAGGAGTGCGACTGGCCAAATTTGAACAGATCCGCAATCTGGCCAATCTCTGGGAGGAGAGAATATGCGAAAGAATCTCATTGCATCAGTTGCATTTCTGCTTGCAAGCAGCACAGCGGTGCTCGCGCAGAGCGCGACCGACGGCAAGGTCAAGATCGGCATCCTGAACGACCAGTCGGGTGTCTATGCCGATTTCGGCGGCAAGTCCTCCGTCGAAGCCGCCAAGATGGCGGTCGAGGATTTCGGCGGCAAGGTGCTGGATGTTCCGGTCGAGATCGTCGATGCCGACCACCAGAACAAGCCTGATATCGCCTCCAATATCGCCCGCCAATGGTACGATACCGAGCAGGTGGATGCGATCATGGAACTGACGACCTCGTCCGTGGCGCTCGCCGTGCAGGCAATCGCCAAGGAGAAAAAGAAGATCGACATCGTCACGGGTGCTGCGACGACGGATCTGACCGGCAAGGCCTGCTCGCCTTATGGCTTCCACTGGGCCTATGACACCCATGCACTGGCCGTCGGCACCGGTGGCGCGCTCGTCAAGCAGGGCGGCGATAGCTGGTTCTTCCTGACTGCCGACTATGCCTTCGGCTATTCGCTGGAACAGCAGACCAGCGATTATGTCAAGGCAAGCGGCGGCAAGGTGGTCGGCGCCGTCCGCCATCCGCTCTCGACCCAGGACTTCTCGTCCTTCCTGTTGCAGGCGCAATCGTCCGGCGCCAAGGTGATCGGCCTTGCCAATGCCGGCCTCGACACCTCGAACGCCATCAAGCAAGCGGCCGAATTCGGCATCACCCAGGGCGGCCAGCATCTGGCGGCGCTGCTCTTCACGCTCGCCGAAGTCCATGGCCTCGGCCTCGAAGCGGCTCAAGGGTTGACGCTGACGGAAGGGTTTTACTGGAATCGCGACGACGAAAGCCGCGCCTTCGCCAAAAAATTCTTCGCCCGCACCGGCAAGATGCCGAACATGATCCATACGGGCACCTATTCGGCAGTGACGCAATATCTGAAGGCGGTGAAGAAGGCCGGCACCGACGAGACGGAAGCCGTCGCCAAGCAGTTGCATGAACTGCCGGTCGATGACGTCTTCGGCCGCGGCGGCACGGTCGGCGCCAATGGCCGGATGATCCATGACATGTACCTGCTGCAGGTCAAGAAGCCTTCCGAAAGCAAGGAGCCGTGGGATTATTTCAACGTGCTCGCCACCATTCCCGGCAAGGAAGCCTATATCGATCCCGCCAAGAGCGGCTGCGATCTGGTGAAGTAGGCACGATGGCGGTTTCCGCAATTGAAACTCAGGAAAAGCCGCGGGTGGTGTTGTCCGCCCGCGGCCTGCGCCGTGATTTCGGCGGCTTCACCGCCGTCAAGAATGTCGATCTCGACGTGCATGACGCAAGTGTGCATGCGCTGATCGGCCCGAATGGCGCCGGCAAGACGACGGTCTTCAATCTGCTGACGAAGTTCCTGCAGCCGACCTCAGGCACGATCACGCTGATGGGCACCGATATCACCAAGACGCCGCCCGACAAGGTGGCGCGCATGGGGCTGGTCCGCTCTTTCCAGATCTCGGCGGTCTTCCCGCATCTGACCGTTCTCGACAATGTGCGTGTGGCGCTGCAGCGACCGAACAATCTTTCCACGCAGTTCTGGCGGCCGATTTCGGCGCTCGACCGGCTGAACGGGCGCGCCGAGCAATTGCTGGCCAGCGTCGGGCTTTCCAAGGAGCGTGACCATATCGCCGCCGATCTTTCCTATGGCCGCAAGCGCGTGCTGGAGATCGCGACAACGCTGGCGCTGGATCCGAAAGTGCTGCTGCTCGACGAGCCGATGGCCGGCATGGGGCAGGAGGATGTCGGCGTCGTTTCCTCGATCATCCGCGAGGTCGCCCGCGACCGCGCCGTGTTGATGGTCGAACACAATCTCTCCGTCGTCGCCAATATCTGCCAGCACGTCACCGTGCTGCAGCGCGGTGAGATCCTCGCCGCGGGCGATTATGCCACCGTCAGCCAGGATGAGCGCGTACGCGTGGCCTATATGGGCACGGAGGAGCATTGATGGCCACTCTCCTCGAAGTCCAGGGGCTCAATGCCTGGTACGGCGAAAGCCACGTCCTGCACGGCGTCGACATGCGTGTGAACGAAGGCGAGATGATCACCATTCTCGGCCGAAACGGCGTCGGTAAGACGACGACGCTGCGCACCATCACCGGCATCGTGCGTGCCCGGAAGGGCAAGATCAGCTTTGCCGGCAGCGACATGATGCAGGTGCCGCTGCACAAGACGGCGCATCGGGGCATCGGATTCGTGCCGGAGGAGCGCGGCATCTTCTCGACGCTCACCGTTTCGGAAAACCTGCTGCTGCCACCTGTCGTGGCAGAAGGGGGGATGACGCTCGACGAAATCTACGAACTCTTTCCCAATCTCTACGAGCGCCGCGGCAGCCCGGGCACCAAACTATCAGGCGGCGAGCAGCAGATGCTGGCGATCGCCCGAATCCTGCGCACCGGCGTCAGGCTGCTCATTCTCGACGAACCGACGGAGGGGCTTGCCCCCGTGATCGTCCAGCGCATCGGCGAGGTGCTGAAGACCCTGAAGGAGCGCGGCATGACGATCCTGCTCGTCGAGCAGAATTTCCGTTTCGCCAGCCGTATTGCCGATCGCTTCTATCTGATGGATCATGGGCAGATGGTGTCGGAATTCCCGGTCGGTGAACTACCGCAGCGCATGGATACGCTGCACAAGGTTCTGGGAGTGTGACCAGATGACGATGATCTTCGGCATTCCCCTGCAGGCGCTGCTCGGCCAGCTGCTGATCGGCCTGATCAACGGCTCGTTCTACGCGCTGCTCAGCCTCGGCCTCGCCATCATCTTCGGCCTTCTGAGAGTGATCAACTTCGCCCATGGCGCGCAATATATGCTCGGCGCCTTCGTCGCCTACCTGCTGCTGACCTATGCCGGCATCGGCTACTGGCCCTCGCTGATCCTGGCGCCCGTTATCGTCGGCCTTGCCGGTGCAATCATCGAGCGGCTCTTCCTGCGCCGGCTCTATGATCTCGATCCGCTCTACGGCCTGCTCTTCACCTTCGGGCTGGCGCTCGCGGTCGAGGGCACCTTCCGCTATCTCTATGGCTCCTCCGGCCAGCCCTATGCGACGCCGGCAGCGCTCGCCGGCGGCGCCAATCTCGGCTTCATGTTCCTGCCGATCTATCGCGGCTGGGTGGTGGTCGTTTCGCTCGTCGTCTGCCTCGGCACCTGGCTGCTGATCGAGAAGACCAAACTCGGGGCTTACCTGCGTGCCGCTACCGAAAACGCCGTGCTGGTCCAGGTCTTCGGCGTCAACGTGCCGGTGCTCCTGACGCTCACCTACGCGCTTGGCGCGGGTCTTGCCGCCTTTGCTGGCGTGCTGGCGGCGCCGATCTACCAGGTCTCGCCGCTGATGGGCTCGAACATGATTATCGTCGTCTTCGCCGTGGTCGTCGTCGGCGGAATGGGATCGATCATGGGCGCGATCATCACCGGTTATGTGCTCGGCATCGCCGAAGGTCTGACCAAGGTCTTCTATCCCGAGGCGTCCAACATCGTGATCTTCGTCATCATGGCGATCGTGCTTCTCATCAGGCCCGCGGGCCTCTTCGGACGGGATGCTTGACATGGCTGACGTCACCGAAACCATCCAAACGGAAAAAAGCCGTACCGCTCTTTCAGTGCAGGCGGGTTTTCTGCTCGCGGGGCTGCTGCTCCTGCTGCTGGCGCCGTTCTTTTTCTATCCGATCTTCCTGATGAAGCTGCTCTGCTTCGCGCTCTTTGCCTGCGCCTTCAACCTGCTGCTCGGCTATACCGGCCTGCTGTCCTTCGGCCACGCCACCTTTTTCGGGGGCGCGGCCTATTTCACCGCCTATACAGTGAAGGCATGGGGCCTGCCGCCGGAACTCGGCATCCTGATCGGCGTGGCGGGTGCGGCGTTTCTCGGTCTCGTCATGGGTTTCTTCGCCATCCGCCGCCAGGGCATCTATTTCGCGATGATCACGCTGGCGCTGTCGCAGATGTTCTTCTTCTTCTGCCTGCAGGCGGAATTCACCGAAGGCGAGGACGGCATCCAGTCGGTGCCGCGCGGCCATCTCTTCGGCTTCATCGATCTGAACAGCTCGACCAACATGTATTATTTCGTGCTGGCTGTTTTCATCATCGGCGTCTTGATCATCTGGCGCTTCATCAACTCGCCTTTCGGCATGATCCTGAAATCGATCCGCGAAAACGAGCAACGGGCGATCTCGCTCGGTTACTCCGTAGCGCGCTACAAGCTCGGCGCCTTCGTCATGTCGGCAGCGCTTGCCGGGCTCGCGGGTGCTGTGAAATCGATCGTCTTCCAGTTTGCGACGCTGACCGACGTCGCCTGGCAGATGTCGGGCGAGGTGATCCTGATGACGCTGCTCGGCGGCATCGGCACGCTGATCGGCCCGCTCTTCGGCGCCGGGCTAGTGGTGGCGCTGGAAAACTACCTTGCCACCTCGGAATTCCCGGTGACGATCATCACCGGCATCGTCTTCATGGTCTGCGTGCTGATCTTCCGCCGCGGCATCATCGGCGAATTCTACGCCTCGCGGCTGGGGCGGAAACTGGGCTTCGTCTATCGCCGCTGAACGGGCGGACCTCTCTCTTTCCGGAAAGAATTACTTTTCCCGGGAAAAGAGACGGGCGGCGGCGCTGCGACTCTCCCTCTCCCCGTGCTGCGGGGAGAGGGAAGCGGCAAGCATCTGGAGTCTCGTCGGGGCATGGATCGTTACGACTACATCATCGTCGGGGCAGGCAGCGCCGGCTGCGTGCTCGCCAACCGACTGTCTGCCGATGGTCGGAGCCGGGTGCTGCTGCTCGAAGCCGGTGGCAGCGACAACTATCACTGGATCCATATTCCGGTCGGTTATCTCTATTGCATCAACAATCCGCGTACCGACTGGTGCTTCACCACGGCGCCGGAAGCGGGACTGAACGGTCGGGCGCTGAGCTATCCGCGCGGCAAGGTTCTCGGCGGCTGTTCGTCGATCAACGGCATGATCTACATGCGCGGCCAGGCGCGCGATTACGACCTCTGGCGGCAGATGGGCTGCAGCGGCTGGGGTTGGGACGATGTTTTGCCCTTCTTCCGCAAGTCCGAGGATTTTTATCGCGGCGAAGACGAGATGCATGGTGCCGGCGGCGAGTGGCGCATCGAGAAGGCGCGTGTGCGCTGGGCCGTGCTCGATGCCTTTCAGCAGGCGGCCAGGGAAGCGGGCATTCCGGAGACCGCGGATTTCAACCGCGGCAGCAACGAAGGCTCGGGTTATTTCGACGTCAACCAGCGCTCCGGCATTCGCTGGAATACCTCGAAGGCCTTCCTGCGCCCGGTAATGAGGCGCTCCAACCTGACCGTCCTGACCAAGGCGCAGGTCCGGCGGCTGCTGGTGGAGGAAGGCGCCGTTGCCGGCGTCGAGTTCCAGCATCGTGGCGTGGCGAAACGCGCCTATGCAGCGAGAGAAACCGTCCTTTCGGCCGGTTCGATCGGCTCGCCGCATATCCTGGAACTGTCGGGCATCGGCAGGGGGGAGGTTCTCCAGCGTGCTGGCGTCGATGTCGTCACCGAGGTCAAGGGTGTCGGTGAGAACCTGCAGGACCATCTGCAACTGCGTCTGGCCTACAAGGTGACAGGCGTTCCGACGCTGAACGAGAAGGCGACGAAGCTGATCGGCAAGGCGGCGATCGGGCTCGAATATCTCGTCCGCCGCTCAGGGCCGATGGCGATGGCACCGAGCCAGCTTGGCATCTTCACCCGATCAGGCCCGGACCGGGAAACGCCCGACCTGCAATATCATGTGCAGCCGGTCTCGCTGGAGAAGTTCGGCGATCCCGTCCATCCTTTCCCGGCAATCACCGCGAGTGTCTGCAATCTGAGGCCGGAAAGCCGGGGTTCGGTGCACCTGTCCAGCCCGGATTTTGCCGCCCAGCCGACGATCAGCCCGAAATACCTCTCGACGCAGCGCGATCGTGACATAGCTGTCCGTTCAATACGGTTGACCCGCAGGATCGTCGCGCAGCCTTCATTTGCCCGCTTCAGGCCGGAGGAATTCAAGCCGGGCCCCGCCTATCAGACGGAGGCCGATCTGGAGCGGGCGGCGGGCGAGATCGGCACGACGATCTTCCATCCCGTCGGCACCTGCCGCATGGGCGCCGACAGGGACAGCGTCGTCGATGCTAGGCTGAGATTCCGGGCGCTCGGCAAGCTGAGGATCGCCGACGCCTCGGTGATGCCGTCGATCACCTCGGGCAACACCAATTCGCCGACGATCATGATCGCCGAAAAGGCGGCAGCAATGATCCTCGAAGACAATCGATAGGAGAAGAGCATGGCAAGGATCGCATTCATCGGGCTTGGCAACATGGGTGGGCCGATGGCGGCCAATCTGGTCAAATCAGGTCACGAGGTGCTCGGTTTCGATCTCGCGGCTTCGGTGCTGAAGGCGGCCGAGGAGAGCGGCGTCAAGCCGGCAAGCCATGCCAGCCAGGCGGTCAAGGACGCGGAGATCATCATCACCATGCTGCCGCAGGGCAAACACGTGCTGACCGCCTGGACCGATATCCTGCAGTCCGCCGCGCAAGGGATGCTGGTCATCGATTGCTCGACCATCGATGTCGACAGCAGCCGCAAGGCGCATGAGATGGCCAAGGCCGCAAGCTGCCTGTCGCTCGACGCCCCGGTCTCCGGCGGCACGGGCGGGGCGACCGCGGGCACGCTGACCTTCATGGCCGGCGGCACGGAAGACGCCTTCGCCAGGGCGAAGCCGATCCTGGAGGCGATGGGAAAGAAGATCGTCCATTGCGGCGAGGCCGGCGCCGGCCAGGCGGCGAAGATCTGCAACAACATGATATTGGGCATTTCGATGGTGGGCGTCTGCGAGGCCTTCGTGCTCGCCGAGAAACTTGGTCTCTCGCATCAGGCGCTGTTCGACGTCGCCTCGACCTCGTCGGGCCAGTGCTGGTCGATCAATACCTATTGTCCGGTGCCCGGACCGGTGCCGACCTCGCCGGCGAACAATGACTACAAGCCGGGTTTTGCCGCGGCTCTGATGCTGAAGGATCTCAGGCTCTCCCAGGAAGCGGCGCTGACAAGCGGCGCCTCCACGCCACTCGGCGCGGAAGCAGCGCAGCTTTATGCGCTCTTCGACAAGCTAGGACATGGCGGAAGGGACTTTTCCGCCATCATCGAGATGTTCCGCGAGAAGGCGTAAGAGCTGATCAGCGCTCCCAATAGGCGCCGATGCTCATCCTCTGGCGGTCGTGGCCGCGCTCGGTCTTCAGGAAGTCGCGAATGCGCTTGGCTTCCGCCCTTTCGCAGCCGGCCCATACGAAGGTGTCGGCATCCGCATCGCTGAGCGCGTTCTTGATTGATTTCTCGATCATATCAAGCGTGCCGGCCGGTTTGCCGTTTCGATGCATCCAGGTGACATCGAGAATGCCTGCCGAGGGTAACGGCTGTTCTTCCGCCGCGCTGTCGACTTCGAGGAAGATCGTGAGCCGCCTTCCCTCGGGGATCTCGGCGGCGATGCGGGAGATGGCGGGCAGCGCCGTCTCGTCACCGGCAAGGATGATCGACGTTGCGTCGGAAACTCCGCCGCCGCCCGGCCCGAGGGCGCCGGCGATGTCGCCCGGCTTGGCGTTGATCGCCCATTCGGCGCCGGGCATGTTGTCGCCCTCATGCAGGACGAAATCGATCTCCATCTCGCCCCGCTCCACATCGACGCTGCGGATCGTATAGATGCGCACGGTCAGTGCGTCTTCGCCGCTCGCCCAGTGGATGCGGCCATCGGGGCGCAATTGCGGCCACACGGGTGGGCGCCCCTTCGGCGGAATGAGCAGGCGAAAATGCAGACCGCCATCGGCAAAATGCCTAGTGTCGTCGCAGGCGACGGTAACCCGGCGCATATGCGGGGTGATGTTTTTGGCGCCGATGACGCGGATTTCGCGCAGATCGGGCAGGCGGTCCGCCTTTGGAGCATCGGACCAGGTGAGCTCCAGCGTCGCCTCGCCGGCAAAGTCGAACAGGTGTTCGGCAAGGATGGCCCGCACATTCTGCAGCGCTCGCGCACTCCGGCAGGAGAGCTCGATCGCGAGTGCCTGGCCGTCTCGACTTATATCGGCCTTGCCGATCATCGTCTCGACTGTCACGGCGTCGCCGTTTCGGGTGACGGTGCCGTGCTCGACGAAATGTGTGCAGATCTCGTCGAGCATTCTGCCGGGATCGGCGGTGATCGCGATGCCGGAAACTGTAAATCGTTCAGCCATCATTGCTGAACCTCCTTTCGCGAAAGCAGCCAGATGAGATAGGGGCCGCCGATCAGGGCGGCGAAGAGGCCGACCGGCACCTGGTAGGGGTAGATGACGATGCGCGACAGCCAGTCCGCCGCCATCAGCACGCCGGCGCCGAGGAGAAGGCTCGCCGTCAGCTGGTGGCCCGGGGCGCGGAAGCCGGCAAGGCGGGCAAGATGCGGCGCAATCAGGCCGGTGAGGCTGAGCGGCCCGACAAGGAATGAGGCGATCGCCGTCATCAGCGCGGCGAGGATGGCAAGCGCCAGTCGGCTTGCCCCGACATGAAGGCCGGCAGCGCGGCTGGGGCCGGCGCCAAGCGGCAGGATCGCCAGCCAGCGGCTGAGGAAGGGCAAGGGCGCCGTCAGCACGACGAGCGAGATGATGGCCGTCCAGGCTTCGAAGGCGCCGGCGCGGTTGGTCGAGCCGGAAAGCCATGTCAGCAGGATATAGCCGCGCATATCGCCCTTTGCGAGCACCATGGTCACGATCGCCATGGCGAAGGAGCCGATGCCGACGCCGGCAAGCAGCATGCGTTCCGGCGAGAATTGGGCGCGGGCTGCTATGGCGATCATTGCAAGGAAGGCTGCCAGCGCGCCGAGCGCCATGGCAAGCAGCATGATGATGGGCGAGGGGAAGCCGAAGAGGAAGAGCGCCACGGTCAGACCTGCACCGGCTCCGCTGCTGACGCCCAGGACCTCGGGGCTGGCGATCGGATTGCCGGTGACGCGCTGCATGATGAAGCCGGCTGCTGCCAGCATGGCGCCAGCCCCGGCCGCCACGATCGTTCGCGGCAGTCGGAAGGGCAGGAGATCAGTCAAGAGCGAGCCGGTCGCGACATGCCAGCCGTCCTCGGCAGGGCCGAGGGTGAGGACGACGGCGAAGATCAGGGCGAGGGCAGTAAAAAGCGCGCCAAGGGCCAGAAGCGGCTTAGCGAGCCTGTTCAGCGCTGCGGTCGACTGGGTGGCAACGGCCGAAACGGAATGCACGCGCGGCATCAGGCAAAGCAATAAGGGACCGCCGAGCAGGGCGGTTGCGGCTCCTGTCGGCGCAAGATCGGTAAAGCCGGGGCCGAGGATCTGGGTGAGGCAATCGGTCAGGAAGAGCAGGCCGGCGCCAATCAGCGGTGCGGTCAGCATCAGTTTGCCGGTGCTGCGTGCGCCGGCAAGCCTTGCGATCGCGGGAGCTGCGAGCCCGACGAAACCGATGACGCCGACCTCTGATATCACCGAGGCGGCAAGCCAGACGGCGAGTGCGATGATCGCCAGGCGGGTCGAATGCAGGGCAAGGCCGAGGCTCCTGGCGCCGCTGTCGTCGAGGGCAAGGATGCGGAGCGGCCGCACCAGGAGAAGAGCGGCGGCAAAGCCGAGGATAAGCCGGGGCCCGAGCGAGAGCGCGCCGTTCCAATCCTGCTGACTGAGCGAACCGGCGCCCCAGATATAGATCGACATGGCATATTCGCCGCGCGAAAGGATCAGCGTGACGCTAAGGGCCGAGGCGATCAGGCTGACGATCAGGCCGGAGAGTGCCACGGTCACCGGATCGAGCCCGCGCCGCCAGCTCAAAGCCAGCACGATGGCGACGGCCGCGAGTCCGCCGCCGAAGGCGGACATCTCGCGCGAAAATCCGATGAGCAGGGGCGAGAAGCCCATGGCCGCGGTCATTGCCAGTTCCGCCCCGGAGGCGATGCCGAGCGTGGAGGCATCGGCGATCGGATTGCGCAGGACACGCTGCAACAATGTGCCGGAAAGGCCGAGTGCTGCGCCTGCAATCAGTGCCAGCATGGCGCGGGGCATGATGCTGTTCCAGAGCAGCACGCTGTTCAGCATGGCTGCATCGGCATCGCCCTTCGGAACCTCAGGACGCGTTACGATGAGGAGTGCGAAGGCAGTGATGCAGAGTACGGGCAGTAATATCGCCAAGACGGGTGTGCCCGCGCTTCCTGCGGGCTTGGCGCGGCTAACCATTCCATGCATGTTGAAGCCCCTCCGCCAGAAGATCGGCAAAGCGGCCGGCCGCCGGCAGTGCGCCATAGGGATTGATCGAACCGAGCATCAGCACGCGTTTTTCGCGCACGGCCGGCAACGCATTCCAGAAGCTGCTGGTCGCCAGCGTGGCGAGCGCATCGGCCGGGTGTGGCGGGATCATCACGATCCAGGCGTCGGGCATCGATGCCAATATCTCAATGCCGACGGGAGCGGCGGCCGAGTAGCTGGTCTGAGCCTGCCAGGCATTGGTGAGGCCGACGCGTTTCAGCACCTCGCCGAACATGCTGTCGGAGCCGAAGACGCGGAAATGCCTGGCATCGCCGAGATTGATCGGGATCACCGGACGCCCGTCACCGGCGGCAAGGAGGGCCCGGTGGTGATCGAGCCTGGCTGCAAGCTCTTCGGTCAACTGTCTGGCGGTGGCAAGCTGCAGGCGCTCGCCGATTGCAAGTGTGGCCTGTTCGGCAAGCGAAAAGGGGCTTTCGCCGGGTTTGTAGATCGCATGGCTTTCCACAGGCGCGACTCCGCGCATGCGTTGGTCTGCCCAGGCATAGAAGTTCGAGTTGAAGATCAGGTCCGGCCGTACAAACCGCAGCACCTCGAAATTCGGCGTGCCGCGCAGGCCAAGATCGGCAGTCGTGGCCGGCACGTCAGGCGTGACCGCCACCTCGCGGAATTGCCGCAGTTCCGTCGCCGCAACGACATTCGCGCCGATTGCCAGCAGCGTTTCAAGCAGCGCCCAATCGAGTGTCGCAACGCGCAAGCCCTCCGCCGCCCGCAAACGCGCGGGGGCGGAGAGCAAGGCCGCCGCACCGGCCAGAAACTGCCTGCGGGAGAAAAAAGCCATGGTCTACAACAGATAGCTGACCGGCTCGTTTCGAACCGGATGCGGGAAGACGCCCATGCCGACACCGAAGATCGACTGCAGCGTGTCGGCCTGCATGATTTCGCAGGGCGTGCCCTCGGCAGTGATCCGGCCGCGTTTGAGCGCGATGATCGCGTCGCAATAGCGCGCGGCGAGGTTGATATCGTGCAGCACGATGATGACGGTCAGCCCGCGTTCATGGCTGAGTTCCATGACTAGCGAGAGAACGCTGGCCTGATGGGCGAGGTCGAGCGCCGACGTCGGCTCGTCGAGCAGCAGGCAGCGGGCGTCCTGGGCGAGCATCATGGCGATCCAGGCGCGCTGGCGTTCGCCGCCGGACATGCTGGCGACGAGACGATCGGCAAAATCCTCGAGCTCGGTGCGGACGATCGCCTCCTCGACCATGTTGCGATCCGTCGCGGTGAAGCGGCCAAGCGTGCCGTGCCAGGGAAAACGGCCGAGCGCCACGAGTTCCCGCACGGTCATCCCGTCGGTCGCCGGCGTGAATTGCGGCATGTAGGCGACGTGCCGGGCAAAGGCCCGGCTGCCCCAGTCACCCGCCGGCTTGCCGTCGAAGGAGATGGCGCCGGACTTCGGCGCGACCTGGCGGGCGATGATCTTCAAAAGCGTGCTCTTGCCGGAACCGTTCGGCCCCACCAGTCCGTAAATGCGGCCGCGCTCAAGCGTCAGGTCGATGCCGGACAGGATGGATTTCGGCCCGATGGCATAATCTATCGCCGACAGGGCAAGGAAAGGCGAAGGCATGGTCTGCTCCAGGTTCGGCGCTGCAACGGGTTCGGGAGGGCAGGCCCTCCCTTTCCCCACAGGTTCCTGCAAAACTAAACTCAGATTGTCAACTTACCACTTCCTGCTGAGCTTGAAGGTGATGGTGCGGGCATCGCCGTAACCGCAGACGGTCAGCCCGCCGCAACCCTTGACATATTCCTTGTCGAAGAGGTTCGCGACGTTGAGCGAGGCGCCCCAGTTTTCCTTCTCATATCGGATCGCAGCGTCGACGAGGGTGGCGGCCGGCACCTTCTCGGTATTGGCCTCATCGGCCCAGGACCAGCCCTGATGGCGGACGCCGGCACCAAGGCTCATGCCCTCGAAAGCCCCTGTCGTCAGCGTGTAGTCGACCCAGAGAGAGGCGGTCACCTTCGGGACGATATAGGGTGAATTGCCGACCAGCGCCGGATTGGCGTCGTTCTCCATCACCTCCATGTCGGTATAGGCAAGCGATGCGAGAAGCTTCCAGTTCTCGTTGATATTGACCTTGCCTTCGAGTTCGGCGCCGCGCGAAACCACCTCGCCGAGCTGGCTCTGGGCGAAGGTCAAGGGATTGGTCACCGTGTTGTTGCGCTTGGTGATGTGGAAGACCGAGGCGGTCAGCGAACCGTCGATGAAGGCCGGCTCATACTTGATGCCGCCTTCGAACTGCTCGCCCTCTTCCGGCTTCAAGGCGCCGGAAACACCGGTGCCGACGAGCGGGTTGAAGAAAGTCGCAGCACTGACATAGGGCGTCAGGCCGTTGTCGAACTCATAGGCAAGGCCGATGCGGCCGCTGAGCGCGCTGTCGTTGGTGCTGTAGGTCGTGCCGATTACGGCGTCCTGGTCGATATCGACATAGTCGTAGCGGCCGTTGAGCGTCAGCAGCCAGCCATCGCCGAAATGGATCCGATCCTGGGCGTAGACGCCGATCTGGTTCTTGGTGACGACGCCGTCCGCATAGACGAAATTGGCGCCCTGTGTCGTGCCATAGGTGGGATCGGTCGCGCTGATCGAATTGGAGCCGCAGCAGGCCTGCCAATTTTCGAGGCGGTAATAGGTGTAGTCGAGCCCGACGAGAAGATTATGCGTGGCGCCGCCGATTTCGGTCTCGCCTTCGAGCCGGTTGTCGATCGAGACGCTATCGACCCCCGAGCGGCCTTCGAAGCCGATGCGCGCCAGCTGGTAGTCCGGACCCGTCGGCACGCCGCCGACCCAGCCGTTCAGGTAGGGGCCGATCTCATGCTTGTCGAGATGGCCGTAGCGCGCATTTTGCGAGAACTTGATGCCATTGTCGAATTCATGCTCGAATTCGTAGCCGATCATCTTCTGCACATAGCTGCCGTTGTCGATGTCGGGCTCGCCATAGAAGGCGTCGCGGTCGATCTTGCCGAAAGGCGCATCCTCGACAGTGCCGACATAAGGGAAGAAGCCGTTGCCGGTATGCACCTGGTCGAGCCCGGCGAGGTAACCCCAGACCGTCAGGCTCGTGCTGTCATCCGGCGAAATGGTGAGCTGCGGCATGATGAAGCCGCGCAGATCCTCGGAAAAATCCGAATAATTGTCGCCGCCGGCAACCTTGCCGGTGATGCGGTAGCTCATCGTTCCGCTGGAGCCGACCTTGTCGGAGACATCGAAGCCGGTGAAGGCGTTGCCGTTGCTGTTGATGCCGATCTCGGTATAGAACAGCGGCTCGTCGAGCGGGCGCTTGCGGACGAGATTGACGATGCCGCCGGGGTTTGCTCCGCCGTATAGCACGGAGGCCGGACCCTTCAGCACCTCGACGCGCTCCAGCATGAAGGGATCGAGCTGGAAGCCGCCGAAGCCATAGCTGAACAGCGTCAGATTATCGAAGTAGACGCCGGTCTGCGTCGCGTCGAAGCCGCGGATATAGAACCAGTCGGTATCGCCGTCGTTGCCAAAGGGCTGCGAGGTGACGCCGGGCGTATAAAGCAGCGCCTCGTCGATCTTGTTGGTAATGCCGCGATCGTCCATTTCACGGGTGCCGATGACGGAGACGGATTGCGGGATTTCGTTGAGCGGAGTGTCGCTCTTCGAGCCGGCGGAGGAGTTCTTGGCGACATAGCCCTTGACCGGACTGGTGGCGGTGTCGCCGCCGCCCTGGATGACGATCGGCGCGAGCTCAGTCGAATTCGCTTCCTGCGCCGCGGCGGAGCCCGCGATCAGGCCGGCGATCGCCACTCCTGCCAATAGAATTACCTTGAAATTGAGACCCCTGGTCTGCCCGCGCATATGTCCTATACCCCACTCGTGCCGCGCGATACCCGCGTGCGGCGAAGCCCTGAATAAGATGAGTGACTAACTCAGTTTTACCGGGGTGGATTGTCGCGATCGGGGAAAATTGAACGTTTTTGGGCAATTCTCCGCGTTGCAAACAATTGCCCGCCAAGCGTTGCAATCAGGCAACTTGTGCCTTCTTCCAGCTCGCCGGCGTGATGCCGATATGCTTGCGGAAGACGCGGGTAAAATGCGCCTGATCGGCAAAGCCGGTTTCGGCGGCGACTGCGGTCAACGCATTTTCGCTTTCGACAAGCAGCCGCTTTGCCCTGTCGAGCCGGACATTGGTCTGCCATTGATGCGGAGCGATGCCGGTCGAGGCCTTGAAGGCATGGCTGAAATGCGATTGCGACAGGCCTGTCAGGCCGGCGAGTTCCTCGAGGCGGATATTGCGCAGGCAATTTTCCTCGATGAATTCGGTGGCGCGGCGAAGCTGCCAGGAGGCCAGCTTGCTGCGTTTGCGCGGCATTGCCTTGGCAATTTTCAGGACATCGATGATCAGCGCCAATGCCAGCCCGTCGCCGTAGAGATCGTGCAACGGCTCCGGATTGAGGCATTCGGCGGCGACCAGCTGTGCCAGCGACAGCACCCGCTCATCGGAAAACAGAAGCTGCGGGCTTTCGAGACGGCGCGGATCGATATCCTCCATCAGCCGGCGACTGACGGTCTCGGTGTCGAAATGGATGTCGAGGTGGCGCACCGAATGCACGTCGGTCAGATCGGCCCAGACTTCCATGCCGGCCGGCACATAGGAGATCGGCCGTTTCTCGGTGTCCTGGACGGTGCCCTGCTCCTTCGGCGAGAGCTTGATATGCGAATTGCCCGGTCCCCGCTTGTCGAGCATGATGAACAGCCGCGGATCGCGCGAGACGTAATAGCCGCCGGCATAAGAGGCACATTCCACGTCCCAGACATCGGCGACGATGCCGTTCCACAGGCGGCGATGCACGCCGCCGACGACGGAAAAGCCCTGGATCTTGTTTTGCATCCGCGGTTGAAACGTCATTTCCACTTCCGCCTCCGGCGACGCGCCGGAAGTAAACCTTCAATTTGCACTCAAGTTTATTACCGCAGGCCGAACCGGATGGCAATTGCCAAATCCAGCACCAATCCAGGGAAAATCGGGGTCAATCAGACCTTCGACACAGAGAAGCTGAGGCTGCTATTGCCGAGCAGGATGTCGATCTCGCCGGGTTCGGTCAGTTCGATCGCGCCGCTCAACGTGCCCGTGGTGATGAGCGCACCTGATTTCAGCGATGTCTGCGGGCGCAAGCCGTCATTGGCATAATCGACGAGCCAGGTGAGAACGTCGCCCTTCGGATGCTGTGCCGGACCATCATAGATCGTGCGGCCGGCATGGGTGACCTTGAGCGGCGTGCTACCGGCGGTATCGACGACGCTTTTTTCGAGCTTCGGGCCGAGCACATAGCCGCTATTGCCGAGACGGTCGGCGACGAACAGCAGAAACGAAACGTTGCCGCTTTCCTTGACGGCGCTGACCAGCAGCTCGGCGCCGAGATAGACAGCGGATATCGCCTCGACCACCTCAGTGCGGCTGTAAGGAATGCCGGCGCGGACCGGCAGGTCGCTGCCGAGGCGGACGGCGATCTCGGTCTCGAATTTCAGGCCCGGATACCATGGGATGTCAGCGCCCGAGACGGCTTCGGCATAGGGATGCAGCGGGCCGGTGACTGCCTGGCCCTGCGGCGAGACCGTCACCTTCCAGGCATTGCTGGAAATGCCGCCCGCAGCGGCAAGCAAATCCTGCGCCTCCATCGCCTGATGGAGATCGGTTGGCAGCGCGAAAGCGCTCGTTGCTTCCTGTCGGCCGGCCTGGCGCAGGCTGTGAAGCCGGGTGGCAAGGGCGCGGGGATCGAATGTCTCTGTCATGCTATCTCCTCGACATGATTTTCGAGGTGCCACACTAGCGAGAAGGTTGGGACGAACAAGGCCGCTTTTGGAAAGACTCCTATTCCATCGCCGCGTACCAGCGGGTGCGATAGGCGGTCAGTCCGGGGATATCGGTCGGCGGAACATGCGTCTCGGCACCCGACACTGGCCGGATGCCGGTAAGAAGGGCCGCACCCTGGCTGGTGCCGGTCGAACCCGGAAGGGCCATGACCTCGCGGCCGGTCAGGGCGGCAAGCAGCTTGAGATAGCTCCCATTCAGCGCAAAAGGCCCTTCGACGATAACCGGGCCCTTGGCGCCAATCAGTCCGAGGCAGGCATCGGTCATCAAAGCGAGATAGAGGCAGGCAGCGGCAGAGCGCTCCTCGGGGCTTGCCTCCTCTGCACCGATCCAGCGGCTTGTCTTTCCCGGGAAAGGCCCTGAACCCGGGGCGATATTCGGCAGCAGCATCATGCCCTTGTCGATGATCGGGCCGATTGCCGCCTGAGTGTCATTTTCGTCGGCAGGGCCGATCTCGGCCGACAGGATCTCGAATTCACGGCCGCCCATGAAACGCGAGGAAGGGACGGTCCGACCATAGGCATCGACATTGGCGAGAGCATCGCGTTTCGGATCGAGGTGATCGAGATCGCCGCCGACGCCGAAATTGATCACCCATGTGCCGGTGGAGACGACGGCGAAGGGCGCTTCGCGATGGACCAGATGCGGCAGCAGCGAGGCATTGGAATCGTGAATGCCGCAATAGACCGGCACGGGTGCGGCAAGGCCGAGTTCAGCGGCGATATCAGGGAGGACCGGGCCGAGTGCATCGAAGGCGGAACGGATCGGCGCCATGAGGTCGCGAATGGCGAGCCTGTCGACGAGCGAGGAATAGCGGCCGGCCTTGGGGTTCCAGAGGTCGGTATGACAGCCGAGCGAGGTCAGCTCATTGGCGGCAACACCGGTCAGCCGTGCCGTCCAATATTGCGCATAGGTGAGGATGGTCGCAACCTTAGCGAATTCCTCGGGAAAGGCGGTCTTCTGGTAGTGCAGCTGCGCGCCGACATTGAGACCCATCGCCAGGTGCGGCGAGAAGGTTTCGTGGAAGGAGGGGCGCAGCCGCGCATAGGCGTCGCGGATGTCCTGCGGATATTCGTGTTCATAGTCGATGACAGGCATGGCAAGCCTGCCGTCCCGGCCAAGCAGTGCTGCGGAGGCGCCATGGGTTGTGATCGAAATGGCGTCGAAGCCGGGCTCGCGCGCAAGGCTCTTCAGCGCATCGAGCGCAAAGGACCACAGAGCCTCCACGTCGTAATGCGGATAGAGACCGGTTTTGATCGCGATATTCGGCCGTTTCAACACGGCGATCTCGGCGCCCGTCTCGCTGTCGAGCACGACGACCTTGGCATTGGTCTTGCCGATATCGAGGACGGCGATGCGGCGATAGGAGATGGCGTTCATGGCATATGGAAGACGGTGACCAGGTCGCTCTGGACCGGTGAATTATCGGGATTGGTCGCCATGATATCGGCCATGTGCGCCCACCATTTTTTCACGACCGGATGGTCCGGCAGGCTCGCCATCGTGTGGTCGGCCGGCCGCGTCAACACGCCGAACAGGGTGTTGGTTTCGCGGTCGAGATGGATGGAATAGTCGCTGGCCCCTGATTTATGAAGGAGATCGACCAGTTCCGGCCAGATCTCGTCATGCCGCCTGCGGTATTCGGCTTCCATGCCGGGATTGAGCTGCATTTTGAAGGCGTGTTTTTCTAAAGTCATCGGGAGCTCATGACCTTGATGCGACGGGCGATGATCGGGATGGCGATGGTGATGATCAGAAGCAGGCCGATGAAGATCGACATGACGATGCCGGGCACGTTCAGTAGGCCGAGGCCGAAGGTGACGAGACCCATGACGAAGGCGGCGATGACGACGCCGACGATGGTGCCGGAGCCGCCGAGGATCGAGATGCCGCCGAGCACGACCATGGTGACGACCTCGAGTTCCCAGCCCTGGGCGATCGACGGCCGGGTCGAGCCGAGGCGTGAGGTCAGGCAGACGGCGGCAACGCCGCTCATGACGCCGGTCAACAGGAAGAGGATGAATTTGACGCGCTCGACCGGAATGCCGGAGAAGCGGGCGGCGAAGTCGTTGTTGCCGATCGCATAGACCTGCCGGCCGAAATTCGTCGCATGCAGCAGGATGGCGAAAAGGATCGCCAGCACGATGAAGAGCACGAATTCGAAGGAGAATACCCAGACGACATAACCCTGGCCGAAATAGGCGAAATCAGCCGGGTATTTGCCATAGGCCTGATCACCGAGCACGATATAGGAAATACCGCGGAAAAGGCTCATCGTGCCGATGGTGACGACGATCGACGGCAGTTTCAGCACCGAGACCAGCACGCCATTGAAGATGCCGCAGGCAAGGCCGGTGCCGATGCCGATCGCGACGAGGCCCGGTGTGCCGATGCCGGCCTGCGCTGCCGCGCCCATTGCCGTCGAGGCGAGCGCGATGATCGCAGCGACCGAGAGGTCGATCTCACCCGATATGACGAGCAGCGCCATGGCGAAGGCAATCATTGCCTTTTCGGTGAAATTGAAGGTGGCGTCCGAGAGGTTCCAGGCATCGAGGAAATAGGGCGAAGCCAGCGAATTGAAGATGAAGATCAGCACAGCGACGGCAAAGAGCAGCACTTCCCAGCTTGCGGCGATGCGGCGAAAGGGTGTGCCGAGGCGGTCGGGGATGACCCGCTTTTCGTGGGTGGACACGGTGCTCATGCTGCGGCCTCCGTTCTGATCTCGGCTGCGGCGCGGTCGCGCAGGATGATGCGGCCGCGGTTGCGCTCGCGCCTGGCGTTGAAGGCGACGGCGAGAATGATGACGGTTCCGGAGATCGCCATCTGCGTGAAGGGCGAAATGCCGATGACCGGCAGCGCATTCTTGATGACGCCCAGGAAGAGCGCGCCGAGCACGGTGCCGGCGACCGAGCCGACGCCGCCGGCAATCGAAATGCCGCCGATGACGCAGGCCGCAACGCTGTCGAGCTCGAAGCCGTTGGCGATATCGACATAGGCAACAGCATAACGCGACACCCAGAGATAGCTCGCAAGGCCGGCAAGCGCGCCCGACAGAACGAAGGCCAGGAATTTCGTCCAGCCCGTATCGATGCCGGCATAGACGGCCGCGGTCGGATTGCCGCCGGTCGCATACGCCGAGCGGCCGAACTGGGTGTATCTGAGCAGGACATACATCAGCAGCACGATGACGATGCCCACCCAGCCAAGAACCGGCAGGCCGAGGATCGGCGTGCGCGGCACCGACAGGAAGACCGGCGTCATCTGGTGAGCATTGACCCACGCCCCACCCGAAAGCACGAAGGCCATGCCGCGATAGATGGTGAGCGTGCCGAGTGTGACGACGATCGGCGGGATTTCGAGCGCCCAGACGAGAAAGCCGTTGATGGCGCCAAGGCAGGCGCCGATGACGATCGCGGCAAGGATCAGTACGACGAGCGGCAGGTCGGGATAGGCGGCATTCATCATCGCGATCGCCATGCCGGTGAAGGCGAGGTTGGCGGCGACCGACAGGTCGATCGATTTCGTCAAGATAACCGTCATCTGCGCCAGCGCCAGGATGATCAGGATCGAGGTATCGTTGAAAATGCCGGCGAGGTTCTCCGGCGTTGCGAAATCGGCAGCGCGCGTCGAAAAGATCGCGATCATCACGACGATGATGAGGAACAGCAGGGTTTCGCGTTTTCTGATCAGTCTTGCCATGCTCATACCTTAGGAATTCCTGGGCCTTATGAATTGCTGGGCCTTATGCATTGCGGGCCTCATGCATTGCCGGTGGCGGCGCGCACCAGCGCTTCCGGCGACAGATCGGCGCGTTCGAAAATTCCGGCGGCGAGACCCTCCTTCATCACCAGGACGCGGTCCGACATGCCGATGATCTCGGGCAGTTCGGACGAGACCATGATGATCGACAGGCCCTCGGCGGCGAGTTCGCTGATGAAGCCGTGCACGGCCGCCTTCGAGCCGATGTCGATGCCCTTTGTCGGTTCATCGAGGATGATGACCTTCGGTGCCGTCGCCAGCCATTTGCCGATGACGACCTTCTGCTGGTTGCCGCCCGACAGCGTGCCGACCGGGACGGAAAGGGCGGCGGCGCGTAGGTCCAGCCGCTCGGCATATTTGCGGGCAAGCGCGAATTCTTCTGCCGCCCTGAGGAAGCCCCGGCGCGAGGTGCGGGTAAGCGAAGGCAGCGTCATGTTCTGGAAGATCGGCATCGGCAGCGCCAGCCCGTGGCGGCCGCGTTCCTCCGGCACATAGACGATGCCGGCGCGGATCGCGTCCTGCGGCGAATGGATGGTGATCTCGCGGCCTTCGAGCATCATGGTGCCGGAGGCCGGCCTGGTGATGCCGAAGAGCGATTGGGACAGTTCCGAACGCCCGGCGCCGATCAGACCGTAAATGCCGAGAATTTCGCCCTGGCGCAGGGTGAAGGAGATGTCGCGGAATTCGGTGCGGTGGCTGTAGTTGCGGATCTCCAGAACCGGGCCGCCGATGGCGACATCGACCTTCGGAAAAGCATTCTCGACGTCGCGGCCGACCATCATGCGGACGATCTCGTCCTGCGGCGTTTCCTTGAGCCGGCCCTGGCCGACGGCGCGGCCGTCGCGGAAGACGACGAAATCATCGGCGATCTCGTAGACCTCGTCGAACTTGTGGCTGATGAAGAGGATCGCCTTGCCCTTTTCCCTCAGGCCCCGGACGATGCGGAAGAGATCATCGATCTCCTTGCGGGAAAGGGCTGCCGTCGGTTCGTCCATGATGACGATGCGGGCCTCGATCGACAGCGCGCGCGCAATCGCCACCAGGTGGCGCTGCGCGATCGAGAGGTCCTTCAGCCGGATCGTCGGATCGATATTGCTTTCGAGCGCAGTCAGCAGCGCCTTGGCGCGGCTGTTCATCGCCTGCCAGTCGATGGTGCGCAGACGCGTGCGCGGCGCGTGGCCGAGGAAGATATTCTCGGCAACCGTCAGCTCGTCGAACAGCACGGTTTCCTGATGGATGGCGGTGACGCCGGCATCGATTGCGGCCTGGGCGCTGGCAAAGGTCACCGGCTGGCCGTCGACGAGGATCTCGCCTTCGTTCGGCCTGTAAATGCCGGTCAGGATCTTGACCAGCGTCGATTTGCCGGCGCCGTTTTCGCCGATCAGCGCGGTCACCGTGCCGGGATGCAGCGCGATGCTGACATTGTCGAGCGCCTTCACGCCCGGAAAGATCTGGGAGATGCCGCGCATTTCCAGAATGGCGGGCGCATCACCGGTTTTGCTGTCCGTGGCGGTTTGTTGAAAGGCAGCGTTCATCAAGCTTCTACCAGTGTCGAATGAGAATCCCGGCGGCCATCAGGCCGCCGGGCTTTAATGCGGTGGTTCCGGATCAGAAGACCTTGGAGAACTGGTCGATATTCGAAGCATTGTAGACGAAGGGATCGGCCATGGCGGCTTCACCATTGTCGCCGACCTTGATCTTGCCCATGCGGCCGACTTCGATCTCGCTGCCCGGCTTGCCGTCGGTCTCGCCCTTGACGAGGCGATAGGCGATCTGCGTTGCGGAGTAGCCGAGATCGATCGGGTTCCAGATGGCGAATTCCTTCGTGGCGCCCGACTTGATCGCGCCGGCCATTTCGGACGGCAGGCCGAGACCGGTGACGTAGACCTTGCCGACAAGACCCTTGTCTTCGACGACCTTGGAAGCGGCGAGAACGCCGACGGTGGTCGGAGCGACGATGACCTTGATGTTCGGGTTCGCCTTCAAGAGGCCTTCGGCTTCACGATAGGACTTGTCCGAGAGATCGTCGCCATAGACCGTGGTGACGAGGTTGAGGCCCGGGAAATCCTTGAGCTGCTTCTTCATCTGGTCGATCCAGATGTTCTGGTTGGTCGAGGTGGTCGTCGCCGACAGGATGGCGAAGTCACCCTTGCCGCCGTCAAGATGGTCCTTGACGAGCGTCAGGCACATCTTGCCGA
This sequence comes from Rhizobium leguminosarum bv. trifolii WSM1325, assembly GCA_000023185.1. Taxonomy (NCBI): domain Bacteria; kingdom Pseudomonadati; phylum Pseudomonadota; class Alphaproteobacteria; order Hyphomicrobiales; family Rhizobiaceae; genus Rhizobium; species Rhizobium leguminosarum. Next base: position 139,735 of record CP001624.1, on the reverse strand, counting down.
TCAGTTCGTTGGACGACGGGTTGAGCTGCAGAATACGGCCTTCAGGTGCGACGCCGGAATCCCAGGAGATGACCTTGATGCCGCGCTGTGCAGCCTTCTTCAGCGCCGGAACGAGCGCGTCGGGATCGTTGGCCGAAACGGCGATGGCGCTGACGCCCTGAGCGATCAGCGAGTTGATGACTTCGATCTGGCCTTCGGCCGTCGTCGTCGTCGGACCGGTATAGATGACCTCGACGCCGCCGAGCTCCTTGGCAGCTTCCTGCGCGCCCTTGTTGGCAGCATCGAAGAAGCCGTTGCCGAGCGACTTGACGACGAGACCGATCTTGATGTCGGCAGCACTTGCCGTGCCGGCCATCATGGCGACGGCAAATGCCACGCCGATTGCGAGTTTCTTTGCGAGTTTCATGCTTTCATCCTCCCACTTGATTGACACTCTTCACACCTCCCCGGCGCCTTATGCGACCGACGAGGAATCCTCCTTGATTGCCTGGGCGACCGGGCTCGCGACAATGAGCCTGATGCCGGCATTCTCGATCATCCTGACGGATTCCTCTGGAATGCCGTCATCGGTGATGATCGTAGACACACGCTCGAGCGGGCATAAAATGAGGCTCGACCGGCGATGGAACTTGCTGGAATCGGCCATGACGACCAGTTCGTCGGCCTGATGCATCAGCTTCTGTTCGCTTTGAATAATCAGCGCGTCGGCTTCCATGATGCCGAGCGGGCCGATGCCCTGCGCGCCGATGAAGAATCGGCGGGCGTAGAAATTGCGAATCGCGTCATTGTCGAAGGGAGAGAGGATCAGGCTCTGCTCGCGATAGATCGCGCCACCTGGCACCGTCACCGTGTTCTTCGAATGTTTGACCAGATGTTCGGCGATCGCGAAAGAATTGGTCATCACCTGCAGGCGGTGCGCCGCCATGAAATGCACCATCTGGAAGGTGGTCGTGCCGCCATTGATGATGATCGCATCGCCCGGATCGCAAAGCTCGACGGCCTGGCGTGCGATTGCGCGCTTCTTATCGATATTGACGGATTCCGAAACGCGGAAGGGACGCCCCGCGAGATTGCCGAGCTGCGGCGGATGTACCGCCTCGGCGCCGCCGCGCACACGCCGGATCTTGCCCTGGACATGGAGAGCCGCGATGTCGCGCCGGATCGTCGCCTCGGAAGCCTCGGTCAGTTCGGAAATATCCTGAACCGTGACGACGGACTTTTCCTGAACGGCGCTGAGAATGATGCGATGGCGTTCGCGTTCGTGCATGGGGCTCCTCCTTCGATCGTTTATTTCGCACATATGACAATGTGTCAATCAAAAACGATCATAAATTTTCATATTGCGCTGCACAATAATCGAATTTGATCGTTTTCGATTGACAACCTCCGTTTTGATGAGCGATACCGTCTGCGAAAAGGGGCGCGAACTTTGCGCTCCGATGATGATTTCATATGGGAGGATGACATGGCGGCGAACGTCCGGCTTTTGGAAAACCGGTGGGATGATGCTTACGCGGCGGGCCTCGATGAGCCTGGCAAGCTGCTCTATCGTTCCAACCTGCTCGGCGCCGACAAGCGCATCACCAATTACGGCGGCGGCAACACCTCGGCGAAGGTACTGGAAACCGATCCGCTGACCGGCGGCAAGGTGAATGTACTCTGGGTCAAGGGATCGGGCGGCGATGTCGGCACGATCAAGCTCGACGGTTTCGCGACGCTCTACCAGGACAAGCTGGAATCGCTGAAGAGCATCTACAAGGGCGTCGAGGACGAGGACCGCATGGTCGGCTTCCTGCCGCACTGCACCTTCAACCTGAACGCCCGTGCTGCCTCGATCGACACGCCGCTGCATGGTTTCGTGCCTTTCACCCATGTCGACCACATGCATCCCGACGCGATCATCGCGATCGCCGCGTCTAAGAATTCGAAGGAATTGACGCAGCAGATCTTCGGCGACGAGATCGGCTGGCTGCCCTGGCGCCGTCCGGGCTTCCAGCTCGGCCTCGACCTCGGCGCATTCGTCGCCGCAAACCCGAATGCCAAGGGTGTCGTGCTCGAGAGCCACGGCCTCTTCACCTGGGCAAACGATGCCAAGGCCTGCTACGAACTGACGCTCGATATCATCAACAAGGCGATCGTCTGGTTTGCCGAAAAGACCGAAGGCAAGACGATTTTCGGTGGCGCGCTGACACAAAGCCTGCCTGTCGCCGAACGCCGCGCCATCGCCGCCCGGCTGATGCCGGAGATTCGCGGCCGCATCGGCAAGCAGGAGCGCAAGCTCGGGCATTTCGACGATCAGGATGCCGTGCTCGAATTCGTCAATTCCAGCGATCTGCGCCCGCTCGGCGCGCTCGGCACCAGCTGCCCTGACCATTTCCTGCGCACCAAGATCCGTCCGCTGATCGTCGATTTCGACCCGGCCAAGCCCGATGTCGACGCGATCGTTGCCGGTCTCGACAAGGCGCTAGAGGATTACCGCGCCGACTACGCCCGCTATTATAACGACTGCAAGCATGACAATTCGCCCGCCATCCGCGACGCCAATCCCGTCATTTTCCTGGTGCCCGGCGTCGGCATGCTGTCCTTTGCCCGCGACAAGGCGACGGCCCGCATCGCCAGCGAATTCTACGTCAACGCCATCAACGTCATGCGCGGCGCCTCGACGGTCTCCGAATATCAGGGCCTGCCCGAGCAGGAAGCCTTCGATATCGAATATTGGCTGCTTGAAGAGGCCAAGCTGCAGCGCATGCCGAAGCCAAAGAGCCTTGCCGGTCGCGTCGCCTTCGTCACCGGCGGCGCCGGCGGCATCGGTCGGGCGACGGCCGCGCGCCTCGTCGGCGAAGGCGCCTGCGTGGTGCTTGCCGATATCGACCAGACAGCGCTCGAAGGCACCGAAGCCGATTTCGTCAAGAAGTTCGGCGCTGACGCCGTGCGCAGCGTCCGGCTCGACGTCACCAAGGAAGATGCGGTGATCGCCTCCTTCGCGGAAGCCTGCGTCGAATTCGGCGGCATCGACATCCTCGTCTCCAATGCCGGCATTGCCTCCTCCGCGCCGATCGAATTGACCGAGCTTGCGACGTGGAACCGCAATATCGATATTCTGGCGACCGGTTATTTCCTCGTCTCGCGTGAAGCCTTCCGCCTGTTTCGCCGTCAGACGCTCGGCGGCAACGTCATCTTCGTCGCTTCGAAAAACGGTCTTGCCGCCTCGCCGAATGCATCTGCCTATTGCACCGCAAAGGCTGCCGAAATCCATCTGGCCCGCTGCCTGGCGCTGGAAGGCGCGGATGCCGGCATCCGCGTCAACACGGTCAATCCGGACGCGGTCCTGCGCGGTTCGAAGATCTGGAGCGGTGAATGGCGCGAGCAGCGCGCCGCCTCGTCCAAGATCGAGGTGGACGATCTCGAGGAACATTACCGCAAGCGTTCGATGCTGAAACTCAACGTGTTTCCGGAAGATATCGCCGAGGCGATCTATTTCCTCGCCTCGGACCTTTCGGCGAAATCGACCGGCAACATCATCAACGTCGATGCCGGCAACGTGCAGAGTTTTACGCGTTAGAGCGATTCGGTTTTGCGTCCGGACGCGTAAGCAAACGGATAGAGCTATTTCCGGAGGATCACCCATATTGCGTGGATGATCCCCGGCACATAGCCGCAGAGTGTCAGCAATATATTGAGCCAGAAATGCAGGCCGATCCCGACCTGCAAGAATACGCCAAGGGGCGGCAGGATGATCGCAAGAAGAATGCGGACAACGTCCATCGTAGCTCCTTCGTTTGAAGACATGTAAGCGTTTGAACGCGAACCGTGCCCCTATGGTTCGCGACCAGGGAGGAATAGATGACAGATTCCAGGATTGCGCCAGATCTGGTCGCGACTGACAACGACAAGCGGGCAACCGCTCTGAAAGCCGACTACGAGGCACTGGGCGCGACGCTTGCCCGTCGCGGCGTCGATATCGAGGCGGTCACCCGCAAGGTTGCGGAATTCTTCGTTGCCGTTCCCTCCTGGGGCGTCGGCACCGGCGGCACGCGTTTTGCGCGTTTCCCCGGCACCGGCGAGCCGCGCGGCATCTTCGACAAACTCGACGATTGCGCCGTCATCAATCAGCTGACGCAGGCGACCCCGAACGTCTCGCTGCATATTCCCTGGGACAAGGCGGATGCCAGCGAATTGAAGGCCAAGGGCAACGCGCTCGGCCTCGGCTTCGATGCGATGAATTCGAACACATTTTCCGATGCGCCCGGCCAGGCCCATTCCTATAAATACGGCTCGCTTAGCCACACCGATGCGGCAACACGGGCGCAAGCGGTCGAGCACAATCTCGAATGCATCGAGATCGGCAAGGCGCTCGGCTCCAAGGCATTGACGGTCTGGATCGGCGACGGCTCGAACTTCCCCGGCCAGAGCCATTTCACCAAGGCTTTCGAGCGTTACCTTGCCTCGATGGCGGATATCTACAAGGCGCTGCCCGACGATTGGAAGCTGTTTTCCGAGCACAAGATGTACGAGCCGGCTTTCTATTCCACCATCGTGCAGGATTGGGGCAGCAACTACCTGATCGCCCAGACGCTCGGCCCCAAGGCCTATTGCCTCGTCGATCTCGGCCACCACGCGCCGAATACCAATATCGAGATGATCGTCGCTCGGCTGATCCAGTTCGGCAAGCTCGGCGGCTTCCACTTCAACGATTCCAAATATGGCGATGATGATCTCGACGCCGGCGCGATCGATCCCTACCGGCTGTTCCTCGTCTTCAACGAACTGGTCGACGCCGAGCAGCGCGGCGTCAACGATTTCAACCCGGCCCATATGATCGACCAGTCGCACAATGTCACCGACCCGATCGAAAGCCTGATCAACAGCGCCAACGAAATCCGCCGTGCCTATGCGCAGGCACTGCTCGTCGACCGCAAGGCGCTCTCCGGCTACCAGGACGATAACGACGCGCTGATGGCGTCGGAAACGCTGAAGCGCGCCTATCGCGCCGATGTCGAGCCGATTCTGGCCGAAGCCCGCCGCAGGGCCGGCGGCGCAATCGACCCGATCGCCGTCTACCGCGCCAGCGGTTATCGCAGACAAGTGGCGGCCGAGCGCCCGGCATCCGCTGCCGGCGGCGGCGGCATCATCTGAACGACCGATTGTCTCGCATGGCCTGAAGCCATGCTGAGCGGGATGATGGTTGCCGGCAGCGCAGGCGTGACGCGCTGCCGGCAACCTCGCCGTTTACGGCTTCCATTGCCCCGCGACCTGTCGGGTGGCGACGTTCAGCCGGTTCCAGACATTGATGTTGGCGATGGCGATGACCAGTGCCGCAAGGCTCTTTCCGTCATAATGCCGGGTCGCCTCATCCCAGATATCATCCGGCACCGGATCCGCCCGATCGCTAAGGCGGGTGATCGCCTCCGCCAGCCCAAGCGCGGCGCGTTCAGCATCGCTATAATAGGGGGCGTCGCGCCAGCCAGCGACAGCAAAGAGCCGCTCATCGGTCTCGCCGTGTTTGCGGGCAATGCGCCAATGACCATCGATGCAGACGCTGCAGCCGTTGATCTGGCTGGCGCGCAGATTGACGAGTTCGAGCAGCTTTGGCGAAAGGCCGGTTTCGGTCGGCACCTTGCTGAGAGCATTGAGCGCCTGCATGGCTGCGGGAAGGACGAGGGCGGGATTTCCCATTCTCTCCTGCATGACCAATTTTTCCTGCATGATATGTCTCCTTATACGTTTCGTGTTCGACGATCCGCCGGCGCTGTCACATCGGCCGGGTTTTATGCGTCATGGCCTTGACGGAACGCAGCGGAGGAATGTGACAAATGGACGAGAAAAAATGGCTGACTGAAGAATTCGAGGCGAACAGAGCGCATCTGAGGGCCGCAGCCTTTCGCATGCTCGGCTCGCGCAGCGAGGCGGAGGATGCCGTTCAGGAGGCCTGGCTGCGGCTTAGCCGCACCGATACGACAGGGGTCGGCAATCTCGGCGGCTGGCTGACGACGGTGGTGGCGCGCATCTGCCTCGACATGCTGCGCGCCCGCAAGACCCGGCGCGAGGAGCCGCTGGAGGTGCCCGACCATGGCGGGATCGCCGATCCGGCGAACGATCCCGAGCGCGAAGCCGCCTTCGCCGATTCGGTCGGTCTGGCGCTGCTCGTCGTGCTGCAGACGCTGGCGCCCGCCGAACGTGTCGCCTTCGTGCTTCACGACATGTTCGATCTGCCCTTCGACGAGATCGCGCCGATCATCGGCCGTTCGTCCGCCGCTACCCGCCAGCTTGCAAGCCGCGCCCGCCGCCGGGTGCAGGGGGTGGACGAAGCGCCAGATGTCGATTTCGGCCATAAGCGGACGATCGCCGAGGCCTTTCTGACAGCCTCGCGCAACGGCGATCTGGAGGGATTGATCGCGGTGCTTGCCCCCGACGTCGTCTTCCGGCCGGATGCGACGGCCGCCCGCTTCGGCACCATTGGCGAAATGCGCGGCGCAACTGACGTGGCCGAAGCCTTCAAGGGTCGGGCGCAGGCAGCCGAAATCGCCATCGTCGGCGGTGAGCTTGGGTTCGTCGTGGAGATCCAGGGCCAGCTCCGCGTCGTCGTGGCGCTGACGATCGCCGATGGCAGGATCGCCGCGATCGACGCCATCGCTGATCCGGAGCACCTGGAAAGGCTCGACTATTCGATCCTTGGGGATTGAACACAAACGCGAATTTATCGGATCTTCGAGAGAGGCGCGCGTCGCAAGGAGCGCGCCGCTTCCATTTTCTCAGCGGTGTCGGCCGCGTCATTTTTCTTGACAGCGACATCCGCAGCTTTATTCTATTATAAAGATTTATATAGCATAACTATGGAATTTTGACGGAGGACCGATCTCGGTCCAAGACTTCGAAAGGAATGCATGTCATGCCCGGCGACCAGGCGAAGAAGCCGCTTCTCCTCATCAATGTCAAACCGATGGCTTTCGGTTCTGGCCCATCCGAGGGGGCGACCGACATCCTCGTCAATGCCGACGGCAAGATCGCCGAGATCGGTCCGTCGCTTACCGTCTCGCAGGATGTGACGCGCATCGACGGCAAAGGCGCCTTCATTTCGCCGGGCTGGGTCGATCTGCACGTGCATATCTGGCACGGCGGCACAGATATTTCCATCCGCCCGTCCGAATGCGGCCTCGAGCGCGGCGTCACTACGCTCGTCGATGCCGGTTCGGCTGGTGAGGCGAATTTCCATGGCTTCCGCGAATATATCATCGAGCCCTCGCGCGAACGCATCAAGGCCTTCCTCAATCTCGGCTCCATAGGCCTCGTCGCCTGCAACCGCGTCGCGGAATTGCGGGATATCCGCGATATCGATCTCGACCGCATCCTCGAAGTCTATGCCGCAAACAGCGAGCACATCGTCGGCATCAAGGTGCGCGCCAGCCATGTCATCACCGGATCCTGGGGCGTCACCCCGGTCAAGCTCGGCAAGAAGATCGCCAAGATCTTGAAAGTGCCGATGATGGTGCATGTCGGCGAGCCGCCGGCGCTCTATGACGAGGTGCTGGAGATCCTCGGCCCCGGCGACGTCGTCACCCACTGCTTCAACGGCAAGGCCGGCTCGAGCATCATGGAAGACGAGGACCTCTTTAATCTCGCCGAGCGCTGCGCCTCCGAAGGCATCCGTCTCGACATCGGCCATGGTGGCGCCTCCTTCTCCTTCAAGGTCGCCGAGGCGGCGATCGCGCGCGGGCTTCTGCCGTTCTCGATCTCTACCGACCTGCACGGCCATTCGATGAACTTCCCGGTCTGGGACCTGGCGACGACGATGTCGAAGCTGCTCAGTGTCGGCATGCCTTTCGACAAAGTGGTGGAAGCCGTCACCCATGCGCCGGCATCCGTCATCAAGCTGTCGATGGAGAACCGGCTCGCGGTCGGTTCGCAAGCCGAATTTACCATTTTCGACCTGGTCGATTCCGATCTCGAGGCGACGGATTCCAACGGCGACGTTTCGGTCCTCAATAAGCTGTTCGAGCCGCGCTATGCGGTGATGGGAGCCGATGCCTTTGCCGCCAGCCGCTACGTGCCGCGGGCGCGCAAGCTGGTGCGCCATAGCCACGGCTATTCCTACAGGTAGGATCCGCTGAAGGGCGCAATACTTAGCGGTTGCGCCAGCCCATCAGCTTTTCGATCCGTTCCGCTGAACTGCGCACATGGGCCGTATAGTGGTTCTCGTCGGAAAACGCCTTCTGTTCCGGCAGCACGATGGAAATGGTGGCGACGCACTGGCCGTCGCGATCGCAGATCGGCGAGGCGATGCAGGCAACCGCGTAATCGGATTCTCCCGCCTGGATCGACAGGCGCGATTCGAAGGCCTTGCCGGCGGCTTCCGACAGCGTGCCCGGATCGATCTCGGCGCGGCCAGTCGGTGAAGAGCGGGCGCAGCGCTTGAACAGTTCGATGCGCTCGTCTTCGGCCAGGTGGCCGACGAGCAGGCGGCCGGAGGCCGTCCAGTTCAGCGGCACCCTTGTGCCGACGCGGGACGCCACCTGAAAATGGCTCGGGCCGTCGGCCATGGCGAGCACCAGCATATAGTCGCCGTCGCGGCCGCAGACCTGCACCGTTTCGCCAGCCTGGCGGCAGAGATCGTGCATTTCGTGGGTGGCGATGCTCATGAAATCCAGCGACCTGGCATAGGCAAGGCCGTAATGGTAAAGCCGCGCGCCGAGCCAGATCGAGCCGTCGGCCTGGCGCGTCAGCATGTTCTTTTCGACGAGATCGTCGACGATGACGTAAACGGTCGACAGCGGCGCCTTCACCGCCTTGGCGATAGCATAGACGCCGGCGGGCGATCCGGTCTCGTAGAGATGGTCGATTACCTGAAGCGCCCGGTCGATGCCGCTGACGCGCGCGCGACGCGCTGTCTTGCCACCGGTCTCGCCGGCAACACCCTCATCTTCGGAATAAACTGCTGCTGATGTCTTTCCGTCCAATTCAACGCCCCTCATGAAAACGCGACTATGTTACATTACTATGGCATAGCTGTCGCCGTGGCAAATGGCAACATTTCGCGGGTTGCCAGTCGGATTGGGCCGATCAGATGAGGCTCCGTTTTCAATCATCACCGGAAATTTAGGATGCGGCGACGGCCGTGAGCGCGCTCAGCGCGAGCGGTTGCTCGAGAAGGTCATTCCGCCGCGAGACTTGGAACAACAAGCATCAGGCCGAGTTTGATCTCTGAAACTCAGGAGGTCACGATGCCAAATTATCCCACACCGCCTTTCCCGTCCCAGAAGCAGCCGATGCCGGGTTTCACGGCACAGATGGACCCGGTTCCCGACCATGGCGAAAAGAGCTATCGCGGTTCCGAGCGGCTGAAGGGCAAGCGGGCGATCATCACCGGCGGCGATAGCGGCATTGGCCGGGCAGTGGCGATCGCCTATGCCAGGGAGGGTGCCGATCTGCTGCTGTCCTATCTCGACGAGGATGAGGATGCCGATGAGACGAAACGGCTGGTCGAGCAGGCCGGACGCAAGGCTATCCTCGTCAGCGGTGACATCCAGGATCCCGCCCACTGCAGACAGATCGTCGAGACGGCGGTCAAGGAGCTCGGCGGTATCGACATTCTCGTCAACAATGCCGCACATCAGGCAAGCTTCAAGAGCATCGACGAGATCAGTGATGAAGAGTGGGAACTGACCTTCAAGGTCAATATCCATTCGATGTTCTACCTGACCAAGGCGGCCGTCGCCCATATGAAGCCCGGCAGCGCCATCATCAACACGGCTTCGATCAATTCGGACAATCCGAACCCGACGCTGCTTGCCTATGCGACGACCAAGGGCGCGATCCAGAATTTCACCGCCGGCCTTGCTCAGCTTCTGGCCGAGAAAGGCATTCGCGCCAATGCGGTGGCGCCAGGGCCCATCTGGACGCCGCTCATCCCATCGACACTGCCTGAAGAAAGCGTCAGCAACTTCGGCAAGCAGGTGCCGATGAAACGGCCGGGACAGCCGGCCGAGCTTGCCACAGCCTATGTGATGCTGGCCGATCCCTTGTCGAGCTACGTCTCCGGCACGACAATCGCTGTCACCGGCGGCAAGCCGATCCTTTAAAGCGGCAAGGGCCGCCGTCTGGTTATGACGGCAGCCCTTGACGGGGGCAGGGAGAGATCCCCAAGCTGTTTAGGCGGCTTCCTTAGCCGAAGCAGGGCATTGCCGGCAGATTGGCGCGGCTTGCGAGTGCTCCGATCATATTGCCCACCGATGGCGAGCGCGGCTCGCGTTTGCGGGCGGCCGTCTCCAGGAGTTGCTTGAAGTCTTCAAGCTTTACGCCGTCGGCGCGCAACACCATGGCGATCAGGGGGTCGCGAAGGGCTTCGGATATCGTCAGGTCATCTCTGGTCTTTGTCATGGTTGTCCTCCTTTCGTGGGCGGTCGCCCGTGTTCCACTTTCCGCTGCCATGCCCTCGGCATTGACTTTCGCGTTTTGTGGTGTTACCGGTAAGTAACAATGCATTTGTTACCGATCGGTCACATTGATGTCAAGGACTACGTCCTCAAAAAAATCAGAAACTTCGAATGAAATCTCCGCAGCCGTTTTAGAAGATCGCATCCCGCCGCGGGAGCGTATCGTCTCGACCGCCTCGGAGCTTTTCCGCGAGCGCGGCATTCGCGGCATCGGCGTCGATGCCATTGCCGACGCGGCTCTGACCAACAAGATGACGCTCTACCGGCATTTCGGCTCGAAGGACGAACTCGTCTGCGAAACGCTGCGCCGCGCCTCCGAAAAGGCGGGTACCATCTGGCGAGATCTGGAAGCGGCCTATCCCGACAATCCGCGCGCCCAGCTGGATGCCTGGGTGGAACTGCGGGCGCAATGTCTGAACGGTGAGCCCGCCGGCTGCGATCTCGCCAATGCCGCCATCGAGCTGAAGGGCGAGGGCCATCCCGCCCACGAAATGATCGAGCGGCACAAGGCCGAACAGCGTGATCGCCTGGCTGCGCTCTGTTCGGCGGCCGGCGCGCGCGAACCCCAGCTTCTTGCCGATACGTTGACGCTGCTGCTCGAAGGCGCGCGCGTCAGCCGCCAGGCCATGGGCGCTGCCGGCTGCTGCGGTCATTTCGCCAAGGCCTGCCAGGCGGCAATCGCTTCTTTCGCCTGACGACCACAAGTGTGTGGGAGGGGAACCTTACCGCTTCCATGCCGTTTTCACACTAACCCGAGAGCGATGTGGAGGCAGGGAGATGAACTACGTCTATCTCAAACGCCTGTATGCCAAACGCGCCGAGCTTGAGGCCAAGCTGGAGCTCCATGATGCGCGCTATTGTTTCGGCGAGGAAGAGGTCGATGACGGCACTGATAGCGATCTGCGTCAGCGGCTGAGCGAAATTTCCGAGGAAATTGCTACGCTGGAGAGCAGGCCGGGCCGATAACTATTTAATTTGCGACAGCATTCAGATTTTAAGCCGACCGGCATAAAATCAGTCGGTGCTAGCACTGAGGATTTTCATCGTTCGATCGTCGAATTTTCCCTGATAAAAATGCTCGATCACCTGGTGGAAGGGCGAACCGTGATCGCTGATCGCGGCAAATAAGGTCATCGACGAGCGCAGCTTGACGTCGTCGGGTGAACCCAGGATTTCGTGCGCCGATCGGCCGTTCACGGACAGGATCGCCTCGACGCAACGCAGCAGCCGGCTTGAGAGAATAGGATCGGCGAGATAGGCGGCGGCTTCCTCCGCCGAGCGGATCGCATATTTTTCGGCCATCGCTGACGTACCGAGACCGGCGACCTGCGGGAAGATGAACCACATCCAGTGGGAGGTCTTGCGCCCGGCTTTCAGCTCTAAGAGCGCTTGTTCGTAGACGCCGTTCTGGGCGTCTATGAAGCGGTGAAGCTTGTAGTCGATGTCGCCGGCCATGGTCCTTTTCCCTTTTCCTGCTGTCGATGCAGCCTGGGCCAAGGTTTCCACGCCCGGCAATATGTTTTGCTATCAGCAAACCCTCTCAGCGTAAGGGCTGCTGTCGCGGCAATGGCCGTAGGCCGGGTGCGGCGGCATGTTATCGCCGGCCGTGGCGGCAATGGCCGATGTCGTCATCGGGTCCGTATTGCCGGAAGAATATGCGGCAAACCCCGCAAAGCTCAAGAGAACCAGCGCTCCGACCACGACAACGCGCTCGAAGGCTGAAAGTTTCTGGGCGCTGACATGATCTACATAATCGCGCTCGCCTAAACCGGCGGTTTCGTCCTCTTTCGCATGAAGTGTCACCATATCCTGGCGACGGCTTAAAGTTTCACAATCTGTCATTTCAATTACTCCTGCAACACATGCGGCGCCGGTCTCTTTAGGGCAAACTCCCACCCTCGTGCCGAACCGCTTCCGCATGCGAGCAGCATGTGTGTCTTCGATCGTGGCAATTGAAGGGGCGATCTTCAAACGCAGTGTTCAAAAAATCGTACCAATAAATGCAAAATATCGTGAAGCTCTGGTTGACCGGAATGATCCGGGGTAGTCCAGAGAGGAACATCTCTCTTCTGGATAGTCCCATGAGCAAATCCTACGGCGCGATGTCGGTCGCGCAGCTTTCCGTCCTCATTCAAGGTGGCGCGGTCGATCCGGTCGAGGTGACCGAGGCGGTTTTCGATTCCATCGCGCATTATGCCGACAAGGCGGTTTTCACCACATTGCTCGAAAGCCGGGCGATGGAGGAGGCGCGCGCCTCTTCGCGGCGTCTGCGGGAAGGGCGCTCGCTTGGATTGCTGGATGGCATTCCGATTGCCTGGAAGGATCTTTTCGACATGGAAGGCCTGCCGACGACGGCGGGTTCCGTCGTTCTGGCAAAGGATATGCCGGCCAAGCGCGATGCGGCTGTTGTCGCTTTGCTCAGGCAGGCGGGCATGGTCGCCGTCGGACGCACAAATATGAGCGAGTTCGCCTTTTCCGGCCTCGGCATCAATCCGCATTACGGCACGCCGGTAAATCCGCGCGGCACTGATCTTCCACGCATTCCGGGCGGCTCGTCCTCTGGCGCCGGTGTCGTCGTCGCCGCCGGACTGGTTCCGGTCGCCATGGGCACCGATACCGGCGGCTCGGTGCGTATTCCCGCCGCCTTCAACGGTATCGTCGGCTATAAGGCGACGCGCGGTCGCCACGCGATGGCAGGCGTCTATCCGCTGGCAAAGAGCCTGGATTCGCTGGGGCCGCTCTGCCGCAGCGTCAGGGACGCGGTCTGGATCGATGTGGCAATGCGCGGCCTGACGGCGCCTGATGTCGTTGAGCTTCCCCTGCAAGGGCTGGAACTCATCGTGCCTGAAAACATCGTCTTCGACGGAGCGGAACCCGGCGTCGTCGCTGCATTCGAGGCAGCTTTGGAACGTCTTCAAAAGGCCGGCGCTAAGGTTGCCCGTACCGTCATTCCCGCCTTCGACGAGATATTCGAGCTGATGACGAGATATGGTCCGCTGGTCACGGCGGAGGCTTTCGCACTTCACCGCGAACGCTTGGCAGGACCGGATGCGGACAGGATGGACCACCGTGTCGTCATGCGCACCCGTCTCGGAAGCAAGACGACGCTGCCCGATTACCTGGCGATCCTCGATGCGCGCAGCCGCCTGATCGCCGATGTCGAGCGCCTGGTCGGCGACCGGCTGCTCGCCTTTCCGACTGTCGCCCATGTCGCGCCGCCGATCGGGCCGCTGGAGCAGGATGACGAGCTGTTCTTCGCGACGAACAACAAGACGTTGCGCAATACAGCACTTGGCAATTTCCTCGACTGGTGCGGCGTTTCCATTCCCTGCGGCACCGGCGAGGCTGGCATGCCTGTTGGATTGCTGCTTTCGGCCACCACCCATCGCGATGAGGCGCTGCTGGGGATTGCCCTTGCCGCCGAGCCGATCATCCGCGACGATTTTGCCTGAATTGGCAATTGAACCGCCGGGATTTAGTTGCCATTGATGGCATGAGGAGATGCTGGAGGAAAGCAAGTGCAGGTTTTGCAAAACGGACGTTTCGCGGTTTCGACATGGTCGCTGCATCGGCTGCTTGGCGCCGTTTATGCCTATAGCCCCGATCCCGACAAAAGTGCCGCGCCTAAGGAACCCTATGGTCCCGGTGCTGCGGCGTTGATCGATGTTCCGGCGGCGCTTGCGGCACGCGGCGTCAACCGGCTGGAGGTCTGTTCCTTCCATCTGCCGAGCCTCGACGCCGCCTATATAAGCGAATTTCGCGATGCGATGGCGACCTCGAACGTGCTGTTCCAGACGCTGCTCGTCGAGGACGGTGATCCGAGCCATCCGGAGACCGCCGAACGCGACGTCAAGTGGATGGCGGAGTGGATCGACATCGCCGCAGCCCTCGGGGCTGAGAGGATGCGCGTCATTGCCGGCAAGCAGAAGCCGACGGAGGAAAATCTTACCCGCGCGGCCCATCATCTGAACTGGTTAGCGGAAAAGGCGGAAGGCAGCGGTGTGCGCGTCGTCGTCGAGAACTGGTTCGACCTTCTGCCGTCGGCGGTCGAAATGAACTGGCTGCTAGACCGGTTGGACGGCAAGGTCGGCCTTAACGGCGACCTCGGCAACTGGGCGGCGCCAGCGAAATATCAGGGCCTTGCCGATATCATGGGCCGGGCGGAAATCTGCCATGCCAAGGCCGACTACGGCGTTGCCGGTCTCGATGCCGAGGATTACCGCACCTGCCTGGAGATGTGCGAGAAGGCCGGTTATGCCGGCCCCTTCACGCTGATCTACGACTCGCCCTTCTTCCCCGATGAATGGGACGGCATCCTGCTGCAAAGGACGTTCATCGAGGATTTCCTGCGCGAGGCGCCGGCGCGCAAGACGGCTTAAATCAGAAGCACTTCTTTCTCATTCCCAGAGCATGATGGCGAAAAGTGTGAGCGGTTTTCGGACGCCATCATGCTCTAACTAGATAATGTAGAACAGGATTCAGAATTTTGGGCCGACCCGGCCTAAAATCATCCTGTTCTAGCGCGGGAACCTTTGGTTTTCCTCCAGCACGTTCAGATCCATGTGATTGCGCATGTAGCGTTCCGAGGCTTTCTGCAGCGGCTGGTAGTCCCATGGATAATAGGCCCCGTTGCGTAGTGCCGCATAGACCACCCAGCGGCGCGCCTGGCTTTCGCGGACGGCTGCATCGAAATCGGAAAGGTTCCAGCGCCGGCCGGCCTGTTCGACAAGCCTTGCCAAGATCTCGGCATGGGCCGGGTCGGCCGCCAGATTGTCGAGTTCTTGCGGATCGGCCTCGAGATTAAACAGCATCGGCGGATCCTTCTCGCAGAGCGAGATCTTGTATCGTCCGTCTCGGATGCAGACGAGCGGCGCCTCGGAACCCTCTGCGGCATATTCCATCGGCACCGGGCTGCGGCTGCCGGTGCCTTCGGCAAGTGCTGCGAGATCCTCGCCCTCGGTCCACGGCTTCAGCGAGGCGATATCGATCCCGGCAAGACCCGCCAGCGTCGGCGTCACGTCGAGTGTGGAGACAGGCTGGTCGATCCGTCTGGGCTTCCAGCCGGGTGCTGCGATCATCAGTGGAACTCGGGCCGATCCTTCGAAGAAGTTCATCTTGAACCAGAGGCCGCGATCACCGAGCATGTCGCCATGGTCGGAGGCAAAGAGGATGATCGTGTTTTCAGCCATGCGGCTCCGTTCGAGGACGCCGAGAATGTCGCCGATCTTCTCGTCGACATAGGAAATATTGGCGAAATAGCCGCGCCTTGCCCGCCTGACCTGCTCATCGCTGATGTCGAAGGCGTCGTGATCGCAGGCTTTCATCAGACGCTGCGAATGCGGGTCCTGCCGCTCGAAGGCAATCGGCGCAACCGAAGGGTCGAGTGCCGGGCAATCCTCATAGAGGTCCCAGAATTTGCGGCGCGCAACATAGGGATCGTGCGGATGGGTGAAACTGACGGTCAGGCACCAAGGGCGCTCGTCATGGCCGCGCGAGAGATCGAACAACTTGCGGGTGGCATGGTAGGCGACCTCGTCGTCATATTCCATCTGGTTGGTGATTTCGGCAATGCCGGCGCCGGTGACCGAACCCAGATTGTGATACCACCAGTCTATGCGCTCGCCGGGCTTGCCATAATCGGGCGTCCAGCCGAAGTCGGCCGGGTAGATGTCCGTCGTCAGGCGCTCCTCGAAGCCATGCAACTGGTCGGGGCCGACGAAGTGCATCTTGCCGGACAGCGCCGTCTGGTATCCGGCAGCGCGCAGATGATGCGCATAGGTCGGAATGTCGGAGGCAAACTCCGCCGCATTGTCATAGACGCGGGTTCGGCTCGGCAACTGCCCGGACATGAAGGAGGCTCGCGCCGGTGCGCAGAGCGGGCTTGCCGTATAGGCGTTGGTGAAACGTACGGAGCGCTCCGCCAATGATTTCAGATGCGGCGTATGCAAAAAATCGGCGGGGCCATCGGGAAAGAAAGTGCCATTCAACTGATCGACCATTAGGATGAGGATATTCGGATGCGCCATGTGACATTGTCTCCTATGGTCTCAAAGGCCGGGACGATCTTGCTGGAAGGGGACATCCCTTGCTATTTGCAGATCTTATCAAAGCCAGTATCATAGTGCCTGTAAAGCTGGCTTTTTTCGATGGCTGCCAAAAGGAATTTTTATGCCAGACCGCCGGCCTGAGCTGGGATGGATGCGCATCTTTACGGAGGTCGCAAGGCTCGGCAGCTTTTCGGCCGCGGCGGCAGGTCTCGGTCTTACGCAGCCTGCTGTCAGTTATCAGATTCGGCGGCTGGAAGAGCAGTTCGGCGTCGCCCTGCTGCGCCGCCAGCACCGCGGCGTCGAGTTGACCGCGGAGGGAGAGCGGCTTTTCCAGGTCGCCGCCAAGACGGTCGGTGATATCGATGCCCTGGCGCGCAGTTTCCGCACTGAGGCTCAAAGGCCGGTGGTCAGGCTGAGAACCGACTATGCCTTTTCAGCGCTTTGGCTGATCCCGCGCATGCACGGCTTTCGCCTGCTTCACCCCGAAACGGATATACAGATCGTCGCGACCCAAAGGCTTGAACCCGGCTTTCGTGACGACGCGGATGTGGTGGTGGTTTTCGGCACCAAAGCGGAATTCGGCGCCATCGGATCGCTTCTGCTGCAGGAAAAGGTCGTGCCCGTCTGCACGCGAGGCTTTCTCGATCGCAACGGTCCGTTCGACGAACCGCAGCAGCTTGCCAAGGCGATCCTGATTCATCTCGACTCGCCGATGCCATCGCCCTGGTTCGATTGGCGAAGTTATCTTGCCGAATTCTCCGTTACTCGCGATCTCCATGCCGGCCGCGGTGATGTCAGTTTCAACACCTACTCGCTGGTCGTCCAGGCCGCTCTCAGCGAACAGGGCGTGGCGATCGGCTGGATGGGGCTGGTCGATACGCTTCTCTCCACACATATGCTGGTGGAAGCCGGGCCGCCGCTCGAGGCCTGGGACCGCGGTTACTGGCTGATACCGCCGCGATCGGCAAATGTTGATAGCGAGAGGCTCAGCACCTGGCTGGTGGATGAAGTCGGCAGGACATGACATTCGGACGGAGGCTGGCGCGTCATTGCATCGGGAATATGTTCGCGCTCAAGGAGAGAAGCCTTGTCATGACCGATGCCGATCGACATTGTGGCATCGATTCATAGGGAAGGGCCGAAGCATGTTGCGAACCGTCGGATACGTCGTTGGACTGCTCCTGATCCTCCTCGGGCTGATCTGGATCGCCCAGGGAAGCGGTTATTTTCCCTATCCCGCGTCCAGTTTCATGATCAATCAAAGCATCTGGATCCTCTGGGGAGGCGTCATGGCTGCGGCGGGGATTGCCGTGACGGTCATTATTTCACGGCTGCGCCGGAGAGGATAAGCCGGCAACCGTGCATAGCTTTGAGGGAATTCGACATTGAAGAGTTCCTCGAGGTGAAATATCTGGCCGCTGGCGGCCTGTCGAATTGAGGAGAATGGCATGAGCGCAGCTGAAATCGACGGCTTTGCGGACCGGATCAGGCACCACCGAGGCGGCATGATCTCCGCCTGGATCGGTATTCCCGACGCCACGCTCGCCAATCACCTGGCGCAGGAGGCCTTCGACGCCATCGTGCTGGATATGCAGCACGGCATGTGGGACATGCCCTCGGCCGCGAACGCCGTTGCCCAGGTTCGGCTTGCCGGCAAGCCGGCGCTGGCGCGCATACCGGTCGGTGATTTCGCGTCCGCCTCGCGCCTGCTCGATGCCGGCGCCTCCGGCATCATCGCGCCGATGATCAATTCGGCCGAAGACGCGCAAGCCTTCGTCAAGGCCACCAAATACCCGCCTCTCGGGGAACGCAGCTGGGGACCGTCGCTGGCGCTCAACCATACAGGCCTGTCGGCCGATGATTATCTGAAGAACGCCAATGCGCTTACCGTCGCCATTGCCATGATCGAGACCCGGGCAGCCCTCGAGGCGATTGACGACATCCTTGGCGTTGCCGGTATCGATGGCATTTTCATCGGCCCTTCCGACCTTTCGATCGCACTCTCGAACGGCGACCAGGTGGCGCCGAACGCCGCCGAGATCGACAGCGCCATGCAGCATGCGGTTTCACGCTGCCGCGCCCATGGCAAAGTCGCCTGCGCCTTCGCCGGCGACGGCGAGCGGGCCGGTGAACTGCTGAAGTTCGGTTTCGATCTGGTCATTGCCGGTGCCGAGACAGCGCAGCTGCGCTCCGGCGCCCGCCGCGCCATCAATGCCGCCCGCAGGATCGCTTCGGCTTGAGCGTCATTTCACCGGTTTGACGGCCAGCCAGATGACGTGGCGGGCGCCGCCGCGTTTGCCGTTGGCGCGCGTGTTGACCGCATCGACGGCAAACCCGCTGCCCTTGAGACGCCGGGTGAAATCGGGGTCCGGACCGGACGACCAGACGGCGAGCACACCGCCGGGGCGCAGCGCGTCGCTGGCGGCGCGAAGGCCGGCAAAATCGTAGAGCCGGTCGTTGGATTTGCGGGTCAGGCCGTCAGGGCCGTTATCGACATCGAGCAGAATGGCGTCATAGGCAGCCTTGCCGGCGCGGATCGCCTCGCCGACATCGCCCTGATGGATGCCGACGCGCCGATCGTCGAGACAGCCTTTGAAGACCTCGGCCATCGGCCCGCGGGCCCAGGCGATCACGGCCGGCACCAGTTCGGCGACGATGACGCCGGCAGCTTCGGGAAGGACGGCAAGAGCGGCGCGCAGGGTGAAACCCATGCCGAGCCCGCCGATCAAGATCCGCGGCTTCGGGTGCGACTTGATCCGATCCCAGGACAGGGTCGCCAGCGCTTCCTCCGAGCCGCTGAGACGGCTGTTCATCAGCTCGTTGGCGCCAAGCATGATCGAAAATTCGCTGCCGCGCTGCTTCAGCCGTAATTCGCCGTTTTCACCGGGAATGGTCGCGGAATCGAGCTGGATCCAGGGCAGCATGACGGCTTCGCCTCATATGAAAGGGACCGTCCCCTAGCATAAGGCACGCGACGAGGCCAGCAAGGCCGGTCTCAGACCATCCGCATGAAATGATCCTGCTCGAATTCGACGATGTCGTCCTGCGGCACGGCCGAACGGCGGCGAATGTCCTCCACCTCGTCAGGCCTCAGCCGGGCCTTCGGGTCGTCGAAGCGGACGTCGGGATCGGGTACAGCCGAGAGCAGCAGACGGGTATAGGGATGCAGCGGATTGTCGATCACCTTGGCGACGCTGCCCCATTCGACAATCTGGCCGGCATACATCACGGCGATGTCCTCGGCGACATAACGGGCGGTGGCGATATCATGGGTGATGTAAAGCAAGCCGAGATTCATCTCCTGCTTCATTTCGTTCAACAGGTTCAGCACACCGAGGCGGACGGACACATCGAGCATCGAGGTCGGTTCGTCGGCGACGATGACCTCCGGCTTGACGGCCAAGGCGCGCGCGATGTTGACGCGCTGGCGCTGGCCGCCGGAGAGCTCATGCGGATATTTCGGCGCGACGAGATCGGGATCGAGCCTGACGCGCTGCAGCAGTTCACGGATCGCGGCGTCGATCTCGGCCCCCTTGATCTCCGGGCGGTGCAGTTTCAGTGGCCGACGGAGATGATGGGCGATGGTGTGGGCCGGGTTGAGGGAAGCGAAGGGGTCCTGGAAGATCATCTGCACCGAGCGGCGGTAGCGGGCGATCTCGGCGGATTTGGCCGCCTCGACAGGCCGGCCCTTGTAGAGAATCCGGCCCGATGTCGGCAGATATTCGCGCATCGCCATGCGGGCGCAGGTGGTCTTGCCGCTGCCGGATTCGCCGACCAGCGCCAGTGCCCGGCCGGCATGCAGCGAAAACGAGATGGCGCGCGCCGCATGCACGGCCGCGGAGCCGTGACCGAAGGTCTTCGTCACCTGGTCGAGTGCGAGAATGGCGTCCGTCATAACAGCACTCCTCCATGCAGCGAGGGGAAGGAGGCCCAGAGCTTCTTCGTGTAGTCATGCCTGGGCGTCCTGTAGATCGCCTCGGCCGTGTTCTGCTCCACCAGTTGGCCTGCGAGCATGATGCCGATACGGTCGCAGAATTGCACCATCAGCCCGAGATCATGGGTGATGAACAGCACGGAAAAGCCGAAGCTGCGGCGCAGTTCGTTGATGCGCTGCAGGATTTCGCGCTGGACGACGACGTCGAGCGCTGTCGTCGGTTCGTCCATGACGACGAGTTTCGGATCGAGCGCCATGCAGATGGCGATGACGATACGTTGGCGCATGCCGCCGGAAAACTGGTGCGGATAGTCGCGCATGCGATCCGGCGCGATATCGACGAGTGTCAGCATCTCGGCGGTGCGCTCGCGGGCTGCAGCACGGCTCATGCCCTTGTGGGTGCGCAGCATGTCGTAGAACTGCGTCTCGATGCGCAGCACCGGGTTCAGCGAGTTCATGGCGCTCTGGAACACCATCGCAACCTCGCGCCAGCGAAACGCGCTGAGCGCCTGGCGGTCGAGGCCGAGCACGTCGCGGCCGTCGAGCAGGATGCGGCTCTCTTTGCGGATCAGCGCCGGCGGCTTGTGCAGGCGGCTGATGGCAAAAGCGATGGTGCTCTTGCCGCAGCCGGATTCGCCGGCAAGGCCGAAGACCTCGCCGGGCGCGACATCGAAGCTGACGTCGTCGACGGCGCGGAAATCCTTCTCCTCGCCGATATAATCGATGGTGAGGTTCCTCACCGAAAGCAGCGGCTGCGTCACAGGCGGCCCTCCCCTGTTCGAACGAGCAGGGACCAGCGCTTCAGATGATTGCCGGTGCGCAGCCGCGGATTGGCGATCTCGTCGACGGCGAAGTTCAGCAATGACATGCCGATGCCGAGAAAGGCGAGCGCGAAGCAGGGGGTGAGAATATCCCACCAGGCGCCGACCGAAAGAGCCGAAGCCTTCTGCGCATTGTAGAGCATCGTGCCCCAGGAGATCGCTCTCGGATCGCCGAGGCCGAGGAACTCGAGCGTCGCCTCGGTGATGATCGCGAAGATGACGCTGCCGATGAAATTGATGCCGACGATTGAAATCACGTTGGGAAAGATCTCGAATGTCATGATGCGCCATTGCGGCTCGCCCATCATCTCGGCGGATTTGACGAAATCCTTCTGCTTGACGGAGAGCGTTTCGGCGCGGGTGACGCGTGCACCCCATGCCCAGGAGGTGGCGCCGAGGATGAGGGCGATGACGAGGGGGCTTGCCTGGCCGATGAAAGCGGCGAGCACGAGCAGCAGCGGTAGGTTCGGAACGACCAGCACCATATTGGTGAAGAAGCTGATGATCTCGTCGGTCTTGCCGCCGCGATAGCCGGAGATGATGCCGAGTGCGGTCCCGACGAGCGTGATCAGCAGGCCGGCGCCGAAGCCGACGGCAAGCGAAGTGCGGGCGCCGTAGATCAGTCGGGCAAAGACATCCTGGCCGATGCGGGTGGTGCCGAGGATGTGGTCGAGCGATGGCGGCTGGTGCGGCCGCCCGGTGCGGGCGGCGGGATCGTACTGCGTCAGCAGGGGCGCTGCGATCGCGACGAGGACGATGAAAGCGATGATGACGAGACCGATCAGCGCCTTGCGGTTTCGAAGCAGGGTCTTCATCTCACGCTCCCTTCAGCCGCGGGTCAAGCAGCACATAGCTGACGTCGACGATAAAATTGGCGATCAGCATGGTCGCGGTCATGATGAGGAGCTGGCCCTGAATGACGGGGTAATCGCGGGCGAGGATCGCCTGGTAGAGAATGTTGCCGAGGCCGGGGTAGTTATAGACGACCTCCGTCACCAGCGAGCCGCCGAGGATGGTGCCGATGGCGATGGCAAGGCTGGAGACGGTCGGCAGCAGGGCGTTGCGCGCAGCGTACCAGAGCATCACATGCCGGTCGGAAAGGCCCTTGGCGCGGGCCATGACGATATAATCCTCGCCGAGCAGGTTGATCATGTTGTTGCGCATGGTGACGGTGAAGCCGCCGATCAGCACGGTGCAGAGCGTCACCATCGGCAGGATGCCGTGATAGGCGAGGCTGCCGATATATTGCAGGCTGAAGGCCGGATCGAGCGATGGGTCGGCGGCATAACCGTTCGGAAACCAGCCGAGCGTGAAGCCGAAGATGAAGAGCACGATCAGCGAGGTGACGACGGCTGGTACCGAGGTTGCGAAGATCGCGCCGACGGAGACGACGACATCGAACTGGCTGCCACGGCGCCAGGCGGCGACGATGCCGAGGAAGGTGCCGAGCGCAAAGCTGACGATCGTCGCCGTGCCCATCAGGCCGACGGTCCAGACCAGCGCATGGCCGAGCACCGAGGTGACCGGCAGCGGAAAATATTTGATCGAGCGGCCGAGATCGCCGGTGAAGATGCTGCCGAGATAAGTGAGGTACTGCTGCCAGAGCGGACCGTCGACGAAGCCGAAGGTGAGCTTCAGCGCCTGCAGGCTTTCCGGCGGCAATTCGGTGCCGGCGCTGGAAAACATGATCTGCACGGGATCGCCGGGCATCAGCCGCGGCAGGAAGAAATTGATCGTCGCTGCCGCGATGAAGGCTGCCATGTAGAAGACGAGGCGGCGAAGCAGGAAAGCCATGGGAACTCCGTCGTGACGGAAGCGGCGCTTTACGCCGCTCCCGAGGATTGCGATGCTTACTTGACCGGCTCGAGGGCCAGCAGGTTCAGCAGGCGTGCCGGATTGGTCCGCGAGATCGACGGATTGACGAAGGGGTTTTCCTTGGTCGACCAGCCGGTGAAGCGCTTGGTGTTGTACTGATACCAGTTCGGATTGTTGAACACCGGAATCACAGGCATGTTTTCGGCGACGATGCGCTGCGCCTTGTTCATCGCATCCTTCTGCTTGGCAAGGTCGGCGGTATGGGTGAACTCGGTGACGAGTTTTTCGACCTCCGGATTGAACCAGCGCTGCGCGGTGAAGCGGGTCTTGCCCTTATCCGAAGCACTGAAAGCGCGCTTGTAGGGGTAATAGGGCGAGGCCGATGCCGGCAGGCTGTTGATCGCCGCATCGAAGGTGCCGTTGATGAGGTTTCCGGTCCAGACGGCTTCCTCCGGCGTTTCGATCTTGGCGTCGATCCCGACCGCCTGCATGCCCTCGACCGCGAGGTTGACGGTATCGATCCAGTCCGTCCAGGCGCTGGGGACGATGATCGAGAAGGAGATCTTGGTGCCGTCGGGATTGTCGCGGAAGCCGTCGCCGTCCTTGTCGTTGTAGCCCGCCTCGTCGAGCAAGGCCTTGGCAGCATCGGCATCATAGGTCGCGAACTTGCCGAAGTCGGCCTTGACGGACGGGTCCGCCCAGCTCTTGTAGAGCTCGCCCATCAGGCCGGGGTCTTCGTTCAGCGTCGGATAGCCGTAGCCTGCGACGTCGATCATCGTCTTGCGGTCGAGTGCCATCGAGACGGCACGGCGGAACTTCAGGTCGTTGAAGGCCTTCTTGTTGTTCTCGTTCGCCGTTTCCAGGTTGAACAGGAAGGCGACCATGCTGCTTGGCGAATACCAGTAGTGGAAATGCGCCGGGTCCTTGGAAACATAGACATTGTCGATATCGGGGATGAAGGAGACGCCCCAGTCGAGCGTGCCGTCGGCCGTTGCCGTCAGCATCTGATTGTTGTCGGCGAGCTGCGGGAAGCGCATGCAATCGACTTTCAGGTGCTCGTTGTCCCAGTAGTTCGGGTTGCGGCACTGGTCGTAAGTCTGGCCGGTGAAGCGCGGCACTTCCGTCAGCGGGCCGCTGCCAACAGGTGTCTCGTTGGCGAAGGTGACGGGATCGGCAACGTCCTTCCAGACATGTTCCGGAACGATCGGCAGTTGCGAGATCTGCTCGGCGGCGAGCGAGCTCGGATTGGCGAGCGTGAAGCGCACCGTCTGGCCGTCGACGGCCTGCACATCGGTGATGAAGGTCCAGATGCTGACGAAGTCGAGCGCCGGAAATTTCTTCAGGTAATCATAGGTGAACTTGACGTCGGCTGCGGTCAGCGGCTTACCGTCCGACCATTTCAGGTTCGGGCGCAGCTTGAAATCGATGCTCTTCAGATCGTCGGAGAGTTTGAAGCTTTCCGCCAGGCGATAGACCGGCTTGTTGCTGTCGAAGCGATTGAAGACGACCAGCGGCTCGTAGATGAAGTCGAGTGTCGATTGACGCGACGAGGTCTGGTTGAACGGGTTGAAGTTGCGGACCCAGGTCGTCGCCGGTTCGATATTCACTGTGAGGATCGTTTGCGCCATGGCAGATCCCGAAAGCAGCGTTAGTGCGGCGGCGGCAAGAAGATATTTTTTCATGTTCTATTCCCCTTTTCTTATGCGGTGAGAGATGAGGTGCCGGTCAGGAGACCAGAGCGCTTGCAAACATGTCTTCGACTTCAGCATGGGCGGCGCGGACATCGATCTTGAGATTGCCGAGGCGGGCCTTGCCGGCAGCGATCCGCTGCAGGGCAGCTTCCGTCAGCGGGCGGGCGGCCTTGGCGGCGGCTTCGCTTTCCGGAATGTCGCCGTGGCTGTGGAGCGCGATGTCGTAACCTGCGTCGAGCACCTGTTTGACGCGTTCCGGCAGGGTGCCGGAGAGCGACTGCATGAAGATGCAGTCGGAAATCAGCACGCCCTCATAGCCCATGTCGTTGCGGATCACGTCGTGCATAACACGCGAGACGGACGCCGGCAGCTCCGCGTCGTAGGCCGAGTAGACGACATGGGCGACCATCGCCCAGGGCGTATCCTTCAGCGCCACGAATGGCTTGAAATCGGTGGCGGTGAGCGTCTCGCGGCTGGCGTCGACGACCGGACGCTCCTTGTGGGAATCGAGCGTTGCGCGGCCATGGCCGGGAATATGTTTGATGACAGGCATGTTGCCGGTCTCGAGCAGGCCATCGACCACCTCGCGGCCGAGGGCAGCGACGAAATCGGGACCGGGGCCGAAAGAGCGGGCGCCGATGACCGCACTCGTCGTCTCGAAGACGAGGTCGAGAACGGGCGAGCAGCCGCTGGAAAGGCCGAGTTCCGTCATCATCGCGCCCATGGCCTGGGAGGAAAGGCGCAGTGCTTTTTTGCCGAGATCGAAATCGCGGCGCGCAAGTTCGGCAAACTGGCCGAAACTGCGGAAGAGCGGCCAGGGGCCGGCATCGAGGTGCTGAACGCGGCCGCCTTCCTGGTCGGTGAAGACAGGCGCGTCGTCGCGGCCGACGGCTTCGCGGAAGCGGTCGATCAGCCGCCTCGTCTGCTCCGGCTCGCGCTGATTGCGCCGGCCGACGAAGAGGCCGAGCGGATTGGTTTCGCGAAAGAGGGCGAATTCATCATCCGAAATAGTGGGATTCGGAAGGCCGACGAAAAGGGCGAGCGGGGTCGAGGACAATTCTGTAACTCCGGGATCAGATGGTCATTTCGGCGTGCTTCTCAGCATGCCTTCGTAGATGCCCTTGTCGGGGGCGGGGATGATCGTTGCACCTGCGTTCCTGGCGTAGAAATCGACCGGGCCGGCATCGCCGATGAAGGCATAGGCGTGGCCGAGCGTCTTCATGGTCTGAAGGCAGGCGGAAAAGAGGGCGAGCCCGATGCCCTGGCCGCGGGCGTCGGGATCGACGCCGGTCGGGCCGAAGAAGCCGCGCGCCGTCGTGTCATAGCAGGCAAAGCCCAGGAGCTTGCCGTTTTCGACTGATATCAGGCAGGCAACGGGCTGGCGGGAGAAGGCGGCCGCGACTTCGCTTGCCCAGTTCTCGCTGAACCGTTCGCGAACCCAGCTGACGATAAGATGCAGTTCCGGGGGGAGGGCCGGACGGATGGAGACGCCGACATCGCCGGCTTTGCGTTTCAGGTCGGCGAGCTCAGTGGAATATAGGCTCACAAGCAGGTCTGGCACCCGTCACTCCTCCAGCTATTCCGTTATTGCGGAACATATCCCCTTTTAGTGTCATAGACTTGGCTATCTGGCCGGGCTTGTCAACAAGGTTTTTCAAACGGCCAAAGGCGCGACCCGCCGCCGCCCTCCGCGGTTTCGACGCAAAGTAGGTGCCGAACGCAAAAACGGCCCGGGAAGGCCGGGCCGTTTTCGATTGGCGGAATATTGGTGGAGCGAGCGCCTATTCGCCGTCTTTCCAAAGCGCATAAAAATGCTGCACCGGGCCGTGGCCGGAGCCGACGGTGAGGTGTCCTGATGCCGCGACCGCGCCGGCGAGGTAGTCCTTGGCGATGGCGACGGCTTCCCGCGCCGAGGCGCCCTTGGCGAGCTCGGCCGCCAGGGCGCTGGAGAGCGTACAGCCGGTGCCATGGGTGTTCTTGGTCGGCACGCGCCTGGCTTCGAACCAGTGCAGGCCGGCGGCCGTGGCAAGCACGTCAGGGCTCTCGTCGCTGTCGAGATGGCCGCCCTTGACCAGCACTGCGGCCGGTCCAAGCGCCCGCAAGCGCTCGGCCTGCGCCGCCATCTCCGCCCGGTTTGTCGCTACCGGCTGGTGCAGTAGGGCGGCGGCTTCGGGCAGGTTCGGGGTCAGCAGCGTGGCAAGCGGCAGCAGCCGGCGGGTCAGTACGTCGACCGCTTCGGGCGCGAGCAGAGCGGCTCCACCCTTGGCGATCATGACCGGGTCGATAACGATCGGAATGTCGCGGTGGTCAGTCAGCGCACCGGCAACGGCTTCGGCGATGCCAGCATTGGCGATCATGCCGATCTTGACGGCGTCGACGCGGACATCGGCAAAGACGGCTTTGATCTGGTCGGCGACGAATTGCGGCGGCACCAGATGCACGCCGCTGACGCCTTGCGTGTTCTGCGCCGTCAGCGCGGTCAGCACCGCCATGCCGTAGACGCCGCGGGCGGAAAAAGCCTTGAGATCCGCCTGGATGCCGGCGCCGCCGGAGGGATCGGAGCCGGCGATCGAGAGAACGTTGCGGATCATGCGCGGGCCTTTCGGATTTCTGCAGCGATGCGGCGCGTGGCCGCTTCGGGGTCGGGCGTGCCGCAGATGGCGGAGACAACGGCAAGCCCGCTGGCGCCGGCGGCGAACACCTGGGCGACATGATCCGCCTTGAGCCCGCCGATAGCGACGGACGGCACCGGCGAGGCCTTCACCAGCCTTGCAAGGCCGTCAAAGCCGATCGGCTGCTTGTGGTCGGCCTTGGTCGGCGTCGCAAACACTGGCCCGACGCCCGTGTAGTCGACGAGATCAGGGTCGACCGCGTTCGCAAGCGCCTCGCTCTCGACCGACAGGCCAAGGATCATGTCGGGGCCGATCATCGTCCGCGCTCTCATCGCATCCATGTCCTCCTGGCCGATATGCAACCCGTCAGCGCCGATGGCGATGGCCGCCTCGACATCGTCGTTGACGATGAGGAGGGCGCCGGTTCCATCCAATGCCTGTTTCAGGGCGCGGCCGGTCTCGATCATCCCGATGGTGCCGGCATGTTTGTCGCGCAGTTGCACCATGGTGGCGCCGCCGGCAATGGCAAGGCGCGCAGTTTCGACCATGCCGATCCCGGCGCAAAGATCGGGGTCGAGGACGAGATAGAGCGAAAGGTCGAAAGCCTTCATGCCGCTGATATCCTTGCCCTGGCGTCAAGCGTTTCGGCGTCGAGCGCGGCCAGCGCATCGAGGAAGCGCCAGGAGAAGGAGCCGGGCCCGGCCGCTCCAAGTGCGGCCTCCTCGCCGGCGATGGCGAAGGTTGCAAGTGCCGCAACCGTCGCGCCGAAAATATCCTCAGGTGCCGTCGCGGCAAAGGCGCCGACGAGGCAGGTGAGCGAGCAGCCGAGCGCTGTGACCTGCGGCATCAAGGCCGATCCGCCTTCGATGCGCACGGCCCGCTCGCCGTCGGTGACGAAATCAACCGCGCCGGTAACGGCAACGACCGCCCGCTGCCGCTCAGCGAGCCATCGCGCCGAACCTTCCGCCTGTTCGACCGGGTCGCGGCTGTCGACGCCCTGGCCGCGGCTCTCTCCGCCGGCCAGCGCTATAATTTCGGAAGCGTTGCCGCGGATGATGGTCGGACGCAGCGCCAGGAGGTCGGCGACGGCGTTACGGCGGAAAGCCGTCGCATAATGCGCGACCGGATCGAGCACCCAGGGTTTGCCGGCGGATGTCGCCGCCTTCGCCGCTGCCTGCATGCCGTCGATCCATTGCGTCGACAGCGTGCCGATATTGATGGTCAGCGCACTGGCGATCCCGGCGAACTCGCCGGCTTCTTCAGCGGCATGCACCATGGCGGGCGAGGCGCCTGATGCAAGCAGAACATTTGCGGCAATGTTCATGGCGACGTAATTGGTGATGCACTGAACGAGCGGCGGCTTCTCGCGCATCGCCTTCAGCATCGCTCCGGGTGTGGTCTTGGTCTGCATATGGCCCCTTTCAGGCGGGGGCGGGCACGGGGCGGTTCGTGCGGGCGATGCCGCGACCCCGAGCGACTCCCTCCGCCGGCATTATCCGGTTCAGGTTCGAAGGGTGCTTCTCAGCCCGTCTGTCGACGGGCGCCCCTGTCTCTCATCGCGCTCTTTTTCGCAGAGAACGGGGCTGATGTCACCCCGAAAATGACAATCCTGCGACCGACGCGGCGCGCGTCTCTTTTACGAAACGCGGTCAGCCGACGAGGCGCTCCTCGTCGACATTTTAGTCAGTCTCAAACCTTCAATCACGCATGCGCTTCCTTGCCGCGATAGACCTCCGGATCGGGGATCGGAACCGCGGCGATCAGCGCGCGGGTGTAGTCATCTCTCGGGTTTTCGAAGATATCCCGCCGTGTGCCGGTTTCGATGATGCGGCCGGCGCGCATGACGGCGACGTTGTGCGACATGCGCTCGACCACCGCCATGTCGTGGGAGATGAAGAGATAGGCGAGCCCCATCGTCTCCTGCAGTTCGAGCAGCAGGTCGAGCACCCGGGCGCGGACCGAGACGTCAAGCGCTGCGACGCTCTCGTCGGCGACGATCAGCTTCGGCTCCAGTGCCAGGGCCCGGGCAATACAGATGCGCTGGCGCTGGCCGCCTGAAAATTCGTGTGGATAGCGCGTCGCCGCATCAGGCGTCAGGCCGACCCGGCGCAGCAGTTCGGCGACGCGGTCCTGCCGTTCACTGTGGTTGCCGATGCCGTGGATGACCATCGGTTCGCCGATCGCCTTACCGACAGCCATGCGCGGGTCGAGCGAGGCATAGGGATCCTGGAAGATCATCTGCGCCGAGCGGCGCACGGGCCGCATCTCGCGCTGGCTGAGGCCGGCAATATTGCGGCCGTCGATCAGGACGTTGCCCTTGAAGGGGATGAGACCGAGCACGGCCTTGCCGGTCGTCGATTTGCCGGAACCGCTTTCGCCGACAAGGCCGAGCGTTTCACCCGGCAGGATATCGAAGGAAACGTCGTCGACGGCTGCGACCGGCGGCTTGCCCTTGAAAAACCGGCTTGCGGCATTGCCGTAGGTGACGGTGAGGTCGCGCACGTTCAGGACCGGCGTGCGGTCCGGATGCAGCGTCTCGACGGCGCGCTGTGTGATGCGCGGTGGACGGTCGGTGCCTGCAAACGCGCCGAGCCGCGGGACGGCGGCCAGCAGTTGCTGCGTATAGGCCTCCTTCGGCCGCTGGAAGATGGCGAGCGTCGTTCCCTGCTCGACGATCCTGCCGTTCTGCATGATGACGACGCGGTCGGCCATTTCGGCGACGACGCCCATGTCGTGGGTGATGAGGATGATCGAGGCGCCGAATTCGCGCTTCAACTCGCGCATCAGCCTGAGGATCTGCGCCTGTACGGTGACGTCGAGTGCGGTCGTCGGTTCGTCGGCGATCAGCACCTTCGGCCGGCAGGAGAGCGCCATGGCGATCATCACCCGTTGCCTCATGCCGCCGGAAAGCTCATGCGGATATTGCTTCAGCCGCCGGGCCGGGTCGGTGATCTGCACGGCGTCGAGCATCTTCAGCGCCACCGCCTCGGCATTCTCGCTGCCCTGGTGCGCGCGGATTGCTTCGGTCAGCTGGTTGCCGACCGACATGACCGGGTTGAGCGAGGTCATCGGCTCCTGGAACACCATGGCGATATCGCCGCCGCGCACGCTGCGCATCCCCCGGTCGGAAAGCTTAAGCAGGTCGCGCTCGCCAAGCAGCACGCTGCCGGAGGCGACCCGCAGCGAGGCTTTCGGCAAGAGCCCCATGATCGACAGCGAGGTGACCGACTTGCCGGAGCCGGATTCGCCGGCGATGCAGAGCGTTTCGCCGCCTGCAAGCTCGAAGCTGACATCCTGGAGAACGGGCTTCCGGCCTTCGGGGGTGCGGGCATCGACGCTCAGCTTGCGAAGGCTGAGCACCGGTGCCGCGGCGGGCATGGCTTCGTTCACGCGAACACGATCCTCGGGAAATAGAAGGAAACCACCCAGTTCGGCTGGTCGACGATCTCGCTGATCCGGAGATCGCCGCAAACCGAGCAGAGCAGATAGGCATCGACGGCGCTCATGCCGTGTTCGGCGCCGAGAAGATCGATCATGCGCATGACGCTTTCGCGTGCTCCGGTCATCAGGTCAGGGCCGATGCCGGTCGTCACTTCGTAGCCGGCGCCGTCGAGATGGCGGGTCACCGGTTCGGTCGTGGTGAAGCGCGGCGTCTGCAGCCTGGCGTCCTTGACGAGTTCAATCGTCGCTTCGACGTTCATCTGGCTTTCGATCGCCGTGCCGCAGACTTCGCCATCGCCCTGGGCAGCATGGGTATCACCGATCGAAAACAGCGCGCCGTCGACTTCGACGGGCAGATAGAGCGTCACCCCCGCCGTCAGGTCGCGGATGTCCATGTTGCCGCCGACGCGACGCGGGGGAACGACGGAATGGGTGCCGGGCTCGGCGGGTGCAACGCCGATCGTGCCGGCGAAGGGCTTCAGCGGCACGCGGCCGCCCGGGCCGTAAAGGGCAGGCACCATGCTGTTGGCATCGTAAGACCAGACGTGCAGTGCCGGATCCGTGAACTGGTCGGCAAGCAGGCCGAAGCCTGGAATATTGGCGGTCCAGCCGACGCCCGACGGAATGAACTTGCGCAGCGTCACCTTCAGCGCATCGCCGGGCTTGGCACCTTCGATATAAACCGGACCGGAGACCGGGTTGATCTTGCCGAAATCGAGCGTGTTTAGCGTTTCCAGCGTCGCGTTGCTTCCGAGTTGGCCACCCGATGAATCCATGCATTCGAAGTGGATCGTCTCGCCGGGCTTGGCGACGACGGCGGGGACGAAATCCTTGTTCCAGCCGAAATTATGCTGGGCGCGGTGAATGGTGTGGGTGCAGGCGATGCACATGGTAATTCTCCGGAATTGGTTTCGGCGTGGGTCGCCCCTCACCCTAACCCTCTCCCCGCGAGCGGGGAGAGGGGACTTGCCTCACGCAGCGCTCAAGGATGAGGATGCGGGAGCGGCATATCCCTTCTCCCCGTGTCGACGGGGAGAAGGTGGCGGCAGCCGGATGAGGGGCAGCCGATAACGAACCGCTGCTTACTGCTTGACGTAGATCGCGTCGTAATTGATGACGCGGGTCGGATCGATGTAGATGTTGTCAGCGCCGCCCATGCGCAGCGACTTGGCGACGACGCGGCGTTCGTTGATGACAGGGATCCACGGCGCATCTGCCATGATGTCGGTGAAGATCTTGCCCCAGGCGGCGGTGCGTTCGGTTGCCTTTGCCGGATCGGACATGGAGTCGGCGGCAACGGCGCGCTTGTCGAGATCGGCGTTGCAGTACCACGACCAGTTCCAGCCGCCCGGGACCGCGCCGGCGCAACCGAGGATCGGGCCATAGAAGTTGGACGGATCCGGGAAGTCGGCGATCCAGGCCATGCCGCCCGACCAGATCATCGGCGCTTCGCCTTCCGTGCCGCCGGCCGAGATGACGTTTGCCTGGGCCAGCGCCCGGACTTCGGCCTTGACGCCAACGGCGGCCAGATCCTGCTGGATTGCCTGGGCGATACGCGGCTGCGGATCGGTGTTGGTGGAGTAGAGCACGGTTTCGAAGCCATCGGGATAACCGGCTTCGGCAAGCAGCGCCTTGGCTTTCGCCACGTCATAGGTATAGCCGGTGAAGGCCTTGTCGTAACCCGGCATCAGCGGCGGCAGCGGCTGGTTGGCAGGCGTTGCGCGGCCGTTGAGGATGCGGGTGATGCGGTCCTTGTTGATCGCCATGTTCAGCGCCTGGCGAACCTTGACGTTGTCGAAGGGCTTTACCTTGGTGTTCAGCGTGATGTAGCCGGTGTGCAGCTGTTCGCCGTCGACGATCATCTGTGCGCCATCGGCCGAATTCTTGATTTCGAGGAACTTTGCCGGCGGAATGCCGTCGCCGGCAATATCGACCTCGCCCTTCTGCAGGCGCAAGAGCGCCACCAGCGGCTCCTGGCCGACCTCGACCTTGAAGCTGTCGATATAGGGAACGCCCTTGACGAAATAATCCTTGTTGCGCTCGAAAACGAGCTGCTGGCCGATCGTCCAGTCCTTCAGGATGAAGGTGCCGGAGCCGACCGGCTTCTTGCCGAAGTCGCCGGCGGCAGCCTCGACGGCTTCCTTCGGCACGACCGAGGCGAAGTTGATGGCAAGCACGTGCAGGAAGGTGGCGTCTGGGCGAGAGAGGTTGAAGATGACGGTGCTATCGTCAGGCGTATCGATGCCGGAGAGCGTCGTCGTCTTGCCGCCGGTTTCATCCTCGAAGCCCTTGATGGCGCCGAAGAAGCCGGCGCCGGGGCCTTGCGTCTTCGGGTCGACGGCGCGTTCGATCGAATATTTCACGTCGGAGGCGACCACCTCGCGGCCGTTCGAGAACTTCACGCCCTTGTGCAGCTTGAAGGTATAGGTCAAGCCGTCGGGCGAAACGGTGAAGCTTTCGGCAAGCGAGGGAACTGGGTTCGGCGTGCCGGGCGTATAGTCCATCAGGCGGGAATAGAGGCTCTTGATCATCGACCAGTTGACCCAGTCGTAGCCGATCGCCGGGTCGAGCGTGGTGATGTCGTCCTTGTAGGTGACGACGATATCGCCGCCCTGCTTGGGCGTTTCATCAGCCATGACGGACAATGGAGCGAGCGCCACCATCGTTGCCATGGTCGTCTGTTGCAGCCAGCGTTTGAACATCTTGGTTCCCCTTCTTTGGTTGCTGTCAGCGTGTGCGGATGCGCGGATCGATGACCGGCGCGACGAGGTCGGCAAGCAGATTGCCGATGATGATGGCAAGTGCCGAGGTCAGCGTGACGCCCATGATGATCGGGATGTCGACCTGCTGGATCGCCTGCCAGGCGAGCTGGCCGATGCCGGGCCAGCCATAGACCGCCTCGACCACGACCACGCCGCCCATGAACTGACCGATATCGATGCCGATCATGGCGATGATCGGCAGTACGGCGTTGGGCAGTGCGTGGCGCAGGATGACGCGTCTCGAGGAAAGGCCCTTGGCGCGCGCCGTGCGGACATAATCCTGGTTCAGCACGTCGATCATCGACGAGCGCACCATGCGGGCGTACCAGCCGGCGCCGCAGATGCCGAGTGTGACAGCAGGCAGGACGAGATGCGAGAAGCTGCCGTAGCCACTCATCGGAAACCAGCCGAGCGTTGCCGCCAGCAGATAGAGCAGCAGCAGGGCGACGAGGAATTGCGGTGCGGAGGTGCCGACAAAGGAGGCCATCATCACCAGCCGGTCGATGAAGCCGCCGCGGCGCACGGCGGCGATGGTGCCGAGCGTCAGGCCAAGCACCACCTCGACGAAGATGCCGGCAAGCATCAGCGTCAGTGTTGCCGGCAGTCGCGCGGCAATCAGCGTCCAGACATCGGTTTTCTGCGCATAGGAGCGGCCGAGATTGCCATGCAGCAGATTGCCGAGATAGGTGCCGAACTGGACCAGCAGCGGCTGGTCGAGGCCGAGCTCATGGCGGATGTTGGCGACCGTCTGGGCCGTGGCGCTGCGGCCGGCGATCATGCGGGCCGGGTCGGCCGGAAGGGCGTAGAGCAGCACGAAGGTGATTGCCGCGACGCCGAGCAGGATAAGCGCCGCCTGCAGCAGCCGGCGGAGCATCACGAAACCCATCAGCCCCTCCCGCGCTGGGTCGGGTCGAGAATGTCGCGCAGCGCGTCGCCCACCAGATTGAAGGAAAGCGCCGTCAGAAGGATGATCGCGCCGGGAATGAAGACCAGCCAGGGAGCGGCCTGAAAATAGCTTTGGCTCTCGAAGATGATGTTGCCCCAGGAGGGCTGCGGCGGCTGGACGCCGACGCCGAGGAAGGAAAGTGTGGCCTCGAGCAGCACGGTGGTGGCAATGCCGAGCGTTCCCCAGACGATTGCCGTCGGCACGAGGTGCGGCAGGATATGCATGAAGAGCACGCGCATATGGCCGGCGCCGAGCGAGCGTTCCGCCATGATGAAATCGCGCTCCACCAGCCCGCGGGTTTCGGTATAGACGATGCGGGCGACCTGCACCCAGTTGACGAGCGCGATCACCATGGCGACGATCCAGAGGCTCGGCTTCAAAAGGGCTGCCAGCACGATGGCGAGCAACAGCGCCGGAAAGGCCATCATCAGATCGGTGAAGCGCATCAGGATGTTGCCCGGCAGCCCGCGGAGATAACCGGCAACGATGCCGACGAAGAGGCCGATCGCCACCGCGATGCCATTGGCGACAAGGCCGATGATCAGCGAGGTGCGGGCGCCAAAGAGCAGGCGCGAGAAGAGGTCGCGGCCGAGCGTGTCGGTGCCCAGCAGATAGGGGCGGCCCGGCGGCAGCGGCGCGCCTTCGAGCGAAAGGCCGTCAAACATCTGCTCGTCGGGGCTGAACGGCGCGATCCACGGCGCAGCAATTGCCAGCGCGATAACGAGTGTGACGATCACCAGCCCGAAGAGGGCCGTCGGCTGGCGGATCATCTGTTTCAAGACATGCATCAGCCCGCCTCCGGCAGAGGTTCTGCTCCTGCCAGAATGAAGGCTGATATCTGCTCCATAGGCAGGCGGCGGCGCATGGCGCAATTGCGCAGGATTGCGTAGGCGCTCTCTTCGTCGATGCCGTGTGCGGCCTGAAGCTTTTCGACGGCGGCGTGAACGAGCGGCCGCAGCCGGACGCGCTCTTCGAGATATTTCAGCTTTTCCGCAGTCGCCTTGCGCTCCTGATGAATGGAGACGGCCATGACAAGCGCCGGATAGACGGCCGATGTGGCGATCGGCTTGGCGATGATCGCGCCGGCACCCTGTCCAAGGGCCCAGGCGATGCGGCCGGGTGCTTCCGAACCAAGCAAGGCGACAACGGGGCACGCAGGCGTTTCGCCGTTCCAGGGCAGCAGATCGTCCCAGCCCTGGTCGGCATCGACGATGACGAGATCAGGCAGTGCCGCGGTTGAAAGCGGCGCCCATTGCAGCGCTGCATGGATGCCGAGCAGGCGAAGCTGACGGATCAGCCTTTCGGTGTTGCCGTCCTCGCGATGCAGGACCATCGCCTGCCAGCCGGTGAAGTTGGGTGTCTCCCTCATGACACCACCCTCAGCCGCGGAAAGGCCTGCCGGTTGCGGCCGGTCAGATAGGGGTCGGCGGCGAGCGGCGGCCGCGAGGCGACGACATCGAAGCCGTTGTCGGCGTTGATCCGGCCGAGATGGAAGGGCAGGGCGGCATGATTGGTCTCGCGGTCGATCGAAAGCGCGCCGAACAGGGTCGGCCAGGATCGATTGTAGAGCTCGCGCCGGACGGCGTCGGGCTCGTCACCGCCGGCAGCGACGATCGCGTCGACGCAGAGCCGGACGGCCGTATAGGCGCTGGCAAAAACGCTGGAGACACGCCGCTCGGCGCCGTGATGCTCAGTGACGCGTGCCTTGAAGGCGGCATTTTCGGGGGTCGCGATACTGTCGAAATAGGAAGCGGCGCAAAGCTGGCCGGCGGCGGCTCCGGCGGCGATATCGTCGAGCTCGCATTCCATCAGGTCGCAGCTCACGACCGGGCAGTTTTCCGCCCGGAAGGCCGGGTCGCGATCACCGAGGGCCTTGATCGCCTCCAGGAAGGCGTAGCTCGAGGGGCCGATCAGATTGTTGAGGATGAAGCTCGGGCGGCGCTGCGCGATCTCGGCGACGATGCGCTCGACCGCGGTTTCCTCGAGCGGAAGATAGCGTTCGCCAAGCACCTCGCCGCCGGCATTGGTAATCAGTTCGCGGGCGAGCCGGTTCATCTCCCAGCCCCAGACATAGTTGGCGCCGACGAGATAGGGCCTTGCCCCGTAACGCGGGATCAGGTGCTCGAAAAGCGGCAGCAGATGCTGGTTCGGGCAGCCGCCGACATAGATGACGTTCTCGTTGGCCTCGAAGCCTTCATAGGGGCACATGTACCAGAGCAGGCCGTCATGTTTCTCGACGAGCGGGATGACTTCCTTGCGTGCCGCAGAGGTGATCGTTCCGACGATATGGCGGCAGCCGGCGCGCAGAAGATGGCGCGCGCCATCGAGATAGGCGGCAAGATCGGCATGCGGATCGAAGAAGACGGGTTCGATCGCCAGCCCTTCGACGCCGCCATATTCGGCCATCGCGAAATCGGCGCCATCGCGCGCGTCGCGGCCCATCGAGCCGTAAGGTCCGGTGGTCGAATAGAGGATACCGATTTTCAGCGCGTCATTCATGAAGTGACCATATCAAAAACCCCACGACGCTGGTCCCATCGAGCGATGAGGCGTCATGGGGCGAAACTGCCCAGAGACTTCGGAGTCATGTCAATGCGGCGGCCTTCTGCCTAATCCGCAGGCTTGAGTAAAATACAGGCAGCTAGTCTTTGTCAAGTGTGCTGCCCTGCACTCGCAGTCATTTGATCTTGTTCTCTCGGTGGAGCCGCGAAAGGGCGCTCTTCTAGCTCAAATCATGCAGATCCTTGGTGATCGCCGGGCCGATCGAGAATTCGGAAAAGCGAACCGTCAGGCCACTGCGCTCCGGCGTGCAGGCGGTCGGTCCGACCTCGTAATGCGCTGCTGCCGGGAAGGGGGCGAGCCGCAGCAGCGGCCAGAAGCTGCCATCACGCGAAGCCTGGATGCGCATCGCGCCGTTTGCAACGGTCACGCGGATGCAAAAATCCTCCAATTCCCTGAAAGGCTGCGCCACGGACCAGTCGGACTTGCCGTCGGTGACGACGGTGCTGAGGAAGGCTTCGCCGTCGGTGAACTCGACGCCTGTTTTCACCCAGCGCCTCTCGTCGATGCGCACCATCAGGCCGGCCTGGTCGTAGAGCGTGCGGAATTCGCCCTGGACCCGGATCTGAGCGGTGAAGCCGTCGCTGATAGGAAAGGCGAGGAAATGGCCGCTGTCGCGGGTGAAGCCGTAATGGGTCTCCCGCCAGAAATCAGTTTTCTCATCGGTCGTCAGGGTAAGGCCGGCTTCGTCCGCCTGCCAGTTGGCCGGCTCGTTCAGCCATTTGCCGTCGTTGAAATCGATGCTCATCCTGTTCTCCCGTTCCGTTGAGGCCTCACTGCGATTGACACACCTTGGCACAATGCGCGGTCTTGTTGCAGGCGGGCGCAGCCAAGGATTGTGTGTTTTTCCGGCGTCCCGATACCCGCCGAGGGCATAATCCGTCGCTCGTGCTTGACAGGATCGATCCATCTCCTATTCTGTTACAAAAAGATGAGTTACATAATTGTGGAACTAAACGGGAGACCTCACATGAAAACACTGGTCGCATTCCTTCTTGGCACTGCGCTCGTCGCCCTGCCTTCGACGCTCCTTGCCCAGGAAAAGGGCGGCGTCATCAATGTCGCGACGATCGGCGAACCGCCGACGCTCGATCCGATGTCGTCGACGGCCGATCTGGTCGGCATCGTCACGCAGCACATTTTCGAAACGCTCTACACCTTCGACAAGAGCTGGAACGTCACGCCGCTTCTGGCCGAAAGCCTGCCGGAGATCAGCGCCGACGGCAAAACCTATACGATCAAGCTCAGGACCGGCATCAAGTTCCACGACAATACCGATATGACCTCGGAAGATGTCGTCGCCTCGCTTGGCCGCTGGATGAAGATCGCTTCGCGCGGCAAGCAGGTGGCCGGCTTCATCGATAAGGTCACCGCCGTCGATCCCTCAACCGTCACGATCACGCTGAAGCAGCCCTATGCGCCGCTGACCTCGCTGCTCGCCTTCAACAATTCGGCCGCCATCATCATCCCATCCGAGAAGCAGGACGAGCCGATGAAGGACTTCATCGGCACCGGTCCCTACATGCTGAAGGAGCGCAAGGCCGACCAGTATATCCAGCTTGTCCGCTTCGATGGCTACAAGTCACGTGAAGGCGACAGCGATGGCTATGGCGGCGCCCGCCACCAGTATCTCGATGAGATCCGCTTCGTGCCGGTGCCGGATCCGAACACCCGCGTCGAGGCTGCCGTTTCCGGCCAGTACGACTACGTCGACTCGATCCCGGTCGAATCCTACGACAAGCTGAAGGCCTCCACCGCCTCGCAGCCGATCATCCTGAAGCCCTTCGGTTATCCCGTCTTCGTCTTCAATACGAAGGAAGGTATTGCTGGGAATGTCGAGGTTCGCAAGGCGATCCGCCAGGCGCTCAGCATGGAAGACATGCTGGCGGCGGCTTTCGGCAGCACGGATTTCTACGCGCTCGACGGCGCCATCTATCCCAAGACCTTTGCCTGGTCGACAGATGCTGGCGTCGAGGGCGCCTATAACGTCGCCGATCCGGAAGGGGCGGCGGCTGCCGCCAAGAAGGCCGGCTACAACGGCGAACCGATCCGCATCCTGACCAGCCGCCAGTATGAGTTCCACTACAAGATGGCGCAGGTCGCCGCCGAATATCTGAAGCTTGCCGGCTTCACCGTCGATATGCAGGTTGTGGACTGGGCGACGCTGACGCAGCGCCGTACCGATCCAAAGCTCTGGGATATCTACATCACCCATAGCCCCTTCCTGCCGGAGCCTGCCCTGATCGGCTCGCTCTCGACCAGCTCGCCCGGCTGGTGGGATACCCCGGCCCGCAAGGCCGCCGTCGATGCCTTCACCTCGGAAGTCGATCCGAAGAAGCGCGTGGCGCTCTGGGCCGATGTCCAGAAGGCGATCTATGCCGACGCCCCCTTCATGAAGATCGGCGACTTCAACGCCGTTTCGGCAGAATCGACCAAGCTTGAGGGCGTCGATCCGGCTCCGTGGCCGTATTTCTGGAATGCTTCGATCAAGAAGTAAACATCGCCACCGATACCGACCATTCCTGGTCGGTATCGGCCTTCTTTTTCGTAGCATCTGCAAGGGTTTACCAGGCATTCATGATACGCTACATCCTCCAGCGCCTGTTCGGCATGATCGTCGTGATGTTTCTCGTCGTCACGATCGTCTTCGTCATCGTGCGCGTGACGCCGGGAGATCCGGCGGCCGTCATGCTCGGGCCGGATGCGACGCCGCAGGATATTGCCGACCTCAGGGCCCGGCTCGGCCTCGATCAGTCGCTCGGCCTGCAATATGTCTATTATATCGGCCAGATGCTGAGAGGTGATCTCGGCCAGTCGATCTTCCTCAACATGCCTGTCACCTCGGCCTTGCTCGACCGGGCCGAGCCGACCTTCTTCCTGACTTTGTTTTCGCTCGCAATCGCCAGCATCATCGCCCTGCCGATCGGCATTTATGCCGCTTATCGGCGCGGCTCCTTCATCGATCAGGCGGCAACGACGCTCGCGATGTTCGCCGCCAGCATTCCGAGCTTTTGGCTCGGCCTGATCCTGATGCAGTTCTTCGCCGTCAGGCTCAATCTCTTCCCGGTCTCGGGTTATGGCGGTCCGGGCTCGACCTTCTTCGAGCGCATGTATCACCTGACGCTGCCTGCCTTTGCGCTCGGCATCGTCTCCTCGGCGCTGATCCTGCGTTTCACCCGCGCGTCGATGCTCGATGTGCTCGGCGACGATTATATCCGTACCGCCCGCGCCAAGGGATTGATCGAGCGACGGGTGATCCTCAAGCACGCGCTGAAGAATGCGCTGATCCCGATCCTGACGGTGATCGGCCTGACGGCAGCGGTGCTGATTTCAGGCGCCGTCGTCACCGAGACCGTCTTCGGCCTGCCTGGTGTCGGCAATCTCGTCGTCTCCGCGGTTCTGCGCCGCGACTATCCCGTCATCCAGGGGGCTCTGCTCGTCATCGCCGCTCTCTACGT
Organism: Rhizobium leguminosarum bv. trifolii WSM1325; assembly: GCA_000023185.1. Taxonomy (NCBI): domain Bacteria; kingdom Pseudomonadati; phylum Pseudomonadota; class Alphaproteobacteria; order Hyphomicrobiales; family Rhizobiaceae; genus Rhizobium; species Rhizobium leguminosarum. The sequence goes on along the minus strand of CP001624.1, from coordinate 99,219 downwards.
GCTGATCAATTTTGCGATCGACATGCTCTATCTGTTGATCGATCCGAGGGTGCGCTACTGATGGCCGATATCGCAATCAAGCCCGTCGAAGGTGAGGGCAGCAAATTCACCAGGCGCCTGCTGAAACGCAAGACGGTCGCCTGCGGCCTGCTGATCCTGACGATCTTCGTGCTTCTGGCGGTCTTCGCGCCTGTTGTCGCGCCCTATTCGCCGTCGAAGCTTTCCATCGTCAACCGGCTGAAACCGCCGAGCGGCATGTTCTTCTTCGGCACCGACGAGTTCGGCCGCGACGTCTTTTCGCGTACGATCTTCGCCGGCCGCCTGTCGCTGCTCGTCGGTGTTGCGGTCGTGACCTTGTCAGCCGTGATCGGCGTGACGCTCGGTCTGCTTGCCGGCTTCTTCCAGAAGCTCGATACGCCGATCGCCCGGCTGATCGACGCGATGATGGCGTTTCCCGATATTCTGCTGGCGATTGCGCTCGTCGCCGCCCTCGGGCCGTCGTTGACGACGGTGATCATCGCGCTGTCGATCGTCTATGCGCCACGCCTTGCCCGCATTGTCCGCGCATCGACGCTGGTCATTCGCGAGCTGCCTTATGTCGAGGCGGCGAGGGCGCTTGGCATTTCGACCTTCCATATCATGACCCGGCATGTCCTGCGCAACCTGCTGTCGCCGATCCTGGTGCAGGCGACGTTCCTTTTCGCCAGTGCCATGCTTGCCGAAGCCGGCCTGTCTTTCCTCGGCCTTGGCGTCAGCCCCGAAATCCCGACCTGGGGAACGATGATCGCCGCCGGCCGGCAGTATATCGGCCAGGCCGACTGGATGACGCTGTTTCCGGGCGTCGCCATCATCCTCTCCGTGCTGTCGCTGCAGATGGTCGGCGATGGCCTCAGGGACATGCTCGATCCCAGACTTCGCAAGGATCTTTAATCCGCCGACCAAGCGTTGGCCCAATCGAAATTCGCTAAATCGAAAATTGCATGACAGGAGTTTGCGTGAATCAGTTTCCCACCGCCGCCGGCAAGGTCGAGAACTCGCCTTACGAACGGCTTGCCGCCCTCGGCATTGCGCTGCCGCCGCCGCCGCCGCCGATCGCCAATTTCGTCACACACGTAATCGAAGGCAATATGCTCTATCTCTCCGGCCAGGGACCGCGTGAGGCCGACGGTTTCATGCATGCCGGCAAGGTCGGCGGTGGAGTCAGTATCGACGAGGCCTACGGCCATGCGCGGCTGACCGGCATCAACCTGCTTGCCGTCATGCAGGATGCGCTTGGCGATCTCGCCCGGGTCAAGCGGGTGGTGAAATTGCTCGGCATGGTCAATGCCGTGCCTGAGTTCGAGGATCATCCGAGCGTCATTAACGGCTGCTCGGATCTGCTGATTGAAGTCTTCGGGCCGGCCGGCGAACATGCCCGCTCGGCCGTCGGCTTCGGCTCGCTGCCCGGCAACATCACCGTCGAGATCGAGGCAATCGTCGCCTTGCACGGCTGACGGGAACTCGACACACTTGATCGACCGCCCCATGTTTCGTTTTTCGACCCAGAATCCTGGAGATCTCCATGTCCACTGATATCCGCCCGTCGCTCGGCCTTCGCCCTGTCATCAATGTATCGGGCACGATGACCAGCCTCGGCGCCTCGATCGTCGTTCCAGAAGCGATCAGCGCGATGGCATCGATCCTGCCGCACTTCGTCGAGATCAACGACCTGCAGCGCAAGGCAAGCGGCGTCATCGCCCGGCTGACCGGCGGCGAGGCGGGCTTCGTCACCGCCTCCTGCTCGGCCGGCATTTCGCTGGCTGTTGCCGGCGCCATCACCGGCAACAATCTGCTGGCGATCGAGAGGTTGCCGGATGTCGTGCCGGAGAAGAACGAAGTGCTGGTGCAGATGGGGCATGTGGTCAGCTACGGCGCCCCGGTCGACCAGGCGATCCGGCTTGCCGGCGGCAAGGTCGTGCTTGTCGGGCAGGCGACCTCGACGCATCGCTTCCACATGGAAAACGCCATCACCGACAAGACCGCGGCTGCCGTCTATGTCGTCTCCCACCATGTCGTCGATTACGGCCTTTTGAACCTCAAGGAATTCGTCGAGATTGCCCATGCCAAGGGCGTGCCCGTCATCGTCGATGCCGCCTCGGAATATGATCTCAGGATTTTCCTGGAGCAGGGGGCCGATATCGCCCTTTACTCCGGCCACAAATTCCTCGGCGGTCCGACTTCGGGCATCGTTGCCGGCAGCAAGGAGCTGGTGCGTCATGCCTTCCTGCAGAACATGGGCATCGGCCGCGGCATGAAGGTCGGCAAGGAGAGCATCTTCGGCGTCATGGCGGCACTCGAAGCCTGGGAAAATCGTGACCATGCCGGCATCCGGGAACGCGAGACCGGCTATCTCAACCTGTGGAAGCGTACGCTCGACGGCCGCCCTGGCCTTACCGCGCTGATCGAGCCCGATCCGACCCACAATCCGCTCGAGCGGCTGCGCCTGATCGTCGATCCCGAGCAAGCCCATATCACCGCCTGGGATCTGGCCGATGCGCTTGCCAAGGGCAGCCCGCCGATCATCGTGCGCGATCATGAGGTGGAGCACCGCTATTTTTATCTCGACCCCTGCAACCTGCACCCGGGCGAGGAGACGGTCGTCGCGGAGCGCCTGGCGCAGGAGCTCGACAAGGCGCGCGCGTCCAATGAGATCATCGCAACGCCCATCGAGAACCGTAGCAGGCACCGCTTCGACGGTGCGCTGCGCTGGCCGGATTGATCCGCCGCTTACCTGTCGCAAGAGGAACCACCATGGCCAGTGCCCAAACCCAACCGATCCAGGCGACGACCGACGTTCTTTCCGTCGAAGGTCTGACGACATCCTTCCTGGTGGACGGTGTCTGGAAACCGGTCGTGCGCGATGTGTCTTTCACGGTGGTGCCAGCGGAGACAGTGGCGATTGTCGGCGAATCCGGCTCGGGCAAGAGCGTCACCTCGCTCTCGATCATGCGGCTGCTGCAGGCGGACACGAGCCGTGTCGAGGGCCGCGTCATGCTCGGCGGACGCGACCTTCTGGCCTTGCCGGAAAATGCCATGCGGCAGGTTCGCGGAAACGAGGTGGCGATGATCTTCCAGGAGCCGATGACATCGCTCAATCCGCTCTTCACCATCGGCGACCAGATTTCCGAAGCGCTGCTCTGCCATTCCGACATGAGCAAAACCGATGCGAAGGCGGAGACGATCCGGCTCTTGGAAAAGGTCCGCATCCCCTCGGCCGCCTCGCGCTTCGGCGAATATCCGCACCGTTTTTCCGGCGGCATGCGCCAGCGGGTGATGATCGCCATGGCGCTCGCCAGCCGGCCGAAATTGCTGATCGCCGACGAGCCGACGACGGCGCTCGACGTCACCATCCAGGGCCAGATCCTCGATCTCATCAAGATGCTGCAGGACGAGGAGGGGACCTCCGTTCTGTTCATCACCCATGACATGGGTGTCGTCGCCGAGATCGCCGACAGGACGGTGGTGATGTATCGCGGCGAACAGGTGGAAAGCGGCGCCACCGCCGATATCTTCCACCGCGGCAAACATCCCTATACCAGAGCGCTACTATCCGCCGTGCCGGTGCTCGGCTCGATGCAGGGCAGGCAAAGGCCGCTGCGCTTTCCCGTGGTCAACACCGCAACGGGTGAATCCGACATTCCCGTCGAGGTCACCGATACGGTGGCAGCGACGCCGGTCCTGCAGGTGAAGAACCTCACCAAGCGTTTCGATATTCATTCCGGTCTGTTCGGCCGGCTGACCAGCCGGGTGCACGCAGTGGAAAACGTTTCCTTCGACCTTCATGCCGGCGAGACGCTGTCGCTCGTCGGCGAATCCGGCTGCGGCAAATCGACGACCGGCCGCGCCATCATGCGGCTCATTGAGCCGCAGGCCGGTTCCGTTCTCGTCGAGGGCAGGGAGGTGCTCGGCCTCGACAGGAAGGATCTGCGCGAGATGCGCAAATCCGTGCAGATGATCTTCCAGGATCCCTTTGCCAGCCTCAATCCGCGCATGACGGTCGGTGCTGCGATCGCCGAACCCTATCTCGAACACAGGATGGGCAATTCGAAACAGGCAAAAGACGTCGTCGCCGATCTGCTGGTGAAGGTCGGTCTGTCGGCGGATATGGCAGCGCGCTACCCGCATGAATTTTCCGGCGGCCAGCGCCAGCGCATCTGCATTGCGCGCGCGCTTGCCTTGCAGCCGAAGGTCATCGTCGCCGACGAAAGCGTCTCGGCGCTCGACGTCTCGATCAAGGCGCAAGTCATCAACCTGATGCTCGACCTGCAGCAGAGCCTCAACCTTGCCTTCCTGTTCATCTCGCACGATATGGCGGTAGTCGAGCGCGTCAGCCACCGGGTGGCGGTGATGTATCTCGGCGAGATCGTCGAGATCGGCCCGCGGGCCGCGGTCTTCGAAAATCCGCAGCATCCCTATACGAAGAAACTCATTGCGGCAGTGCCCGTGCCGGATCCGGACCGTCGCCACGAAAAGCGGATGGTGGCGAATGACGAGATCAAGAGCCCGATGCGCCCGGTCGATTATCAGCCCGCGAGCACGTCTTATCGCGAAGTCGGGCCGGGCCATCTGGTCATGGCCGATCGGTAAGCCATAACGCAGCCCGTCTTTTCGTGACGCCTGAAGATCGCGCTGTAACATCCTGAATTGCTGTCTAGTTTATCCTGAGGCCTGGTCCGATTTCGGGAATTATGCAGTCCGTCAGTTGGCTCCGCTCGGCCCATTGGGAGTTGCCTAACGTGCAAACGGCGCATAAAGCAGATGCATAACCAAATGCCGCGAAGCCTGGACCGATGAACAGAGATTATTATTCCAAACTCGGCGGATTGCCGCCGCAAACCGAGCTGCTTTCCAGCAAGGCCGTCTTCACCACAGCCTATGCGGTTATCCCACGCAGCGTCATGACGGATATTGTCACCAGCGTCCTTCCGCATTGGACGGGGACACGGGCATGGGTTCTCTCCCGGCCGCTCTCCGGCTTCTCCGAGACCTTCTCGCAATATGTCATGGAAGTTCAGCCGGGCGGCGGAAGCGACCGGCCGGAGCCCGACAAGCGGGCGGAAGCGGTCCTGTTCGTCGTCGAAGGCGAGATGACAGTGGAACTCGAAGGCGTCAGCCATGCGCTTCGCGCCGGTTCCTTCGCCTATATTCCGGCGGGTTCGGTCTGGCGCCTGAAAAACGGCGGCTCGACTGCGGCAAAATTCCACTGGATTCGAAAGGCATTTCAGGAGGTCGAGGGGCTGGAGCCGCCGCCGGCGATTGTCACGCATGAGGACCAGCACCCAATCTCGGCAATGCCCGATACCGATGGACGCTGGGGGACGACCCGGTTCATCGATGCGGCCGATGTCCGCTACGACATGCACGTGAATATCGTGACTCTGGAGCCGGGCGCCGTGATCCCCTTCATGGAAACCCATGTCATGGAGCATGGTCTCTATGTGCTGGAGGGCAAAGCCGTCTATCGGCTGAACCAGGATTGGGTCGAGGTCGAGGCCGGCGACTTCATGTGGCTGCGCTCCTTCTGCCCGCAGGCATGTTACGCCGGTGGCCCCGGCCGGTTCCGCTACCTGCTCTACAAGGACGTCAACCGTCACATGACGCTCTGGTAGGAGCTAATGGTGAGAGACGATGCAGCTCGAAACTGAACGCCTGATTTTGAGACCCTGGCAACAACAGGATCGCAAGCCCTTCGCTGCGATCAATGCCGAGCCCGACGTCGTCAGATATCTCAACCCTCTGACCGACGAACAGTCGAATGCGATGCTCGACCGCATCGACCTTCACTTCGAGGATCATGGCTGGGGGTTCTGGGCGCTGGAGGAAAAGGCAAGCGGCGCGTTGATCGGCATGTGCGGCCTCGCTAAGGTTTCACCTGCTTTGCCATTTGCCCCGGCAGTCGAAATCGGTTGGCGGCTTTCAGCGTCTCGGCACGGCGCCGGCTATGCGCGCGAGGCCGCGGAACGGTCTCTCGACTTTGCATTCAACGAGCTGAAGCTTGACCGCATCGTCAGCTTCACGGTGCCCGCAAACAGCAATTCCTGGGGTTTGATGAGACGGCTAGGGATGAACCGGATCGGTGAATTCGATCATCCCAATCTGGCCGAGGGGCATCCGTTGCGCCGTCACGTGCTCTATGAACTGCGATCACCAAACGATATTTGAAAGCCGGATCTCAGGGGGCCCCCGGCTGAGTTTCCCAGGAAACTGGAGTGTATGTAGTTAATTGACGCAATCTATAATTGTAAAAGTGGCATAATCTATCTTATGGAACTGAAATATATTGAGCCGCGTTTCGCGCTGCTCGCAATCTCGTTTCATTGGCAACCCCTGTTGGCGTCCGACAGTCAAATTTGCGATAAAAGTTCGAGGACCTTGCCTCGTTGAAGACATTCATCGCGGAGAAGTCGGAACTGTTTTGCTGGGCGCTCGTTAAATCCGCGGCGGGGGAACCAGAGATGACCAGGTCGAAATTTGAATGGCTTGCGCGGGCTGGATATAGCGCCCGAGGCATTGTGTTTTTGCTCGTTGCTGCGCTGGCAGTATTTTCGAGCTTCGGCGGCGGAAAGGCCGATACCAAATCAGCGCTCGACGCTGTCTTGGAACAGCCATTGGGCCGAGTGTGGCTGGGCTTGATAGGGCTCGGGCTACTCGGCTTCGTAGCATGGCGGCTTGCCCAGTCCATCGCAAACGCAGACAACCATGACCACAGTGTGAAAAGCTACCTGATCCGTGCCGCTCTTCTCGGGAGCGCCGTGACGTACTTGGGGTTGGCGATATACGCCTTTCAGGACGCACTTGGCTTTGGATCCGGTGGTGACGGCGGAGAAAAGGGCTTGGCAGCCTGGGTCATGTCGCAACCGTTTGGTCGATTCCTAGCTGGTGCGATTGGTCTCGGGTTTGTCATTGGTGGCGCCGTTACAGCGCTGAAAGGTATCACGAGGCGGTTTGAGCGATATCTCACGCTCGGTCAAAGCCGACCTCTGTTATTGGTTTGCATCTATGGGCTCGTTTCCCGTGGGGTCGTTTTCGTGATCGTCGGCATCTTCTTTTGCTATGCGGCCTTTACCGTCGATCCGGGCCAGGCAGGGAGCATAAGTGATGCCTTGACCTTCGTGAGACAGCTTCCGTTCGGAGCTGTTCTCTACCTCGTCGTGGCTATCGGCTTGGCTGCGTTCGGAATCTATAATTTGGTCGAGGCACGATATCGAACCGTGTCGACCCCAAATCTCTCGCAGGTACGGTCGGAGCTGCCACTATCTCACAACTGAGAAGCATTCGAGAAAAGTCATGTCAACCTTGATGTCCATGACGGCTTTGACTTCGGCGGCGCTGGTGCTCATGCGTCCAACCCGCGCTTCTGCAGCGAGCGCCTGCGCTTTGAATGCCGCTGCCTCGGTTTACGGGTGGTGGGAGTTTTTCATTTAGGGGGAGATCAAACTTGAGTGTCGCGATCACGCGCGAGGATTTCGATAGAAGCAAATTTTTTGCAGGGATCGCACGCGGTATTGCGGGAGCATTGCTTTTCGCGCTGCCCATGTTCATGACCATGGAAATGTGGGAGCTCGGCTTCTACATGGACCGCAGCCGCCTGTTTCTCTTGCTGATCGTCAATATTCCCCTTCTCGTTATTCTCTCGGACCGGATCGGATTTGAGCGGACGTCAACCTGGCGACAAGCGATCCGTGATGCAAGCATTGCCTATGGCCTTGGGGTTCTGGGCAGCGCACTTATCCTCTTCGCCATGGGGGTTCTGAAATACGACCAATCTCCGCACGAGATTATCGGAATGATCGCGATCCAGTCCATACCTGCCAGCATCGGCGCGATGCTAGGTCGGAGCCAGCTCGGCGGACAATCGGACGATGGCGACGATGCCAAGGAAGGCGATAGTGATGACCCAATCCACGAACGGGAAACGAGCTACGCCGGTGAACTATTCCTGATGGCGGTCGGCGCCCTGTTCCTCAACCTCAACGTCGCGCCCACCGAGGAAATGATCTTGCTCTCCTACAAGATGACGCCGTGGCATGCCTTGCTCATGATCGCCGCCTCGCTGGCAGTCATGCATGGGTTCGTTTACGCCCTTTCTTTCAAGGGGAGCCACGATCTCGCCGAGGGTACGCCAAGCTGGCACGCTTTCGTTCGCTTCACCCTGCCGGGCTACGTAATTGCCGGTCTGATCAGTGCCTATTGCCTCTGGACGTTCCATAGAACCTATGACATCGGGTCTACCCAAATCCTTATGGCCGTTGTCGTTCTGAGCTTTCCCGGTGCCATTGGCGCGGCAGCAGCTCGCCTGATCCTGTGAGGCACGATGACAAAAATCTCCAACGGCAAAAATCTGGAAGCAGGCGAACCGCATTGGATTGAATGGGTCACGGGTGTCGTCTCGGCCGTAATTGTCCTTGGCGTGATTGCTTGGATTGGCAAGGATGCATTGGTTGACCGTGACTCTTCGCCGAACCTGGTCGGGGTCGTGCTGCAAACCGAAAAACGCGGCGATGGTTTTCAAGTTCTCTTCGAAATCCGAAACGATTCAAGCGCGACCGCGTCGCAGGTAACCGTCCAGGGCGAGATACGAGAACAAGATTCGGTCCTTGAAAACGTCGAGACCGTCTTGGATTATGTCCCGGGACACTCGAAGGCCAAAGGTGGGCTGATATTCCAGCAAGACCCCGCCGGGAAGACGTTGACGGTCAGAGCGTCCTCATTTGATGAGCCATAGTCGAGTTGGGATTTCTTGCGAGACCAGCGCCTCCCCAACCGTGCCAGGCTGATTAGCTCAACGAAGATCGGATATATGCTTGGGAGACATTTTTATGACCGAGGATGCCACTGACCCGGTTGTCGTACACGAGCTGCAGCTACAGCGAAGCAGCTGGGTGCCAAACAACCCGAAACTGTCAGTTCTAATCTATCGACGTGCGCTTTCAGCCGCAGCAGGCAGCAAGAGTTTCGAAGACCTGTTCGCGAGCAACGGATGGACCGGGATATGGCGGAATGGCATCTTCACCTACGACCATTATCATTCTGGTGCCCATGAGGTGCTTGGTATTGCCAGGGGCACGGCGAAGCTGTTGCTCGGCGGGCCAGAGGGCAAAGAAATCGATGTCGCAGCGGGCGATTGTCTGATCTTGCCAGCCGGGACCGGCCATCGGAACCTTGGGGCGAGTGCGGATTTTTCTGTGGTAGGAGGCTATCCGCCCGGACAGCATGCAGACATACTGACATCAGCTCCGTCTGAAGAGCAACTTTTGACCATTGCCGAACTCTCGATCCCGAGCAGCGACCCTATCGAGGGCGCCGATGGATACTTGGTTCGCGCATGGCGCAGAGATTGATTGAGGTTCCTTGGGATGCCTGGTCAAACTGAATATGCGAGGGCGCGCTCCATGCCACTAATCACGCAGCCGCCGTGTAGTCAGCACGCCGCGCGAGACCGTTCGGATAGTCGGCATTCCGACAAGAGCGTCGATTATTCCCGGAGTTCTATTGGTCAGGCCGTTCGTCCAAGGGTGGAAAGTGCGTCCTGAAGTCTGAGCGTCGCCAGAGCCTTGGTTGCCTCGTCCGAAGACCATCCCGCTTCCAGCGCCGCAGACAGAACCAGCGATTCCGTTTGAAGCTCGAGCTTCTCATAAAGCGGCTCGATGGCTTCGCGCGCCGTTACAACGTGCTGGTCCGGTGGGGTGATGGGTGTGGCGGCAACCGTAGGCATGAAATGCTCCTCCTATTGAACGCTAAGGTTCGAAACCCGTTAGGGGCATCCTTGTTCCATTCATATCGCCTTTTCGGTCTTCGAGCGGCGATGCGAAAGATGACGACGCCACATATGGCGAAATTTTCTCCATCGCAGGAACGCGCGAATGATGATCGCCGGCGGGATCTTCTTGTGGTCGCCGACAGTCCCCTGCTTGGTGATAGTTGCGTTCGGGTCGAGCAGAAACGCGACCAACGTACTTGCACTCTGCGCCTCTACTTCGAGCTTGTCACCCGATAAATGCAGCCCCTGCTCGCCTTCGGCGAACGGTCGCGTACCGACGACAACGAAACCGCTAAAGACATAGAAATAGAGGTCTCGGCCATGTTTCTGCGGGAATTCCACCCGTATGCCTGCGTCTAGCCGGATATCAAAGACGTCGATCGCACTGCGGACATAGAAGGGCGCGCCCTCTCCTTCGGGCCCGACCAGGTGTCGCCAGACGTTTGCCGCGGCAGCTACCATCGGCCCGTGCTGGATCTTCGGCTCCAGATCGACCGCGTAAGGGCGAACGAGGATCTGCAGCATTCGCAAAGGTGGATCGGATGCCAGCGTCTCTTCGGAATGCCAAAAGCTTGCTCCGGCATTCATCACCATCAGATGGTCACGGTCGATAACCAACCGGCCGGCAGCCTTGTCGTCGTGACGCATGACGCCTTCCGGCACCCAGGAAATAATCTCGTCGTTCCTGTGCTCATGCATGGCGATCAGGCGGCCAGGATCGAGGATGGATTCAACGACCATGGCGAGAGGGCCGTGGCCGTGATCAGTCGAATTGGGCTTCAACCACCCCGGCATGTTGAGGTGCGTGACGAAGCCTCCCATATCCCGCACCACGAATGTTCGTTCGCCCTTGAGCAGCATCGCAACCTCCATGCTTGCAAGGCAGTGATGAGCCCGGGCTACGACCGCGTCTGTTGTGATCAAGAACCAGGGCGCGCGTCGTCCCGCTTTACAAATCGATCACGATGTCGCCGTCAGGCTTCGAGCAGCAGATCAGCACATTGCCGTCCGCCGCCGCATCGATGGGGTCCGGGCGGTAGCGGACCCTTCCCTCGACAAGTCCGGTCTCGCAAGTATGACAGACGCCGGTGCGGCACGACCATCGCACTGGCACGTCGCAGGCCTCGGCCAACTCGAGCAAGCTCTGGAATGTCGGCTCCCAGCGCACATTGAGGCCGGTGCGGGCAAACGAGACCAGTGGCCCGGAACCTGCAAGCCCTTTCGGCAAATGTGGTGGCCGGCGCGGCGAGGCAGCTATGCCCGGGGTCATCGCGGGACCCGCGCTGAACATCTCGGTGTGGATCCGGTTCGGCGCGATGCCCAAGGCTGCAAGGCCGGCGCTCAGATCGCTCATGAAGCTCGACGGCCCGCAGACATAGACGTCACAATCGCGCGGCAGGTTGAGCGACTTGAGCGCCTGCGCATTCAAATGGCCGCGAGCGTCGAAATCTATATCGGGCCGATCCTTGGGGTCGGGAGTGCTGTAGCAAACATGGCTGTGGTGGTGAGGAAGCCTCTTAAGCAGCCCGCGCGCCTCCTCGGCAAAGGGATGTTCGCGGCCGTTGCGGGTTCCATATAGCCACCAGACTTCCCGGGACGATGCTTCGGCGGCCAAAACATGAAGCATCGCGAGCACGGGCGTCACCCCGATCCCGGCGCTCAACAGAACAACCGGCGTATCGCCCGGTCGCAACGTGAAACTGCCGCGTGCCGCACTTGCCTGCACGATGTCGCCGACCCGCAATTCCTCGTCGATGTAACCGCTGGCAGCGCCATGGGCTTCCCGCTTGACGCTGACGCGGTAATGCGTGCCGCCGGGCTCGCCCGACAGCGAATAGCTGCGCGTCAGCGCAGGCGCCGAAGCCGGGCCGAACCGCAGCACCACGAACTGCCCGGGGAGTGCTGCGGCAACAGGTTGGCCATCTGCCGGTTCGAGCACGAGGGAAACGACGCTACCGCTTTCGCGCACCTTGCGCGACACACGCAATGGGCGGAATCCGCGCCATGCCGGAGGCGGCCCGGACGCGGCTGCCAGCCCGGCATTCCCTGTCGTCGCGCCCTCCTTTCGCTCCTGCTTGAGCAGCGCCTCGAATGAACCGCGCCATCCTGCGCTTAGTGCCGGGATGCGCAGGGCGCGCTCCAACTGATCGTGAGGGTGACCCGGCATATAAAGTAGCGCGTTGATCTCGAAAACGCTCATGCCCTCCGGTCCGGACCCGACCTTGGTGATCTCGTCGCCGGCCTGCACTTCGCCTTCCCCCAGCACACGGAAATAGAAACCAGGTCGGCCGTGCTTGACCACCAGCGCGGCCATCTCCGGCTCCTCCATGCGTATGCCGAGCCGGTAACAGGTGACGCGCGGTTGCGTCACTTCGAACAGGGCACCGCCGATCCGGTAACGGTCTCCTATGCATACCTCTACGTCCGGCAAGCCATCGACGGTGAAATTCTCGCCGAACTGCCCGTAGACGAAGTCGTCTCGGCGCAAGTGCTCCTGCCAGTACCCATAGGAATCGGTCTGATAGACAAAGACTGCGCGGCGTTCGCCGCCGTGGCCGGCCAGATCGCCTTGTCCATCGCCGTCAACGTTCAGGCGCCGCACCATGCGCGGGCCGTCGACCGGCGTCTTCCAAATGGCAGTGTTGACGATCTTGCCTTGCCAGTTGATCTCGCGCGGCAGGCCCACATTGACCGAAAGCAAGCGTCCCATGACATTTCTCCCGAATGATGATCACCGCAATTTCGAGATCGACGAAGGACGGCTACAGCGTCAATCTCAGGTCGAGATAGTGTTCGGTCAATGTCGTCAAGGTGAAGGCTCTGTTGAGGCCGCTCGGATTTGGCAACAGCCAGACGTCTGCGCCGGCAAATACCTCAGGCTGCCGACCCCATTCAACATCGGCTCGAAGACTGATCGCCGCGTATGCCGCCTTTCCGAGAAAGGCCAAATTGGCTGGCGCAATCTTTCGTATCTTGTTTTCCAGGACGGGCGCGGCGCTGCGATAGTCCTGCTTCTTGAGCTCGCTTGCGCTTTTCGTAGGACGTGACACCGCGGATGTCAGACCGCAGCCATATTGCAGCAGCTCGCGCTCTTCATCCGCCCGCAGCAGACGCGGTGTAAATCCGGCTAGATGCAAGACCCGCCAAAAACGGTTGCTCGGGTTCGAGAAATTATGGCCGTCGCGAACCGCGGACAGAGCCGGATTCAATCCGCAGAAAACCACGGAAAGGCCAGGAGCGAGGATCTCCGACAATCCGGCTCCCGGTATTGTGGAGGCGTCTGGACTATCGAGATCCGCGGACCTGGCATCATCTTGCATTATGGCACATCGCTCGAATTAAGCCTGTCAAATACACCAACCATGTGTCGATCGGACGATGCTTATCATCTTGCTGAAAATGCCGATGAATGGCCTTAGTGGCAATTTGAAAAATATCGGCGCAATCGATTCTTTGACAGGATCTGCAATGACCATCGAAGCACGTAGTTCGCATCCCATCTACTTCGTCGGCGCTTTCGCCACGGGCGGGCTCCTGACTTTCATGGTGCACCTCAACGGCGAGTTGGCCCGTTATGGCAATCCTCTGTTCTCATCTTGGACCGCACACGGCACAGGCATCATCGCCGCCGTCCTTCTTCTCCTGATGGTCCACCGCCGGCGCACGCCCAGGGTAGAAAAAGCTCCCGATGCACCTTGGTGGGCTTATCTCGGAGGGATATCCGGCGCTGCAACGGTAATTCTGACCTCTACTGCGGTCAACTCACCGCTCGGGCTCTCCGGCACCTTGGCTTTGGGTTTGGCAGGCCAGGTCGCCTTCAGCGTCGCGGCCGACAGTTGGGGACTGTTCGGTCTGCCAAAGCGGCGCCCAGACAGACGAGACATCGTAGCACTCGGCTTGGTCGTCACGGGGGCTGCACTCATTATACTGTTTGGGCGAGGTGCGGCGTGACAATGTTCATTCTCCTGGCGTGCCTGGGCGGTGTGCTCGTCGGCCTCAGTCGTCAGCTCAATGGACGGTTGAGCGTATCGACGACGCCGCTGATCGCATCCTTCTGGAACCATGCGATAGGCTTTGCCGCCCTCACCTGCCTCGGTCTTTTTGTGGGAGGTTTGCTTCCTGCGGGTGCGGCCGAGGCGCCTTGGTATGCCTATCTGGGTGGTCCCATCGGCGTCATCTTCGTGGCGGCGGGCAGCTGGGTCATTGCTCGAATAGGCGCGGTCAATTCGGCTCTGCTGATCATCGGTGGTCAGATGGTGACAGGGGTGGCGTTTGATTATATCAGCGCCGTGCCCGCGTCGTTTTGGGCGAACGCGACCGGAATTGTTCTCATCGTCGGCGGAATGATGGTCAGTCGGGGACGACGCAAAGCCGGCGGCTCGCAATAGCCAAGCGCAGTGCTGCGATTCCGGTGCCATTGCAGCACGAACAATTTTATCGGCCGGTCGCAAGCAGTGGGGATTGATGGACGGCGGAGACATGGCTCCGCGCCGCATTTGCTCTTTCACCCAGCTCCTAGTCGCCTGGCCAGATCAATGAGCATCCTGTCGGCGCCCCTTGCGCCGAACAAGGAAAGCGAACCGCTCCCCGCGCAATTGACAATGGGAAAAGCCAGTTGCGGGCAGCCGCTAAGGCCTGAAAGACACAGAAGCTTGATGCAGGCGGAACGAAATGCGGCAAAGCTTTCCGGTTCTGCGTCGCGCCTTGGCGGGCTCGTGGCCAAGGTCGGAAGAGCGACAACCACATTTTCGCGGAGCAATCGGTCGATCTCCGCGGAAAAAAGTTTGCGGATCCTGCCTGCCTCGCGCACCTCCTCGTCGACCAGGTGAGATCCTGACAGAAGACGCGCCGCAATATTGGGCGCAATGGCTTCAGGGCTCCGCTCGAAGAGTGTTCTGTTGCTTTCCCAGGCTTCCCTTTGCAGGATGGTGATGAACGTCAAAGCAAGATCGGCGAGGCTGAACGAGGCGATAGCATTGGTCATGCGAATAGGCATGCCCGCTGATCGAAGGCGGGCGATCATCTCGTCGGCGACCGCGTCGTCAATGGTTGCGAAGATATCCTTGGGAATGAGAATAGATGATGGTTGGTCATTTGCCGCGGGCATGCCGACGGCGCTCATCACCGCGGCCATTGGTTCCAGGCTTCTCGTCATGAAGCCCGGCACGTCGAAGCTTGGCGCCAGCGGACGCAGCGCTCTGTTGTCGAGGCTTCCATGTGTCGGCCGCCAGCCGATGAGGCCGTTGACGGCGGCGGGCAGACGGATGGAGCCGGATGTGTCTGTTCCAAGGCCGATATCGGCGAGACCAGCGGCAACCGCGACGGCCGAGCCCGACGACGATCCGCCGGGAACGAGGTGGGGATCGCGCGGATTGATCGGCATGCCGAAGTGGATGTTGCCGCCGATCAGGGAATAGGCGAGCTCATCCGTATTGGTTTTGCCGACGAAACAGGCGCCGGCATCCAGCAGCGTCTGGACCAGAGGCGCCGTCGATGTCTTGATGCCGGAGGCAGCGAGTACCGCGGCGTTGCCGGCCGCGGTCGGATAGCCGGCAACGTCGAAAAGGTCCTTGACCGCCAGGCGAAGGCCGGAAAGCGGACCGATAGCCGCGCTCCCGACATCCGCATCCAGATAGGGCATGAATGCGTTCCATGGGTCTCGCACTTGCCCCGGCTCCCTAGATCTTAAGGTGTTGCAGGACGTGGTCGCGGCTGTCTGGACCATTGGGGCTTTCGTCTTCGATCGCCCCAAGTTTGAGAATGGCCCAGCGGTCGGCCACCGAAAGGGCAAAATCCAGGTTCTGTTCGACGAGCAGAATGGTCGTGCCACGTTTCTCGCGATCGTCCCTTAATGCTTTGGCGATGTTCTGAACGACGGAGGGTTGCAGGCCTTCGGAGATTTCGTCGATCAGCAGCAGTTTTGGACGCAGCATCAGTGCCCGTGCGAGGATCAGCATTTTCTGCTCCCCGCCCGACAGGGTGCCGGCCTTCTGCGCCAGCCGGTCCTTCAGGAACGGGAAATAGCCATAGACCCGCTCCAGGGCGGATGGCAGATCCAGATCGCCCTTGAGCGCCAGGCGGAGATTGTCGCGGATGGAGAGATCCTGGAACAACGGCAATTCCTGAGGGGCGTAGCCGATGCCGGAAGCGATCAGCTCCGCGGGCTTCCTGTCGGTGATACTAGCACCGTCCACCTCGATCGTGCCCTTGCCGGCACGCAGGAAGCCGAGGATCGTCTTCAGCAGCGTCGTCTTGCCCATGCCGTTCTTGCCCATGAGCGCGAAGATCTCCCCCGGCCGGATGGCGAGCGACACGCCATTGACGACATCGACCGCGCCATATCCGCTCGAGACCTCGCCGAGCTTGAGTTTGAACGTATCAGCCATGGGCGCCTCCTGCGTAGATGGTGCGAACCGTTTCGGAATTGACCACGTCATTCACCGTGCCGTCGAGAACGAGCTTGCCCTGGTGGAGAACCACGATGCGGCTCGATATGTTGCGCACGAAATCCAGATCGTGTTCGACCAGGATGGCGGCGAAACCCATTTCGTCCGTCAGTTTCTTGAGGATGGTTCCGATGGTCATGCGCTCAGTCTTGGTAAGACCCGCAGTCGGCTCGTCGAGAAGAATGATGCGTGGTTCCAGAGCGACGACCATCGCCAGTTCGAGAGCCTGTCTTTGACCATGCGACAGCAGCAAGACCGGCTTGTCCAGCATATCAGCCATGCCGGTGAGCGTCAGGATCTCGGCTGCCGCTGCCGGCAGCATGATCTCGCCAAGCGACCGCATCGCGTTGGGTCTCTCGCGGCTGAAACGCGCCATCTTGAGGCATTCACCGATGGTCATGCTGTCGAAGATGCTGGCAACCTGAAATTTTCGGCCGACGCCGAGGGCGACGATCCGTTCGGGTGCACGACCGGCGATATTTGTACCGATGATGTCTACCTGACCTTCGATCTGCTGGGTACCGTCCGACAGACAACGCATCAGCGTGGTCTTGCCGGCGCCGTTGGGGCCGACCAGGCTGACGAGTTCTCCAGCGCCGATTTCAAGGTCGATGCCCTTGAGGACGGAGAAGCTGCCATAGGACTTGCCGAGACCGCGGATCGACAGAAGGCTTTTGCCCGCCAACGCACCATCCTTGGCGACGATGCGGGTCGGCAACGACTTTAGAGTGCTGCTGGAGTTCGCCGACTGCAGGAACCGCGTCACCAGGGAAGCGAGGCCGCCCGGCAAAAGGATGATCATGGCGACGAAGAGCGCACCGATGATCAGTTGCCACAGGAAGGGCAGATCGCCCGAAAGACTGGCGCTCAGATAATCGATGCCGATTGCGCCAAACAGCGGTCCGATAATCGTTCCCCGGCCGCCAAGCGCCGTCCAGACGACGAGTTCGGTTCCAAAAACGAAACCGGTGTTTTCAGGAGCGACGACACCGGAAGCGTTGGCAAAAAGGAAGCCCGCCAGGCCGCATACGCCAGCCAGAACGCCCGTCAGGACGATCTTCAGCCGGGCGGGGTTCATGCCCAGATAGGCAACGCGGGCTTCATTGTCGCGGATTGCGACGAGCAGGCGGCCGGCGTCCGACCGGACGAAGACGATGGCAAGAACGGCCAAGACCAGCAGGCTCGCGCCTGACAGGCGGAAATAGCCAGGAAGCCCGAGCGGGAGGGTTTCGTAACCGACGAGGCCACTCGAGGAACCAGTCCACGTGCCGCCCGAAAAGACGAGCTGTGTGACGACGATCGGCACCACGAGCGAGATCACGGTGGCATAGAGCGGTGTCGAGCCGTGATAGAACGACAGCCAGCCAACGGCGAGGCCAAGCACGAGTGGAACGAGCACGGCGGCGACAAGCGCGACGACGAAAAGCGCCGGGCTTGCGCCGATATGGGTAAGAACCATGGCGGTGGCATAGGCGCCCACGCCAAAAAACGCCGCCTGCCCGAAAGTGAGGACACCCGTGTAGCCCCAGAGCAAGTCGACGGTGACCGCCAGCATGGCGTAGATCATCGAACGCGTCAGTACGTTGAGGCTGAAGCGGCCGAGAAACATCGGTCCGAAGACGATCAACAGCAGAGCTGTGAGCGCCAGCGCCAGAAGAAGGAAAAGCCGGAGTCTTTGTCTGTCACGCACGGGCAAATCCCTTCGGACGGATGCGCAGTGTGATTGCGCAGAGGACGGCGACGGTGATGCCGCCGAGGATTGGACTGAAATAGATGCTGACAAGCACCTGAGCGGCCCCGAAGATGAGGCAGGCGGCGGCAAGCGCGCCGAAGGAAGAGCCTGCGACCATCACCAGCATGAAGGCGCCCGTCAGCCAGGCGACACCCATATTGGGATCGACGCTGGTCAGCGGCGCGAGCAGCACGCCGGCAAGGGCGGCAAGGCCGGTGCCGATCATGAAGGTCGCCAGCCGCACCTTTTCGGTATCGATACCAAGTCCGCGCGCCAGCGTTTCATTCATGATGACCGCCCGGGCGGAAAGACCAAGCCTTGTCCCATCGAGCAGCAAGGTGAAGCCGAGCCCCAGACCGACAGCCGCGACAATGGCGAAAAGACGGTAGGCCGAGTAGCCGGCGCCAAAGAGATCGAAAGTGCCGGGCAGCAGCGCCGGCGTGAACTGGACATCACGGCCAAACCAGAGCGTGATCAACTGGCCGATGACGATGCCAAGGCCCCAGGTTGCAAGAATGGCATCGAGCGGCCGACGATAGAGAGGCCGCACGATGAACCGTTCGGCAACACCGCCGAGGATCGCTCCGACCAGAAACGCGAAGGGAATGGCAAGCCACGGATTGAGGCCGATCCGGCTTACGACGACAGCGCAGTAGGCCCCGATGGTCAGCCATGCGCCATGGGCGAAATTGATGATCTTCAGCACGCCGAAGATCGCAAGCAGCCCGGCGGCAACGATGAAGAGAATGGCCGCAGTGCTGACAATATCGAGAAAGAGCGTCATTTCTAGAACTCCGATGCTGGAGGCGGGGCACCCTGCCCCGCCACGCTGGTTTCAGAGATTCGGGCACTGATCGCCGGGATCGACGTCCTTGAAGCTATCGACGACTGCAACGCTGCCATCGTCCTTTACCTGGCCAAGATACATCGTCAGCGGCGCGTGGTGCTGTTTGTTCATGGAGATCTTGCCGCGCGGACCGGTGAAGGATGCGTCCGGGAGGGCTTTGAGCACGTCCGCCGTATCCGTGCTGCCGGCCTTTTCGACGGCTGCCTTGTAAAGGTAGATCGCTTCATATTGTGGCACGGAAAGATCGTTCGGCGTGCGCAGTTCCTTGCCGAACTTCTTATCCATGGCCGAGAGAAAAGCCTTGTTTTCCGGGCTATCGATGCCGGTGACGTAGGATGCCGAGAGGAAGATGTCCTTGGCATCCGCGCCCATGCTCTTGGCGGTGCCTTCGTCAACGGCGAGATTGCCGTAAGGCAGGGTGACGCCAGACGAGCGCAACTGCTTGGTCAAGGTCACGTTCGGTGCGCCGCCGGCTGTCGAGGTGATGATGGCGTCGGCGCCCGAGGAGCGGACCTTGGAGATGATGGCCGTCCAGTCGCTGCCGTCCATCGGCAGATATTCCTCGCCGACGACCTGAGCCCCGGCTTTTTCGATATAGCCCTTGGCGAAGGTCAGCATGCCGCGTCCGAAGGCATAATCCGAACCGATCAGGAAGAATTTCTTTGCGCCCTGTTTGCTGATGAAATTGTCAACGACAGGCGGCACCTGCTGTTCTGGAACCCAGGCATCGACGAAAAGATTGGCGTTGCAGGATTTGCCTTCGTAGAACGACGTGTAGATGTATGGCACGTCACCCTTGGAAATAATCGGCAGTCCGGCATTGCGCGCAGCACTCGTCTCCATAGAGATGATCACGTTCACCTCCTTTTGGAAAACCAGGGAATCGAAGGCCTTTTGCGCGCCGGCCGCCCCTGATGCGTCGTCGGCGATCTCAAGCTCCAATGGCCGCCCGAGCACGCCGCCTTTGGCATTGATCTCTTCGACGGCAAGCTCCGCAGCTTGGACGACGGATGGCGCGACCACGCTGTTTGCGCCAGACAGCCCGACCGGCACGCCGATCTTGATCGGGTCCTCGGCGAAAGCTGCGGTGGCGAATGCCGCAGATGCCAGCGTCAGGATTATGGTTTTCATTTGCATTTTGTTCCCCTTTCTTGAGTGGGTCGATGTTACCCGTAGACATCGGCTCGGCGGTCGCCGAGCAGATGATTGAAACTGTTGAGCGTGCGGGTTTCCGTCACGCTCGACAGAGCGATATGCGCAAGGAGGATTTCCTCGCGATCGGCGCTGGCCGGACCAGATACGGGCCAGCCTTGCGGGCCGACGATAAGGCTTCGGCCGATGAAGGACTGGCCGCGCTCGATGCCGATCCTGTCGGCGCAGGCAATGTAGAGACCATTGGTGTGGGCAGCCGCCTTGTGGAGGATATTGGCCATCGGCTCGGGAACGCTTTCCGCACCGGCCATCGGGACCCAGTTGGTGGGGACGCAGACCAGCTCGGCGCCGGCCAGCGCCAACTGACGAAACGTTTCCGGAAACCAGCCGTCGTAGCAGATAGCGATGCCGATACGGCCGAATGGCAGGTCGAATACCGGCAGCCCGAGATCGCCTTTTCTGAAAAAACGGTTTTCGTTGTTCCACAGATGAAGCTTGCGGTATTTGCCGATATATCCCTCGGGACCGCAGAGAAGAGCGCTGTTGTAAAACCGGTCGCCATCCTGCTCGGCAACGCCGCTGACGATGTAAAGGCCAAGCTCCTCGGCAAGACGGCAGAGCGTCTCGGCACTCGGGCCGCCGGGTACCGGGCCGGCCAATGTGGCAACCTCGTCGCCGTCACGGAAGTTATAGCCGCTATCGGCGAGTTCCGGCAGAACGACGATCTCCGCGCCCCTGGTCTTTGCCGACCTCACCAGCCGCTCGATAGCCGCAAGATTACCGGCGCGATCACCGACGATCGGTTCGAATTGGACGGTTGCGACGGTTACCGTCCGTGCGGCTGAGGTCTTGACGGTCAATCTTGTCTCCAAACGCAAAAAACCTCTGGCACGGAATTCAATCCGTGAACCAGAGGCTACATAGCCATGATGTGAATGCGGCAGCCCTGCCGCCGAGCAAACCTGCTCGTTGTCTTTAGGCTTGCACGAAAGAATGTGACCGTCAAGCGGCTTTAGAAGGCATCTTCAGGGCGCATAGGTTCGGCGACTTAAGGTTGAGTTTTTGCGCTTATGGAAAGTCCGAGGCTTTTCATGGTGTCTTGCGCGGCGATGATGGATTCGGCAATCGTCGCCATCGGAACGCGCTTTGACGTCGCCTGATCGCGCAACAGCTTATAGGCCGCCTCCTCGTCGAGACCGTTCATGACCCGCAGCGCCGAAACGGCCTTTTCGACCAGCCGGCGACTTTTCAAGGTTTCCTCGAGTTTTTGCACTTTGCCGGCGAGCCGTTTTTCGTAGCTATGCCGATAACGTGCAAGCGCAAATTGCGTCAGAATGCCGAGTGGCCGCAACGGTTTACTGATCACGCCGTGAGCGTTGAGATCGATGATCGCTTGGAGGGCGGTCGGGCTCTCATAGGTTACGATGGCGATGATCGCCGTCTGCTGGAGGTCGATAATCTGCAGCGCGTGCTCGACATGCACATCCTCGACGTGCAGAAAGACGGTGTCTACGTCAGGAGGCAAGGCTGGCGGAAGCGGCCAGGTGGCCCGAACCTCACAGCCAAGGCGCTTGAGGTGGGCGATCAGAACGTCGCCGTCCTCGTCGCGAGGATGGACGACCAGAACGCGTGCGCGCCGCAGATCCTGAACGATCCTGCTCGGTCCCGCCATCTCAGGCCTCCAGCCAAACGTCTTCGAACCGCGAAGCCGTCAGGTAGGGATCCGGCCGGATCGGGCCAGGCGCCTGCCAGGCAATGTCGAAAAGTCCATCGGCGCGCGCCACGCCAATGCGGGGATGCAGCCAGAGGTGGCGGGTATCGGCGTCGAAATTGATCCGGCCTTCCGGAGCAAGAAAGTCTTCCAGGAGAATTTCCTCGGAAATGCGATGGGTTTCAAGCGAGCCGGCCCGAGCAAGCGCTCGGGCGAAAAGGTGAACCTGCGCATAGGCCGGCTGCGACCATACGCTCGTGGTGAAATCCTGGCCGAAGCGGGCTTTGAAAGCCCCTACGAAGCGCTCATTCGCCTCGTTTTCGACCGTCTGGAAATAGGTCGCAGACAGAATATGGCCGGTGCAAGCGTCGGCTCCGATCTCGCGAATCTCGCTCTCGGCCATGGTCAGACTGGCAATCGGGACCCGCCTGCGATCGATCCCGGTCTCGGCATACATGCGGTAAAAACGCTGCGCCGGCCGGCCGATGATCGTCGAGAAAATGGCATCGGGCTTGAGACGAACGATATCGGAAATAACCGAACGCAAGGTTTGTTCGTCGGCATGAAGAGGAAGATATCGTTCGCTGACGACTTCACCGCCCTTTGCCTCCACCACATCGCGCATGACCCGATTGGATTCGCGCGGATAAATATAATCTGCACCGACGAAGAGGATCCGGCGTCCATGGTGGCGGAGAAGGTATTCCGCGAGCGCGAAAGTATTCTGATTGAGGGTGGCGCCGGTATAGACCACATTCTCCGAATATTCGAAACCTTCATACATCGACGGATAAAACAGCAGTCCGTTGTGCCGCTCGACGATCGGCAGCACCGCCTTTCGGCTGGCTGACATCGACGCACCGAAAATGATGTTGACGTCGTCATCGGCCAGAAGTCGCCGCGCCAGATTGCGATAGGCGGTTTGATCCCCGCCCGGATCATAGGCGATCGGAACGATGGGCTTGCCAAGCACGCCGCCCGCCGCATTGACTTCCTCGATCGCAAGTGCGGTGCCAAGAAAGTGCTCGGTTTCCGTAATTTCGCTAATTCCGCTTCTGGAAAACAGCACTCCCACCCGCCATTCGGAGCTTGTCATCTTTGCCTTTTCCGAGATGTTGGAGGTTCGAAAGCGGTGAATGCCTGAATTCCGCGCTTTCGACTTCCTACCCTTAGTGCTTTTTCATGCAGTGCTGCAAGCGGGTACGATGCACCCGCGTATCACCCAACGGATGGAGACAGGTTACCGGCTATGAACCGATGCAGGCATCACATCGTCGGGGATCGGGCACACATAGGCTTTGCCGCTGGTCTTTTCCCGCCACTCGGCCGTCGCGGCTGCCAGAAGGTCGGATGACGACATCAATGCGAGCCCCGTTGTCGCAAGCGTCTTGGCCGCATGCGCCATGGCTTTGTGCGCGGCCGGGCTTTTTCCCTGCGCGACGACCTGCCAGGTATGGGGATTGGTGCCGATCGCCCAGGCTGGTGCCCAGCATTGCGCGGTCGGCGTCACCCAACTGACATCGCCGACATCGGTCGATCCGGCCCGGAAATGCGATTGTCCCTCGAAATCGCGCAGGCCGGTGTGCAGGGGCGCCGAGCCATCGACCTTGGCGTTGGAGAACACATCGCCCTTGATCTGATAGAGGCGGATGCTGCTCCTGATCGCTTCGGGTGTGAAGGTATCCTGGATTTTGCTCGCGAAGGCGATGTCGGCCTCGTCAAAGGCTATCGGCCCGAGGGCGACCATGTTCTCGTGCATCGCCGTTTCAAGTGTGATGTTGGGAAGAAGGTTCGTCGAGGCGGTGTCGAACACGATCTCGACCTCTGTTTCGGTCATCATCGCCGCACCTCGTGCAACCTTCTCGACCCGCCCGGCAAGCTCAAGCGCCTGCGGCATGTCAGGCGCCCTGATCAGATAGAGAACCTCGGCGCTGGCCTGCACCACATTGGCGGCCCTGCCGCCGGTGTCGGTGATCGCGTAGTGAACGCGACAATCCTGCGGCATGTGTTCACGCAGGAAATTGACGCCGACATTCATCAGTTCGACCGCATCGAGCGCCGAGCGGCCGAGATGGGCGCTGTTGGCCGCATGTGCTGCGACACCCCTGAAGCGATAGTAATATTCGAGAACGGCAAGATTGTTCGTCGAGCGAACACCGTTGAACGGAGCCGGATGCCAGGTCAGTGCGGCATCGACGTCATCGAACGCGCCGGCGCGAACCATGAAGGTCTTGCCGGAACCGCCCTCCTCTCCCGGGCAGCCATAATAGCGCACCGTCCCGGGCAGGTTGTTCTCCTTGAGGTGGCGGGCAAGCGCAACCGCCGCCATCAGCGATCCGACGCCAAGCAGATTGTGCCCGCAGCCGTGACCGGTTGCTCCCGCCGCCTCGGGAAGAGGCTCGGCTAGGTCGGCGGTCTGGCTCATTCCGGCCAGGGCATCGAATTCTCCGAGGAAAGCAATCACCGGCTTGCCGCTGCCGGATTCGCCGATGAAGGCCGTTTCCATGCCTGCGACGCCGCGGCGCACGGCAAAGCCGCTTTCCTCGAGTGTCCTTGCCAGCAATTGCGACGAGCGCCGCTCCTCGAACTTCAACTCTGCGAAGTCCCAGATGCTGTCGCTGAGGGCAGTATAGTCCGGCTTGATCTTTTCGATCGTCGCGGCAATGGAGCTGATCGCGTCAAAATTCATGGTATTCCTCGCTGTCTGCCCTGCCGCCACAGGGATGTGTTGCACCGGACCCGGCAGGACTGCCTGCCGGATCTCCTGTTGACTGTTGAGTGGGATGGTGGCGCCCGACCATCGGGCGCGGAGTTCAGGATCAGTTGTCGAGCGAAACTTCCCAAAGACGGGCATTCGATTGCCAGACGGGCTGGCCCTTCAGCTTCTTGGTCGCGCCCCAGACATCGACCATGTCATAGAGGAAGATGCCCGGCATTTCCTTGAGCATCAGCGTGTGAAACTCGTCGAAGATCGCTTGACGCTTCGTCTGGTCGGGTTCCGCATAGGCGGCCTTCATCAACTCGACGGCCTTTGGATCATCCCACATCAACGACGCATTCTTGTCCTTGTTGCCGACATAGAAGCCGTACATCAGCGCCGGATCGAGCCGCGGCGCGACCGATTGCGAGATGATCTGGTAGTTGCCGGACCGGCGGCGATCGACCTGCGTTGCATAGTCGAGCACCTCGATCTGCACATTGAGACCTGCCTGCTGCATCATGGCCTGCGCCATCACCGCGGCCGGGAAGCTTGGCACGTTGCTGCGCTTGTTGGCGATGATGGTAATCGGCTCGCCCTTATAGCCGGCCGTCGCAAGTTCTTTCTTCGCGGCCTCGACGTCGTAGGGCAGACGCTCCTTCTGGACATCGTCGAAATAGAGCGAGTCTTGCGAAACCATCGAACCGTTGGCTGCGCCGGTGCCATTGGAGGCGGCCTCGACGAGTTGGTCGAGATCGAGCGCCATTGCCATGGCGCGGCGCACGCCGGGATTGCTCAGAACCTTGTCGCGCGTCTGGATGTAGAAGAGGTTTTTGCCGTTGTTGCGCGCCACGATCAATTGCATCGTGTCGCTCGTCTTGAATTCGGGAATGAGATCCGGCGAAATCTCCGCGGTATCGAGCACCCCGGACTGAAGGCCGGCCTTTACGGTCGAAGCATCGGGAATCACCATGAACTTGATGCCATCGACGAGAGGGCGTTTGGAGCCGACCATGCCGTCGGGCTTGCCGTCATTCTCTGGCGAGACATAATCGTCGAACTTGGCGAGATGGATATACTCGCCCTTTTTCCATTCATCCCATTTGAAGGGACCGGTGCCGATCGGCTTGACGAAATTTCCGTCTGCGCCGACCGATTCCGGGGAAATGATCCCGGTGTAACCGCATTCGGGGCGCGACATCAGGCCAAGGAAAACCGCGGATGGCTTTTCCAGCGTGATGGTGACGGTCGACGCATCGACTGCCTTGACCCCCGTAACATGCACGCTGCCGTTGCCGTCGAAGTCAGGAAGGCAGGTCCATTTCGTTTCGGGCTTGAGATAGCGGTTCCAGTTCCAAACGACGTCATCGGCGGTCAATGTCTTGCCGTTGTGGAATTTGACGTCGTCACGCAGTTTGAAGCTGTAGGTCAGCCCATCGGCCGAGACTTCGAAGCTCTTTGCCAGCAGCGGCTTGACCTCGCCGTTGTTGGCATAGCCGACGAGCCCTTCGACGATATGCAGGATGACGCCATCGGTATTGCCGTCGCGATTGACGCCCGGATTGTTGCTGCGCAGATCGGAACTTTGAGCCACGACGATGTCGCGGGCGTGGATCACGCCGGTCATCGCCATGAACATGGTGCCTGCAAGAAGAAGCTTGTGCATCGTTCTACCCTCTTTTTATGATCGTCAGGATTGGAATTCATCCCAGCAGGCGCGTGAAAGCCTGCCGATGGTTTCAAGCGCGACCGTGTAGCCGGGGGTGCCGTCCGGCATCTCCTGCGGCACGTCGTCGGTATAGGCGGCGATGATGTAGAAGGGGGAACCGTCGCGATAGACGATACCGGCATTCATGCGGCCGCGCTTTCCCGTGCCGCCCTTGTGGGCGACGAGCACACCGAAGGGCAGCCTGGAGGGAATGGCATAACGCAGGATCTGGTTCTTCAGGGTCTGAAGCGCGTAAGCGCTGAGCGCCTGCGAGCAGCCGAGCCGGTCCGCGGCTTCCCGCGAATCCTGCGCATCCAGGATGGTCTGCAGCAGATAGACCTGATCCCGCGCCGTCGTCGTGGTGACGGCTTTCAATGAGTGATCGGGCGACAGCGCCAAGGGAGGGATGAGGAAGCGATGGTTGGTGCCCGTCATGCCGATCGACTTGCAATAGCTGTCGACCTCATCGAGCGTCAGCCTTTCGAAGACCATCTTGGTGCAGACATTGTCGCTCAGCACCATCATGCCGGTGATGGCATCGCGCAGCGATATGACGATACCGGGCGTCAGATAGCGGAACATCCCGCTCGCCACTTCCTCGGCGAAACGCTTTTCGTAGGTGATCCGTTCGTCCAGATCCAGGCGGCCTTCATGGGCGGCCTTCAAGGCTGCCATCATGATCGAGGTCTTTCGGGTGCTGGCGGAAGGGGTTTCCTCGTCCGCGCCTCTGCCGATCGTTTCACCTGTGCCAAGCGCACGCACCATGAAACGCGTGACGAAAGGTTGGGCATCGCAGATCGCGTTCAATCGCTCGCCGAGCTTTGCGGATTCAATCATCGTCGTCATGTCAGTTCTCCAGGCGCCATTTGAGGATCACGCCGCCCTGAGCATTGTGGTCCAGAGCGGGGATGGCCGAGAGAAGCCTTTGCGTATAGGCCTCCTTCGGGCGGTCGAAAACCGTATCGCGGTCGCCCTCCTCGATGATCCGGCCGTCCTGCATGACGACGACGCGATCGGCCACCTGTTCGACCACGCCGAGATCATGGCTGATGAACAGGCAGGAAAAGCCGTAGCGTTTTTGCAGATCGGACAGGAGTTCGAGCACCTGCGCCCTGACCGTCACGTCAAGCGCCGATACCGGTTCGTCGGCGATCAGGAATTTCGGCCGGCGCGCAATGGCGCGGGCAATCGCCACGCGCTGCCGCTGGCCGCCCGAAAGCTCATGCGGGTAGCGCCCGGCATAGTCGGACCCAAGACCGACTTCCTCCAGCGTCTCCAGGGCGCGCTTGCGCTTAGTCATGGCGTCGAGATCGGGAACGAGCCGCAGCGCTTCTTCCACGAGCGCGAGGATGGTCATGCGCGGATCGAGCGAGGAATAAGGATCTTGAAACACCATCTGGCAATTCAGCCGATAGTCCATCCAGTCGGCGTCGCGGCTGCGTCCCTTGAACCGGATATCGCCTTCGCTCTCGCGGACCAGTCCGGCAATGGTGCGGCCGAGCGTGGTCTTGCCGGAACCCGAACCGCCGACCAGCGCCACGACTTCGCCCTCGTGGATATCGATGCTGACGCCATGCAGCGCCCGTTTTGGCGTTGCCTTCTTCATCAGCGACCGCCGGCCCGGATAGTCGACGACGATATCGCGCGCAGAGACCATCGGCGCCCTGGTCTTGTCGATCGTCCGCGTCTCTCCGCGAAACGGCAGGGAGGAAAGCAGTTTCTTCGTATAGGCACGCTGCGGTGCGTCGAGCAGATCGGCGGTGCGTCCTTCTTCGACGATCACGCCCTTTTCCATCACGACGATGCGGTTCGTGTAGCGGGCAACCATCGGCAGATCGTGACTGATCAGCAGCACGGCGGTGCCTTCCGCCTGCGTCAGTTCCACCATCAATTCCATGACATCGCGCTGGATCACGGCATCGAGCGCGGTCGTCGGCTCGTCGGCGATCAAGAGCGCCGGTTTCAGCAGCATCACCGATGCCAGCATGATGCGCTGGCGCATGCCGCCTGAGAATTCATGCGGATAGGACGTGAGCGCCCCGGCGGGGTCGCGGATCCCGACCCGGTTCAGCATGTCGAGGATCCGTTTGCGTCGTTCCTCCTTCGAAAGTTTCGTATGCAGCTGCAACCCTTCTTCGAGTTGGCGGCCGACGGTCATCGAGGGGTTGAGCGAGGTCATCGGCTCCTGGAAGACGACACCGATTTCCGCACCACGCAACTGGCGCAATTGCGCGCCGTTCATGGAAAGCACGTCGCGTCCCTTGTAGGCAATGGAGCCGCCGATCACCCTGATGGGTGCCGGCAGCAGCGAGATCAGGGCGCGTGTTGCCAGCGTCTTGCCCGATCCGCTTTCTCCGACGATGCCGAAGATTTCGCCCGGCGCGATGTCGAAGCTGACGTCCTTGACGACCTGCACACCGGTCCCAGTGACCTGAAGCGACAGGTTGCGGACATTCAAAAGCGTTCTATTGGTCATTTCAGCCCCCTCATCCGCGGATCAAGCTTGTCCCGTAGAGCGTCGCCCAGAAGATTGATGCCGAGAAGCGTCAGGGCGATCGCCAGGCCCGGGAACAGGCCCAGCCAGACAGCCTGCTCGATGAATGGTCGCCCGGCAGCCAGCATGTTGCCCCAGGTTGGCGCTGGTGGCGGGACGCCGAGACCGAGAAAGCTGAGCGCGCTTTCCGAAAGGATCGCCCAACCGAACATCGAGGTCGCCAGCACGGTGATCGGGGCGATGCAATTGGGGAGGATATGGCGGAACATGGTGTAGAGCTCGCCATTACCCATCACCTTGGAGGCCTCGATGAATTCCCGCTCGCGCAGCGACAGGACGGCACCCCGGACAACGCGGGCCATGGAGGGAGAATAGGCAATGCCCAGCGCGAAGATGATGCCATATTGGTTGGCGCCGAAGACGGCGAGCAATCCAAGCGCCAGAAGGATGCCCGGAAAGGCGAGAAGCGCATTGTTGACGGCCATGATAGCGGCATCGATCCAACCGCGGGCATAGCCGCTGACGAGACCGATCAGAGTGCCGCAGACCGTTGCGAATGTGACCGTCAAGGTGCCGATCCAGACGCTCGCCCGGGCGCCGACGATCAGGCGGCTGAGCACGTCGCGGCCGAATTCGTCGGTTCCGAGCCAGTGGGCGCTGCTTGGTGCCGCCAGCCGTGCGGTGAAGCCGAGCTTCATCGGATCATAGGGGGTCCAGAAGAGGCCGATCGCAGCGGAGATGAGCAGTGCGGCAATCAGAATGCTGCCGATGAAGCCGTTGAAGGTGACGTTTTTCATTCGGCGACTACCCGCGGATCGAACAGGGGATAGAGCAGGTCGACGACCAAATTGACCAGCACATAGGAAAGCGAGACGAACAGCAGACACCCCTGGATCACGGGGTAATCGCGGGCAAAAATACTGTCGACCATCAGTCGCCCGAGCCCCGGTATGGTGAAGACAGTTTCGATGACGGCAATGCCGCCGAGCAGATTGCCGAGGATCAGACCGATGACTGTCCAGGTCGGGCCGAAGGCATTCTTGAAGGCGTGCCGCCAGAGGACGGCGCTCTCGGAAAGCCCCTTGGCCCGGGCGTGGGTGATATAGTCGAGACGCAGCACTTCCAGCGTCGAGGCGCGTGCCATGCGGATCAACACACCCATCTCGTGAATGACCAGGGTCATGATCGGCAGCACGAGGTAAAGCAGGCCGCCGGTGAGATTACTGCCGATCGAGACATAGCCGAGGACCGGTAGCCAGCTGAGTTTCAGGCCGAAGAAAAGCAGGAGCAGGAGGCCGAGCCAGAATGTCGGGATCGACAGCAGGATCGTGGCCGTGCCGACGAGCGCCAGGTCCGTCAGACTGTTCTGCCGCCAGGCGGCGATGACACCGGCCGGCACGGCGATGAGGCTCGCCAGAAGGACGGCGATGACGACGACTTCGGCGCTGACCAGAAAACGTGATGCGACGAGCGGCAGAACCGGCTCGTCGTTGACGATCGAGCGGCCGAAATCACCCTGGACGACATTGGCGGTCCAGATCAGGAACTGTTCCGGCAGCGATTTGTCGAGGCCGAGTTCGGAGCGCATCGCCGCGATCTGACCCGGCTCAGCCATATCACCCAGCATCAATGCCGCCGGATCGCCGGGTATGAAGCGGATCAGCGTGAAGACCGTCACCGAAACGAGGACGATCGTCGGCAATGCCATCAACAGGCGGTTTAAAACGAATTTCAGCATTTTTGTTCCCCGCGATGGGTAACGGATAGTGCCCGGCGCCATCGGTTTCGTTGCCGCAGACTATGATCGAATGAGGAAATATCCGCAATATTATGCGATTCTGTCATAAGTCTATGCGGAATACGACCGCAACCAAAGCGGCTGCGCTGGAATAGGAATGCAGGCTAAATATTTAATTTCAAATGTCTTTTTGCGATAGCTTGATCTGTCGCTTTAAGGCGTCGCTGAGAGCATGGGCGGCAATCGAGAGTGGCGTTCCGACCGCCCTCGCCAATCCGAACTCCTGGGTCGCGCGTGGCACGAAAGGACGGTGCACCACCGGCAGGTGGCGATAGAGATTCGCATAAAAGCTGCTGATGATCGTGACCCCAAGGCCATGCGCGACATAGGAACAGGCGGAACTGTTGGTATGCGTCTCGATCTTGACGATCTGCTTGATGCCGGCCCGCCGGAAGGTCTGGTCGAGCGCCATGCGGTTCGGCCGTTGGCGGCCGATCAGAATGAGGGGCACGTCGCGCAAATTTCTGACCGTGATTTCCTCCAGTTTCGCTAGAGGATGATCCTTCGGAACGACGCAGACGCTTTCGCCGGTTGCGACCCGCTCGACCTCGATGCCCGGTCCGCTCTCGCCCTCCATGCGCAGAAAGCCGAAATCGATCACCCTCTGCTCGACGAGCTTGTTGATCGCGGTCGTCGTCTCGAAGAAGGTTTCGATCCGCACACCGGGAAAATCGCTGAAGTAATCGGCCAGCATTGCCGGCGCGAAATGCTCCCACATGCTGCTCGGCAAGCCGACGCGGACGATCTCCGGGCCGGCAGCGCCGCTTCTCAAGTCCTCCGCGTGGCCCGACATCCGATCGACTGCGAGCAAGATGTTCTCGGCATCGCGGGCGAGAAGCAGGGCCTCGGGGGTGGGGATGAGACGGCCTTTGTCGCGCACGAAAAGCGACATCGAAAGGTCCGCCTCGAGCTGCTGGAGAAGGCGGCTGACGCCGGACTGACTGAGGCCCATCGTCTTTGCCGTGGCAATCGTCGACCCTGTCGCCAAAAGCGTGCGCAGGACTTCCAGTTGCTTGATATTCATGCGTTTGCGACCCCCCGGTACGGTTCAGGCGCCGTCATCATGCCCAGTCCGAAATGCTTTGAAGGAAGAGGCTGGCGGCCTTGGGCATTGGAAATTTCTCTCCGCTGATCAGCGCGTAAGCAACCGGCAGTTCCGGTTCGAGCGGAATGAATTGCAGCGGCAGCGTCGCATATTCGCGGGCGATGATCTCGCCGACCAGTGCAATGCCGAGCCCCTGCGCGGCCAGCGCGCAGGCACTCGCCACCGAATGCGCCTCGAGCAGGGGGCGTTGACGGATGCCGGCCTTGTAGAACAACGCCTCCAGCTCATGGCGAACCGGTCGCTCCCTGTTCAGCATGATCAGATCCTGCCCCTTCAGGTCGCCGACCGACAATTGACGGCTGCCGGCCTTGGGATGATCGTTGTGCAGGGCGCAAATGACCCGCGACGACAGGATCTTCTCCTGTTTCAATCCCGGGCTCATCAGCGGCAGACGCGCGAAGCCGAGATCGGCCTCGCCGTCAGCCACCATCCGTTCAATTGCCAGATAGCTGCCGGATGCGACTTCGACGCGCATCGGTCCATTCGCTGCGAGAAAGTTCTTCACCAGCTTCGGAATGCGCGTCGAGGAAAGACTGGAGGGAAAGGCGAGCCGCAGCATGATCTCGCGCGATCGACCGCTCTCGAGTTCCATCGCCGCCGTTTTCAAGGCGCGTAGCCGGTCGGAAATGGCCCGGATTTCCGGGCCGAGCTGCAGGCCCTCGCGGGTTGGTTGAAGCCGGTTCTTTTCCCGGTCGAAAAGCCGGACGCCGAGATAGTCTTCCAGTTGCTGCAACAGGCGACTGGCGTTCGATTGCGAGATCCCAAGCTCGACGGAAGCGGCGATCGTCGAGCCCGTCGCGGCGATCGCGTCATAGGCCTCGATATGCTTCAGGCTGATCGCCGCACTCGTGTGTCGCGCCATTCTATCTCCAACGTCGATAGCCCTACCCGCAAACCGCATAAGATTGCGGAGCTGCGGAAAGTTGAACATTTTCCGCTGAGAACCAAACTCACGGAAAGACTTTCGTCAATGGCCACCATTCTCCGGAAGATCGCGGAACAGCTCCTGTCGCGAACGACGTTCTCAGACCTCGCGATGGACCGGGCAAGAGATGCTGCGGTGGACACCATCGGCTGCATGATTGCAGGCAGGGGCGATGACAGCGTTGCCGCACTCACCCGTGCCTTCGACGGGGAAATCGCCGGAGGCGGGCAAGCGCGGCTCGTCACCGGCGGCTCCGCCTCGCCCTCTTTGGCCGCACTCATCAACGCAACGGCGGCGCATGCGCTCGATTTCGATGACAATTTCCATCCGGCAAGGGCGCATGCTTCCGCGGTTCTGGTGTCGGCGCTGCTGGCCGTTCTGACGCGCGGCAAGGTCACCAGCGGAAGACGGTTTCTCGAGGCCTACCTGGCCGGGCTGGAAGCGCAAGCGGCGGTCGGCTTTGGCGTCAATCCCTCTCACTACAACAGGGGCTGGCACGCAACGGCGACGGTCGGCGGCATCGGGGCCGCGGCTGGCGTATCACGGCTTCTCGGCGCCGACGAAAACGGCTTAGTCGCGGCGATGAGCCTGGCGACGAGCTTTGCCTGCGGCCCGAAAGGGCAATTCGGCACGACCGCCAAACCGCTTCACGCCGGCATTGCCGCGCGCAATGCCGTGGACGCGGCGCGAATGGCGCTGGCGGGCATGAGCGGGCGGCCGGATATCCTCGAACGGCCGCAAGGCTTCCTCGATCTTTTCGGCGGCGATGACGCCAAGGGCTGGGACGGCCTGACATTCGAGGCGGAGCACATCATCGAAAGCCGGGGCGTGGTGACCAAGCGCCATCCCTGCTGCGCCTCCACTCATCGCGCCATCGACGCGCTTCTGGATCTGAAGCAGGAGCATGGGCTTTTGGCGGACGACATTGCCAGGATCGAGACGAAAGTCGGCATATCCGCTGCCCGTAACCTCGCCTATCCCGAGCCCACCGACGAGATGCAGGCACGCTTCTCGATGCAATATTGCCTGGCGACAGCTTTCCTCAGAGGCTCCCTTAGCCTTTCGGACTTTACACGGCAGGAGATTGGGCGAGCGGAAATCCGGGAATTCATGCCGCGCGTCGACATGCAGTCCTATTCGGCTGATGAGGAAAAAGGCGTGGAGCGCCTCCCGCATGTCGTCACGGTGACGATGCGCGACGGGCGCATTTTGAACAAGTCCCGCTTGCATGCGAAGGGATCGCTCGAAGCGCCGATGAGCGTCCATGAACGCGAAGTCAAATTCATGGACTGCTTGCGCTGGGGAAATCGGAATGTGTCCGGCGCCGCTTTCCTGCGGCTTCGCCGGCTTGCCGATTTGGAAAACCTGTCCGGCGACGATCCCTTCTGGAGCCTGATCACAGGCCGTCAGTCGCCTTGACAAGCCGCGGGACGGAAAAGCGGCGGGGAATGGCTCCCCGCCGCGGCTCGTTCAAGTCCGGTTTCTCAGGCGAGGTATTTCGTAAACCAGTCGACCGTTCGCTGCCAGGCGAGCTTGGCTGCCGCCTCATCGTAGCGGGGCGTGGAATCATTGTGAAAGCCGTGGTTGACGTCAGGATAGACGTAGGCCTCGAATGTTTTTCCCGATGACTTCAGCGCAGCTTCGTAGGCCGGCCAGCCCTCGTTGATGCCCTTGTCCAGTCCGGCATAATGGAGAAGCAACGGGGCCTTGATCTTCGGCACGTCTTCGGCGCGCGGCTGCCTGCCGTAGAAGGGCACGGCTGCGGCAAGCTCCGGATAGGCGACCGCCGCAGCGTTGGCAACGCCGCCGCCATAGCAGAAGCCGGTGATACCGACCTTGCCGGTGGTGAGGTCGCTGTGCATCAAAAATTCGACCGCCGCGAAGAAGTCGTTCATCAGCTTCTCCGGGTCGACCTTCTGCTGCAGTTCCCGTCCCTTTTCGTCGTTGCCGGGATAGCCTCCGACCGAGGTGAGGCCATCCGGCGCAAGTGCAATGAAACCTGCCTTCGCCACGCGACGCGCCACATCCTCGATATAGGGGTTCAGGCCCCTATTCTCGTGAACGACCACCACGGCCGCGACTTTGCCGGTCGCGTTTTTCGGGCGGACGAGATAGCCACGGACATCGCCATTTCCCTTTGGCGAGGGATAGGTGATGTATTCGGCTGAGATATCGGGATCGGTGAACTCGACCTGGGTCGCCAGCGCATAGTCAGGGCTCAGCGATGAAAGAATGGCAGCTGCGGTCAGTCCGCCGACAGCGAATTTGCCGGCCCGGTCGAGAAACTCGCGCTTGGTAATTCTCCCGTGCGCGTAATAATCGTAGAGTTCGAGAAGTTCCTGAGGGAAATCCTTGGCTGTCATACGTGTCATGATGGCTCCTCCTTGCCTCCGGGTTGTCGCGCCCATCCTACACACGTAAACTCGCGGCTCTTTTCAACATTTCGCGAGTTCCGCGTGAGCTTTGCCGGGGCGATCGCTGGCTGTGCCAACAGTCGCTGAATTCGCTGCCCCGGCGTTAAGTGATGCGCACACGTCCCTTGTGGAATCTGCGTCCGGCCGGTGACAGCCAGCAATCGACCGCCGGCTATCGATCTATGAAAATTAATTTCATGCTTGCGCTTCGATGCCCGTTTTCTATTGACGCCCCCCGATTTTTGTCCCAACTTAAAGAAAATAAATTACTAAATGGGAACTTGATCGGCATGAAAGTGGGAATCATCGGGCTAGGATTCCGGCTCGGCTATCTCGGCTATGTTTTCAAGGCAATCGATGGCAGCTTCGACATTGTCGGCTATGTGGATCCGGAACCCGCCGGACTTCCGGGATTGACGGAAAAGGGAATTTCAGTCGGCAAGGCCTATGGTTCGCCGGAGGAGCTCCTTGCCTCTGAAAAGCTCGATCTGCTGATGATCGGCTCCCCCAACCACCTGCATCTCGACCATATCAGGCTCGGACTTCAAGCCGGCCTCAAGGTCTTCTGCGAAAAGCCGATCGTCACGACGATCGCCGAAAGCATCGAACTTGCCCATCTGATGGCAAAATTCGGACATGAGCGACTGATGGTCGGTCTCGTCTTGCGCTATTCTCCTCTTTATAAGGATCTTCGCGCCATCCAGGCCGAGGGCAAGCTTGGTCAGATCGTGTCGATCGAGGCTTCCGAACATATCGAGCCTTATCACGGCGCCTTCTTCATGCGCGACTGGCGCCGCTATGAGCGCTATTCCGGCAGCTTCATGCTGGAGAAATGCTGCCACGACCTCGATCTTTATAATGGCGTCGCCGGCGCACGGCCGGAGCGCGTCGCAAGTTTCGGCGGCCGCAAGAGCTTCATTCCGGCAAACGACCCGGCGCGCGAGGGCATCAACGACCTCGAGCTCTTCCACCGCAAGCCGAGCGGATGGATGGGATCGGACAAGGTGTTCGACAGCGATGCCGATATCATCGACTATCAGGTCGCGATCGTCGAATATGCCAATGGCGTCGGCATGAACTTTCACACCAATCTCAATGTGCCCGACCAATTCCGCCGTTTTGCCATCATGGGTTCGCGCGGCATGGCCGAAGGCGATTTCGTTCGCGGCTATCTCGACGTTCACGAACAGCTGACCGGCAACAAGGTGCTCGAAAACAAATATGCCGCCACCGAGCTCTCTCAGCACTACGGCGCCGATGAGCAGATGGCGAGCGACCTGCTTGAAAGCGTGCGCACCGGGCTCGAACTTCCTGTTTCCACCCTGAATGCGCTCGAAGCCGGCATCCTCGCCTTGGCGATGGACGAAGCGAGGATGAAGAAAGCGGTCGTCGATCTCAGACCCATCTGGGACCGCTTCGACGAAGCCCTTCACGCGAGAGCGGCTTGAGGAGGGCGGCAAGATGAGTGTTCAAAGAAGCACCTTCATCTTCGCTTGCGTCCTTCTTCTTCCGGCTGTGCTCTATGTTCTGGCGATCGTCGCCTATCCGCTGGTCGATACCTTCATTCTCTCCTTCACCGACGCGTCCCTCAGGAAGACCACCAATTGGGTTGGCTGGGCCAATTACGAGAAGATCTTCAACGAGCGGTTTGCCGAAGTCATCATCCGCACCTTCATCTGGACGTTCTTCTC
This sequence comes from Rhizobium leguminosarum bv. trifolii WSM1325, assembly GCA_000023185.1. Classification (NCBI taxonomy): domain Bacteria; kingdom Pseudomonadati; phylum Pseudomonadota; class Alphaproteobacteria; order Hyphomicrobiales; family Rhizobiaceae; genus Rhizobium; species Rhizobium leguminosarum. The sequence goes on along the minus strand of CP001624.1, from coordinate 62,699 downwards.
GGTCGCCCTGAAAATGGTGATCGGCACCTTCGGTGCGACCATGCTGAATGCCGCGGTCCCCGGCCGCTCGTTGTTTCGGCTTTTGACCATGCCGCCATGGATCGTGCCGATGGCCATCGGCATCTTTATGTGGGGCTGGATGTATAATGGCCAGTTCGGGATGATATCGGGCATGCTGCAGCGCTTCGGTCTCGTCGACGGCCCCGTCGCCTTCCTCGCCTATGGAAACACCGCCTTCTGGGCAACGATCATCACCGACGTGTGGATCGGCGTGCCGCTGGTGACGATCTACTTCCTGGCGGCGATCCAATCCATTCCGAAGGATCTCTACGAGGCCGCCTGGACCGACGGCGCCGGCCGCTGGTACCGCTTCCGCCGCATCACGCTGCCGCTGATGGTGCCGGCGATCATCACCATGTCGATGCTGTCGCTGATCGCCACCTTCAACTCGTTCGACATCATCTGGATCCTGACGCAGGGCGGACCGAGCGGCGAGACGACGACGATGATCATCGATACCTATCAGACCGCGATCGGCTCGAAGAAATACGGTGAAGGTGCAGCGCGCGCCGTTTTGATCTGCATCTTCCTGTCGCTGTTCTGCTTCGCCTATTTCCGCGTCACCCGCCGCCTCAACCCGGAGAAGCGCGCATGAGCAATGCAGCCATGATCGACCGTTACCGTTGGTGGGAAATCATCCTGATCTATTGCGGCATCGCGCTATTTCTTTTCTTCGTGCTGTCGCCCTTCGTCGAAGGTTTCCTGGTTTCGCTGAAGCCGCTCAGCCAGCTTTTCTCTTCGCCCTACCGTTTCTGGCCGGAGAACGGCTCGTTTGAAGCCTATCGGACGATGTGGATCAGCGTGCCGGGCTTCGGACGTTATATCTTCAACTCGTTCTTCATCTCGATCATCGTCACGCTGATCGTGCTCTGCCTCGTCATTCCGGCGGCTTATGCCTTTGCGAAGTTCGAATTCAGGGGCATGGGCATTCTGCTCGGCGCCTTCCTGACGGTAAACATGTTCTCCGGCGCCGTGCTGTTGATCCCGCTCTTCCGGCTGATGCGCAGCATTGGCGTGCTCAACACCTATCTCGCCATGATCGTGCCGGGCGTCGCCTTCCTGATCCCCTCGGCGATCTGGCTGCTGCGAACCTACATGATCCGTATTCCGCAGGAACTCAACGAAGCGGCCTACATGGATGGCGCCAGCCACTTCTACACGCTGCGCCGGGTCATCCTGCCCATTGCGATGCCGGGGATCATCGTCGTCGCCATCACCACCTTCATCGGCGCCTACGCCCAGCAATTCATCTTCGCGCTGACGTTCAACTCGAAGACCGAATACATGCCCTTGCCGGTGGGGCTCTTTGCTTACTTCGGCAAGCAGGAGGTCATCTGGAACGAACTGATGGCGGCTTCCTTCGTCGGTATCGCGCCGGCGATGGTCGTCATCTTCTTCCTTCAGCGCTACCTTGTCGGCGGGCTGACCGCCGGTGCGGTGAAACAATAAGACCAAAAAACGAGTGAACAGCTAACACAAGAATGGGAGTCACGACGTGAGCATATCAATCAAGACAGGCCTTATGGCGCTCGCCCTGCTCGGTTCGACGGCACTGACGGCCGTCACTGCCCAGGCAGCCGACAAGGAAATCAGCTGGATCTATTGCGGCGACACGATCGACCCGGTCCACACCAAATACATCAAGCAGTGGGAAGAAAAGAACACGGGCTGGAAGATTGCCCCTGAGGTCGTCGGATGGGCACAGTGCCAGGACAAGGCAACGACGCTCGCTGCCGCCGGTACGCCGGTGGCGATGGCCTATGTCGGCTCGCGCACGCTGAAGGAATTCGCGCAGAACGACCTTATCGTTCCTGTGCCGATGACGGACGACGAGAAGAAGACCTACTATCCGAACATCGTCAACACCGTGACCTTCGAGGGCTCACAGTGGGGCGTTCCGATCGCCTTCTCTACCAAGGCGCTCTATTGGAACAAGGATCTCTTCAAGCAGGCCGGCCTCGATCCCGAGACGCCGCCGAAGACCTGGGCTGAAGAAATCGAGATGGCAAAGACCATCAAGGAAAAGACCGGCATTCCGGGCTTCGGTCTCTCCGCCAAGACCTTCGACAACACGATGCACCAGTTCATGCATTGGGTTTACACCAACAACGGCACGGTGATCGATGCCGACGGCAAAGTTACGCTCGACAGCCCGCAGATACTCGCCGCGCTAAAGGCCTACAAGGATATCGTCCCCTACTCCGAAGAAGGCCCGACGGCCTACGAGCAGAACGAAGTCCGCGCCATCTTCCTCGACGGCAAGGTGGCGATGATCCAGGCAGGATCGGGTGCAGCCGACCGCCTGAAGGCGACGAAGATCAGCTGGGGCATCACGACGCTGCCGCTCGGTCCCGACGCCAAGGGTCCCGGCACGCTGCTGATCACCGACAGCCTGGCGATCTTCAAGGGTTCGGGGGTCGAGGACAAGGCGACGGAATTCGCCAAGTTCATCACCTCGCCCGATGTGCAGTCCGAATACGAATTGCAGGGCGGCGCCGGCCTCACCCCGCTGCGGCCGTCTGCAAAGGTCGATGAATTCGTCGCCAAGGATCCCCATTGGAAGCCGCTCATCGACGGCATCAGCTACGGTGGTCCCGAGCCGCTCTTCACCGACTACAAGGGCTTCCAGAACTCGATGATCGAGATGGTACAGTCCGTGGTGACGGGCAAGGCCGAGCCGGAGGCTGCTCTCAAGAAGGCTGCCGGCGAAGTCGAGGCGTTCAAGTAAGCCCATTGGGCTCTTCGGGATCGCGGGAGACCATCCGCGATCCCTTCTCTGATGATCGAATGTGCGACGGCCGCCAGCGGAGACAGATTTTTGGGACAGCTCCTTCTCAACAAAGTTCAGAAGTTCTATGGCGACTACGAAGTTCTGAAGGGCGTGCAGCTCGATGTGAAGAACGGCGAGTTCGTCGTCTTCGTCGGTCCGTCCGGCTGCGGCAAATCCACCTTGCTGCGCATGATCGCCGGTCTCGACGCGACGAGCGCGGGCGACATCGTCATCGATGGTATCAGGGTCAATGATCTGCCGCCGGTCAAGCGCGGCATTGCCATGGTGTTCCAGTCCTACGCGCTTTATCCGCACATGACTGTTTTCGAGAACATCGCTTTCCCGCTTCGCGTCGAAAGGATGGAGGAGGAAAAGCTCAAGGCCAAGGTGGAAAACGCGGCGCGCATCCTTCACCTCGAACAGCGGCTGCAGCAGAAACCCGGCATGTTATCCGGCGGCCAGCGCCAACGCGTCGCGATCGGCCGCGCGATCGTGCGCGAACCGAAGATATTCCTGTTCGACGAGCCGCTGTCCAACCTCGACGCAGCACTTCGCGCCGACATGCGCATCGAGCTTGCCAAGCTGCATAGGCAGTTGAAGGCGACGATGATCTATGTGACGCACGACCAGGTCGAGGCCATGACGATGGCCGATCGTATCGTCGTGCTGGATTCCGGCGATATCTCCCAGACGGGGGCGCCGCTGGAGCTCTATCACAAGCCCGCAAATCAGTTTGTCGCCGGCTTCATCGGCAATCCGAAAATGAATTTTCTGCCCGTAATCTGCAAGGGCGTCAGCGCCAATGGTGTCGAAGTTGATTATCAGGGTCAGACAGCCGTTCTGCCCGTGACGCCGCGTGACGGTATGGTCGGCAAGGCTTTGACGCTCGGCATCCGGCCGGAACATATCCAGCTTGGCGGCGGCGATATCGTCTTTACCGTGACGCCGACGGTCATCGAGCGCCTTGGAGCAAATACGGTCGCTTACGCTTCGCTCAATGGAGAGTCCGAGAATTTCTGTGCCATGCTGCCAGGAAGCGTCGGCATCCGTGCGGACGCGCCGGTTGCAACCGGCATCAATGCCGCAGATTGCCATCTCTTCGACGAGGCGGGCATAGCCTTTGAGCGGCGGGTTGAACTGACCGAAATCGATATGAACGTGATCAACCCGACGGCGGCGTGAACCGGCGGCCAGGTCGGCGTTTTTCCTAACCGGGGGCGGCACCGGATAGGGGCCAAACGACGCCCTAAGCAATTTTGGCTGCTCGCCGGTAGGGTTCGGGGTGATTTTCACCCCACGAACGTCGTTGGACAATCTCCTGCAGATGGCAGAGGCCGGCCTATTTGAAGTCATGCAAGACTCGGGCTGATTGACGCGTTTTGTGGAGCGTCTGAAGAAGCCGGGCACTGCGATCCAGACCGCCGTTCTCGCACAGCGCATATCCGTTGATCAAGTCCTCGAACGCGTCGGGATTGTGCCCACCCGCTGTCACATCTCCGGCAGGCCGGCCTTTCGGAAGCCGTCAACAAAGTGGTCTCGTACAGATGCATCGCGCAGCGGCTGGGAGCTGAGCCAATGGCCGATCGTGAAATGAGGGTGGGCGATCAGGAACAATTCTGCTTCTCGCCGCGCCTCCTCGCGGTGGCCCAACTGCACAAGCGTAGCAGCCAGGAATTTGCGTGAGTTGGTACGATACGTGTCTTTCCTGCGGAGCGTAGCGGCTGCCGCCTCATAGTCATGCGCGGCGTATTGCGCCTGCCCAAGATGACAAAGATACCAGCAGGCTGGGTAGGGATTGAGCCGCAGAGCTTTTTCAATCTGCGCCAGTCCGTCGGCAACCCTGCCGTCCAGCACGGACATGTCCGACATGGCGGCCCAGGTGTCGGCGTGGTTGGGGTCCAGCTCCAGGGCCTTGGCGAAGGCGGCCTCCGATTCCTCCCATCGCCGCTCATAAGCCAAAATGGTCCCCAGAACGTAACGGCAGCCGGCATCGTTGGGATCCAGGTCGACCGCCTTCTGCGCGAACGTCGCCGCCATCCGACGATTAGGATCTTCGGGCTCGCCGAAATGAGTCCAGGCAAGCCAACGGTTATAGGCGAGCAGACCGAGCGCCTCGGCATATGATGGCTCGAGCTCAACCGCGCGTTGGAGCAGCATATAGGCCTCACGCTCAGTTTGCGGCGACTCTTCCGTCAGGAGGCGGGCGCGCACACACAGATCGTACGCCTCAAAGTTCTTCGGCCGATTGCGCGGCGTCGGGATGGTCAGCCGGCCGACGAGGGCTTCAACAATCTTGGCGTTAACTTCATCCTGTAGTTCGAAAACATCTTCCACCGTCCTGTCAAACCGGTCGGCCCACAAGTGCTGGCCGGCAAGCGTGTCGACCAATTGGGCATTGATGCGGACACGGCCCATTGCGCGTCTGGCGCTCCCCTCGAGGACATAGCGGACGCCGAGTTCCTGGGCGACCAGCCGTACGTCGACCGGTTTGCCCTTGTAGACGTACACGGAATTGCGCGCGATGACGAACAGACCAACCGTACGGGAAAGGTCGGTGATCAGGTCTTCAGTCAAGCCGTCGACGAAAGGCGCGTCCGCATCATCCCCACTCATATTCGTGAACGGCAATACAGCAATCGAGGGACATTCGGGCAGCGGCAATATGCTCTGCAGCGCATCCGGCCAATGCCACACGTGGACCGGGCGAGTCAGGTTCTTCAGGTAGCGTTCGCCTGCATCAAAGAACCGGTCGCTAATCTTGCCGACGATCTCGCCGTGAACATTGGCTGAAATGCAGATACCTCCCGGTGCGGCCTGCGTCTGGAGGCGCGCCGCGACATTGACGTCGTCGCCGAGGACGTCTGAACCGTCGTCAATGACATCTCCCAGATTGACGCCTACACGCAAAAGCAGGCGCCGGTCTCCGGAAGCTTCAACAGCAGTGGTGGCCCGTTGCATTTCCAACGCTGCTGCGACCGCGTCCACTGCGCTACCGAATTCGATTAGGAACCCGTCGCCCATGACCTTGAAGATGCGACCGTGGTTGCGCATCACAGCCGGCTCGATAACGCCGGAACGGAGTTCCCTGAGGGTCGCCAGCGTTGCGACCTCATCAGCCTCCATCAGGCGTGAGTATCCCACCACATCGGCAACGACGATGGCGGCAAGGCGACGCTGAATAGATTGATCCGTCATGTGAGGACAAGCCTAACGACCGAATTAGCAAGTTATTGTTCAACCGCGGGTGAGTCAACAAGTGGTAAAGAGGTAATGCCCAGGCGATCTCCACCTCCATCGAGCCGTCATCCTTCTTTGTGACCGACGGCGTCGAGGTGGACGACACGGAAATGAGTATCCACGGAAAGCGGACGGTTCTTGAACGTCTGGTGATGGGCGGCGAGCGGGGGCCTCGGCGGAAGTGCCCAGTTCTGTCCCGGGGAGCCCGAACTGCAACTGCGCTAAGTCTGCATTTCTGGCTAACTCTCCAGATGCGGCCAGTCTCCTTCCGGCCCTAAATCGGTCACTCACTCAATCTCGCCAAATGTCAGCTCTTGGCGCAACCAGGTCATCCCTTGCGCGCACGTCTCGCAACATCGGCTACTGTATTTTGCTGATACCGAGATCGCGAGCGATCCACCGATAACCGCAGCCTTCGGCAATCGGTATCATTTCGCTCCAACCGGAACCGCCCCTACCAGACGAGACCGCGGGCGGCGACCTGCTCGACGCGGGTGACGACGCCGCCCCGATGGAAGACCATGGTGTCGAACAGGTTCGACACGACGCAGGTGTGGTTCGGGATGATGAACAGCTTCTGGCCGATCTGCGGCCGGGGGCCGGTACAATTCGACAGGTCGATCACGCCGTGTTCTTCCGAGAGGCTGCTGATCCGCGCCTCGGGATAGCCGACCACCAGGCCGTAATCGCTAAAACCCTGAAGATCCGATGTCAGAGCCTTCGACCCGGCATCGATGACGGCGCGGTCGGCGTTTGGCCGTGACACGACGGTCGCCAGCACGTGCATGGCGCAATTGTCCTCGGTGCAATGGCCCATGCGCACCATCTGGCGATCGTTGTAGATATAGGTGCCGGCGCGGTGTTCCGTGGCCGAGGTGACGAGATGCGCCTCGAAGAGGCTTGGCGTTCCGCCATTGCTGACGATCGGGCAGGTTATGCCTTCGGCTTTCAGCTGTGCCAGCGTTTCGGCAATGAAGGCTTCGACGGCGGCGGCCGATTGCGGTTTCGGATAGGTCACGATGCCGCCGAAGGTGAGGCCGTCGGAAGCGCCGATGCGCTTGGCGAGCGAGGCCGCCTCATCTGGTGTCTGCACGCCGCACCGACCGCCGCCGGTATCGCATTCGACCAGCACGTTCAGCGGCTTGTGGCCGGAGAAATGTGCCGCCAGCCCGTCGACCGTCACTTCACTGTCGGCGACGACCTTGAGGGCCGAAATCTTCTCGTTCAATTTGGCCAGGCGCTCGAGTTTCTGCGGTCCGAGGATATTGAAGGTGATGAGGATGTCCTCGAAGCCGGCTTCGGCAAAGACTTCGGCTTCCGTCACCTTCTGGCAATTGATGCCCTTGGCGCCGGCGGCAACCTGCGCGACAGCGAGAGCCGGGATCTTGTGCGTCTTGATATGCGGGCGGAAGTTCAGCCCGTGCTGATCCATATAGGATTGAACGCGGCCTATGTTTGCAGCCAGCCTGTCTTCGTCGATAACAGGACGCGGCGTCGAGAGATCGGCGATCCTGTCGCCTGCCTTGGCGACGACGGCAAACCTGTTGTCATGCATCTAGGCGGCTCCGCGTTCTGGTCCGTGTGGATCGGCGACGATCGGCCATATGGTCTTCGGTGCCCGCTTGTACGGCGTCGTTGCCGGATTATTGGGATAGGGCGTTCCGGCGGAGCAGTAAAGGATCTCCGCCGCGATCTTCGAGAAGGACGCGAAGAAGTGGTTGGTGGATTTGATCACCAGGATCTTCTGCCTGGCGGGATCGATGCCCATCGCCGAAAAAAGGCTCGGATCGAAGCTTTGAGCGCGCGTCGAATTGAGGATGATATCGATGCCGCCAAGCACGATATGTGCGGCATCGCCGAAAGGTGCGAGGCTCTCGCCGAACTGCATCTCGGCATTCTTCACCAGCTTGACGACCTTGACGGTGCCGTCGACGGGATTGCCGGTGCCGGGCGCCGACTTGGCGCCGAAGCGCAGTGGAATTTCCGCCCCCTCGCCCGCCGCAAAACAAATCTGGACGGCCACCGGATCCCAGATGGTGCCGATCGCAGCACTGGTGACGCCGCGGGCGATCAGCTCCCCGAGGATGACGGTCGCGTCCCCTGCCGTGCCGCCACCCGGATTATCCCAGACATCGGCGATGACAACCGGCCATGCGGTGGCAGTCATCGCGCGTGAGACGGCTTCCTTCTCGTCGATCTGCGGGACCATGAAGGTGCCGCGCTTCGAAAATATCTCAAGGCCGAGTTCGCGGGCCAACGCCGCGCCCTTCTCCGGCTTATTATCAGTCACGACAAGCAGCTTCGTTCCCATTTCGGGAACGTCGCCGACCATGAACCCATGGATCACCGAGATCGACAGGACGTCCGGATCATCCTTCTCGATCTGCATGATCTTGTCGACGAAGGAACGCATGGGCTCGCGCGATGTCGGGAAGACGTCGATCATCTTGCAGTCGAACACCGACATATCAGGCTTGATCCGGCCCTCGAGCGTCGCGACCGCAATGCGCCAGAGGTCCTCGGCGCGGTCGACGAAGTCCGTGTGCGGAAACTCTTTGAAATAGACGGCGAAATCGAGAGCGGCGACACGTTTTGCGGTGAGATGGCTGTGCGGATCGAGTTCGGCGCAGATGAGGACATCAGGCCCGACGATCTCGCGGATGCGCGACAGAAGATCGCCTTCGGTATCCTCGTATCCGGCGGCCACCATGGCGCCATGCAGGCCCATGACGACAGCGTCGACAGGCATTGCTGCGCTGAGTTGGTCTATGATTTCGTCACGCAATTCCTCGTAGGTTGTCCGGTTGACGAGGCCTGCGGGGTCGGCCCAGGTGGCAGTTCCCTCAATCAGTTCCCAACCCTTTTCTCGGGTGACGCGCCTGCCAACGGTGATCGGCGCGGTGCACAGCGTCGGCGTTTCGGGATGCTGGCCGGGCGGAGCATAAAGAGAGGCTTCGAATGCGCGACGATCGACGCAGATCGGGGAAAAGGTGTTGGTCTCGGTCGCCAGTGCTGCCGTGAAAATGCGCAAGAAAGTGGCCTTCGTGTTGTCGGCCCCGCGTCAACCCATCGGGTTCGGCAGGTAGCCGGTGAAACCTGAGATCTTCCAGCGTCCTTGGTGAAGCCTGCAGTAATAGAGCGTCTGCCATTGCAGGACGTCCCGGGAATCGTCGCTCTTGGTAATGCCGCCGTCGAATTTCTTGCGAACAAGCGCCATGTCGCCCTCGATTTCGATATCCTCAAGCGTCGTCGTGGCGAAGATCGCCGTGCGCGCGTCTTCTGCGAAACTCTGCTCGGCGAAATCCTTTGCCTGCCTCAGCCATTCCTGGCGATAGGCCGACAGCGTCGGAAATGCGAGACGCCACCTGTCGGGGTTGACCTGCTTCTGGGCATCGATACCGATGAAGCCCTCCTCCACGAAGTCATGCTCCACCATCGACCAATCGGCGGCCAGAAACGCATCGATATCGCGCGGAACGAGCATTTCCCAGATGGCATGCCGGGCGCTGTCTGACGGGAAAGGATTCTGGAAAGGATCGCGCATATCAGCCCCGGATTGAAATTCTTTTCATAAATAGTGTTTTTCACTGGTCAAATTCTGCTTTCTATGGTCACTTGTCAACTTATCAAGAAAATAATTTGCAAGGACTTCAGCATGCCGATCAAGCGCTATGGCACTGTTCAAACGGGCGCCGGCGGCAAGGCGCTGCCTTTCGCACGTGCGGTCGAAGCCGACGGATGGCTATATGTTTCCGGCCAGGTTGCGATGGAAGATGGCGAAATCATCGACGGCAACATCATTGCTCAGACCCACAAGACGATTGCCAATGTCCTTTCGATCCTCGATGAGGCCGGATATGGCGTCGAGGACGTCGTGCGCGTCGGCGTCTGGCTCGATGATCCGCGCGATTTCTGGACCTTCAATAAAATCTATCAGGAGTATTTCGGCGAACACCCGCCGGCACGCGCCTGTGTGCAATCGTCGATGATGGTTGATTGCAAGGTTGAGATCGACTGCGTGGCCTATAAGAAGAGGGATGGATAGAGAACCATCGGGGGGACGGGCTTGGATATCTTTTCAACGCTGCAGGAAGACAAGGGTCGGCTCTCTCCCTCCGAGAGCCGCATTGCGGAGATCATCGTCAACGACTTCGAATTTGCCGTGAATGCCTCGATCATCGAGCTGGCGGAACGGGCGAAGGTATCGCCGCCAACCGTCACACGCTTTTGCCGGCGGCTTGGTTGCGAGAGCTTTTCCGACTTCAAGGTGCAGCTTGCCCGCACCGCCCATATCGGCGTTCGCTACCTGAAACCGGAATCGAAAAGCACCGATCCGGCCGATGTCGCCCAGGATATCATCACCAAAGCCCAGAACGCGCTCTTTCTCCTGCATCGGTCGCTCGATCTTGCCGCGATCGAAGCCGCCGTATCGCATATCGCCAAGGCCGATATGATCTATGCGTTCGGGTCGGGCGGCAATTCATCGATGATCGCCGACGAGCTCCAGAACCGGCTCTTTCGTCTCGGGCTTCGCATCACGGCAAGTTCCGACCACAGCATGCAGCTGATGATGGCTGCCGCGGCAAGGCCCGGCGACGTGTTGATCGGCTCGTCCTTCTCAGGGCGCAATATGGAGCTGGTGCGCGCCTTCGAGCTTGCCCGCCAGACCAAGGTGAAGACGATCGCGCTCACCCAGACGGACAGCCCGGTTGCCAAGGCCGCCGAAATCGTCGTGCCGATCGACCTTCCCGAGGGCCACAATATCTATCGCCCGACCTCGACGCGCATCGCCTACATCGCGACGATCGATATCTTGTCGAGCCTGGTCGCTTATGCCGTTCAGCCGAAGGCAACGACCACGCTTCGGCGTATCAAGCAGCAGCTTGTCATTCACCGTGACGGCGACGACCGGCAATTGCTTGGAGATTGAAGTTCATGAACGGGAGCGACGGAAAATGACGCAGTCGATAGCCATCGTTACCGGCGCTGCAGGCGATATCGGCGCGGCGATCGCCGCACGGCTCGCCGATGACCACGACGTCGTGTTGCTCGCCGATATCGATGCGGAGGCCGCGGCTGCCGTGGCATTGAAGCTCGGGCCGGACAATCGCTTCGTCGCAGTCCAATGTGATGTAACCAGCGAGACGAGCATTGCGGAATTGGCAAGACGCGCCGCCGACGTCGGCGTGTGTCGAACCCTGGTCAACAATGCGGGTGCTGCCCGCGCGACCAGCCTGCACGACACGACGCCCGAGATCTGGCGGGCGGACAATGCGCTCAATCTCGAAGCGGCATTCTTATGTTTCCGCGCGTTCGAGCCCATGCTGACGATTTCGAAGGGTTCCGTCGTCAATATTGCCTCGGTCAATGGCTTGCATGTCTTCGGGCACCCTGCCTATAGCGTCGCCAAGGCAGGCCTTTTGCATTTCACCCGGCTGGTTGCGGTGGAATACGGCAAGTTCGGCATCCGGTCCAACGCCGTCGCACCGGGGACGGTAAAGACGCAGGCCTGGGAAGCGCGGGCGGCAGCCAATCCGAATGTTTTCGAGGAAGCACGCCGCTGGTATCCGCTGCAGCGCGTCGTCGATCCGAAAGATGTTGCCAATGCGGTGGCCTTCCTTGCCGGTCCCCTGGCCGCAGCCATCACCGGCGTCTGCCTGCCTGTCGATTGCGGCCTCACGGCAGGCCAGGCCGAGCTCGCGCGGACCTTCTCGCAATCGGAACATTACTGAAACCTAGAGGAAGACGAGAGGAGCAGGTTGTGAAGCCGGCTTACTTCTGATCGATCACCGCATGAGCCGACTTTTCCCTGACGTCTTCCGCAATCCGGCGATCCGCGCCAGCATGATCGCCATTTTCATCTTCGGCATGGCGGGAGCGATGACCGCACCCTACCGTTCGATCATCGGCATCCGCGAATTGGGGCTGAGCGACGGCCTCTATTCCTTCCTGAGTTTCGTCTCGGCGGCGGTGAATGTCGTCATCAGCATCCTGCTCGGCAATCTCGCCGACCGGCTTGGTGAATACCGTTCGACGATGATCGGCGCCTGCCTGTTCGGCATCGTCGGCTACGGCGTGGTCTACGCCTTTCCCAGCGCCGCCGTCTTCGTCATCAGCGGGTTGCTGCCCCTGCCGATCTACGGGGCGCTGAACTCGCTGCTGTTTGCCAATGCGCGCGCGGCTATGCACGGCATGAACCGAAGCGACATGGTGACGGCCAACTCCGGCGTGCGCGCCATGATCTCGCTGTCGTGGGTACTGATCCCAGGGATAACTGGCCTGCTGCTGTCTGGCGCATCGAGCATGCTGCCGGCCTACCTCTTTGCCAGCATCTCATGTCTGTTGTGCCAGGGGATCATCCTCTTCGCCTTGCCGAAGCGAGCGGCAACGGAAATGGCAGCAGTTCATCATCTCACTTACCTCGGCGCGCTTGGCCAAGTGGTTTCTCCGCGGATTTCGGCGCATATTTGCGGGGTCGCGCTGATCACCAGTACGCTGCATCTGAATGACGCCCTGCTGCCATTGATCGCCACTGGTGCTGCGCATGGCAAGCTGAGCGACGTCGGCATTCTCGTCGGCATCGTCGCATTGCTGGAAGTCGTCTTCATCATCGTCTGGTCGCGGATCGCGCGGAAGACAGGACAGATGACGGCGCTTGGCGCCGGTACCATCATCTATGCCGTCTTCCTCAGTCTGCTTGGCTTTGCCTCCGAGCCGTGGCACCTCTATGCGCTCACCTTGCTTGCCGGCATCGGAGCGTCGGCGATCATCACCATTCCGATCACCTATCTGCAGGATCTGATCGCCGACCGGCCGGGCCTCGGCAGCGCACTGATCTCCGTCAATATCTTTGCCAGTGCCGGGATCGGCGCGCTGGTCTTTGCCGCCGGCACCTATGTGACCGGCTATTCGGGAACCGCAATCCTCAGCGCTGTCACCGGATTGGCGGGGATAGCGATCATCGGCCTCCTGCGTAGAGGCAAAGCCCGCTAGTCGACACCATTGGCAAATGGGACCAGACGAAGAATGCGGCTTTCATCGGTGTTCGTCTTGTGACAAGGGTGACGCACCATTTCCTTTGAAGGCGACATGAAGGCGATCTCCGGCACGAATCTCGAGCAGGCCAAGTCTCACAACCGGCGTGTGGTGATCGAGGCTGTCCGCACGAACGGTCCCTTGTCGCGCGCGGCGATCGCCCGGATGACGGCGCTGACTGCCCAGACCGTGTCAAATATCGTCGAGGAACTGGAGAGGTCGCACCTTCTCGTCCCATCCCAGGCACAGAAGCTAGCGCGCGGCCAGCCGATCATCCCCTACTCCATCAATCCGCGCGGCGCTTATTCGATCGGTCTCGAACTTGGCCGCCAGCGCGCCAGCGGGGTTCTGACGGATCTCTCCGGCGCTGTCTGCGCGCGCATCGAGCGCCACGTCGAACATCCCGATCCGCAAAGGGCCATGCCGGCGCTCCAAGCAATAGTCGAGGATCTTCAGGAGGCCTTCGCATTCGACCGGAACCGGCTGCTGGGCGTCGGGATGGCCCTGCCCGGCCGTTATGCCGATGGCGGCACCACGTCGCTCAGTCCGCTGAACCTGCCCGGCTGGCAGGACTTTCCTGTCCGGCATGAGCTGGAACAGCGGATAAAAGTGCCGGTGCTGGTCGAGAATGATGCGACGGCAGCAGCGATCGGCGAGCGTCTTCATGGTGTCGCCCGCGGTTTGGGCAGCTTCGTCTATCTGTTTCTTGCGGGCGGCGGTGGCATCGGCGCCGGAATGTTCCTCGACGGCCACCTCTACAAGGGCAGCCGCAACAATGCCGGCGAGATCGGCCATATCATCGTCGAACCGCATGGCAAGCTCTGCAGCTGTGGCAAGCGCGGCTGTCTGGATCGCTACGTCTCGCCGGCCGTTGCATACGAATTCATGGGCATTGCCAATGCCGAGGAGCTGTCGTCCGACGATCTCGATGCGCTGATCGCCAAGGGCGGCGAAGGCCTCGATGTTTGGCTGGATCAAGCCGTCCAGCCGCTGCGACAGACCGTCGATTTTCTGGAGCTTGCCTTTGATCCGCAGACCATCGTGCTCGGCGGCAGCATATCGACCTCGCTGATGCTTCGGCTTGCAGAGCGGCTGGAGCCGCTGCACACCCCCATCGATCCCAACCAGAAGCGGGCGGTACCTCGGGTGATGATCGGCATGACCGGCAAGGATACGGCAATCCTCGGCGCCGCCGCCCTGCCGATCTTTTCCGAAACCAATCCGCGCTTCGACGTCCTGCAAAAGCCGCTCGGTTAGCTACCTCCGCCCCGGAGATTGCCGAGGCCGGCCCCTCATCCGCCAGCGGGCAGCCTCGCATCTGACTGCGGGCGACGGGCTAGAGGTGGCGCAAAGATGACCACGTTGCCGAGAAGCGTCAGCGCCAGGCCGAACAGGCCCAGACCGCTCCAGTGGTAGCCCTCGAAAACCGTCGACAACGACAGGGCGACGATCGGGAACAGGACGGTGGCATAGGCGGCGCGCGAGGAGCCGATGCGCGACACCAGCATGAGGTAGGTGGTGAAGCCGATCACCGATCCGATTGCCGCAAGATAGAGCATGGCGGCAAGATAGGTGATGTTAGGCGGTGCCACGATCGGCGTTCGCGTCACGGCAATCAGGAAGAGCAGGATAATCGCGCCATAGGTCATGCCCCAGGCGTTGGCGGTCAGCGGTGAGATTCCGACCGCGCTGTTTCGACGCGATGCCATATTGCCCAGCGAGAAGAACAGCGTGCCAAGCGCTGCGAGTCCGATCCCTTTCAACGTGGCCATATCGAAATCGACGACAACGTCATGTCCGAAAAGAAGCAGAAGCCCGGTTGCTCCGAGCGCGGCTGCGAGAAGCGTGCGGCCGGTAATGCGGTCGCCGAAGAAGAGGCGCGCATTGACGGCGTTGTAGATCGTTGCGAGCGAGAAGATCACCGAGATCAGCCCGGACGGGATAGAGGCGGCGGCGTTGTAGAAACAGATGAAATTGAGGCTGAACAGGCAGAGCGCTTGCGCAAGGATGAAAGGTTGATCGCGCAAGGCAGGCAGCTTGAGCCGCCGCATGACAACCAGGATGGCGACGAGGATAGCTGCTGCAACCGCAAATCTGTAGAAGACCGAGACCAAGACCGGCACGGGACCGACCTGCATCGCAATGGCGATCCAGGTCGTGCCCCATATCAGGACGGTGGCGATGAAAAGAGCGGCATTTGCCATGGCGTGATCCTCGTTTTCCCGACCAATAGGCGAACCGCGAGCAGGCCTCTTGCAGATTCTTGCTACGAAATCGATTTGCCCGGACTTCCGGCTCGCCATACTGGTCGTCCGCCGGTATTGTTCGCGCGGCATGATCAGGTGTGGGGAAGAATTGGTGAAATATAGTCACCCCTCGGTTTTCAGGTTTCTATCCGCATCTCCCACTGCGCAGATGTCACAGTCCATCGATCTGGGGTTCGGGCGATCAGCTGCCATCTGGAGCAATGCACACGACAGGATGAGCTATCAGCGGCCGAACGATCATACGTTCAGTCTTTATCTGAGAGGCGGCGCCGGAACGCGTCGTCTGGATGGCAGCCCCGCCGCTCGCGGCCGTCCGGGAGTGCTGTGCATCATGCCACAGGAGCACTCTTCCGAATGGGAAATCACCGATTTCTCCCAATTCGTCCATCTGTATGTTCCCGACGACCAGATGCGCCGGATGTTTGCCGAGACGTTTGACCGCGATGCTCGGCTCATGGCTCTTCCCGAATTAACCTTCGCAGATGCGCCCGTCTTGGCGCACACGCTTCGGCAGATGACGAAAGCGATGGTGACGGGCGGTCATCTGCTGGCTGAGGAAGCGATGACGCAGGCGATCAACGATTTCTTCGTTGATCCGCGTTATGGAGGGATGCGTCCCTGCGCGATCAGCGGCGGGCTCGCTCCTCATGTGCGGCGCCGGAGTCTGGAGTATATCGAGGCCCATCTCGGTGAGACGATCCGCTTGCAGGATCTGGCGACGATCGGGCAGCTCAGCGCCTTTCATTTTCAGCGGATGTTCCGGGCAAGCTATGGTGTGTCCCCGCATGGCTGGGTGGCTCACCGGCGTATCGAGCGCGCCAAATCGATGTTATCAGGCATGGACCCGATCGCGCAGATCGCTTCGGCCTGCGGCTTCAGCAGCCAGAGCCACATGACGCGGGCATTCAAGTCGGGCACAGGTGTTACACCCTCAGCCTACCGGCAACGACCGTGAAGCCGCTTCGCTCGAGCGCACTTTTCTTTTCCGAAATCGGTCCGCGCTTCGACGTCCTGCAAAAGCCGCTCGGCTAAACCGAGCGCTCTTCGGCCTTCCCAAACCTCACTTCACCGCGATGACGACCTTTCCCTTGACGCGTCCGGTTTCCACATAATCCAGCGCCTCGTTGGTCTTCTCGAACGGGAAGGCCCGGTCGATGACGGGGCGGATGGCGCCCGCCTCGATGAGCGCGGTGATCTTGCCGAGTTGCGCGCCGTTTGCCGTCATGAAGAGGAAGGAATAGCCGATCCCCCGGCTTTTCGATTTCCGCCGGATGCCGAAGCTCAAGAAGCGCATGACCTGCTGCAGCAGAAAGCCGAAACCGTTTTGCCGGGCGAAATCGGGATCGGGCGGACCTGATATCGAGATCAGCTTGCCGCCGGGCTTCAGGACGGCGAGCGATTTCTCCAGCGTCTCCTTGCCGAGGCTGTTCAGCACCACGTCATAGCCCTTCAGCACCTTTTCGAAGTCGTCCTTCCTGTAATCGACCACCACATCGGCGCCGAGGCTTTTCACCAGATCGATATTTGCCGTGCTCACGGTCGTCGCCACATGGGCGCCGAGATGTTTGGCAAGCTGGATGGCGATGGTGCCGACGCCGCCGGAGCCCGCATGGATCAGCACCCTTTGGCCCTTCTGCAGCTTGGCGCGCTCGACCAGCGCCTGCCATGCGGTCAGTGCCACAAGCGGAATGGATGCGGCTTCTTCCATGCTGAGATTGGCGGGTTTCAGCGCAACATCGGCAGCGTCGATGGCGATATACTCGGCGAAGGTGCCGATGCGATCCTTGCCGGGACGCGCATAGACCGCGTCGCCGGGTTTGAATTGCCGGACATTGGCGCCCACCCGGACCACGACACCAGCGACATCATTGCCGAGAACCAAGGGAAGCCGGTAAGGCAGGATCAGCTTGAACTCTCCGTCCCGTATCTTGGCATCCAGCGGGTTCACGCTAGCGGCATGGATCTCGACCATGACGTCATTCTCGCGCAGCAGAGGTTCAGGGCTCTGGCCGAGCCTGAGGGCGCCGCCTTTCTTGTAGTGATCGATCAGGAATGCTTTCATAAGGGCGAACTTTCGTTTTTGTGATGAGCCGACAATGCGGCAAGCCAGGATCAATCGGGAAGTTTGTTGAATTTCCGGAGGTTCTTGTCGACGAAGGACTCGGGCAAGAAGCGGCGGATGAAACGGATCTGTCCTGCGGCCTTTCCGGCTGTGTAGCGTCTCCTGGGCGAGGCTGCATTGGCAGCCCGGATGACGGTTGCGGCGACCACCTCGGGCGCATCGCCTTTTGAGACGATCTCGCGCATCAGCCTCTCCGCGTCGGCGCGCACCGCATCATAGACGGCAAGCGGCCGGTCGGGGCGCGTGATGTTCTCCTCGAAGGAGGTGCGGGTGACACCCGGTTCGACGAGCACGACGCGGATGCCCTGTGTGCGCACTTCATGGTCGAGGGATTCCGAATAGCCTTCGATCGCGTGTTTGGTCGCTGCGTAAAGCGCGTTGAAGGGCGCCGGGATCAGCCCAAGGATCGAGCTCAGGTTGATGATCCGGCCGCTACGCTGCCGCCGCATCACTGGCAGCACTGCATTGGTCATGCGCATCGTGCCGAAGACGTTGACGTCGAACACGGCTTTGGCCTGCTCCGTCGTCGACTCCTCGGCGCCGCCGAGCAGGCCGATCCCGGCATTGTTGACCAGCAGATCGATCCTTCCCGTGCGCTTCAGAACCTCATCGACGACGCTCTGCACCGATTGATCGTCGATGACGTCGCAAACCAGCATGGTGATGCCGTCGGCGGTGTCGGCCATCGGCTTTCGGCTGGTGCCGAACACCTTGTAGCCGTCGCGTAGCAAGGCCTTCGCCGTTACCAGCCCGATGCCGGAAGAAGCCCCTGTGACCAGGGCAATGCCGCGTTCTCTTTTGCTCATCGACGTCTGCCTTCGTTTTTGTCGTGGAATATCCATGCGCATTCTGTTACTATCAAATTGATAGCAAGTCACTACTAAAAAGATATCGACATGAAGAATCTTTCGAACCAGCCCTGCCTGATCGCCCGTAGCCTGGCACTCGTCGGCGATGCGTGGAGCATGTTGATCATGCGCGACGCCCATGCGGGGCTGACCCGCTTCGATGAATTTCGCAAAAGCCTCGGCATCGTCCCGACAATGCTGACGGGGCGGCTGTCATCGCTGACCGAGGAAGGATTGCTGGAAAAGCGTCGCTATTCCGAGCGTCCGCCGCGCGATGAATATGTGCTGACCGAAGCCGGCCGCGACTTTCTGCCGGTGCTGTTTGCGATCGGCGCCTGGGGCCGCAAGCATCGCAGCGGCGGTGCAGTCACCCGTTTCTTTGACGCTGCAACCGGAACGGAGATCGATCCCCTCACAATCGACCGCGCGACCGGCGCGGAGATTGGAACCCGTCCTATTCGTATCGCCGCACCCGAATGCGAGCTGCCCGCGGCAGATGGAGCGGCACCTGACAACGCCCTTTGAAAGCGATGTCAGTATCCTTGCCATCACCGCCTCCGGCAATGGCAAGGGTGATCCTTAAATCAAAACCGGCGGCCCAAACGGAGCGCTACGACTGTTGCAGCCCGTAGAGCAGCGGCATCAGTCCTGCGAGCGCCCTGAAGCGCTCCCACGACTTGGATGACGGCTTCGTCCAGCCCGTTTCGGCAAGTGCGGAAAGGCGGGGGAAGACGAGGCGGTCGAAAACGGCGCGATCCGTCATCGGCTCGGACCAGATGCAGGCCTGGATGCCGAGGAGTTTCTGTTTCTGGCTCGCCGTCCAGCCGCCGATGGGATCAAAATTGTAGAGCTTCTCGGCGTCCGAAGTCCCCGCCCAACTGGCGCCGGGCTCGTCCCAGTCGGGCCTGAGCGCCATGTCGAGGTAGTAGACCTGTCCGGGGCAGACGACCATTTCGTAGCCGCGCTCGGCAAGTTCGGCAGAGACCTCGACATTGCGCCAGCTGCAGAGATAACTCTTCGATTTGTCGATGACATCGCCGTGGGCCGCCTCTTCCCAGCCGCCGGTGATGCAGCCCTTGCTCGCAAGGAAGCGCTGGACGCGGTTCAGGAACTCCGCCTGCAGGATGGCGGCGCCCGAGCCGTGGATGTCGTCGGCACCGTGGGTATTGGTCACGACGTTCAGCCGCTTGGCATGCGCATCGGCAACCTCGTCGCCCGCCACCGTGCGCAGGCGCTCGAGCGCTTCCGGCGAGCCGGACCACGCGCCAAGCGGAACTTCGTCGGCGCCGAGATGGATGACCTTGAACGGAAAGAGCTCGATGAGTTCTAAGAGGATCGTTTCGATGATCTCATAGGTCTTCTCGCGGGCCGGATTGATGCAATTGTCGGGAAAGCCCTGAACCGAATAATAGCTGCCGGCCTCGGCCGGATCGCGCAGCTCCGGTATCGCCTGCAGCATGGCGTAGCAATGGCCGGGGACATCGATCTCCGGCACGATCTCCACGCCGAAGCTCTTGGCATGGGCGACGATCTCGCGGATCGAAGCCTTGGTGTAATAACCGCCGGTGCGGGCCGGGCTCGAACCGAGCAGCGGCGGAACGGCAAGACCGTGGCCGCGCCAGGCACCGACCGCGGTCAAATCAGGATAGGCGTCGATCTCGACGCGCCATGCTTCGTCGTCGGAAAGGTGCCAGTGGAAACGGTTGAGCTTGTTCCAGGCAAGCACCGCCAGCAGTTTCTTGACCTCAGCCGCACCGTAGAACTGGCGGGCGACGTCGAGATGCAGGCCGCGCCAGCCCATTGACGGCTCATCGACGATCTCGCCGGAAGCCGGAAACTGGAAGACCTCGGGATGCAGCCTTGCACCGCGCCAGATCTGGCCGAGCGTGACGAGGCCGTAGAGAAAGCCGGTCTGGCTGCTTGCCTCGATCGTGATCGCCTCACCCTCGAAGCTCAGCCGATAGGCCTCCGGCCCGAGCCCGGCGGCATCCTTCAGGGCAACCGGAACCGCGCCTTCCGCCTCGCTCCGCATAATGCCTTCGACGGCAAAGAGATGCTCGACCAGCGCTGCGAAACTTCTTGATGCCGCCTCCCCTGCAGCGCTCTGCGACTGCGGCGCAAAACCGGCCGGCAGCGGCCGGCGGGAAGTGACCGCCACATGGTTCGGCCAGGGGATGATCGACACCTGAACGGGCGCATTGATGGGAACCGGATAGATCTCGGCGCCACGCTTCAGCGGCGCATTGCTGACCGAAGATCGCGTCGGCTCTATGCTGAGCACGATCGTGCTTCCATCGGAAAGCGCGAGATAACCGCTTGTCGCGCCGTCCGTCCAGTGACGGAACTGCCAGCTCAGTGCATGGACCGATATCGTCCACGTCTCGCCGGCGCCGAGAACGAAATTGGCCGGTGGCTGGAATTCGGTGAAATTCGAGAGCCGCTGCGAAACCGTGGCGCCTTCGACACGACCGGCCGGATCGACACGGCCTGGGCCGCTCACGCAGAGGGAGAAATTCGAAAGCGGCTCGGTGCCGAGGTTCTTGAGACGCAGGACGTAGGAGAATTCCTTACCGTCAGCAGGCGGGTTCCAAAGGGTTTCAAGCCGCAGGGCTTTCGGTCGCGATGTGGACATGGTCACTCTTTCTTCTTGGAGTTCGGATCATGAGTATTCCGGCGCACTACCGGAGCGGAATTGGGGATCGGCATGGGGCAAGCGGCCTTTTCGTGGAAGGCCGAGGGTGTGACGTTGCCGACGATCGCGTAGGCCCAGCCGGTCGGAGGCGGTAGCTGCCGCGAAGCTGGCTCCGATGGAAGTGGCGCGGTGCAGCCTTGCTCAACCTCATGCCCGCGAGCCCGTTGTTTTGAAGTCAATCAAATTGATTTAAGATTGATAGTCAGTTTCCCGCCGAGACGTCAATTGCCGGTTGGAAATTTCTGAAGCGCCTTTCGGACCGGCTCCCGGCAGACATTTATCTGGACCTCACGAAAAACGACCGTCAAATCAAGCAGCCGAGCCTTCGCGGCGTATTCATGCAAAAAGTGTCGACTCGTCCTTCGCGTTAACTATTAAGGTACTTTTAAGTACCATAATTAACTCAACGATGGCGAATTGACCTTTCCGAACACGGGTCGATAAGCATGAGGCTGCTCGCCACGGCCCGGATTCACCCGGGATGCAACACATCCAACTCATGGACGGGTCGAACTTCCAATGACGAGCATCAATACGAACAATTCAGCGATGTCTGCCCTTCAGACGCTGCGCAGCATCAACTCCAACCTAGAAACGACGCAGAACAGCGTTTCTACCGGCTATCGGGTCGACACCGCATCCGACAACGCCGCCTACTGGTCGATCGCGACCACGATGCGGTCCGACAACAAGGCGCTTTCGGCCGTCTCCGACGCCCTTGGCCTCGGCGCAGCAAAGGTCGATACTGCCTATACGGCCATGGAAAATGCGATCGATGTCGTCGACGAGATCAAATCCAAGCTTGTGGCAGCGACGGAAGACGGTGTCGACAAATCCAAGGTCCAGGAAGAAATCACGCAGCTTCAGGAACAGCTGCTGAGCATCGCCCAGTCAGCGTCGTTCTCTGGTGAGAACTGGGTCGCGGGCGAAAGCGGCACGAAAAGCGTCGTGTCGTCCTTCGTTCGCGATGGCTCCGGCGCCGTTTCCGTTAAAGTGACGGATTATGCCCTGGATACCAGCTCCACGGGCAACGTGTTGTTCGGCATGAGCAGCGGGACGATCGATACCGCGTCCGGCATCCTCGGAACGGTGGACGCAAATGGCGATTCCGTCTATTCGCTCGACATTACCGACTTCACCACCGGTCAGATCCAGTCGGCGCTGTCAACCATCGAATCGGCGCTGTCGGCAATGACCTCTGCCGGTGCGCAGCTGGGTTCGATCTCGACGCGCATCGAACTGCAGGAAGACTTCGTCGGTGCGCTGTCCGATTCAATCGAGTCGGGCGTGGGACGGCTGGTCGACGCCGACATGGAGGAGGAGTCGAGCAGGCTGTCTGCCTTGCAAACGCAACAGCAGCTTGCGATCCAATCGCTATCGATCGCGAATTCGTCGTCGCAGAATATTCTGTCGCTCTTCCGCAGTTAAGCGCCTGACATATATTACGCCTGAACCAAATCCGTTGAAAAGACGATCGAGCCTGACCCACCTGGTCAGGCTCGATCGCAATTGGGGATGGAAATGCCAACAGCGCCGCGGTCTTTCAAACGCGGCGCTGTAGCACTTTGAATTGCCGCATATTTTACTCTCGATTGATTCCGATTTAAGAAATTATGCAGTAGTCTTCGCACCCTCGGCTGAGAATGCAGCGCGCCGGATCATCGCATGTCGGAACGACTTGAATCTGCCCGCCCTGATGAAACCCCCGCCATCGTCTGGCTCGGCTTCATGGCGATGTGCGTCGGCATGTTCATGGCGATCCTCGACGTTCAGGTGGTGGCGACATCGCTGCCGACCATTCAGTCGGCGCTGGGTATCGATCCCGATCAGATGAGCTGGATACAGACCGCTTATCTCATCGCCGAAGTGGTGGCGATTCCGCTCACCGGCCTCTTGACCCGACTGCTGACGATGCGATGGCTGTTCGTTACCGCCATCAGCCTGTTCGTCGCCGCCTCGGCCGGCTGTGCGGCGAGCGGCAGCTTCGGCGAGCTGGTAGCCTGGCGGGTGCTGCAGGGCTTTTCCGGCGGAACCCTGATCCCCTCGGTGTTTTCAGCCGTGTTCATTCTCTTCCCGAACGAGCGCCAGGCGCTTGCGACGACGATCGCCGGCGTTCTCGCGGTGTTGGCCCCGACCGTCGGACCGATCGTCGGCGGATGGCTGACTGAGACCTATTCCTGGCACTGGCTGTTCCTGATCAATGTTATTCCGGGCATCGTTTCGGCAATCGTCGCTGCGTGGTTCCTGCCGCGGCAGGCGCTCGATCCGTCTGAACTCGGGCATCTCGACACGCTCTCGCTTCTGCTGATGGCAACCGCATTGACGACCCTGGAACTCAGCCTGAAAGAGGCGCCGACGAGCGGCTGGACCTCGGCCTATGTGCTCAGTCTGCTGACGATCTGCCTCACATCGGGAGGCGCGTTCATATGGCGAACGCTGCGCCGACGCCGTCCGATCGTCGATCTCGGCAATTTCGGCGACCGGAACTTTCTGGTCGGCTCGGTTTTGAGCTTTGTGCTCGGCATCGGCCTGTTCGGCTCGGTCTATCTCATGCCGGTCTATCTCGCTTTCATCAGGGGACACGACGCCCTCGAAATTGGCATGACGATGCTGGTCACCGGCATCGCGCAATTGATCACGGCGCCGATCGCGGTGGCGCTGGAGAAGCGGATGGACGCGCGATTGCTGTCGGCGGCCGGTTTCGCTCTCTTTGCGATCGGTGTCGGGATGAGCGCTTTTCAGGATCCTCGTTCGGACTATGACGCGATGTACTGGCCGCAGGTGGTGCGCGGCGTCGCTATCATGTTCTGCCTGCTGCCGCCGACGCGGCTGGCGCTCGGTACACTGCCGCCAGAGCGCATCCCCGATGCCAGCGGACTTTTCAACCTGATGCGCAATCTCGGCGGGGCAATCGGCATCGCTCTGATCGATACGATCATCTACACGCGCTCGGAGCCGCTGGGACAAGGCCTGTGGACCCGCCTTCAAGCCGGCGACGTCGAGGCTGCGTCATTCGTCGGCGCGCCTCTTCAGACGATAGCGGGGCATAATGGCAGCTTCGACGCGGATACCACGGCACTGCTCGATCCGCTGGTCCAGACCGCGGCAAGCGTCCAGGCCATCAACGAAGCCTGGATGGTGATTGCCGTCCTGACCGGCTGCGCCCTGCTCTCAGTGCCCTTTGCCAGGCGGCCAACGCCAACGTGAAAACTGGGGTTGACGAGGCCGCTCTGAACAGAATCAACCAAGTTGTTGAAAAACCTGGAGCCGAGACTGATGCTGAGATCGGGCTTTCAACTTCCTCGCCGCGAGTTAGTCTCGATGCTCAGGCATGTCTTTCAGCTGATCTTTTGTCCAGGACGTAACTGCGTGAACGTCACCATCTTCATCGCGCATGAAGTCCAGATCGCTGATCGGCACGGAAACAGGTTTCGCGCCAATGCCGAGAAACCCACCGACGTCGATGACGACATTTGCGCTGCTGCCTGAACCGTGCATGTGGTCCACGCTTCCAACCTTGTCGTCATCTGCGCCGTAGACAGTAGCGCCTTCAAGGACTGCGGGCGTTAGTTCGTCGGTGCCAAGTCTCACGTGCTTGCTGTGGTCCATTTTCAAACTCCTCCGTTCGAGCCCATGTGAAAGCCGCCGGGGTGCAGTTTGTTCCTGCGTGAGGCTAAAAGCTGACGCTCAAGAGCTATCGGCCTTTGGGAACCGTTGTCGCTCTTGGTTGTCTAAGTTCCTGTAGATGAACGGTTAACTTGGCGAATGGGTTGAAATCATCAGCCGTGCCGAGCCCCATGGCCCGATCGCGCATTTGGAGCGAAAACCGGCCTACGATTTCGGCTTAAAGAACCTGTCGGCTTCCTTCATCGCGTTCTGCGCCGAGCCATACAGCGCGCTTACGGCATCGCGCATTTCGGCAAATGCCTGCATGGTTCGTGGCGAAATGTAATCGCCTCTTGCTTCAGCATTGAGCCGCAAAGCTCTCTCGCAATCGGCGGCAATTCTATCCAGCTCCGGGGAAACCCGATAGAGCCGTTCCAAAATGGCGTCGATGTCACCCTTGGCGCGTTCAGACATTCGTTCTGCCATCAAACCCTCACCGCTGTGTCCCTTTTCCCTGCAGGAGCCGAAGAACTCCTAAAACAGTGTACCCTGCTCGGCTTCGTCAGCTACTTTCATGTCCGCGTCGCCTCGCCGGCGAAGTTCCGTCTCCGCGCTGAAGCGGAGGTCGGCATCCCGATCGCGAGCAAACGCCTGCAATGCCGCAATATCCAGCCGATCCCAGCTTTTGCCACGCTCTGGGCCAGAAGGTACTCGTGGCAAAAGACCGGGCTCGCTGCTCCATTTCACCAGTTGCTCGAAGGTGGATTCATTCAACATGTCCCGCAAATGGTGTGCGGTTACGTATGCATCGGGCATTGCGCGATGGGCGGGAAGGCCAATCGCGTGCACCAGTCCCTCGGGCATACGCAGATACCGGAGCATCTGGTTGGAGAACCTCGGCAGTTCAGGCCACAGCCGAAGTGCGCATTTCCACGTACATATCCAGGCCGCTCCGCCGGTAAATCTGGGGGTGCAGTAGCGCTGCTCGAAACTTGCCCGATGTGCAGCCAGTGCGATCACTCCACCTTCCGGCCGTAAGACGCTGGAGGCGATTTCTTTCCAAAAAGGTGCCGTCGCGACCTCCGCGTCCACGATGTGATGTATTGCCATCGTCTCAGGAGAGATCGGTCGCCCTGGATTTATAAGCAATGATCCGCGCTCTTCGTCAACCTGCCATCCCCCGTCATGGCCAAGCACGACGTCCTGCCATCCGACCTCGCAAACATCATTCAGGCCATTCCCGGCTGTTTCGAGGTCAACGACCCGGATGCGAGACTTATGATCTACCGGTTTTGATAGGATCCCACTGCTCTCGATCAACATATTTATCTATTTCGGCCGAATGCCGTAAAAGTCCAGATATCGCTCGGACACGATGCGACGGGCTTGCTAACGATTGTCGACAAGGTCGACGTGCTTAACCTGAGCGACATGGCTAAAAGAGGCCTGCTCCGCCACCAGCACTGATCAATTTGGAGAATGTTCCGAGCGGCAGGTCACTGTGCCCAATGTTCCGGAAAATAACCGGGACCACTTACCAAGCCTGAGAGATCGGGACTTTACGCGACGGCGTCACGCCTGTATTGCAGCGCCACTTCAAATCGCCTGCCGACTCGTTGGTTTTCGCGCTTTGAGCAACAAAAAGGGCGCTCCCCGGACACGGGTTGAGCGCCCTATAAGTTTTTCTCCATTGCAATCGCGGACCGAAGCCAGCGCCTGGGAATTGGGAGGCCGGTCGATCAAACCCGGCGGCAACGCGTGATTTTCGGAGACAAAAAAAGAGGGCCGACGGTAAACCGTGGCCCATTAATTGTGGAGATATAAACCTCCAGAGGGGAACAGCTGAAACGACGGAACTGGGAGGAAAGCCGTCGTGTTGCATCAGCTATGATCGTTATGCTCCTTTTTTGACCAGTTGGAAAACATTTTTTGTGCAACGCAGCTATGCAATGGCGGACCATCTAGCCGAAAGTAGACCGTGTTTGAAGGCTGCTACCGCGCCTGGATCTTGAACTTTTTAGAAGGCGTCGATCTGGCGCCGGACTACGCCGCAATGGAACGAGCCATCCACTGGAGAAGAGGCCATGCGTGAGGATGCGATGCCTTTGATCGGGTTCGACGATTTCGCTTGATTTTACTCGGCGTCGTCGTTCGCCTTTGGGAACAGTTGCAGCACATTTGACCCGCTCGGGTGCGCGACAGTGCGAGCCTTTGGGCGCTGCGAGGTGTTTTCCCCAGCCTTTTGGACAGCTGAAACGAGACCTTCCCGCTGGCGATAATAATCTGGCTTGCCAGGCAGGGTGAGGTCAAACTCTTCAAGCATGCGCTCAATAATGTCCATCGCTTCAGCGGCCAGACCAGCATAACCTTCTTGGCGTCGTTCAAAGAAGCCATCGTATCCGGGCCTGGAAAGGTCGAGGCTATCCAACGCATAAGAAAGGGTCTTCACTCGGTTCGACAACCACAAAATTTCTTCTGAAAGCTCGGTATTAAAAAGCCCCCAGTTTGCCTCACGCGGAAGAGCAAGGGTTGGATCGGGAACGTGAAACGCGAATTGGCCTTCATCCATAGGATTGAATTCTGGCATGTCGTGAACGGCCGCATAGCTGGCTCCGACAAAATCGTCTAGGGCCAGCACCGTCAGCATCGCCAGATTTCTAACCTCGGCTTTCGGGCGCCGGTTGATCCCAGACTTCGCAAGTCGAATGACGATGGGAAGCAAGGAGCCAGCGGCTAAACCGCCAGCGCCGATCAACGCTCCCATTGCCATGATCCCTTGAGTGGTTTCGAAGAACTGCGTCAATAGTCACCTCGTTGAATAGGAGCTGCGAGTTGCATCAAGAAGCACGCACAGACGGAATCAGCGGTTTCCGTCCCAGTTTGCCTTGAACTTAAACGATAGGGAACTCCGTTCCCGCCGGTATGGCGCCATCGGGCAACCTGACGCCTCGTCACCGGCGACCACTGTTCCTTTGAGGCCTTGGCAATGACCTATCGCTGCAACTATCGAATTAGAACATCAAGTGATATCGACTGGCCTGGCTTTCAAGGACCAAATCGAGAACCGGCGATGTTGGTAAGATTTCTCTCAACCATTTTGCGTCATCCTCCAATTCCCCTCTGAAGCCAATCGACGAGATCTCAATGGCCACGGACCTTGACCGCAGTTTTCAAATGCCCCGACGCGACGAGCTTGGCCTCTTCACGATCAGCAACGGTTCCGGCCTGTCGATATCGGCGCTGCCGAACGGCACCCTGTTTGCCATCGAATATGCCGACGACAAGGGATCGGTGCAGATCAACCAGATCCAGGGCTCGCCGCTGACCGGCGGCGTCAGTCGCCTTTATCTGCGTATCGGTGGTGCGGCACCTGATGTCGTCGAGCTTGTCGGGTCTTTCGCCGATGGCAGCTTTGGGCACGATGCGACAAGTCTCTCCTGGAGCGGCAAGAGAGGCGATATCGGCTACAATGTCCGCCTCGAGCTTCATCCCTCCGAAACGGCCTGGTTCTGGCGTGTTTCCATCCGGCATCTGAAGGATGGCACGCTGCCGGTCGATCTGGTGCTGATCCAGGACGTCGGTCTTGGCGATCGCGGCTTCCTGATGAACAGCGAAGCCTATGCCTCGCAATATGTCGATCACCATATCGCCGATCACGAGACATTCGGTTCTGTCGTAATGAACCGGCAAAATCTCAAGCAGTCGGGTGCTCGCAACCCCTGGCTCGTGCAGGGCTGCCTCGATGGGGCGGCTGCCTATGCCACCGATGCGATCCAATTGGTACAGGCGAGTGACCGTCTCGGCGACTTGCTGGTCGGCCCCTTCGGCACCAACCTGCCGAGCAAGCGGCGCCAGCAGGAGACGGCATGCCCCGCCATCCAGTCAAAATCGCTTTCCGTCCCGGCAAGCGGTGCGACCGCGACCTTCTTTGCCGTCTTCGCCGCGGATCATCCCGAGGCATCGAGCGATGCCGACCTTTCACGGCTTGACGAGCTTGCGGCGACAGAGGGGACGGCGGCCGATATTGCCGAGGCCGCGCCGGTCCGCAGCCTGCTCCAGGATGCTGCTTTGCTGAAGGCCGAGGCGCTGGATAAAAAAATGATCAGCCAGCTCTATCCGCAACGGAGCCTGGAAGAGCGCGTCGACGGAAAGCTTCTTTCGTTTTTCGTCTCCGACGGCGTTTTGAACCGCCATGTGGTCCTGCGCGACAAGGAGCTCTTGGTAGCGCGCCGTCACGGGGCGATCGTCAGAAGCGGTGAGAATATGCTGCTCGACGATAGGACGCTTGCCGCGACCTGCTGGATGCAGGGTATTTTCGCGGCCCAGCTGACGATCGGCAATACGTCCTTTCACAAGCTCTTTTCGGTCTCCCGCGACCCCTACAATCTGACCCGCGCCAGCGGGCTGCGCATCATGGCCGATGTCGGCGCCGGCTGGCAGCTTCTGGCGGTGCCGTCGGCTTTCGAAATGGGGCTCAGCGATTGCCGCTGGATCTATCGCCTCCCTGAACGCACGATCATCGTGTCGGCGGTCGCCTCCGGCGAGGATGCGGCGATGCAGTGGACCGTCTCCGTCGAGGGCGAGCCGTGCCGCTTCCTGGTGTTTGGTCATGTCGTGCTCGGCGAGCGCGAATATGATGCGGGCGGGCAGATCGAATTCGATACGTCGGGTAAACGCCTTCTTTTCCGGCCGGAC
Source organism: Rhizobium leguminosarum bv. trifolii WSM1325 (assembly GCA_000023185.1). Taxonomy (NCBI): domain Bacteria; kingdom Pseudomonadati; phylum Pseudomonadota; class Alphaproteobacteria; order Hyphomicrobiales; family Rhizobiaceae; genus Rhizobium; species Rhizobium leguminosarum. The sequence continues at coordinate 33,367 of CP001624.1, read as the reverse complement.
CCGGCCTGGCTCTGGGGCGAGCGTTATCCCGACGCCGGCTACTGGCTGGTGAGTTCGACGCCCGATGCCATCGAAGAGATCGGCGGCGACGAACTGCTCTACAGCGATGGGGTAACACGCAACGGCGCTTTCGTGGCACTACGATCACTGATGACGCAGGCGCTGTCGTTCGCTGTCGTCGGCTCGATGACAGATGCGGCGGAAGCCGAGCGCCTGGCGCAGCGTTATCAGGCCGGCGTCACCGATGAAGCCATGCTTGCCCCGGCATCGAAATTCTGGCGGAACACCGTGCGCGGCCTGACGGTCGCCAGCACGTCGCCCGACCTTGCCGCGCAGACGACCCTGCTGCCCTGGCTCGCCCATGATGCAATCGTGCATCTAAGCGTGCCGCACGGCCTCGAGCAATATACGGGTGCGGCCTGGGGCACACGCGACGCCTGCCAGGGGCCGATAGAATTCCTGCTCGCCTACGAGCATGACCGCGAAGCCAAGCAGGTGCTGAAAACCGTCTTCAGCGAACAATACCTGGGAAAAGGCGACTGGCCGCAATGGTTCATGCTGGAGCCCTATGCCAACATCCGGGCGGGCGATAGTCACGGCGATATCGTCGTCTGGCCGCTGAAGGCGCTCTGCGACTATATCGAAGCGACCGGCGATCTCGCCATCCTCGACGAGAAAGTCTCCTGGCGCGATGAAAAGACGATGGCCAGGGCGGAGCTCGACACTATCGCAATCCATGTCGAGAAGCTGCTCGATACCGTTCGCGAAGCTTTCATCCCCGGAACGCATCTGATCCGCTATGGCGAGGGAGACTGGAACGATTCTCTGCAGCCGGCCGATCCGCATCTGCGCGACTGGATGGTCAGCAGCTGGACCGTTGCCCTGCTCTACGAGCAGATCGTGCGCTATTCGGCGATCCTGCGCCGCCTCGGCCATGGCGGCAAGGCGAAAGGCTTGAGGAAGATCGCAACGGCGATGCGCCGGGATTTCAACCGCCATCTCGTGCGCGACGGCGTCGTGGCCGGCTACGGTATCTTCGATCCCAGCCATGACGGCGTCGAATTGCTGCTGCACCCGAGCGACCGGCGCACCGGCCTGCATTTTTCGCTGATCTCGATGACGCAGGCGATGCTCGGCGGCCTCTTCACGCCGGCTCAAAGACAGGGTCATATGAAGCTGATCGAAGAGCATCTGCTCTTTCCCGACGGCGTACGACTGATGGAGAAGCCCGCGGCCTATGCCGGCGGACCCGAGACGCTGTTTCGCCGCGCCGAATCCTCCTCCTTCTTCGGCCGCGAGATCGGGCTGATGTATGTGCATGCGCATCTGCGCTACTGCGAAACGCTGGCGCTTGATGCCGAAGCGGAAGAGCTCTGGAAGGCGATCGCCCTCGTCAACCCGATTTCGGTCACATCGGCGTTGCCGCATGCATCGCTGCGCCAGCGCAACACCTATTTCAGCAGCAGCGATGCGGCTTTCCATGACCGTTATCAGGCAGCGGCCGAATGGGAGCGCGTCAAGGCGGGAAAGATCGCCGTCGACGGCGGATGGCGGATCTATTCAAGCGGCCCCGGGCTTTACACCAGGAGCTTCGTCGAAAATATCCTCGGCTTCAAACGGCGCTTCGGCCGCCGCAAACGCAAGCCGCTTCTTCCCGCGGTCCACGCCTCTGCCGATCTGCAAACCGACCACGCCGTCTGGCGCCGGCTGATGAAGCCGAAGCCTGAGGTGTGAAGCGGGCGCGCCTCATGCACCGCGGCATTATGCGGTAGCGTCACGCAACTCTTCGAAGCGCGCGGCGCTCTTCGACAGGTGGCTTCGGATGGCGCGGCGCGCGGCGGGCTCGTCGCGGTCGCGGATCGCCGCGAATATGGCATGGTGTTCCCTGCGCATGCGCGCCGCATGGCGCTTGCGCTCGGCTGATGTCATCTTGTCCAGGCGCGCCCATTGCCGTGGCACCATGATGTTGCCGAACGTATCGAAGAGACGGCCGTAATAGGAGTTCTGCGTCGCGACCAGAATGGACCTGTGGAAGGCGTAGTCTTCTTGCGCGCCGTATCCACCCTCCTCAAGCGCCTTGTCGAGGGCATCGAGACGATCCTGCATGCGGTCGATATCCTCCTGGGTGCGCCGCAACGCGGCAAGACCGGCGGCTTCGTATTCGACCCCCATGCGCAGCTCCAGCACGCGCAGAACCTCGTCGATCGACTGCAGGTCGTTGGGAATGATGGAGAAGGATCGGGGCGTCGGATCGTTCGAGACGAAAGCCCCAAGGCCTTGCCGCGTGGTGATCAGCCCCTTCGCGCGCAGCGCTGCGAGCGCTTCGCGAACGATCGTCCGGCTGACGCCTGTCGCTATCATGATCGCCTGTTCGGTCGGCAGGCGCTGGCCGGGCTTCAGGTCGCCGGACTCGATTTGCGCCGTCAGCATATCGGCAAGGTTGCTACGCAGGTTCGGCGCCTGCTGAATGGTGTTGAAGACCGCGTTGTCCTTGTCTGCCATCCTGTTTCGAGATCCTGGTGTCGAGGCGGCTGCGCCGACCCGTTTCCTGTTCGCATTCCACATATAAGTCGAGAGCGTCGGCAGCGGCCCTCGCTCACAATCCCGAAAATCCGAATCGATTTTCGGGGTTATGCGCAGATCGAAGCGATAGAGCGTCCTGGCGCGTCTGAAAAGACGCGAGGCGCTCTCGGTGTGATCGGTTGGTGAGACCGATCAGCGCGCCAGCCAGCCGCCATCGACGGGCAGCACCGTTCCATGCACGTAGTCGGATGCCGACGATGCCAGGAATACCGCCGCACCGCCGAGTTCGGACGGCGTTCCCCAGCGCCCGGCCGGGATGCGGGAAAGGATGGCGGCATTGCGGTCGGCATCCTCGCGCAGCGCCGTGGTGTTGTTGGTGACGAAGTAGCCAGGGGCAATGGCGTTGACGTTGACGCCCTTCCCGGCCCATTCGCAGGCAAGCAGCTTGGTCAGTCCGGCGAGGCCGCTTTTCGATGCGGTATAGGACGGAATCCGGATGCCGCCCTGGAAGGAGAGCAGCGAGGCGATGTTGATGATCTTGCCCCTGCCCTTGTCGACCATATGGCGGCCGGCTGCCTGCGACAGGAAGAAGGCGGTCTTCAGATTGACGTCGATCACCGCGTCCCAGTCTTCCTCGGTGAAATCGAGCGCATCGGCGCGGCGGATGATGCCGGCATTGTTGACGAGGATGTCGAGGCCGCCGAAGGTCTGGATGGCCTCAGTGACGATTCCCTTGACCGGTTCGATGCTGGCAAGATCGGCCTTGACGACATGGAAGCGGCCTCCCGCTTCCTTCACCAGCGCCTCGGTTTCGTCCATCGAGGAGCGCCCGACGGCGACGATCGACGCACCGGCTCCTGCCAGTGCGGCCGCGATGGCCTGGCCGAGGCCAGTATTGGCGCCGGTGACGACGGCAGTCCTGCCGGAAAGGTCGAAGGGATTTGCCACGACGCTCACCTCAGATCCGCAATGGCGATATGGTCCATGTCGGTGAAGCTCTTATTGTCGCCGGCCATCGCCCAGATGAAGCTGTAATTCTTGGTGCCGGCGCCCGAATGGATCGACCAGGGCGGCGAGATGACCGCCTGTTCGTTGGCGACAAGCATATGCCGGGTCTGCTGCGGCTCGCCCATGAAGTGGAAGACGCGCTGCTCTGCTTCGAGATCGAAATAGAGATAGGCTTCCATGCGGCGGTCATGCGTGTGGGCTGGCATTGTGTTCCAGACGCTGCCCGGCTCGATCATGGTGAAGCCCAGAGTGAGTTGGCAGGACTGGCAGACCTCAGGATGGATGAACTGGTAGATCGACCGCTTGTTGGCCGTCGCGGCTTCGCCCGGCGTCAGGTGACGGGCCTTTTCGCGGGTGAGCAACACGGTCGGGTGCGTTTGATGGGCTGGTGTCGAGACCAGATAGAACTTTGCCGGATTGGCGGTATCCGTGCTCTCGAATCTGATGTCCTTGGAACCCTTGCCGACATAGAGGCAATCATATTTGGCAAGATCGTAATTCGTGCCGTCGACGATGATGCGGCCGGCACCGCCGATGTTCAGAGCGCCCAGTTCACGTTCGGCAAGGAAGGTTTCCTGTCCGATCGCTGTCGGCGCCGTCAGCGTCAGCCCGGGGCCGATCGGCGTCGCGCCGCCGATGACCATCCGGTCGTAATGCGAATAGGTGAGCCGGATCTCGCCGCTCGCGAAGACGGTTTCCACCAGAAAGTGACGCCTCAGCGTCTCCGTGTCGAAATCACGCACGGCCTCTGGATGGGAGGCGTGCCTCACGTCGATCTGCATGTCAATTTTCCTTCCGCTTCATTGTCGCCAGGGTCGTCGCTATTGCGCAAGCCGGTCTTGTCCGGCGTATTCCGCTGCGGCGGTATCCATCCGGTTACATAGTTGTACGACAAGTTTGGTGTCAACAGCTTTGTCCGTGCGCGCTTGAAGAGATGCACGGGCCGGCAAGAGCACGAAAGCAAAATTGCGAATAAGCAAAACGCCGGAGGCGATGACCCCATCGTCACACGATGGATCGATCGCAGGCGGTCGCTCTTGGCGCGATCCGGCAATGCTATCGCCCAAAACGAAAAAGCCTGCCGCGGGAGGAGGTGCGGCAGGCTTTCGTAAAAAACCGAACGACAGCTGGGAGGAGGAGTGCTGTCATTCCACAGACGACCCTGGGAGGAGGATGGGGCGCCTGTATATCGAAGGGATGCGGGAGGAGGTGCATCGCTTCGATAGAAATAATCATACTTATTTGTTGCTCAGTTGATAGGCATTTCTTTGCAGGGCAGCTATGCGTTATGCGAAAAGCGGGAGGCTCAATCGCCTTGATTCCACCTTGCCGGAAGCACAAAAGCAAAGCGCCCGCTCGGGAAGAAGCAGGCGCTGGCATGGTCTTGAAAATGCTTGGTCTAAGCTGCCGTTAGCGGGCGATGGCTGCGCGCGCGACGTTGCGGATGTCGCCGCGGCCGATGCCGAGGTCGTCCAGTTCGCGTGCGGACATACGACCCAGTTCGGCGACCGTCTGACGGTACTTGCGCCAGTTATTGAAAGAGCGTGCTACGTTCATGATGATCCCCTTTCGTGGGCTTTCGAAGCTTAGCTGCCAGTCCTTGGCGCTTTGTTCGCTTCGATGACTTGTATATAGTATGGGGCATCCGATTATTGCAGCGCCAATGCATCACTGCACCTATGCGGCGGTTGCATGGGTCGCCATATCTAGCAGCCAATCAGGATCCGAATCGCTTCGCGGTCAGAGTTTGAAACGATCGAAGGCCGTCAGCCGCACCATCGGCGGCTCCGCTTCGGCCCATCGGTAAATATCCGAGCGCAGATAGGAGAGTTCGTCGTTGAGATCCTCTTCGCCGACTTCGATCCACCAGGACTTCAGGCGGCCGTCGCTGCCGTCCGACCAGCGATAACCCCTTGCCTTCAGATGATCCTTCATCTCGAACGGGCTGTGTTCGGCAAAGACGCGGATGCGCGAGCGCTGGCTGGCGCGGTAAAGCTCGGTGAACGGGCTTTCACCGTCGTGTTGCTCTCGATCGAGGATTTCCAGCAGCGCATGGCAGTCGTCCACGGCACGATGGCCTTCATGGAAATATCCGGCCTGGCCGACGAGATAGCCGAGCTTCGTGCCTTCGAAGCCGCGGGCGCTCCAGTCGATCTCCGAAACGGAGCATGCCCAGGCCTTGCCGGTGAAAATCTTTGAGAAGGCCTCGCAGAACGGCCGGTCGAATCCGGCATTATGGGCGATGATCAGATCCGCCGGCTCGATCAGAGTTCTCAGCGACTGGATATCGATGAGCTGCCCTTCGACCATCGCATCGGTGATACCCGTCAGCCGGGTGATCTCGGGCGGGATCGGCCGGGACGGCTGTTGCAGGCCGCCGTAAATGCCGACGATATCGCCGATCGCCCCATCATCGTTGAAGGTGAAGGCGACGGCGCCGATTTCGATGATCTCGTCGCTGCGGTGGTTGAGACCGGTGGTCTCCGTATCGAGAATGACGCCAAGGCGCGAAAATCCGGGCCGTTTGACTGACGCAATCGGGCGGGCGACCAGCTTTCTCAAAATGCGATAGTTGCCGCTCTCTTCGAGCGCCCGCGCCATGTTCTCATCGGAGTGGACGACCGGCTGCGACGGCCGCCGGCGCGCTGGACCGCGCGCCTTAGCCGTCACGGGCGATGCCTTGGCAAACATGTCGAGTTGCGAATCTCTGTGCACGCTCATCGAATCTATATGTCACGCAGACGCGATTTAATCCATCGCACGGACAGCGCTGCGCCTCTTTTCGAGAGGCGCAAAGGACGCAACAAAGCATGTCGCGCAAAAGTGTGGAGCGATTTTGCGACAACGACATGCGCAAAACAAAGACCTAAAGCGTGGCAAGCGAATCTGAAAGAACGCGACGCGCTTTAGCGCGTTGAATTATGCAGTAGCCAGATGCGATGGGGTATAAACGCCTGCCGATTTGTCCGGCGGGAAGCGCAGCCGGCAGACCGCGCCAGGACTGCGATTGTTGATCGTCACCTCGCCGCCGTGCATGCGCAGGATGTCGCGAACAAGGTTGAGACCGAGGCCGGCACCGCGTCCGTCGTGATGGCGCTTGAAGAACGGCTCGAATATCCGATCCTCCATATCGGCGGGGATGCCCGGTCCCTCGTCGCTGACTTCGATCCAGTTGCAGCCTGATGTCAGCGAGATGATGCCTTTCCTGCCGCCGTGGTTGATCGCGTTCTGCAGGATGTTCATCAGGGCGCGCTGCAGCGCCAGGGGATCGCCCTCGATCTCGCCGGCGCCGTCGACATCGAACTGCACCGTGTAACCGGCGGCAAAGGCCAGTGGCGCCATCTCGATGATGACCTTCCTCGCCAGTTGGCCGAGATCGATCTTGATGAACTGGACCTTGCCCTGTTTCAGTCGCTGAAGATCGAGCATCTGCTCGGTGAGAACCGCAAGCCTTGCGGCATCTTCCAACAGGTCGGTCTTGATTGAACTGTGCGGCAGGGATCCAATTCTCGTGTTCAGGATGGCGATCGGTGTGCGCAGTTCATGGGCGGCATCGGTCAGAAACCGTTCCTGCCGCTCATAACCCTCGTCGAGACGGCCGAGCGCGCGGTTGACGGCATGCACCAGCGGCGCGATCTCTTCGGGAGTATCGTTTTCCGACAGCCGCCCGCCACGCTGGTCGATATCGATCGTATCGGCCTGGAGCGCGGCCTGGTCGATCCCGACCAGCGACCTTCGCACGACCAGCGGCGTCGCGATCAACGCACCCAACGCCATCACTGCGACGATCGGAATAACAATTTTCGCAAGGACCAGCGAAAGCTTGAGCAGGATGAAGGTGGACGAGTTTGGGCCGGTGCCCGTCAGAAACTGCAACTGTCCCCCATCCGTGGCAATCCACTTCATTCGGGCAGCCGGACGGTCGTGGTCGTCGAGATTCGAGCCGAATTTGGCCTGGCCGACATGATCGAGCGTGTTGCCGATTGCAGCGTATTCTTCCGGAACCAGGCCCTCGGTCAAAACATGACCCTGCAGGTCGCGTATGGTGTACCAGAGATCGGGCGCGTCCTTGCGCAGCTGTCGCAGATCCTCGGTCTCCCTCAGGCTCAATTCTCCGGTGGGCTGGCGGAACACGGCCTGGCCCAGGACCTCGATCGTGCCCTCCGTCGACCTGAATTCGGATATCTTGCCAACCGAAATCAGCACGATCATCACCAGGATGAGGACGACCGATTGGACGGCAAGGAGCCGCCAGAACAGGCGCTTGCGCAGCGAATAGGAGCATCGTTTGCTCATGATGCTTCACGCAGGAGATAACCCACGCCCCGGATAACGTTGATGACGACACCTGCTTGCGATGCCGCCAGCTTGCGCCGCAACCGCGATATGTGGGAATCGAGCGCGTTCGACTGGATCTCGTCGTCGAAGCCGAAGACCGCTTCCATCAAGGCCGGTCGCGGCACCATACGACCGGCACGGCGCATGAGGCATTCGAGCACCAACGCCTCCCGGCGCGGCATTTCCAAACGCAGGCCGGAGACGATGATGTCGCAATAGGTCGGATCGAACGAAAGCCGCCCGATCGAGATCAGCGCCGGGCGCAAGGTTTCGGAGCGGCGCATCACGGCACGCAGCCGCGCCAGAAGTTCGTCGAAGACGAAGGGCTTGGCAAGGTAATCGTCGGCCCCGGTCTCAAGGCCGGTGATCCTGTCTGGAACCTCTCCCTTGGCGGTAATGACGATGATCGGCAACGTCAGCCCCTTCTTGCGGATCTTCGGAATGAGTTCGAGACCATCGCCGTCGGGCAATTGCCGATCCAGAAGCACGGCGTCGTAGGCGCCGTCGCCGATCACCATCTCGGCGTCGCACAGCGTCGAAACGTGATCCATCACCATGTCGTGCCTGGTCAGGGCGCCTCGGAGCGCCACGGCCATTTGAGGTTCATCCTCGATCAGTAGTATGCGCATCTCATATTCCTATCGGGGGTGCCTATCGGGGACTGCCGGTCCTCAGGTGGAAACCATATCACCATCAAGCAAGGCGGCGGTGCCTTCAGAGCATCGAATGGAAGATCGCCGCCTCGTAGCAAAGGATCCTATCCATCATGATGCACGGCGCTGCTCGATCAAAGCCATCGGTTGGTACCTGCGGCTGATGCGGTAGACTGCGGCCGGCGGGATATTGCGCAAGGTCCAGTCGATCCTCTTTGAGACAAGACCGAGGGAGTCGAGGATTTCGATGGGCACCGAGCATTTTGGGCCGTAGGTCAGGCCCGCAAGGCGCGGGCCTGATGGCGTGATCGAAGCGATGCACAGCGGCGCACGAAGCCAAGCAAGAAGAAAGCGTCGTCGATCGAAACGTGGCATTGGACCTTCACAGTGGCTGATTGATTCCACCCATGAACCGGCTCAACATTGCAACAGTCTGTCATGTCGCAGTCACGGTGACGCAGACGCAGATTTTATGTCTGAGACGCGACCTTCCGCTGCGCTGTTCTGAGCCCCTTCCTGTCGATCCAGCTTTTGATTTCGGCGGCAATCGCCTCGGGCTGGTCCTCGGGGGCAATGTGGCGCGCCGGCCCGCACCCCCTGATCTCCAGGCCGGCGATATTGTCGCGGCACCACGATATCATCTCGCTGCCGATCAACAGCGTTTCGGAGGGACCGTCGAAGGTCAGCAACAGCTTGGGAGTCTGAGGACTGGCGCAAAGCCAGCGGTCATAGGCCTCGATCCTGGCGACCACGTCGGCCGGCTCGCCGTTGATCGGCATGGCGCGCGGCCATTCCAGCAGCGGGCGCCGGCTGTTACGGTCCGGATAGGGTGCTCGGTAGACATCCCAGTCGGCATCGCTCAGCCCTTTCAGCGTGGTCGCGCGCAAGGCCTGTTCGATGAAGAAATTTTCGTCGAGGACCTTGGTCTCGCCGGTTCCCGCACCCCGCAACAGTTCATAACGCGCCTTTCCGCCGCCCGGCAGATCATACCAGCCCATCGGCCGCAGGATGGTTTCCATGAAGGCGATGCCGCGCACCTGCTCGACGTGGCGTGAAGCCCAGTCGAATGCCAGCGCGCCGCCCCAGTCGTGGCCGACGAGCACGACGTCGTCGAGGTCAAGCGCATCGAACCAGGCGTCGAGATAGGCGATGTGATCGCCATAGCGATAGCCGATATCGGGTTTGCCGGAGCGTCCCATGCCGATGAGATCGGGCGCTAGGTAGCGGCCAGGCCCGATACCGGGCATGATGTTCCGCCAGAGATGCGATGAGGTGGGATTGCCGTGAAGGAAGACGATCGGGTCGCCCTCCCCCAGCTCCTCGTAGGAGATGAACGAGTTGAGGATATCGATGGTCGGCATATGGAGCTCCACGCTTTCGTGCTATATAGGCAGGCGACTGTCCATTTATCATATAGACAGGTAACTGTCTATATCGCTGCGCGGGGTTTCATGTCGTCTTCTTCTCTTGGCTTGTTGTTGCGTCTGGTCCATCAGCATTGGACACAGGCCGTGGAAGCGGCACTCGATGAGGCCGGCTACGGCGATATCCGCCCGCCGCACGCCAATGTCTTTACCTTCGCGCGGCCGGAGGGCATCCAGGTCAGCGAGCTGACCAAGCTCGCCCGTGTTCGCAAGCAGACGATGACGCAGGCCGTGGAAGAACTCGAGCGCTTGGGTTATGTCGAGCGCCGGCCCGATCCGACTGACCGGCGTGGCCGGCTGGTGTTTCTGACGGAAAAAGGCCAGGGGGTCAGGCCGATAGCGATGGCGGCGGGCCGGCGCGTCGATGAAAGCTGGGCCGCCCTGACCAGCCAGCAGCAGATGGACGATTTGCGGACAGCACTCCAGCGGCTGCTGGAGCAGCTGCAATAGCGAAGCGGGGCTGTCTTGAGACGACCCTTTCCACTTAACCGTCGCACGACCGAAGGAAAATACATGCCTGGTGACAACAGCAAAGGTGCCGACGAGGACGTCGTCATCATCGGCGCCGGTGCCGCCGGCATTGCCGCCGCCCGTCGCCTACAGGCAATCCGCCCGGATCTTTCCATCCTCCTGCTTGAAGCTGGCGATCGTCTCGGCGGTCGCGCCTGGACGGTTGGACTGCCTGAGGCCGCCGATATCGGGCTCGATCTCGGCTGCGGCTGGCTGCATGGCGCTCGGACCAATGCCTGGACTGCGATCGCCGGCGAGGTCGGACTGACGGTCGACCACACACCTGCGCCCTGGAACGATGGCGGACGGCGGCTTCAGCGCGATGACGCGGAGGCGCGTGCGGCAAGGCAGGCGATCGGCGCCTATTTCGAGCGGCTGGAGAGCCACGCGGGCAATGATGCAGCCATGGCCGATATGCTCGAGCCCGGCAATCCCTGGAACGGCCAGATCCGGGCGGTCGGTACCTACATCACCGGCGCCGAACTGGAGCGGTCGTCGGTCGTCGATTACAACAGATATGATCCCGGCCCCGGCCCTGACTGGCGGGTGCGCGAGGGCTATGGGACGCTGGTCTCGCTTTACGGCAAGCCGGTTCGGGCAAGGCTCGGCACCGAAGTCACGCGCATCGACCATCGTCATGCCGGCCGTATCGGCATCGAGACGAACCAGGGTGTGCTCACTGCCCGCGCGGTGCTGGTGACCGTTTCGACGAATGTGCTTGCCGCCGGCAAGATCGCCTTCGACCCGCCTTTGCCTGACAAAATCGAGGCAGCAGCCCGTTTACCGCTCGGGCTCGCCGACAAGCTGTTCTTGAGGCTCACAAATCGGGAGGCGTTGCCGGCGGACACGCATATGCTCGGCTCCAACAGTCGCGGCGCAACCGGCACCTATCAGCTCCGGCCGTTCGGCGCGCCCGTCGTCGAGGCCTATTTCGCCGGCGACCTCGCGCATCATCTGGAGGGGCAAGGCAGAGAGGCTGCCTTCTCCTTCGCGGCAGATGAACTGGCGGCACATTTCGGCGCGGATATCCGCAAGGAGCTGTCGGTCGCCGCGATGTCGGCCTGGGCAGCAGCGCCCCATATCGGCGGCTCCTATTCCTACGCCGAACCCGGCGCCTCCGATCTACGCGGCCGTCTCGCCACGCCGCATGAAGAGCGGATCTTTTTTGCCGGCGAGGCCTGTTCGACGTCGCGTTATTCGACGGCGCACGGCGCCTACGAGACCGGTGTCGCCGCAGCCGATCGGATCGCCGGTTCGTTTTGGCAAAATCCGTGATCCTCGCCGGGCACGACGGCAGGCAGGAATATTTTTTTCTCACTTGGTCGCGCGGGCGAGATTGGTTATGCTGCCCTCGCCCCTGAGCTCCCAGCCCAGGGCGCTATACGTCATCCGGCGGCAAGCGGCCGCCCTCAAGCACAATATTGTCATTGTCATTGATTGCAGGAGCCCCGGCTTCTACCCCGACGTTTGCACGTCGGCTGCGGGTATCCGCATGAGGAGGAAAAAATGGATTATCGCAAGCTCGGTCCCAGCGGGACCGTCGTCACCGCCTATTGCCTCGGCACCATGACCTTCGGCGCGGAGGCCGACGAGGCCGCCTCGCACAAGCTGCTCGACGATTATTTCGCCTGGGGCGGCAATTTCATCGATACCGCCGATGTCTACAGCGCCGGCAAGTCAGAAGAGATCATCGGACGCTGGCTGAAGGCCCGCCCGACCGAGGCCCGCCAGGCGATCGTCGCCACCAAGGGACGCTTTCCGATGGGCAACGGACCCAACGATATCGGCCTGTCGCGCCGGCATCTTAGCCAGGCGCTCGACGATTCGCTCCGCCGCCTCGACCTCGAGCAGATCGACCTCTACCAGATGCATGCCTGGGACGCGCTGACCCCGATCGAAGAGACGCTGCGTTTCCTCGACGATGCGGTATCCTCCGGCAAGATCGGCTATTACGGCTTCTCCAATTATGTCGGCTGGCATATCGCCAAGGCCTCGGAGATCGCCAAGGCGCGCGGTTATACCCGTCCGGTGACGCTGCAGCCGCAATATAACCTGCTGGTGCGCGAAATCGAACTCGAGATCGTCGCGGCCTGCCAGGATGCCGGCATGGGTCTGTTGCCGTGGTCACCGCTCGGCGGCGGCTGGCTGACCGGCAAGTACAAGCGCGATGAGATGCCGACCGGCGCCACCCGCCTCGGTGAAAACCCCAATCGCGGCGGCGAATCCTATGCACCGCGCAATGCGCTGGAGAGAACCTGGGCGATCATCGGCGTCGTCGAAGAGATCGCCAAGGTGCATGGCGTCAGCATGGCGCAGGTGGCGCTCGCCTGGACAGCGGCGCAGCCGGCGATCACCTCCGTGATCCTCGGCGCCCGCACACCGGAACAGCTCGCCGACAATCTCGGCGCCATGAAGCTCAAACTCTCCGACGACGAGATGGCGAGACTGAACGATGTGAGCGCGCCTCAGCCGTTCGACTATCCCTACGGCAAGGGCGGCATTAACCAGCGCCATCGCAAGATCGAGGGTGGGCGCTGAGCCCTCCTTCCGCCTCCGAACGAACCCTGTCCGCTTCTCGTCGAGGCGGACAGGATGCCAGTCGATGGCGGCGAGACGATCAGGCGACGCCCGCTTCCATGAAAAAGCCGCCATGTTTCCATGGCGGCTTGACGGCCTGTCTGCTTGGGAGGCGATTTTAGGCCGGAAGCTGGAAGATCACGTTGGCGATCAGGACGATCGCCAGGCCGCCGGCGAGTGCGAGATAAGGCAGCATGCCGGCTTTCTTGACGCCGAGATCCTGGCCGACCAGGCCGAGATCCTCCATGGCGCCTGCCGGGAACTTGCCGCCGTCGCGCACATAGTGGCGATAGGCGAAGACCGGCAGGATCAGGGCGGCGAAGATGAAGCCAACCCAGAGCGCATTGGAATAACCCCAGACCTTGGCGCCGGCGCCGAGAAACAGCGCGTTGACGAAGGCCAGCACGGTGTTAAGGCCGATCAGCCAGGTCGGAGCCTTCCAGGGGCGTTCGATATGGCCGGAATCCATCCGGTGAATCCAGCCGGAATTGAGGTTCAGGAAGTTGAAGATGATGTAGCCGACATTCGAGACGGCGAGCACGAAGAAGTAGCCGCCGACATCCGAGGCGATCGCCAGCAGGAAGAGATTGAAGGCGAAATCGGTCCACATCGCCCTGGTCGGCGCGCCGTGCTCGTTGACGTGGTCGAGATATTTCGGCAGCCAGCCGTCCTTGGAACCCTGGTAGAGCGTGCGCGAGGAGCCGGCCATCGCGGTCATGATGGCGAGGAAGAGTGCCATGATCATCAGTACGACGAGCAATTGAGTGACGATCCGACCGGCGCCGATCAGGCCGCCGAGCGCTTCGGCAACACCTGTGCCGTCGACGATGCCGGGGGCCAGCATGCCTGCATGGCCGAGAACGCCCTGGAAGGCGAAGGGCACGAGGAAGAAAAACAGGCAGCAGGCAAGGCCGGAATAGAAGATCGCCTTGAAGGTGTCGGTCTTGGGGTTCTTGAGTTCGCGGGTGTAGCAGACGGCCGTCTCGAAGCCGTAGGTCGACCAGGCGGCGATATAGAGGCCGCCGAGGAACAGCGTCCAGCCGCCATTGCTCCAGGTGCCGTCGGCAGCGGCATAGGCCGCCGTCGGCGGCACGAGGCCGGTGACGTTGGTGGCGAGGATCTGACCGCTGACGATCGGATAGAGGCCGATGATGAGCAGCGGCACCAGCACGATGATTGCCAGCCACTTCTGCACGCTTGCCGTTTCCGAAATGCCGCGATGCTGGATCGCGAAGATGATCAGCATCAGCATGCCGCCGATGAAGAAGGTGGCGTTGATATTGGCGGTGGCGAGGAAGGGAATGTTGAAGCTCAAGAGCGACCAGCTGCGGATCGCCGGCGTCAGCGCTGCGATACCGTCGGTGCCGAGCAATGCCTTGACGGCGTCATCCGGCGTGGTGCCGGTATGGGCTGCGATATATTCGGCGACGCGGGGGCTGTCGGCCGTGATGGAAGCGGCATGCGCTGAGATCCAGTCGAGGACCATTTGCGAATCCGCCGCCGGAATCGGGTAGAATGCGTTGAGGATGTAACCGGCGGCGATGGCGCAGCCGAGCGACAGCACCGGCGACCAGGCAAACCAGTTGCACCAGACGGAGAGCGGCGCGATGAATTTCGAATAACGCAGCCAGGCGGTGGCGCCATAGACCGAAGCGCCGCCGGATTTGTTGGCGAACATGCCAGCGATTTCGGCATAGGTGAAGGATTGCAGAAAACCCATCACCATCGAGATGATCCAGACGACGAAGGCGAGCTTGCCCGTCGTGCCAGCGATGCCGCCAATGGAGAAAAGAACGAGCGGCGGCACGCCCGCAGCCACCCAGAATGCGCCCTTCCAGTCGAGCGCACGTACAAGCTTACCTTCGGTGCCGGATACAATCCCGGCCTCCACAACGTCTGTCATCGGTGAAATTCCCCATTCTATTTGTTCCGGACGTATCTTTGTACGTCTCCCTGAACGTGTCTCCCTGACGGTCTCAAGCCCGCTCGGATGATTTTGACGATCCGTGTTCCTGACGGATTCCCCGAGTCTCAACTCTTTATGCATAGTGAAGATATTTTCTTTTTAGTCAACATCACTTTACTTTCCCGGGGCATTTTGTAACCTGCATGGGTGGGTGTCCGAGGACGCCCGATCCTCCCATGAGGGCAGTATGCGAGAACTTCATCCTGCTATGACGGGCCTGCGGCCGGCCGCTCCGAGCCTCGTGCACTATCCCGGCATTTCCACCTTGCCGGAAGGAACCGAGCGCTACAGGGCAAAGGGCGGCGGATCGGTCGTTGTGCGCGTCGAGCCGGGCGATGGCGTCATCGTCATCGACAGCGAGGGCGGACAGGTCTGCGAAATCTCCTTCCTCGACGAGAAAGGGCGGTTCCTGGCGGCCGGTCTCGGAACGGCATTCAGCAATTCAGCCGATGGTTTGAAGGCCATTCTTCAAGCGGAGGATGAGGGTGCTGCCCGCACGCGTGCGGCGCTTCAGCGTCGCGGCGCCGATCTTGCAAAGGCCGGCGCGCTCAGCATTTTCGGGTCGGGATCGACCCCGGGCAGCAGGGCGGAATTCACGATTTCCATGAAGGGCCTGCTGATCGTCGCAGCACCGGCCAGCGCCATGTCGCCGGAGGCGCAGGATACAGCGACGCCGATCGAGATCAGGATCAAGCGCAGCCTGCTGATCCGCGATTATGCCTCCGCTTTGCCGGAACCGGCCGCCGATCCGGTCGAGGATATTCGCATCCGGGCGGCGACCGCGGCGGCCTATTTCGTGCGTGCCGGCGAATTCATCCAGATCATCGACGTCTATGGACGCCAGTGCACCGATTTTCAGGCGTTTGCCGCCCGCAAGGTCGACAAGGGTCTCGACCTCGCGCTCGATTCCACCGTCACCCGCACGCTGCTCGGCCGCAGCTATCCGATGCCGGGTCTCCCTTCGAAGGCCTTCGACCGCGACTTCGAGCCGCTGGTCGAAATCGTCCAGGATACGGTCGGCCGTCACGACGCTTTCGCGACCGCCTGCAATTCGCGCTACTACGACGACATGGGTTATCCCGGCCACGTCAACTGCACGGACAATTTCAATGCGGTGCTGGCGCCTTACGGCATTGCCGGCCGCAAGGGCTGGGAAGCGCTGAACTATTTCTACAACACCAATATCGACCACAATAACCAGCTCTATCTCGACGAGCCCTGGTCGCGTCCCGGCGATTATGTGCTGATGCGGGCGCTGACCGATCTCGTCTGCGTCTCCTCGTCCTGCCCTGACGATATCGACGCTGCGAACGGCTGGGATCCGACGGATATCCACGTCCGCACCTTTTCCGGAAAAGAGAAATTCTCACGAGCGGTGGCCTATCGCATGACCCCAGATGCCGACGCCGAACTGACGCGCGAAACCGCCTTCCATCCCCGCCTCTCCGCCTTGACACGTGACTACACCGAATATCGCGGCTACTGGCTGCCGAACCGCTTTTCCAGCGAAGGGCCGGTCGAGGAATACTGGGCCTGCCGCGAGCGCGCCGCCGTCATCGATCTCTCGCCCTTGCGGAAATTCGAGGTGACGGGGCCGGATGCCGAGGAACTGCTGCAATATTGCCTGACGCGTGACGTGCGCAAACTGTCGACCGGCCAGGTCGTCTATTCCGCCATGTGCTACGAAAACGGCGGCATGATCGATGACGGCACCCTGTTCCGGCTCGGCGACAAGAACTTCCGCTGGATAGGCGGTGATGATTTCAGCGGCATATGGCTGCGCCAGCAGGCGGAGAAGAAGGGCTTCAAGGCCTGGGTCCGCTCTTCGACCGACCAGATGCACAATATCGCCCTGCAGGGGCCGAAGAGCCGCGATATCCTGAAGGAGATCATCTGGACGGCGCCGCGCCAGCCGACGATCGGCGAACTCGAATGGTTCCGCTTCACCGTCGGCCGCATCGGCGGCTTCGAGGGTGCGCCGATCGTCGTCTCGCGCACCGGTTACACCGGCGAACTCGGCTACGAGATCTTCTGCCATCCGAAGGATGCGCTGACGGTGTTCGACGCCGTCTGGGAGGCCGGCCAGCCGCACGGGTTGAAGCCGATGGGATTGGAAGCGCTGGACATGGTCCGCATCGAGGCGGGCCTGATCTTCGCCCATCACGAATTCACCGACCAGACCGATCCGTTCGAGGCCGGGATCGGCTTCACGGTGCCGCTGAAATCCAAACAGGACGATTTCATCGGCCGCGAGGCGCTGATCCGGCGCAAGGAGCATCCGCGCCATCTGCTCGTCGGCCTCGACATCAAGTCCAACGAGGCCGTCGGCCATGGCGATTGCATTCATATCGGCCGGGCGCAGGTGGGCGTCGTCACCAGCGCCACGCGCTCGCCGGTCCTCGGCAAGACGATCGCGCTCGCCCGCATCGATGTGATGCATGCAAACCCGGGCACCGAGGTCGAGGTCGGCAAGCTCGACGGCCACCAGAAGCGCCTGCCGGCGACGATCGTGCCGCTTTCGCATTACGATCCGCAGAAGACGCTGCCGCGCTCGTAACGCCTGCTTTGGAGG
Source organism: Rhizobium leguminosarum bv. trifolii WSM1325 (assembly GCA_000023185.1). Classification (NCBI taxonomy): domain Bacteria; kingdom Pseudomonadati; phylum Pseudomonadota; class Alphaproteobacteria; order Hyphomicrobiales; family Rhizobiaceae; genus Rhizobium; species Rhizobium leguminosarum. The sequence continues at coordinate 15,796 of CP001624.1, read as the reverse complement.
TCGGGAAACGGCGATCGGTTGTTGATACTGTCGTTGACGCGCACGACCGGCGAGATGCAATCTTATGGCGATTTGGCGGCTCAAAAAAACTAAAAGTTGACATATCCGGCTTCGATGATTATATCTCGGTGGTCGATATTGCTTGTTTGACTTTTGTTATCGCACGCTGGCAACGTGCCCTGGACGAACTTCCCTCTTCAAAATCGAGATCATCATCCGTCGTGCTTTCGCACGTGCGGTCGTCAATTGCTATGAAAGGGTTTGTTATGACCACTGGCACAGTTAAATGGTTCAATTCCACCAAGGGCTTCGGCTTCATTCAGCCTGATGACGGCGGCGCTGACGCCTTCGTCCACATCTCTGCCGTCGAGCGTGCTGGAATGCGCGAAATCGTCGAAGGCCAGAAGATCGGCTACGAGCTTGAGCGCGATAACAAGTCGGGCAAAATGTCCGCTTGCAATCTCCAAGCCGCTTAAACTGAAATCTGCTTTCCTTTGACCGCGGATGTACCGGCACAGTTGAAAGTATGATACTATCAAGGTCAGGCAAGTTGCCTGGCCTTTTTGCTGCGTTCCGCCAGCGGGCTGATAAATCCAGGATTGATATGACAGAGTCACACAGCAAATCACGCAAGCAGGCGGAGATTGCCTTCGGAAACGCGCAATCGCAGTTCCTGGCGCGAAGCCGCGCGGTCGAAGAGATCGATTCGACCATACGTGCCCGCGAGGAAAAAACCTTGCGGTTACGCGAAGCGCGTGAAGCCAAGGAATTGCAGGATCGCTTGACAGGGGGTACTGCTCCCAGCGCGAAGCGAAAAAAGAAAATCTGACCCAACGGCATAATTCCTTAAATCGGTCCGATTTCAGGATAAAGCGATGCAGCAGTTCAAGGTATTACAGCGCCCTTTGCGCGTCTTAAGACGTGCGGCGCCGTAGGGTCGAAGTCAAACAGTCAGGAAACAGATTTGAAAAACGCCAAAAACAACGAGCTTTCCGATCGCCGCAGCGCCGCTGCCGAAGCCAAGGCGGCTCTCCTCAATGCGTATCGTAGCGCCAAGGATTCAGCCGAACCGACAAGGCTGGCAAAGCAGGCGGAGCGTCAAGCCATTGCCGCGGCCAGGGAAGAACGTCGCGCTCAGCGAGAACGGGTCAAGCTCGAGGAACTGGAGCGGGCTCAGGCCGCCGAGGCCGAACGTCAGGCTGCCGCCGAGGCCGCAGCACGCGCCGATGCCGACGCGCGCGAAGCAGCTGATAAAGAGCGGATCGCCCGCGTGATTGCCGACGAAGCCGCCCGAAAGGCCGAACGCGACCTGCGTTACGCCAATCGCAAAGCCAGGAAGTCCTGATCGTCAGCGCCGCCTGTTGTCGCAACAGGCAGCGCTCTCTTTCAAGCAGCCTGAACGGCTGCGTTCAGCGGGATTTCGACGTCGATCTCAAGGGTCGAGACGTATTCGTTGCGATCGATCGTCACCTGCACCTTGTCGTGGTCGAGCTGCACATGCTTTGCGATCACCGCCAGGATTTCCTCGCGCAGCAGGGAGACCAGGTCCGACCCCGCCGAGGAACGTTCATGAGCGAGAAGGACCTGCAGCCGTTCGCGGGCGGCCGGTGCGGTTCTCTGCTTGTTGAATAGACGGAAAATATTCATGCTGCCCTCCGTCCGAAGATCTTGCCGAAAATGTTCCTCTTTTCCTCTGGGATGGCGATCGGCACAACTTCGCCGGCGAGCCGACGAGCGGCATCGAAATAGGCCATCGCAGCCGCGCTGCGGCTGTCTGCCAGCGTGACCGGCGCCCCGATATTGGATGCCCGCAGAACATCCATGCTTTCGGGTATGATGCCGAGCAGCGGGATGGACAGGATCTCCAGGACGTCGTCGACCTTGAGCATGTCGCCGCGTTCGGCGCGGTTGGCGTCATAGCGGGTGAGCAGCAGGTGCTTTTCCATCCGCTCGCCGCGTTCGGCCTTGGCGGTCTTGGCATCGAGCAGGCCGATGATGCGATCCGAATCGCGCACCGAAGAGACCTCAGGATTGGTGACGACCACGGCAACATCGGCGTGGCGCATGGCGAGCGTCGCGCCGCGCTCGATCCCGGCGGGGCTGTCGCAGATGATCCAGTCGAAATAACGCTTCAGGTCGTTGATGACGCGCTCGACGCCCTCGGCCGTCAGATTGTCCTTGTCCCGCGTCTGCGAGGCCGGCAGCAGGAACAGCGTTTCCAGCCGCTTGTCGCGGATCAGCGCCTGGGTAAGCTTGGCGTCGCCCTGGATGACATTGATCAGGTCATAGACGACCCGGCGCTCGGCGCCCATGACGAGGTCGAGATTGCGTAAGCCCACGTCGAAATCGACGACGACGACCTTCTCATTGCGTTGCGCCAGCGCCGCTCCCAATGCGGCGGTCGAGGTTGTCTTGCCAACCCCGCCCTTGCCTGACGTGACGACGATCACTTTCCCCATCATTGTCTCTCCTTTGCCGTGGCCCCAGTAATTCAAAGTGTTAAAGCGTGCTGTGCGGCTCTCGAAGAGAGGCGCGGCGCTGCCGTCAGATCAGTTTCTCTGCCATGATCGCGTCGTCTTCGAGCCAGAGCTGAACAGCCTGTCCGCGAAGATTGGCGGCCATGTCTTCCGCCATTTTGTAGATGCCGTCGATTGCAACCAGCTCGGCCTCGAGCTTGCGGCAAAAGATCCGCGCCGATGCGTTTCCGATGGATCCCGCCATGGCTCGGCCACGCAAGGCGCCATAGATATGGACGGACCCGCCGGCGATGACCTCGGCACCCGAGGCGACCGATCCGATGACGGTGACGTCGCCTTCCGGAAAGATCACCGATTGCCCCGAGCGCACCGGTTCCCGGATGACGATCGATTGCATGGCCGGGCGGGCCTCCGCCGCTGCCGGTTTGCCGGGTAGATCGGCAGGCTCCTTTGCCTGAACTTCGATGTCGGAGACCGACCGACCGCCTTTGAGTGCCGGCGGCATGCCGGATCCGAGGATCGAAGGCCGCGCGCCCTCGATGCCCATGATGCTGACATTGCGCTTGGCAAGTTCGGCAATCAGGTCCTTCAGCTGTGGCCGGTCGATTTGCAGGTCCGTCAGATCGAGCACGACAGGCCGTCCGAGGAAGAAGCCGGCCGAACGCGCGGCCAAATCGTCCAGCCGGATCAACCAATCATCGATGGGAAGATCCGGAGACAGCATGACCGCGAGGAAAGAGCGGCCCTTGATGCGGATAGAGCGAGCGTCTGTTAGCACTTTGGTCATCTATGTGAAGAAATCGTTGACCATGTCTACCGCTGCTATGGTTAACAAAAAGTTAACGCGGCCTTAATTTCACCGACAATCACCTGAGATTCTTTAAGCGCAGAATTACCGCAAGCCATTGGAAAAGCGTTGCAATCTGCGGAAGCGCTGCCCGGTTAATATTGCGGCTTTCGACTTGAGCCGCAAATCTGCCGCTGCTTGGGTAAAGCTCAGCCTTCCGCCTTGCGTTGTGCGTTGGAAATGGCGCGTGCGGCCTCTTCCGAGGAGTTGGCGAGCGTGCGCATTTCTGCGGCCAGCACGGCAAAGCCCGATCCGGCCGTGCCGGCGCGGGCGGCCTCGATGCCGGCATTGACGGCGAGCAGCTTCAGGTAACGCAGCGATTGCAGGATCTCATTGGTCTTCGAGGCGGTGACGCGCATGCCGGAGGTCTGTTCATCGATTCGCTGATAGAGCGATTCGATGTTGATGATGCTGCCTTCGAGATAGAGAAGCTCGCCCTTCTCGTTCCAGATACCGCCGCCTGTCTCGGTGACCCAGATGAGATGCCCCATGGCGTGGCGGATGCGATACTCCATCGTCCAGTCCGTGCGCTTCTCCAGCGCCCGTCCGACGATCTCATCCATCAAAGGCACGTCTTCCTCGTACATGATCGAGGTGAAGGTTCGCGTGCGGTTGCCGACGATTTCATCGACGGGATAACCGAAGATGCGCTCGATGCCGTTGGTCATCTCAAGCATCGTGTAGTTTTCATCGGCTCGGCAGCGGTAGAGAAAACCGCTCATGCGCCCGAGAATGCTCGTTTGAAAATCCATGAAGGCCACATCCGAAGAGAAGAGTTGCAATCGTCTCGCTCAAAGGCGCGGCTCACAATATGCCGGAGGAGAGTGCACGAACACCCTCCTCCGGCAATGCAGGCCCGCCTCATCAGTTGCGTAGATATTCCTCCATGGAATCGTCGAGCGCCTCGACCCAGGGGGTGTGGTGCGTCGGCGACATGTTGCCGGTCATCAGCGATCGGTAGGCATGATCGCGAAAGCCCATGATGTTGTGAGCCTTGTGATGTTCCCACTCCATGAAGGTCTGGTTGGTGCCCTCGATGTCGAAGGAGGGATAATCGGTTTCGGCAAGCAGTTCCTTCACATAGTCGCCCTGATACCAGATCATCTGCTCGGCATCCTCGAGTGTTTCCTCGCGGGCGCGCCACATGTCGAAATTGGCTTTCAGCTCCTCTTCCGGCGGCAGCGTGATGCGGCCCATCATCACGTCGCGTGCCCACCAGGCCTGCACGTCGAACATGTTGAAGGTATAGAACTGGTCCTGCATGCCGATATAGAAAAGCTGCGGGTTCTTGTCGAAGATCACCCCCTTGTAGAGGCTGTCAGCCCAGAGGCGGTTGGCGGTCTTCAGCCGGAGTTCGTCGGGCAGGAATGGGAAGTGGTGCTGGTATCCGGTGCAGAGGATCACCGCATCGACCTCCTTGGTCGAGCCGTCGAGGAAATGTGCGGTGCGGTTTTCGAGCTTGATCAGCAATGGCCGCTCCTCGAAATTCTCCGGCCATTTGAAGCCCATCGGCTTCGAGCGATAGCTCGTCGTCACCGATTTCGCGCCGTATTTCCAGCATTGCGAGCCGATGTCCTCGGCCGAATAGCTGCGTCCGACGAGCAGGATGTCCTTGCCCTTGAACTCCAGCGCGTCACGGAAGTCGTGGGCATGCAGCACGCGGCCGTTGAAGGTCTTCACGCCTTCGAAATAGGGCACGTTCGGCGTCGAGAAATGACCTGATGCCACGACGACATAGTCGAATTCCTCGTCATACATCCGGTCCTCGACGCGGTTATGCGCCGTCACCGTGAACTTCTTCGTCTGATCGTCGAAGCGGACCATGCGTACCGGCGTGCTGAAGCGCACCCAGTGGCGGACGTTCGCCTTCTCGACGCGGCCCTTGATGTAGTCCCAGAGCACGGCGCGCGGCGGATAGGAGGCGATCGGCTTGCCGAAGTGCTCCTCGAAGGAATAGTCAGCGAATTCAAGGCATTCCTTCGGTCCGTTCGACCAAAGGTAACGATACATGCTGCCGTGGACCGGCTCGCCATATTCGTCGAGGCCGGTGCGCCAGGTATAGTTCCAGAGCCCGCCCCAGTCCGACTGTTTTTCGAAGCAGACGATCTCCGGGATCTCGGCGCCCTTTTGGGCGGCCGATTGAAAGGCGCGCAGCTGCGCCAGTCCGGAAGGACCGGCACCAATGACGGCTACTCTTGTCATGAAGCATTCCCCTCTTGATTATATCGCATTGTCCTGCGTGTCAGTCCGGATAGATGCCGGGGCTGGTCGGCGCCCCATCGTCATACTTGGAAAACCAGTCGATCGTCGTCTCGCGGAAGCGGGTGAGGCCTTTGTAGTCGATGAGCTCCGGCGGCAGTGTCTTCAGCACGCGCGGAAAGCGTCGCGCCCATTTCGGCACGGTCACGAGCTCTTCCATGTTCATCAGGTAGCAGCGGATGACGAAAAGGATGGCGTTCGAGCGTGGCAGGCGCCAAAGGCTCTGCAGCTCGACGCGCAGATGCACCTTCTCGCCGACATTATCAGGTGTCACTGTGGTGCGGTCAGGACCCCATTTGTGATAATTCTCCGGGCTGGTGTCGAGCCGCGGATTGATCGTCATCGTCCAGTTGAAGCGCCGTGTCGGCTTGCCCTGCTGCAGGTTCAACAGGAATTTCAGCGCTCGGTCGAAGACGCCGATCTGGTGGGCGAGCGGCACCGGCCCATGCCATTCCATGAAATTCATGCCGATGTCGAAATCGAGCGACCAGTCGGCTTGCGTCGTCACCATGCCGGCATCCATCCAGAGATTGCTGTCGCGCTGGTCGACGATGCAGAAATCGCCCTGGGCCTGGCGGGTGATATATTCGAAGGGCTCATAGGGCAGCGTCGAGGCATCGCCAAAGGTGAAGCTGTCGTCGATGCCGAGTGGGCGGTTGATCCAACGCCACTGGTCACCGTTGCGGATCAGCGTGAAATGGTCGGGGTACCCTGCCGCCTGCTCTTCCATCAAAAGTTCGAGCGTATCCCATTGCGCGCTCATCATGTGCGGCAGCGCCTGATAGCGTAGCGGATCTTCCTTCAGCACCAGCGCCCGGTCGTGCATCTCGGCGACATAATGCTCGTCGACGTCGATCAAGCTTTCGTAGACGGTTCCCGCCCGGCCGTGGACATGCGGCTCCATATTGACCGAATACATGTATTCGTCGCGGTCAAAGGGAAACGGGAAACGCCGGATATTCTCGGGGCTATTCCGATAGCTGAAATCGTTCCGGAAGGTTTCCTGCTTGAAGACGATTGCCATGTCCGGTCTCCTTGTTCCGCTTCCGATGCCGCTAGAGATCAAGATGCAGCGTGTTTCCCTCGAAGCGGGAAACGCAGATCATCACCTTGCGGCCGGATGCTTTTTCTTCGTTCGTCAGATAAACGTCATGGTGCAGCAGCTTGCCGTCGCAGGTGACGACGCCGGTCTCGCATTGACCGCAGGCGCCGCCGCGACAGAGGAAGGGCGCATCGACGCCCGCTGCCTCGATTGCCTCCAGCATGCTTTCGTGATGGCCGACCTTCACGGTCTTGCCGGACCGCAGGAGCTCGATCGCGAAGGGCTTGCCTGGTAGAGACGACAGGAACCGTTCCGAATGCAGGTTCTGTTCCGGCCAGCCGGCGTCCAGTCCCGACTTCAGCACGCCGTCGATCATCCCTGACGGGCCGCAGACATAAAGATGCGTGCCGAGCGGCTGGGTGCCGAGCAGGCGCGTCAGCGGCATGGCGCCGCCTTCGGCATCGCAATAGATCTTGATGCGATGCCCGCCATAGCGCGCGACGAGATGCTGCCAATAGGCGCCGCGGTCGCGCGTGCGGATGGCATAATGCAGCTCGAAATTGGCGCCCTCTCGGGAAAACTGCTCCATCATTGCGATGAAGGGGGTAATGCCGATGCCACCGGCGATCAGAAGATGCTTGCGCCCGCGCCAGTCCGGCTGGAAGAGGTTGACAGGATAACTGACCTTGAGCTCGTCGCCTTCGCTGACCTTCTCATGCATGAAGGTGGAGCCGCCGCGCGAATTCTCGACGTGCAGCACGCTGATCTCGTAGGCTGCGCAATCATGCGGCGGCGACATCAGCGAATAGGCGTTGCGGCGCATATGGCCGCCATCGTTCATCAAGACGATGACGTGGGCGCCGCCGGAGAAATAAGGCATCGGCTTGCCGTCAAGGCGCTCGAAACGGAAGCGCTTGACGCGCTCGGCAATCGGCGTGATCCGCACCACGCGGACAGGAATTTCAGTACCACCGCTCAAAGGAACAACTCCTCGGGGTCAGGCGCGCTGCCCGGTTCTTCCGCATCGATATTGACGCCCTGGAAGGCGGCGAGCCGGCGCGAATAGTGATCGCGCACCAGAAGCGGCAGCCCGCAATGGCTGCAGGCAAACGGGCTGGTGGTGACGTCGTCGGTAATGCCCTTGCAATGGACGCATTGCACCCGCCGTGCCAGCGAGCCGCGATGCTCGGTGATGACGGAGGCATGGTCCATGCCGTAATCGAGCGCCACGAGCATTGCCTGGCCGATGAAGCCTTCCGTGCCCGACAGATAAAGCCGCGTGCCCATGTGAGCAGTGGCAAGCGAACCCTTCAATCGGAAGAGCAGCGTTGAGATGGTCGGAGCCGTGAAGAACATGTCGGCGCCGAGGTGGCGCAGCGTCTCGTCCAAGCCGGTGCCTTGAGAGCCGCGGGCGACATAGAGGATCTCGCTGCGGGCAAGAGCCGTTTCGTCAAGCGCCGGCTGCTGATCGAGCAGAGCCCTGGCGCCCTCCCCTTCGAGCGCGAAAATGTGCCGCCGGGCATTGGGCTGGATGGTCAGGCCCGTGTAGACGGGTCGGCTCTTGATGCCTGCAACGAGCATTCGCCTGCTCCTTAACCTACGGCAATCCTCTTTTTCTTCTCCGGATCGTCGAAGGGAAGCGTGTGGGCGGTGGCGCTTGCCTTTACTGTCTTGCCGCGGACTTCGAGTTTCGTCCCATGCACCGCCTTGTCAACGTCCAAGCGGGCAATCGCCATGGATTTCTTCGTCAGGGAGGAATAGCTCGGGCAGGTAATGACACCGACCTTTTTGCCGTCGGCAAAGACTTCGTCACCGAGATCGGCCGGTCCGTCGGCATCGATCAGCATGCCGAAGATCTTGAAGCGTTCCTTGCCCTTGAGGCGGGCATGCTCCTCGGCGCCACGGAAGCCCGTCTTGCCGGGGCTGACGGTGAAGTCGAGGCCGAGTTCCCAGAGGCTATCGCCGGGCGGCTGATCGGCGAAGGGATACATTTGCGAATTGTCGTAAGGGTAGAAGAGCAGGTAGCTTTCGACCCGCAGCATGTCGAGAACGGAGAAGCAGCAGGGGATGATGCCCATCTCCTTGCCTTCCTCGACGATCCGGTCCCAGACCATGACGGCGTCCTGGCCGCGCACGAAGATCTCGTAGCCGCGCTCGCCGGTATAACCGGTGCGCGAGATCATCACCGGCGCGCCGAACAGCGTCGTCTGCATGTGGTGGAAGTATTTGAGATCGCGAATGCCGGGCACATATTTGGCCAGATAGTCGACCGCGAGCGGTCCCTGCAGCGACAGGTCGTGCAGGTCGTCATCGAAGAGCACGGCGCAATTGCGGCCCGCGGCCTGCTTGACGAGTTCCTCGTGGCCGGAGCCGGAGCCATGCACCAGCATCCAGGAATTCGGGCCGGTGCGATAGACGATGCAGTCGTCGGTGAAGTGGCCGCGCTCGTTCAGCATCGTCGCATAGACTGACCGGCCGGGGTAGATCTTCGTCAGGTCGCGGCTGGTGATGGAGTCGAGCACGGCGATGGCGTGCGGGCCGACCAGATGCACCTTCTTCAGGCCCGAAACATCCATGATGCCGGCCTTGGTACGGACGGCGACATGCTCTTCCGACATGTCTTTGTCATAGGTCCAGGCGGTGCCCATACCGCTCCAGTCCTCGAGCTTCGATCCCAGTGCGCGATGCCGATCCGCCAAGACGGAGAAACGCCATGATAAAGCCATTGTCCGTTCCCTCTTATTTCCTCTACGGAATATTTATTTCCTGACTATATAAGTCTTTCGCGTCGTGGCAAGCCCGCCCGGCATGCATTTCCCAAACTTTGATGGCATAGGCGCTGTGGCGCGATGGGTGCGATGACGCCAATCATCTCTCAGCCCATCCGCTCCGACGCGTAACTTCCCGGGCTTGCCGGGAAGACCACGGTGCGGTTGCCGTTGATGAAGGTGCGGTGATGGATATGGGCGTGGATGGCGCGCGCCAGCACCTGGCTTTCGACGTCGCGGCCGATCGAGACATAGTCGTCGGGCGACTGCGCATGGGTGATGCGCGCCGTGTCCTGCTCGATGATCGGGCCTTCGTCGAGATCGGCGGTGACGTAATGCGCCGTCGCCCCGATCAGCTTCACGCCGCGTTGATAGGCCTGTTTGTAAGGGTTGGCGCCCTTGAAGCTTGGCAGGAAGGAGTGGTGGATATTGATGATCTTCCCGGACATCTTCTGGCACATCTCGTCCGACAGGATCTGCATGTAGCGGGCGAGCACGATCAGCTCGGTGCCGGTCTGCTCGACCACGTCCATGATATGGCCCTCGGCCTGCACCCTGTTGGCCTTGGTGACCGGAATATGGTGGAAGGGGATGTCATGGTTGACCACGACCTTCTGGTAGTCGAAATGGTTGGAGACCACGCCAACGATATCGATCGGCAGGGCGCCGATCTTCCAGCGGTAGAGCAGGTCGTTCAGACAATGGCCGAAGCGCGACACCATCAAGAGCACCTTCATGCGCTTCTCGCTGTCGTGAAAATCGTAATCCATTTCGAAAGGAGCGGCGACGGTCGCAAAACCGGCGTCGATATCGGCGCCCGAAAGCCCCTCCTCCGAAATGAAGCTGACGCGCATGAAGAACTTGCCGGTGTCGAGATCGTCGAACTGCGAACTGTCGATGATGTTGCAGCCCTTGTCGGCCAGATAGCTCGAAATCGCCGCGACGATGCCGCGCGTCGACTTGCAGGATACGGTGAGTACGAAACTCTTCATGCTGTTTCTTCCTTCGCTATCCCGAGCGCAGATGGCCTACTGCATAATTCCTTAAATCGGGATCGACTTGATAATTACGCAGCAATTCAAAGTGTTAGCGTCGTTTTGGCGTCTGAAATACACGCGGCACTGCAACCACGCCGGAGCTTGTCTGCTCCGGCGCATCAGCGTGTCTTCAGAACGCCCGTCCGTTCAGATGTCGAGCGTGCTGTCGCGTTCCCACTGGGTGAAATGCGAGCAGAAAGCATTCCATTCCTGATGCTTGAGCTTGAGATAGGCGGCGGAAAACTCGGCCCCGATCGCCTGCTTCAAGCCCTCGTCTGCATCATAGGCGCGCAGCGCGTCGAGCAGGTTGAGCGGTAGGCGCGGCGCGTCCTTCACCAGATACCCTTCGGCATACATGTCGATATCGTAATGCCGGCCGGGGTCTGCCTGGCTGCGGATGCCGTCGAGGCCGGCCGCGATGATGATCGCCTGCAGCAGGTACGGATTGACCGCACCATCAGGCAGGCGCAGCTCGAAACGTCCAGGTCCCGGCACGCGCACCATGTGGGTGCGGTTGTTGCCCGTCCAGGTCACGGTGTTCGGCGCCCAGGTCGCGCCCGATGTCGTGCGCGGCGCGTTGATGCGCTTATAGGAATTGACCGTCGGATTGGTGATCGCGGCCAGCGCGGAGGCGTGCTTCATGATGCCGCCGAGGAAGGTTTTACCCTGAGCGGAGAGCCCAAAGGCCATTTCCTTGTCGGCAAAGGCGTTGACCTTGCCATCGATGTCCCAGACCGAAATATGGGCATGGCAGCCGTTTCCGGTCAGGCCTTTGAAGGGCTTCGGCATGAAGGTGGCGCGAAGGCCGTGTTTTTCGGCGACCGACTTGACCATGAACTTGAAGAAGGAGTGCTTGTCTGCCGTCTGAAGCGCGTCGTCATATTCCCAGTTCATCTCGAACTGGCCGTTCGCGTCCTCGTGATCGTTCTGATAGGGCTTCCAGCCGAGCTCGAGCATGTAGTCGCAGATCTCGGCGATGACATCATAGCGACGCATCACGGCCTGCTGATCGTAGCAAGGCTTCTCGGCGGTATCGAACTGGTCCGAAATCACCGAGCCGTCCGCAGAAATCAGAAAGAACTCGGGCTCCACGCCGGTTTTCACCCGGAGCCCTTCTTTCGCAGCTTCAGCGACCAGTCTTTTCAGCACCACGCGCGGTGCCTGTTCGACAGGCTGATCGTTCATGACGCAGTCGGCTGCAACCCATGCGACGTCTTTCTTCCAGGGCAACTGGATAACCGAGGACGCATCGGGAAGCGCGAACAGGTCGGGATGGGCTGGCGTCAAATCGAGCCAGGTTGCGAAGCCCGCAAAGCCGGCGCCATCCTTCTGCATATCGGCGATGGCTTCTGCCGGGACCAGCTTGGCGCGTTGGCCACCGAACAGGTCGGTATAGCTGATCATGAAATATTTGATGCCTTTGTCTTTGGCAAAAGCAGCAAGGTCCAGTGTCATTCTCGTTCCCCTTTGGATTTCTTGGAGACACTTTGCTTATGGATGCGAGACGGCCGGGACGTTTGCCCGGCCGGTAGTAGAAATCAGTAGCCTCCCTTGCCGGGATACCAGTTTGTGCCGGCGAGCGGGATCTGGGCCATGGCGGCCGCCTCCATCGTCAGCGCGCAAAGATCTTCCGGTTCCAGGTTGTGCAGGTGGTTCTTGCCGCAGGCGCGCGCGATGGTCTGGGCTTCCAGCGTCATAACCTTCAGATAGTTCGCGAGACGGCGGCCGGCGGCGATTGGATCAAGGCGCTTCATCAGTTCCGGGTCCTGCGTCGTGATGCCGGCCGGGTCTTTGCCTTCGTGCCAGTCGTCATAGGCGCCGGCCGTCGTGCCGAGCTTCTGGTATTCTTCTTCCCAATGCGGATCGTTGTCGCCGATCGCAACGAGTGCCGCCGTGCCGATGGCAACGGCATCGGCACCCAGCGCCAGTGCCTTGGCCACGTCGGCGCCCGATCGGATGCCGCCCGAGATGATCAGTTGCACCTTGCGATGCATGCCGAGATCCTGCAGCGCCTGGACGGCGGGGCGGATGCAGGCGAGCGTCGGCATGCCGACATTTTCGATGAAGACATCCTGCGTCGCGGCGGTTCCGCCCTGCATGCCATCGAGCACCACCACGTCGGCCCCAGCCTTCACCGCAAGTGCGGTATCGTAATAGGGACGCGCGCCACCGACCTTCACATAGATCGGCTTTTCCCAGTCGGTGATCTCACGCAGTTCCAGGATCTTGATTTCGAGGTCGTCCGGGCCGGTCCAATCCGGGTGGCGGCAGGCCGAGCGCTGGTCGATGCCCTTCGGCAGATTGCGCATGTTGGCGACACGATCGGAGATCTTCTGGCCGAGCAGCATGCCACCGCCGCCGGGCTTTGCGCCTTGACCGACAACCACTTCGATCGCATCGGCGCGACGCAGGTCCTTGGGATTCATGCCGTATCGCGACGGCAGATACTGGTAGACCAGCGTCTGCGAATGGCCGCGCTCTTCATCGGTCATCCCGCCGTCGCCTGTCGTGGTGGAGGTTCCGGCAATCGTCGCGCCGCGTCCGAGCGCTTCCTTGGCATTGCCGGAGAGCGCACCGAAGCTCATGCCGGCAATGGTGATCGGCGTCTTCAGGTGAATGGGCTTTTTGGCGAAGCGCGCGCCGAGGACGACCGACGTGTCGCACTTCTCGCGGTAACCTTCGAGCGGATAGCGCGAGATCGATGCGCCGAGAAAAAGCAGGTCATCGAAATGCGGAACCTTGCGTTTGGTGCCGGCGCCACGGATGTCGTAAATGCCGGTCGCCGCCGCACGGCGGATTTCCGCCAGCGTGTAATCGTCGAAGGTCGCGGACTTGCGCGGCGGGGTATAGGGGTTGTGATAGCTCATGATGGTCCCTCGCCTTAATACGCGTCGGCGTTGTCGATATTGAAATTATAGAGCTTGCGGGCCGAGCCGTAACGCTTGAATTCCTCGGGCCTCACTTCGGTCACACCCGCCTTTTCGAGAAGTTCGGCCAGCTTCGTCAGATGCTCGGGACGCAGCTCCTTTTCGATGCAATCGGCACCCAGGCTCTTGACCGAACCGCGCACGAAGAGCTTCGCCTCGTAGAGCGAATCCCCAAGCGCATCGCCAGCATTGCCCAGCACCACGAGGTGGCCGGACTGGCCCATGAAGGCCGACATATGGCCGATATTGCCATGAACGACGATGTCGATGCCCTTCATCGAGATGCCGCAGCGCGATGCCGCATTGCCCTTGATGACAAGGAGGCCGCCGCGGCCGGTTGCGCCGGCATACTGGCTGGCATCACCCTCGATGAGGACGGTTCCAGACATCATGTTTTCTGCAACACCCGGACCTGCCGAACCGTGAACCGTGACGGTCCCGCCGTCGTTCATCCCGGCGCAGTAATAGCCGACCGACCCCTTCACATCGACCGTGACGGGCGCATCGATGCCGACGGCAACCGAATGGCTGCCGCGCGGATTGACGACTTCGAAGGAAAGATCGTTCGAACCGTTCTGGATGTTGTGCAGGGCGCTGTTGAGTTCACGCAACGGCGTAGTGGCAAGATCAATGACAGGCATGTTTCGATAACCCTTGGAGAATATGCATGAGGCGCCGGTCAAGCGACCTTCTGGTGATCCCAGAAATAGACGGTTGCAGGCTCCGGCTCCCAGACCCGGGCATTCTCGATGCCGGGCAGATTGACGAGCGCCCGGTATTCGGAACCGAATGCGACATACTGCTCCGTTTCGGCCATGACGGCGGGCTTGCAGGCGATCGCATCGCGCACCACGCCGAAGCCGGACTTGGTGCCGACGACGAAGGTGAAGAAGCCGTCGAGGTCATCCACCGCGCCTTCCAGCGCCTGGCCGAGATTCTTGCCCTTGGCCATCTCTGCCGTCAGATAGGCGGCGGCGACCTCGGTGTCGTTTTCGGTTTCGAAGGTCATGCCTTCGCGCTTCAGCTCGCGGCGCAGATTGTTGTGGTTGGACAGGGAGCCATTATGCACAAGGCATTGGTCGGAGCCGGTGGAAAAAGGATGGGCGCCGAGCGTCGTGACGGCTGATTCCGTCGCCATGCGGGTATGGCCGATGCCGTGGGTGCCGGCCATTGAATTGACCGCGAAGCGGGAGACCACATCCTTCGGCAGGCCGGTTTCCTTGTAGATCTCGATGGCGTCGCCGCTGCTCATGATGCGGATGTTGGGACGCAATTCAGAAACGGCTGCCTTGCCCGCATCGAGCAGATCCTTCGCAAGCGTGATGACGGCATGGGTGCTCTTAACCTGGATGGCGACCGGTGCGCCGACCGCCTGGCCGAGCTCGGCCTCGAGGTCGGCGAAATCCTTCTTCGGATTGGCCGACTGGATGGTGATCTTGGCATTGCTGCCGCTGGCGTCGCCATAGATCGCGATACCGGCGCTGTCCGGCCCCCGATCCGTCATCGTTATCAGCATCGAGGACAGCAGTGCCCCGAGCTCCGGTTCGAGACTTTTATCCTTGAGGAAGAGCCCCACAATTCCGCACATGACCAGACCTCCGTTCGTGTTGAGAAAGGACTAGCAGGTCTGTTTTCGGTTTTCAACTCGGAAGAAAGATTTTTTCTTTTAAGGCAAGTCAGCCTTTCGAGCTCCGCTGAGGATAGGTGATGATCGAGAGGTATTTGCTCGGGAGTTTGACCAACTGCTCCGGCCCATGTGGTGCATCGGCATCGAAGAACAGGCTGTCGCCCGGCTCCATCTGGAAAAGCTGGTCGCCATGGCGGTAAACGACTTCGCCTTCGAGCATGTAGAGAAATTCCATGCCCTCGTGCTGGAAGGTCGGGAAGGTGTCGGAATCGGCCGTCAATGTGATGAGGTAAGGCTCGACGATGACGCCGCTGGTATTGTTGTCGATATGGCCGAGCAGATTATATTGATGGCCGGCGCGCGTGCCGCGCCGTTCGAGTTCGATGCCCTGCCCCGCTTTGACGAAGACGGCATTGCGCGGTTCCTCGAAACGGCGGAAGAAGGCGGTCAGCGGCACGCCGAGCGCCCGCGACAGCGATTGCAGGGTCGTCAGCGACGGCGAGATGTTGCCGTTCTCGATCTTCGACAGCATGCCGAGTGAAATGCCGGTCGCGGCCGCCAGATCGGTGACTGTGATGCCGAGTTTCTTGCGGTAGGCGCGCACCTCATGGCCGATCGCCATTTCGAGGTTGTTTTCCTTCGGCTCGCGGACGGCGTGCGGATCCTGGGAAAAGGGAGCGCGTCCACTCTGCGCCTGTTCCGGTTGCTCTGCCGCTTCACGCTTGGTTTTCATGGGTTTTCCACCGCCGCCTTCTCTTTTGTCCAAGGCAACCCTATCGTCATAGTGAAAATTCCTCAACCGTGAAGAAAAC